>JAKLIY010000025.1 GCA_022709365.1 Pseudomonadota bacterium
GTGGACGACCACCGAGTTGCTGTCCTATCGCGTGCCCGCCTCCTTCTTGGACACTCTGGCTACGATCGAGCACCTGTTTCCACCTCTCGACAACGACGTTCATCAAGGCAGTTGAGGGACACTACCACAACCCGCAAGCTCTCGCCTTTTCCGCCCCCACGGGCAGCGGCAAAACCGTCATCATGACGGCGCTGTTCGAGGCCCTTCTCGACCAGCCCGACGAGCAACTGGCCTGGCCGCTGGACTGGTTGCCGCAACCGAATGCTGTCATTCTGTGGGTATCGGATATGCCCGAACTCAACGAGCAAACCCGGCTCAAGATCGAAAGCCAGTCGGATCGCATCTACCGGGTCCATCAGCTCATCCCGATTGACGCCACGTTCGACGCCGAACAACTGCCGGGCGGGCGGGTGTATTTCATCAACACGCAGAAACTGGGCAACGACAAACGACTGACCAAAGTCGGCGACGGCCGCCAGTATTCCCTCTGGACCACGTTGAGCAATACTGCCCAGGCCAAGCCTGACCGTTTCTATGTGGTCATCGACGAGGCGCACCGGGGGATGGCCAGCGGTCGTGGCGCCAAAGAAGCCCAGACGCTGATGCAACGCTTTCTGCTGGGCTACCCCGAAGTCGGCTTGGTCAAAATGCCGCTGGTGATCGGCGTTTCGGCCACGCCCAAGCGCTTCATGGACCTGCTGGAACACGCCCCCCATACCGTCCACAAGGTCGCTATTCCCCCGGATGACGTGCGCCAGTCGGGGCTGCTCAAAGACCGCATCCTGATCCATCACCCCGATTCAGCCACCACGGCGGAAATGGCGTTGCTGGAAGAAGCGACGCGCCGCTGGGCGCAGATGACCCACGGCTGGAAGCGCTATTGCGAAGCAGAAAAGGAACAGACCGTTTGGCCAGCGCTGGTCGTGCAGATCGAAAACGGCACTGATCAACAACTCACCAAAACCAGCCTGACCGATGCGCTGGACGTGATCGAACGCGCCCTGGGTCGCCCGCTCCATGAAGACGAAGCGGCGCACGCCATGCATGACGCTGGCGACCTGGATATCGGCGGTCGAAAATTGCGCAAGGTGGACGCCTCGCGTATCGCTGCCGACAAGAACATCGGCGTGGTGTTCTTCAAAACCAGCCTGTCCACCGGCTGGGACTGCCCACGCGCCGAAGTGATGATGTCGTTCCGTCGCGCCGAAGACCACACCTACATCGCGCAACTGCTCGGGCGGATGGTGCGCACGCCGCTCGCCCGGCGCATTGAGCGGGATGCGGCGCTGAACGATGTGCATCTGTTCCTGCCGTACTTCGACACGGCGGCGGTCCTCAGCGTGATCGATTCACTGCACAATGTTGAAGAGGTGCCGCCGTCCGAAACCGGCTCCAGCCGTGAACTGGTGGTACTCCGCCGGCGGGAAGGCGCTGAAGCGCTCTTCGCCGCGCTGGCCTCGCTGGTCACGTACCGCGTCAACGCCGCCCGCGTCCAAAGCCCGCTGCGGCGGTTCATGGCGATTTCCCGCAGCCTGACCCTGGACGAAATCGATGATGCCGCCTGGGACCGCGCCAAACAGCAGATTATCGCCTGGATGGGCGATCAACTCGCCGTGATGAAAGCCGAGGGTCCGTTCGCCGCGACTGAACAGGCCATGACGCAGGTGGGCTTGAAAACACTCGCCGTGCAAAACGGCGCGGACATCACCGAACTCGAAGCCGATTACTCTATCGCGGCTTCGGAAGTGGACATCGACCGGTTGTTTGAAGAAGCCGGCCGCGCCTTGAGCCATGGGCTGCATCACACTTACTGGCAAGCCCACGCCGACCGCGATGCGCTGAAGGTCAAGGTCGAAGTGATTGCCCTGGCGCGCCATCGCCCGGCGATGATGGCGCTGGAGTCCACCGCCGATCGGGCCTTTGACGCACTGTACGATGCGCATAAAAAAGCCATTGGCAAGCTCAGGGAACAGCGGCGCGCGGTCTATGAAAAATTACGGTTGGCGACCGTCCAGCCGCAGGCTATACCTTGGCGTTTGCCCGAAACCATCGACTTTCGCCGGCTGCCCACCGCGCCCCTCCGGGAGCGGCACCTGTACGTGGAGAATGACGGTCAATTCCGTGCGGAACTCGGTTCATGGGAAGCCGGGGTGTTGCAGGAAGAATTGGCCAATGCCTCGGTCGTCGGCTGGCTGCGCAATGTAGACCGCAAGCCATGGTCACTGGAAATTCCCTATCACACGGGCGGTGCAGCGCGCCCGATGTTCCCGGATCTGGTGATGGTTCGCCAAACCGGCGCAGATTTCACCGTCGACATTCTGGAACCCCACGATCCCAGTCTGGCCGACAACTTCGAGAAGGCCACAGGATTAGCGCGTTTTGCGGAGCAACAGGGGCATTTGTTCGGGCGTATCCAGTTGATCCGCAAGCAGACCTCGCCTGCCGGCGGCGAATACTTTGCGCGGCTGGAAATCAACCAGACAGCGACGATCAAGCAGTTACTGCTGATCACCAGTAACCCGCAGCTTGATCAACTGTTCACTAAGCTGGCACAGTAAAAGTAGCTGACTATTACGCCCTTTCGCTCAAGAGACCCTGCCATGCTCCAGATTTTCAACAGCCTGACCCGCCAAAAAGAAGAATTCCGCCCTATCGAGCCGGGCAAAGTACGGATGTACGTCTGCGGGATGACGGTTTACGACCATTGCCATGTCGGTCACGCCCGAGTCATGGTGGTCTTCGATATCGTGCTGCGCTGGCTGCGGGTCAAGGGCTATGACGTCACCTATGTGCGTAATATCACCGACATCGACGACAAGATCATCCGCCGCGCTCAGGAAAACGGTGAAGATTTCCATGCCTTGACCAACCGTTTTATCCAAGCCATGCATGAAGACCTGGACGCACTCGGCATTCTGCCGCCGACGCAGGAACCGCACGCTACGGCGGCGATGGCTGACATCATCACGATGATCGAGACCTTGCTGGCCAAGGGTTATGCCTACGTCGGCAGCAGCGGCGATGTGTATTACGACGTGAGCTGCTTCGACCGCTACGGACAATTGGCGAACAAGAAACTGAACGATTTGCGGGCCGGCGCACGGATTGAGGTCGAAGAAGCCAAAGATGATCCGCTGGATTTCGTGCTGTGGAAAGCCGCCAAGCCCGGCGAACCGAGCTGGCCTTCGCCCTGGGGTTCGGGTCGGCCCGGCTGGCATATTGAATGTTCCGCCATGTCCACCCGCTGCCTGGGCGAGCATTTCGACATTCACGGCGGCGGCATGGATCTCAAATTCCCGCACCACGAGAATGAGATCGCCCAGTCCGAAGCCGCCAGCGGTCAGCGCTACGTCAACGTCTGGATGCACAACGGCTTTGTCCAGGTGGATAACGAGAAAATGTCCAAATCGCTGGGCAATTTCTTCACCGTGCGTGAGGTGTTGCGCCGTTATCCGCCGGAAGTCGTGCGGTTCTTTATTTTGTCCAGCCATTATCGAGGGCCGCTGAACTACGCTGATGAAAACCTCGACCACGCCAAGGCGTCGCTGACCCGGCTGTATACCGCCCTGCGCGGTCTGCCAATCACCGATGCGCCCATCGACGAAACTTGGAAACTGCGCTTCGAACAAGCGATGGACGACGATTTCAATACCCCTGAAGCCTTGGCAGCGTTATTTGAATTAGCGCGTGAAATCAACCGCTTGCGAGTCGAGGATGAAACGGCAGCCGCTCAGTTGGGCGCTACTCTGCGACAACTGGGCGAATGGCTGGGTTTGTTACAGGCCGATCCCGAAGCGTTCCTGCAAGGTGGGGAAAGCGTTGAAACTGTTGAGTCATTGAGCGAAGAGTATCCGCCTGAACGCATCGAAACGATGATCGCCGAACGCACCGCTGCCCGCCAAGCAAAAAACTGGGCGGAGGCGGATCGTATTCGCACGGTATTGCAGGACGCCGGTATTGTGTTGGAGGACACAACGAAGGGAACCCTCTGGCGACGGGAATGAAAACTGGCTTGACGCTGGCGGGGTTTTGAAAATAGAATCTCTTTTCCCGCAAAGAAGCACGCAGCAACGGGGTATAGCGCAGTCTGGTAGCGCACCTGCTTTGGGAGCAGGGGGTCGTGGGTTCGAATCCCTCTACCCCGACCATTGCGCGGGTACAGCGGCGACAAGATGACTCCGCGCCCGTAGCTCATGCGGATAGAGCATCAGCCTTCTAAGCTGAGGGTAGCAGGTTCGAGTCCTGCCGGGCGCGCCACCCGGTCAGACCTGTTTGTAGAAGTTTAATGGTGGGCGTAGCTCAGTTGGTAGAGCCCCGGATTGTGATTCCGGTCGTCGTGGGTTCGAGTCCCATCGTCCACCCCAACGCACACTTGCGTTCTGGAGCGTTTTCTGGTTCCATGCGCAACCGTTATTGGGCCGTTAGCTCAATTGGTAGAGCAGTTGACTCTTAATCAATTGGTTGTAGGTTCGAGTCCTACACGGCCCACCATTTCATCACATCTCCCAGTGCCTGTTATTTCTTCTCCTGCTGTTAACCGATTCGAGCAGTGCCGTCAGCGGATTTCTGTGCCGGGTCGGACTCTGTCTTGTATACTGTTCACCAATGGTAGCCGTTGGCGAAGAGCCTTTGCCGATTTTCGCCGCGAGCCGCGTCCTCTTGCGAGAGTGGCGGAACTGGTAGACGCGCTGGATTTAGGTTCCAGTGGGGCAACCCGTGAGAGTTCGAGTCTCTCCTTTCGCACCATCCACGCCGTACATTCAGGAAACATGGCCCCGGCCCGCGCCTCGATCAGCGCGCAGAAAATCCTGTCGGCAGGTTGGCCAACACGATAACGATTGAACTGATTTTTGAGGTGCATCGATGCAGGTTTCAGTTGAGACGCTGAGCGCTCTGGAACGCCGGGTTACCGTGCGGGTGCCCGCCGAAACGGTCGCTACGGAAATCCAGAGCCGGCTGCAGACCCTGTCCCGGAAGGTCAAAGTCCACGGCTTTCGTCCGGGCAAGGTACCGCTCAAAGTGATCAAGCAGTTATATGGGCAGCAGGCCTGGCTTGAGACCGTCGGCGAATTGATGGAAAACAGCCTGCGCCAGGCATTGACCCAGGAAAATCTCAATCCGCTGAGTCAACCCAATATCGAACCTAAGCCATTGACCGAGGGAGAGGATTTCGAGTATTCCGCCACCTTTGAAGTGGCGCCTCAGGTCGATCCGACGGGATTCGAGACCATCCAGGTCGTGCGACCGGTCACGGAAGTTACCGCGCAGGATGTGGACGACATGATCGAAAACCTGCGCTGGCAACAGGCAGTCTGGAGCACAGTGGAACGTCCAGCCGGTCAGAAAGACCGAGTTCGCCTCGATTTCGAAGGCAAAATTGACGGTCAGGAATTTCCGGGTAGCAAGGGCGAAAATGCGGAGTTCGTCCTAGATGGAAAGACGCTCTTTAGGGATTTCGAAGAGCGATTGTTGGGTCTGAATGCGGGTGCGGAGGCGAAATTCGATTTTACGCTCCCCGACAGCTATCCCAACAAAGACCTTGCTGGCAAAACAGCCCATTTCCAGATCAGGCTGCACTCCGTTGAGGAGGCGACGCTGCCCGAAGTGGATGATGCCTTCGCCGAAAAATTTGATATCCGGGAAGGTGGCTTAGCGGCCTTGCGTGAATCGCTGCTGGATAACATGAAGCGCAATTTACGTGACAGCATCAAAGCGATCATCAAACGCCAAGTGACCCAAGGCTTGTTCCAAGCCAATCGTGTTCCCTTGTCGCGTGCGCTGGTTGCGGTCGAAATTGAAAATCTGGCAAGCCAACTGCAATTCCCGAATGAACTCTCCAATGAACAGAAGCAGCAGCTTAAAGCTCAGATGTTCGGCGCCCAAGCCTACCACCGGGTCGCACTGGGCCTGCTGATGTCCGAACTGGTCAAGCGGGAGGGCATCCAGGTCGATGAGCAGCGGGTGCGCGAAATTCTGGAAGCGCAGGCAGCAGCCTATCAGGAACCCGAGGCAGTCATCCGTGCGTATGAGCAGGACCCGCAGATGATGGAAAATGCGCGCGCCCTGGCGCTGGAAGATCAGATTGTGGACTGGCTGCTGGAGCGGGCGCAAGTTACGGAAAAGGCCAGTACCTTTGCCGAGATCATGAATCCTCAACGACCGGTCATTCCGGGAGTGCCAGAACTTTCTGCACCGGACGAACAGGATGCTGCGGTGCAACTCGATCCGGAGCCTGCCCCCCATGAGTGACTCCTACGCTTCCGCCGCCACGACCCGGGCGCTCAACCTTGTCCCGATCGTCGTCGAGCAGACCGCACGCGGCGAGCGGGCCTATGACATTTACTCCCGACTGCTGAAGGAGCGGGTAGTGTTCCTGGTCGGGCCGGTCGAGGATTACGGCGCCAATCTGATTGTTGCCCAACTCCTGTTTCTCGAGGCCGAGAATCCGGACAAAGACATCCATCTCTATATCAACTCGCCCGGCGGTTCGGTCAGCGCTGGTCTGGCGATCTATGACACTATGCAGTTCATCAAGCCGGATATCAGCACTATGTGCGTCGGCCAGGCGGCCAGCATGGGCGCGTTGTTGCTGGCTGGTGGCGCGGCGGGCAAGCGGTTCTGCCTGCCGCACTCGCGCATCATGATTCACCAGCCCTTGGGCGGGTTCCAGGGTCAGGCCAGCGACATCGATATCCACGCCCGGGAGATCCTGCTGGTTCGGGATCGGCTCAACCGCATTCTGGCTCGGCACACGGGTCAACCGGTGGAAAAGATCGCTGTCGATACCGACCGCGACAATTTCATGGGCGGCGCTGAGGCTGCCGAATACGGCCTGATCGACGCCGTACTAAGCCAGCGCCTCCCGGCAACGACCTGATTCCATTCGGGGCCACTGGCTTCCACGACCGCTCGATGATGAGGATGGCATGATGGCTAGAGATCGCAGTGACCGCAGTGACCACGATAAACTGCTGTATTGTTCGTTTTGCGGCAAAAGTCAGCACGAAGTGCGCAAGCTGATTGCCGGACCGAACGTGTTCATTTGCGATGAGTGCGTTGAACTGTGCAATGACATCATTCGTGAGGAGATGGAGGAAAATGCGCCTCCCGCCGCCAGTCGGTTGCCCAAACCGCACGACATCAACCAGGTTCTTGATGAATATGTCATTGGCCAGGAACGCGCCAAGAAAGTGCTGTCGGTCGCGCTCTATAACCACTACAAGCGGCTGGAGTTGCAACGGACCAACCGGGGTAGCCGGGACCCGGACATCGAAGTCGCCAAGAGCAATATCCTGCTGATTGGCCCCACCGGTTCGGGTAAGACCCTGTTAGCTGAAACCCTCGCCCGTCTGTTGAATGTTCCGTTCACCATCGCTGACGCCACCACCCTGACCGAAGCGGGTTATGTCGGCGAGGATGTCGAGAACATCATTCAAAAGTTGCTGCAAAAGTGTGACTACGATGTCGAGAAGGCGCAGACGGGTATCGTCTACATCGACGAAATCGACAAGATCTCCCGCAAATCGGATAACCCTTCGATCACCCGTGACGTTTCCGGCGAAGGGGTGCAGCAGGCGCTACTCAAACTGATTGAAGGGACAACCGCCTCGGTGCCGCCACAGGGCGGGCGCAAGCACCCCCAGCAGGAATTTTTGCAGGTCGACACCAGCAATATCCTGTTTATTTGTGGCGGGGCGTTCGCCGGGCTGGACAAGGTGATCCGCAGCCGTTCGGAAAAGGGCGGCATTGGCTTCTCCGCTGACGTGAAAAGCAAGGACAATAGCAAGAACGTCGGTGAAGTGCTGATGGAGGTCGAGCCGGAAGACCTGATCAAATACGGCCTGATCCCGGAGTTTGTCGGGCGATTGCCGGTGGTGGCGACGTTAACTGAACTGGACGAACACGCCCTGGTGCGGATTCTGACCGAACCGAAGAACGCGATCGTCAAGCAGTTCAAAAAGCTGTTCGAGATGGAAGGCAGCGAACTGGAGCTGCGCGATGAAGCCCTGAAGGCCGTGGCGCACCGGGCCATGGAACGCAAGACCGGCGCACGCGGTCTCAGAACTATTCTTGAGCAAATTCTACTGGATACGATGTATGACCTGCCCAGTATGCAAAATGTCTGCAAGGTGGTCATTGATGACTCCGTCGTTACAGGTCACGCCAAACCCTATTTCGTCTACGAAAGCGTCGAGCGGCGGGCAGTCGGGCACGATACCTGAAAACCGCCCTCCGTCATCGTCGACTCACCCATCCGGTTCGCCGTGGAGAAATTGATGAAGCAGAACGCCAAGCCCGAGCGTTTGCTCAGCCCGGCATCAATGCCAGTTTTGCCACTGCGCGATGTCGTGATTTATCCACACATGGTCATTCCCCTGTTCGTTGGTCGGGGGAAATCCATCCACGCGCTTGATTTGTCCATGCAGAGCAACAAACGCATCGTGCTGATCGCGCAGCGGAGCGCCGAGGTCGACGACCCCGAAACTGGAGATTTGTACGACATCGGCACCCTGTCGAACGTGTTGCAGTTGCTGCGGCTGCCGGATGGTACGGTCAAGGTGCTGGTGGAGGGCAGCCAGCGGGTGCGTATTCATCGCTTCACCGAAACCGAAGCCTGTTTCATCGCCAGTGTGTCGTTGCTGGAAGCGAATCCCGAAGCGAGTGAGTCGCCGGAAGTCCATGCGCTGGTGCGTTCGTTGCTGGGTGCTTTTGATCAATATGTCAAGCTCAACAAGAAAATTCCCAGCGAAGTCCTCGCGTCGATTTCCGGGATTGAAGACCCGGTTCGGCTGACCGACACCATCGCCGCGCACATGACGCTCAAGCTGGACGAGAAACAGAAGATTCTGGAAATTCAGGACTTGCAGGAACGTCTTGAACATCTGCTCGGCTTGGTGGAAGGTGAAATCGACATCCTCCAGGTCGAAAAGCGCATCCGCTCGCGCGTCAAACAGCAGATGGAAAAAACCCAGCGCGAGTACTATCTGAATGAGCAGATGAAAGCCATTCAGAAGGAATTGGGCGATCTGGAGGATGTGCCGAACGAAATTGAGGATCTGGCCCAGCGGATCGAGAAAGCCGGAATGCCCAAGGAAGCCAAGGACAAGGCTAAGGCGGAACTCAATAAGCTGAAAATGATGCCGCCGATGTCCGCCGAGGCGACGGTGGTACGTAACTATGTCGACTGGCTGGTCAGCGTTCCCTGGAAGAAACGCACCAAGATTCATCAGGATCTGGTCGAAGCCGAGGGTATTCTGGAAGCCGACCATTACGGGCTGGAAAAAGTTAAGGAACGGATTCTCGAATATCTGGCTGTGCAGCAGCGGGCGCGCAAACTCAAGGGGCCGATCCTCTGTCTGGTGGGGCCACCCGGGGTGGGTAAAACCTCGCTGGGACGGTCCATCGCCCGTGCAACGAATCGCAAGTTTGTACGGATGTCGCTGGGCGGAGTGCGCGATGAGGCGGAAATTCGCGGTCATCGCCGCACCTACATCGGTTCGCTGCCAGGCAAGATTATCCAGAATTTAGCCAAGGTCGAGGTGCGCAATCCATTGTTTCTGTTCGACGAAATCGACAAGATGTCGATGGATTTTCGCGGTGACCCATCATCGGCGCTGCTGGAAGTCCTTGACCCTGAACAGAACAACACCTTCAGCGACCACTACCTGGAAGTGGATTTCGATCTGTCGGATGTCATGTTCGTAGCGACCGCCAACTCGCTGAACATCCCGCCGCCGTTGCTGGATCGCATGGAAGTGATTCGCATTCCCGGCTACACCGAAGATGAAAAGCTCAATATTGCCTCCCGCTATCTGGTTCCCAAGCAAATCACCGACAACGGTTTGAAGAAGGGGGAACTGGCGATCATCGATGAGACCCTCCTCGATATCATCCGCTTTTATACCCGTGAAGCGGGAGTGCGTAATCTGGAGCGGGAAATCGCCAAGATTTGCCGCAAGGTTGTTAAGGAAGTCACGCTCAAACCGGTGGAGGGCGCAATCACGATCCAGCCGGATATGTTGCAGAAATATCTGGGGGTACGGCGATTCCGCTACGGTCTGGCCGAGGAACAGGATCAAATCGGGCAAGTGACCGGATTGGCCTGGACCGAAGTCGGTGGCGAGTTGCTGAGCATCGAAGCAGCGCTGGTGCCAGGCAAGGGCAAGCTGATCCATACCGGCCAACTGGGCGAAGTCATGCAGGAGTCCATTCAGGCCGCGATGACGGTTGTGCGCAGCCGCGCTGAGTCGCTGGGTATTGATCCGGATTTTCACCAGAAATGCGATGTGCATATTCACGTCCCGGAAGGGGCAACGCCCAAGGATGGCCCCAGCGCCGGCATCGGTATGTGTACAGCGCTGGTCTCGGCACTCACCCGAATTCCGGCGCGGGCTAATGTTGCTATGACCGGCGAGATCACCTTACGTGGTGAGGTATTGCCGATCGGTGGACTGAAAGAGAAACTGCTGGCGGCTCACCGGGGCAGTGTGACTACGGTGGTGATCCCCGAGGAAAACCGCAAGGATTTGACGGAAATTCCGGAGAATATTCTGGCCAAGCTCGACGTGCGGCCAGTGCGCTGGATTGATCAGGTATTGGAGATCGCTCTGCAGACATTGCCGCAACCTAAGCCCCGCGAAACGACCGAAACTGCAGAAACCGTAACGGAAGCGGTGATCAAACCAGGCAGCGCACTGGAGGGCGTGCGCGCCCACTGAAACTGAGTAAGAATGTTTTCAGGCGCTAATTGACACTGCTTTGAACGCCCTGTTATAAGGCAGCCTTGCTGTGATTCCCCGAGGTGCAGGCTTCCGTGCATCATGCCGGGCGATGTCCCTACTCAACAACCGATAACATTGCAAAGGAAAGGGCTTATGAACAAGACTGAACTGGTCGAGGCCGTTGCGCAAACGTCCGATTTGCCCAAAGCGGCGGCAGGCAAGGCCATTGACGCGATGACCACGGCGATTGGCAAGGCCCTCAAGGAGGGAGATTCGGTGGTCATCACCGGGTTTGGCACTTTCTCCGTGCGGGAGCGTCCGGCGCGAACCGGCCACAATCCGAAAACCGGTGAGCCGATGGAAATCAACGCGAGCAGAGCGCCGGTTTTCAAGGCTGGCAAAACACTCAAGGATGCGATAAAGTAACCTTCTTTCCCAGGGTGCTTAGCTCAGTTGGGAGAGCATCGCCCTTACAAGGCGAGGGTCGGGGGTTCAAGCCCCTCAGCACCCACCACGGTTTGCAATACCGGAGCGGTAGTTCAGTCGGTTAGAATACCGGCCTGTCACGCCGGGGGTCGCGGGTTCGAGTCCCGTCCGCTCCGCCACATTCTTCCAGATTTTCCAGACCGTGAATGTCATAATTTTCTGTTCGGAGCGGTAGTTCAGTCGGTTAGAATATCGGCCTGTCACGCCGAGGGTCGCGGGTTCGAGTCCCGTCCGCTCCGCCATATTCCAGGGGTGTCGTCCAGACACCTTTTTTTATGCGCGTTCGCCGCATGGTTCCGAATTCCACTTTTCCCCATCATCCGCTTTGAAGCCGGGTAATTCGCCATGTTACAAAAAATCCGTGATCACGCCCAAGGCTGGTTCGCCTACATCATTATCGGTTTGTTGACTATCCCGTTCGCCGTGTGGGGCATCAATTATTACTTCGAGGGAGGTGGGCCAGTCGACGCCGCTATTGTGGGCGGCAGCAAGATTTCGCTGCAGGAATATCAGCGAGCCTATCAGCAACAGCGGCAGCGCCTGCAAGCGATGATGGGCAATAACATGGACCCGGCCCTGCTCGAAGGACCGCGTTTAAAGCAGGATGTATTGCGGCAATTGATCGACGAACGAGTACTCGCACAACTGATCAACGATCAGGGTATGCGGGTCAGCGACCAGCAGTTGCGCAATGCACTGCTAACGCTGCCGGTTTTCCAGCAGAGTGGTGGCTTTAACAAGGAGCTATACGAACGGCTGTTGCGCAATCAGGGCTATACCGCTGCCCTGTTCGAGGAGGGCCTGCGGCAGTCGCTGGCGACCGAACAATTACGAAACGGGGTGATCGCCTCAGCGCTGGCCACGCCGACGGAGCTGGAACAACTGATCGCGCTGCTCAAACAGCAACGGGAGGTATACTTGCTGACGTTGCCGCTGGCGCAGTATGTCGCCAAGGTGAAGGTGGAGGATGTCGCCATCCAGAACTACTTCGCGAAGAACGCGGAGCGCTTTGTGAATCCCGAACAAGTGCGTGTACAGTTCATCGAACTGAAACTGTCGAACATTGCGAACCCGATCACGGTTGGCGAGGATGAATTGCAGGCGGCCTATCAAGCACAGATCGCCAAGTATGGCCGGCCCGAGGAGCGCTCAGCTTCGCATATTCTGGTCAAACTGCCGCCCGGCGCTGCCCAGACCGCGGTCGATCAAGCTCAGACCAGAGCACAGCGTATCGCCGGTGAAATCCGCTCCGGCGCCAAGACTTTCGATCAGGCGTTGCAGGAGGTTAGATCCGATCCGTCCGGTCAGGTGGAAGGTGGCGATCTGGGTGTAATCAGCAAAGGCATGTTTGACAATCCAGCCCTTGAGAATGCCCTGTATGCGTTGCAAAAGCCAAGCGAGGTCAGTGAACCGGTGCGGATGTCGTCCGGATTCCACATCCTTCGCTTGGATAGCATCACGCCAGCCCAGGTCAAACCGTTCGAGGAAGTCCGCGATAGCATCGCCCAGGAGCTGCGCCAACAGCAGGCGGAAAATCGTTTCTACGAAATCACCCAGATGCTGGCTAACTTGGGCTACGAACATCCCGATAGTCTGGAGCCAGCGGCGAAGACCTTGGAATTAACGATTCAGGACAGCGACTGGTTCAATCGTCAAGGGAGAGAGGGGATCGCCAAGCAGCCCAAGGTCATTGACAGCGCTTTCAGCGAGGATGTACGCAAGCGGGGGTTGAACAGTGAACCGCTCGAATTGGAGCCGGGGCATGTCGTGATGCTCCGGGTCAAGGAATATAAGGACGCAACCCCGCGCACCCTGGAAGAATCCCGTGAGGAGATCGCCAAAATCTTGCGCGAGCAGCAGGCCCGCGAAGCGCTGGCTAAGGATATCGCAACGTTAAAAGCCCGAGCTGTCCAAGGTGAACATTTGCAAGCACTCGCTAAGGAGTTCGGCGGCGAATTCAAGAATGCCGGCTTGATAGGCCGCGACGCGCCATCCGTTGACAGCGCTGTGCTGGAGACCGTATTTCGTTTGCCGTCGCCGGAAGAAGGAAAAGTGACTCTGGGTTCGGCGGTGTTAGCCAATGGCGATCAGGCAGTGCTGGTCGTAGCGCGGGTCGTAGCCGGGAAGAAGGATGATCTGACCGAGGATGAGCGTAAGATGCTGACGCAACAACTGGCGCAGCAGACGGGTTCCGGACAGTTTGAGGGGCTGCTGGACAGTGTGCGGGTCAAGACCAAGGTCGTGATGTACAGCGATCGGCTGTAGGAATGGCTCCTCCCTCTCCCTCGACGTAAAACTCCCTCCCCCTCGCGGGGGGAGGGTTGGGGGGTAGAAAATGCCCTATTCCATCGCCCCTAATGCGACGGTATTAAATCCGCTATCGACGTAGAGAATTTCGCCGGTGATGCCGGATGCCAGATCGGAACACAGGAACGCCGCGGTATTACCGACTTCCTCGATGGTCACGCACTTACGCAGCGGTGCAACGTGTTCGAAAGTGTCCAGCATCTTGCGGAAGTTCTTAATACCGGACGCCGCCAGGGTGCGAATCGGCCCGGCGGAAATCGCGTTGACCCGCGTTCCTTCCGGCCCCAGCGTTTGCGCCAGATAGCGCACGTTGGCGTCCAGGCTGGCTTTGGCCAAACCCATGACGTTGTAATTCGGCACCGACCGCACTCCGCCCAGATAGGTCATAGTGATCAGCGATCCCCGCCGACCTTGCATCAAGGGCCGGGCCGCTTTGGCCAGCGCCGCGAAGCTGTAGGAACTGATGTCGTGGGCGATGCGGAAATTGTCCCGGCTGATCCCTTCGAGAAAATCGCCTTCCAGCGCCTCGCGCGGTGCATAGGCGATGGAATGGACCAAAATATCCAATCCATCCCAATGCTGCTTGAGTGCTTCGAACAGGCCATCAATATCAGCGTCACGCTCCACGTCGCAGGGCAGGGTGATCGCACTGCCCAGTTCGGCGGCCATTTTTTCAGCGCGGGGTTGCAACTTGTCGTTTTGATAAGTCAAGGCGAGTTCGGCGCCCTCCCGATGCATGGCCTGGGCGATGCCCCAGGCGATGGAACGGTTGCTGGCGACTCCCAGAATCAGGGCGCGTTTGCCGGCGAGAAAGCCCATAATGAACTCCTATCGGATTTAGGTATCGTTTTAACGGGTTATTAATGAATGACGGACTGTAAAGGATACCGCATGAATCGCGCAAAATTCCGTTTTCTTCCGTGGCTGACTGGCGTTCTCCTATTGAGCGTCAGTCTGTCGTCGATGGTCGCGTTAGGCGAACCGGTGCATGGCCTCGCTCTACATGGTCAACCGAAATACGGCCCGGATTTCACCCATCTCGATTACGTCAATCCTCAAGCGCCCAAGGGTGGCGAGGCGCGTTTCTCCGAAATTGGCAGTTTCGATACCTTTAACCCTTTCAATATCAAAGGGCAACCCGTGGTTGGCATCGGTCAACTGTTTGAAAGCCTGATGACCAGCAGCGCCGACGAGCCGTTCAGCGAGTATGGCTTGATCGCCGAGAGCGTGGATATCCCCGAAGATCGGAGTTCGGTGACGTTCACGATTCGCCCGCAAGCGAAATTTCATGATGGCAGCCCTATCACTGCCGATGACGTGCTGTTTTCCTTCGCGACGTTGAAGAGCAAGGGCAATCCGTCCTACCGGTTCTATTACACCAGCATCGCCAGCGCTGAACGACTGGATGAGCGGCGGGTGAAATTCACCTTCGCCCCCGGTGAGAACCGGGAATTGCCGCTGATTATCGGCCAGATGCCGGTGCTGTCGAAAAAGTATTGGGAAAGCCGGGACTTTGCCGCGACGACACTGGACATTCCGATGGGCAGCGGTCCATATCGGATCGAGCGTTTTGAACCGGGCCGGTTTGTCGTCTACCAGCGCGATGAAAATTATTGGGGCAAGGATTTGCCGGTTAACCGGGGCCAGCACAACATCGACCGGCTGCGGTATGACTATTACCGTGATGTCACCGTGGCGCTGGAGGCGTTCAAGGCCGGAGCCTATGACCTGCGGGTGGAAAACGTCGCCAAGCAGTGGGCGACCGGCTACGACTTCCCGGCGCTGCGGGAGGGACGGGTCAAGAAGGAGATTTTCCCTCACCAACGGACTTCGGGAATGCAGGGCTTCGTTTACAACCTGCGCCGACCCTTGTTCCAGAATCCCAAGGTGCGTCAGGCATTGGCCTATGCGTTCGATTTCGAATGGAGCAATCGCAACCTGTTTCATGACCAGTACCGGCGGACCCGCAGCTATTTCGACAATTCCGAACTGGCAGCCCGGGGTTTACCGTCGCCGGAGGAACTGGCGCTGCTGGAGCCGTTGCGCAAAGAGTTGCCGCCTGAAGTGTTAACGGCTGAATATCAACCGCCAGTCGCACAAGATGACGGGCAACTACGGGCTAATTTGCGCAAGGCGCTGGAATTGTTGCAGGAGGCTGGCTGGACCTTCCGCGACCGTAAGCTGGTGAACGCCAAGACCGGTGAGCCGTTCCGCTTTGAACTGCTGATTGACGAGCCAACCTGGGAGCGGATCGGGTTGCCGTTCGCCCGCAATCTGGAGCGGCTGGGCATTGAAATGACCGTGCGCAGCGTCGATTCGGCCCAGTATGAGAACCGGGTGCGCGATTTCGATTTTGACATGGTGGTGAATGTCTGGGGCCAATCGCTGTCGCCGGGCAATGAACAGCGGGAGTTTTGGAGCAGTGCTGCCGCCGATCAACCGGGGAGTCGTAATCTGGCGGGGTTGAAGAATCCGGCGGTCGATCAGTTGGTGGATCAGCTCATCGCCGCGCCAGATCGGGCCAGTCTGGTGACGCGGGTGCGGGCGCTCGACCGGGCGCTGCAATGGAATTATCTGGTCATTCCGCATTGGCATATTCCCTACGACCGCATTGCCTTCTGGGACAAATTCGGCTATCCGGCCGTGACGCCGTTGCAGGGTGTGCAGTTGAACGCCTGGTGGATTGATCCGGCCAAGGCGGCGGCGCTGGGCCAGCGAGGAGCGGGGGCAGAGAAGGCTGATCCGGCCAAACCTTAATTCTGATGAATTTCCAGCCCTTCCGCGCCTATCTCCAGCAGTTGTCCGCCGCACTGAAAGCCGGCAACGCCACTGAACACACCCACCGCCCGGCGCTGAAGGCGCTGGTCGAAGCGCTGGACGCCACGATTACCGCCACTAACGAACCAAAGCGGATCGCCTGCGGCGCACCAGATTACATCGTGACGCGGGGGGAGTTGCCGCTGGGCTATATCGAGGCCAAGGATGTCGGGGTCGATCTCGATGCGGTGGAAAACAGCGAGCAGTTGCGGCGTTATCGGGCGGGCCTCGCCAATTTGCTGCTGACCGACTATCTGGAATTTCGCTGGTATGTGGGCGGGGAGCGGCGTCTAACCGCCACTTTACATTCCCCTCCTTTTCAAGGAGGGGTGGCGCGAAGCGCCGGGGTGGTTTATCCCTTAAAAGCAACGCCTGCCGCCGTTGAATCCGTTGCCGAGCTATTCACCCAATTCCTCACGGCGACAGTTCCGACCATTGCGACGCCCCGCGAGTTGGCGTTGCGGCTGGCGGCGCAGGCGCGGTTGTTACGCGGGTTGATTGAGCGAGCATTGGCGGCAGAACCCGTCGAGGGTTCGCTGCACGGGCAGTTGCAGGCCATTCAGGCGGTGTTGTTGCCACAGTTGACCGTGGAACAGTTCAGTGACCTGTACGCCCAAACGCTGTGTTACGGCTTGTTTACCGCCCGGTGCCATGCCAAACCGGGCACGCACTTTACCCGTCAGCACGCCGCTTACGATCTGCCCAAGACCCACCCGTTTCTCCGCACGCTGTTCAACCATATCGCCGGGCCGGAGCTGAATGAGGAGATCGCCTGGGCGGTGGATGACGTCGCGGAATTGCTGGCCCGGTCGGACATTACAGCGATTTTGCAGGATTTTGGGCAACGCACCCGCCGGGAAGACCCGGTGGTGCATTTTTATGAAACCTTCCTGGCGGCGTATGACCCGGCGTTGCGGGAAACGCGGGGCGTGTATTACACCCCGGAGCCGGTGGTGTCCTGGCTGGTGCGCAGTGTCGATGCGGTGCTGAAACAGGCGTTTGCCTTGCCAATGGGTCTGGCTGATGCGAGCAAAATGACCGTCCAGGAGGGTGATCAGGAGGTTTCCACCCATCGGGTGCAGATTCTCGACCCGGCAACCGGAACCGGCACGTTTCTTTATGCGGTGATCGCGCAGATTCACGCCGCATTTGCGGACAATCAGGGTCTGTGGTCCGGCTATGTGCGCGAGCATCTGCTGCCGCGCCTGTATGGCTTTGAGTTGCTGATGGCCCCGTACACCGTTGCCCATTTGAAGCTGGGCCTGCTGTTGCGGGAAACCGGCTATGACTTCGCCGGCGATGACCGGCTGCGGGTTTACCTGACCAACACCCTGGAGCAGCCCCGGGAATTGACCCATCTGCCGCTGTTTGGCGAGTGGCTGGTCAAGGAAGCGCGCCACGCGACCCGCGTTAAGCAAAATGCGCCGATTATGGTGGTGCTGGGCAATCCACCGTATTCCGGGCATTCCGCTAATCAGGGCGAATGGATCGCCGGCCTGTTACGCGGGCTGGATGGGCTGAGCGGTCAGCGCACCGGCAGTTATTTCCGGGTCGATGGCGAGCCGCTCAAGGAACGCAATCCCAAGTGGCTGAACGATGATTACGTCAAGTTCATCCGCTTCGCCCAATGGCGGATCGAGCGCACCGGCTACGGCATTCTGGCGGTCATCACCAATCATGGCTATCTGGACAATCCCACGTTCCGGGGAATGCGGCGCAGCCTGATGGAAACCTTCGACGATCTGTATCTGCTGGACTTGCACGGCAACAGCAAGAAGAAGGAGAAGGCGCCGGACGGCGGCAAGGATGACAATGTGTTCGATATTCAACAGGGCGTCGCAATTGGGCTGTTTGTGCGTTCCCATCGCCCAGCGGGAGAGGCATTGAAGGCGGAGTGTCGAGTACACCATGCCGAGTTATGGGGCGAGCGGGAAGGAAAATATCAGTGGCTATTGGAGAATGAGATCGGAAGTACCGCATGGCGGCAGATCGAACCGCAAGCGCCTTATTATCTGTTCATACCGCAAAATGTAGATTTGCTGGGCGAGTATGAACAGGGCTGGAAAATTACAGAGATGATGCCCGTCAACGTACTGGGCTTTCAATCGCACCGCGACCCATTTGCTATTGATATCGACCGTGATAGTTTGCAACAACGCATTCAGACAATGCGGGATGAGGATATTGCGGATCGGGAGTTTGCCGAACTCTATTTACTTAGAGATAACCGTGATTGGCAACTTCCTGAAGCACGAAAACAGCTACGTACAGATAAAGATTGGCAACAGAAAATTCTCCAGTGTGCTTATCGGCCTTTTGATATGCGTTGGTGCTATTTTAGTGAAGTGGCGATGGATTATCCGCGTCGCGAACTCAAGCAGCATGTGGAAAATAAAGATAATCTTTGCCTGAATATAGTGCGTCAGACCAAAGCGGCGTATTGGCAACATGCCATGGTGACTGACAAACCTGCTCCGGCGGTGTTTGTAGAAATCAAGGACGGCTCTTCGGTGTTCCCTTTATACCTTTACCCTGACGGCAAAGGCGATCTGATGGACGAGGCCGAAGCGCATTCAATCCAGGGCCGCCGCGCTAATCTTGCACCGGAATTGATCCAGATTTACGCAGCAAGCCTGAACCTAGTCTATGTAGAAGATAAAACCGGCGATCTGGAAAAAACTTTTGGCCCAGAAGACATCTTCTACTACACCTACGCCATTTTCCATTCCCCCACCTACCGCAACCGTTACGCCACCTTTCTTAAAATCGACTTCCCACGCCTGCCACTAACCTCGGATCAAGCGTTGTTCCGGCGATTGTGCGTCCTCGGCGCGGAACTCACTGCCCTGCATTTAATGGAGCGCGATGCTCCAGCTATTGCCAGCTATCCCGTTGCCGGAACCCATCGAGTCGATGCCGTTCGTTATGCCGAACCGACCGATGCAACTCTGGGGCGAGTGTGGATTAACACTACCCAATATTTCCAGGGTATTCCCCCGGAGGTCTGGAACTTCCACATTGGCGGCTACCAGGTATTAGCCAAATGGTTGAAAGATCGCAAAGGCCGCGTTCTGAATTTCGATGAGCTAATTCACTATCAGCGGATTGTCGCTACGCTCCAACGGACTTTGCAAATACAGCAAGCTATTGATGAAGCTATTGGGGAATGGCCGATTCGTTAAAATTTCCTCCCCACCCCACGCCAACGCCTGCTCAATAATCCCATGTACGCCTACTTCCTCCGTCGTCTCGCGCTCATTCCGCTAACCCTGCTCGGCATCATCGCCATCAATTTCGCCATTGTACAGATCGCCCCCGGCGGGCCAGTGGAACAATTGCTGGCGCAACTCCGGCATACCGCCGTTTCCGCAACCGCCCGGGTCGGTGGCGGAGAGGGTGTGGAAGCGGGGCGCGGGGGTGGCGCAGCACAAAGCGGCAATAGCGGCGCAAGCGCCTATCGCGGCGCACAGGGCCTGGACCCGGCCTTCATTGCGGAATTGAACCGCCAGTTTGGCTTTGACCAACCGGCCTATGTGCGCTTCGGGCGAATGATTGGCGACTATCTGACCTTCAATCTCGGCAAGAGCTATTTCCGCGACCGGGCGGTGCTGGATTTGGTGCTGGACAAGCTACCGGTGTCCATCTCGCTGGGGGTATGGAGTACCTTGCTGATCTATGTCATCTCGATTCCGTTGGGCATCGCCAAGGCGGTGCGCGATGGTTCACGTTTCGATGTGCTGAGCAGTGCGGCGGTAATCATCGGTTATGCGATTCCGGCATTCCTGTTCGCCATTCTGCTGATCATCCTGTTCGCTGGCGGGCGCTATCTGGACTGGTTTCCGCTGCGGGGCCTGATTTCGGACAATTGGACGGATTTAAGCTGGCCGGCGCGGATTGCCGATTACTTCTGGCATCTGACCCTGCCGGTGACGGCGATGGTCATCGGCGGCTTTGCGTCATTAACCATGTTGACCAAGAACGCCTTTCTGGACGAGATCAACAAGCAGTATGTGGTGACGGCCCGCGCCAAGGGCTTGAGCGAGCATCGCGTGTTGTACGGGCATGTGTTCCGCAACGCTATGCTCTTGGTCATCGCTGGTTTTCCCGCAACCCTGGTCAACATGTTGTTTACCGGTTCGCTGCTGATTGAGGTAATTTTTTCGCTGGACGGGTTAGGTTTATTGGGATTTGAGGCGGTGGTGAAGCGGGATTATCCGGTGATGTTCGGAACGCTCTATATGTTTAGCCTGATCGGCCTGTTGCTCAATCTAATCAGCGATCTGACCTATCACCTGATTGATCCGCGCATTGATTTTTCCGCTCGTTCGGGATGATGTCGATCACGGTCGCCGTGTTGCCGCGCATCTCCCAGCGCAGGTCGAAATCGTACAGTTTCATGCCGTAGCGGCGCGGAGCAGTATTCTCTCGCTCGTAGGCCGGACGGGGGTCCTGACGCAGAATCTGGGTGATCAATGCCCGTAAATCACCCTCCGGCCAAGCGGCGCAGAACGCCGTCGCTGATGGGCTGAACTCGACCACAAACGCAGTTTCTGGCGCTTCGGCGGCAAATCCACCGGTTGCATCAGGAATACGGTCGGCATAGGGTACATAGGGCTTGATATCCAGCACCGGTGTTCCATCCAACAGGTCCACACCCGCCAAATGCAGCATCACCCGGCCCTGATGGATCTCTACCCGTTCCAACTGGACCACCGACAGCCCGATGGGATTAGGCCGGAAGGGTGAACGAGTGGCGAATACACCCAGACGCTGGTTGCCGCCCAGGCGCGGCGGACGCACCATCGGTTGCCATTGACCCACTGGTATCCCATGAAAGACGAAGATCAGCCACAGGTGGGAAAAACCCTCCAGCCCGCGCACCGCTTCAGGCGAGTTATAGGGCGGCAATAACTCCAACGTCGCCCGCGCCTCCGACACTAATCCCGGTTGGCGGGGAATGCCGAACTTCTCCCGGAAGCAGGAATGGATCACGCCAATCGGTTCAAAGCGGGGCATAGCGTTGCCATCATCATCCGCTCAATGGGGATGCTGATGCGGGTGCGGTTCGGGCCGGTACGGTTCCTCGCGGTCATGCAGGTGCATCCGATATTCAACGAATCCAGCGCGGTCATCGAAGTGCAGGAAGGGATTGCCAGCGAGCTGTTCCGCCATCGAAGTCGTCGGTGTGATCCCGTAATTGTGGCCGGGGCGGATCAGCGTATCGCCCGGCAGCCGTTCGCCCAGCCGACGCAGACTCTGGTACATCTGCTCCGGGTCGCCGCCGCGCAGGTCGCAGCGCCCGCAGCCGAACACAAACAGCGTGTCGCCGGTCAACACCTGATTGCCCAGCCGGTAGCAGGCGGAACCCGGCGTGTGGCCGGGCGTGTGCAGAATTTCAATCCCGGTTTCGCCCAACTCGATACGGTCGCCGCCCTCATGCAAAGTCGGCACTTCGAGATAACGGTCCCAGAATGCTGCTTCGGCCCGCAACAGATGTAGCTGAGCGTCGCTGGCGTTCAGCAACGCTTCAACCCCGTTGATGTGATCAAAATGGCTGTGGGTCAGTAGAATATCGGTGATGCGCAGTCCACGCCGCTCAGTCACCGCCAGGATGGCCGGCACGTCCCAGGCGGGATCGACCACCGCCGCGCGGTCGGTGGCGTGATCATGGATCACATAGATAAAATTGCCCATGCGGCCCAATTCCAGGGCGTGAATGGTATGACGCGGCGCGTCGGTCATCATGCGGTCTCCATAGTCGTCAAAGTGATCGCGAAGCGTATAAACAGCAACGTTGGAACATTCACGGCGGTAGCGACTCAGAAAAGCGGATTGCTTTGATCACGGCATTTAGCCATGATCGAACCCCTGGCCCTTTCCCCGCTGTCCTGAGGGATTTTTCATGCGTTTTAATCTCGATATCGATGCCCGGAGATATTTTATCAAAAGCTACGGCCCGGGTTGGATCAACGTCAATGAGCAGGAACTCCACCGCAGTGTGATCGTCGCTCCGGATCGGCTGGTGACCGATTGGCCGCCGCAGACCTTCGCCGATTTGGAGGAGATGCATTTTGCCGCCATCCTCGAACTGGAACCGGAAATCGTGCTACTGGGCACCGGCGACCGTCAGCGGTTTCCACATCCGAAGTTGACTCAGGCGCTGTTGGCGCGCGGCGTCGGCGTGGAAGTGATGGACACGTCCGCCGCTTGCCGGACCTACAACATCATTATGATGGAAGACCGCCGGGTAGCGGCGGCCTTGCTGATGATGGGGGATTAACGCTCCGTTTTCTCCCCCTTATGATCTTCAATTATTTAATCCGGTAAGGTTAGCTGCTAACCGGCCAGGGTACGCATTGCGTACCCTACTGGATTATTTTCTTGAACATCATAAGGTGGAGGTTTGGAGCGAGGCTGGAACAGTGACCGTCAATCTACAGAAAAGCCTGGCAAAACCCTTCGTTTTCCAGGATCTTGCGTAACCGGCGCAGGGCATCGATCTGGATTTGCCGCACCCGCTCGCGGGTCACGCCGATCTCGTTGCCGACCTGCTCCAGCGTAGCCTTTTCCACGCCGCCCAACCCGAAGCGCCGTTTCACCACCGTCCGCTGCTTGTCGTTCAACTGGTCGAGCCAGGAATCGAGCTTTTCGTTGAGGTCGGCATCTTGCAGTAACTGCGAAGGGTCAGCGTTGTTGTCGTCAGGAATGGCGTCCAGCAGCGAACGGTCTTCATCCTTGCCGATCGGGGTATCGACCGACGTGACCCGCTCATTGAGCTGTAGCATCCGCTTCACTTCCGCCACCGACTTGCCCATTGCCTGAGCGATCTCCTCGGAGCCGGGTTCGTGATCCAGGGTCTGCGTCAGATGTCGGGCAGTGCGGAGATAACCGTTGATTTCCTTGATGATGTGAATCGGCAGGCGGATCGTGCGAGTCTGATTCATCAGCGCCCGTTCAATGGTTTGCCGAATCCACCAGGTGGCGTAGGTCGAGAACCGAAAGCCGCGTTCAGGATCGAATTTCTCGACGGCGTGGATCAGCCCCAGATTGCCTTCTTCGATCAGGTCGAGCAGGCTGAGGCCCCGGTTCATGTAGCGGCGGGCGATTTTGACCACCAGTCGCAGATTGCTTTCGACCATGCGGTTACGGGCGGCGGCGTCGCCCTGAATCACCCGGCGGGCGAAGTAAACTTCTTCCTGAGCAGTCAGCAATGGCGAAAAACCAATTTCGCTCAGGTACATGCGAGTAGCGTCTAACTCTTCCAGAGTCACTTCCCTGGGAGCGGCAGCAGGGGATGACCAAGGGGTATCGACTGTTTCCTCCAATCCTTCCCCTACAGCAGCGATCCCGTCTTCGGTTTCTTCCAGCTTGTCTTCATCCAGCAAAGGATCTTCCATGATCAATTCATCGTCACACACAATTACTTCTTGCAGACAGGCACTCATCCGTCGGGACATCGATAACCTCCAGACACGCTTCGCTTGGTGGAACTTCGGTGTTGACGCCGGGCCACGAACTGTCGGCAGGCGTCTTTGTTTATTCTTTCTGATCGTTGGCATCGGCATGGGCTGAACGGTGGTGATCTTGCACCGTTGGCTTTTGCTCGCGCCGAAAAATGGCGGATGATGCGAATCCCTGCACCGCACTGAAAACGCCCAACAATAATAAGCTTTTCAAAACCGGGAAGTCTACTGGCGTATGTAGCTATTTTAAGTCTGTTTTCCTGAATTGACCCGGTTGTTCCAGACTTATTCGTTTAGCCATTGACTCAGGGCGTCGATGACCCGGTGGCGGGTGAGGTCAACGTGCAGGGGCGTAATCGAGACATAACCGGCGCGCACCGCGTGAAAATCGGTGCCGGGACCGGCCTCCTGTTCGGGGCCAGCGGGGCCAATCCAGTAGATCGGTCGGCCCCGTGGGTCGACGCTCTTGATGACCGGTTCGGCCTTATGGCGATGACCGAGCCGGGTGGCCTGGATGCCGACCAGCGCTTCCCAGGGCCGGTCGGGAACATTGACATTCAAGATGGTGTCAGGCGGCAAGGGCCGTTTCTGCAGGCGGCGCACCAGCCAAACGGCGATGCGGGCGGCGGTGGCGAAATGCTGGGGCTGGAATGAGGCTTGCGAGAGGGCAATAGCGGGTAGGCCCAGAAAGCGGCCTTCCATCGCCGCCGCTACCGTGCCGGAATAGATCACATCGTCCCCCAGATTGGGGCCGGCGTTGATGCCGGAAACCACCATGTCCGGCTCTTGCTCCAGCAGGCCGGTGATGGCGACGTGAACACAGTCAGTGGGCGTGCCCTCGACGCTGTAGACTCCATGGTCATGCCGGGTCACATACAGGGGATTTTTGAGACTCAGCGAGTTACTGGCGCCGCTGCGGTCGCGGTCAGGCGCAACGACAATCACCTCGGCCAGTTCGCGCAGGGCAGCGGTGAGGCAGAGCAACCCCGGCGCCTGATAGCCGTCGTCATTGCTGATCAAAATAAGCATATTGTCGATATCCTTTGGCTGTGCCGATTCTTCACATTCAGCGAGATGCTCATGAAGCGGTTGTTCACGCTCGATCCCCAGGATCGGGAACTGTTCAGGCAAACGGTCGGCGCGGTCAAGCCGTTGCACTGCGACCGGATTGATCCTGCGCCCGCCCATCCCGCGCCGATTCCGCGTTTTACTCTGGCTGACGAACGTCAAGTGTTGGCCGACATGATCTCGGATTATTTCGAGCCGGCGGATCTGGATACCGGCGAGGAATTGTACTACCGCCGTGAAGGGGTGCAGCAGACCGTGCTACGCAAATTGCGGCGGGGTCACTTCCAAGTCGGCGCGGTACTCGATTTACATGGAATGACCGTCGTTGCGGCCAAGGAGGCGTTTACTGCTTTCCTCCATCAGGCCCGCCGCGATGACCGGCATTGTGTGCGGATTATCCACGGTAAAGGCAAAGGTTCCCGTCACCGAGGACCGATTTTGAAGCAAAAGGTGAACTATTGGCTGCGCCAGCGCGATGAAGTGCTGGCGTTTTGTTCAGCGCGAGCGATGGATGGCGGAACCGGGGCAGTTTATGTGCTGCTGCGGCGAATATAGTCGTTAGAGCTGATTCAACCGGGCGGAAGGGAAAGCGTTTTTATCCAGCTTTGCTAAGGTTTAGACGGATTGACCGGCTGATCGCTGAAGAATCAGCCATAATTCTAGTGAAGCCGCTCAAACCACGAGGATTCAGCCATGCCCCTGAAGAACTCTGCGACCCACTACGGTTCGGTGACCCGTTTTCTGCACTGGTCGATGGTTTTGCTGTTCCTCTGGCAATATCTGAGCGCGGCGATCATGACCCATTTAGGGCGGGACAAAACGCTGCTGAGTCTGACTCAGGGCGATTATTACAACTGGCATAAGTCCATCGGATTGGTGCTGCTGACGCTGGCGCTGGCGCGGCTGATCTGGCGCAAGACCACGCCACTGCCGGATTGGGCACCAACTCTGTCATCGGCAGAACAGGCATTTTCCCACTGGAATGAAGTGCGGCTTTACTGGTGCATGTTCCTGTTGCCCCTCAGCGGCTATCTGTTCGTCATGGCCGGCGGTTTCGGGGTCAAACTGTTTGGCCTGTACGAACTGCCCAATCCGATTGGCAAGCAAGGTTGGCTGGCGACCCCGATGATGGCGGCGCACATCGTCTTGGGCTATGCCGCCGTCGTGTTCATTGCTTGGCATGTCGGTCTGGGCCTTAAACACCATTGGTTCGACAAAGATGGTTTTCTGCACCGGATGCTGCCGTTTCGGCGGCGCTGACCTTCCCAAATCGGTAATGCGAGACGCCCCATTCCTCGCCTTCGCGGTAGCCGAATAACTCAGCGCAGGCCATAAAAAATACCCGCCAGCGCTGAAACCAGCGTTCCGCGTCGTCAGGGCCATAAGTTTCCCGAAACAGCGCCAGAATGTCTTCCCGATGCCGATCCTGATTGACCAGCCAGGCTTCCAGCGTGCGCTGATAGTGGCGACCGTTGAAATGCCATTGTTCCTCCAGGCGCAGATCGCCTTGGAAACGCGGCAATAAATCCCGCGACGGCATCAAGCCGCCGGTGAAGAAATACCGTCCCATCCAGTTGTCCTCGCCTTCGGTTTCAAACGGATAGGCCAGTTGCCGGTGGGTGAAGATGTGGACGAACAATTTGCCGCCCGGTTTCAGCCAAGCGTGAATCCGCCCCATTAATGCCTGATAGTTGCGCATGTGCTCGAACATTTCGACCGATAACACCCGGTCGAAACGGCGGTCAGTGTAAAACTCGTTCATATCGGCGGTGATGACCTGCACGTTGCCAAAACCCCGCTCCCGGCAACGCGCCTCGATAAATTCCCGCTGCGAGTTGGAATTCGACACGGCGACGATCCGCGCATCGGGATAAAACTCCGCCAGCCACAGAGTCAACGACCCCCAGCCGCAACCCAGTTCCAGAATGTCCTGATTGAAACCCAGTTCCGCCCGTTCACAGGTCAGCGCCAGCATGACCGCTTCCGCCGTTTCCAGGTCTTTGACTCCCTCCGGCCACCAGCAGGAACTGTATTTCAGGCGTGGCCCCAGAGCCTTCTGGAAAAAGCCGGCAGGCACTTCGTAATGCTGTTGGTTCGCTGAAGCCGTATGTAGGGCTATCGGACTATGGCGCAGTTCAGCCTCCAGCCGGGCCAGCGCCGCCTCCCGCGCCGAATCATCGCTGGTTTCTGCAACCCGCAATCGTTCAGCCAGCAGCCGACGGATGCCGATCCGGGTCAACCAGTCGGGGACATAGCCCCGTTCCATGAGATCAATCGCAGTCTTGAACATCGGGAAACTCCGGTTTTGGGAACCAGGGAATAAAGGCGCTGGTGCTGCGTTGATAAGCTCGGTAATCATCGCCCCGGCTGGCCAGCGCCTGTTGTTCGGTATAGGGAATGCCGGTGATTTTCAGCAAGGTGTAGAGCATCAATGCAGGTCCCAGCAGGGTTAACCACCACTCTGGCGATCCCCAGGCCAGCAACAGATAGCTCCACCAGTGCAGCCACTCGAAGAAATAGTTGGGGTGGCGGGAATAGCGCCACAGGCCAGCCCGGCAAGTGCGGCCACGGTTGACCGGATTCGCCCGCCAGGCTGCCAGTTGTCGATCAGCCAGCGTTTCACCGCCAACGGCCAGCAGCCAGAGCGCGATCGCAACCAGTACCGCGATAAGCGGCGGCCGCTCCGGGGTCAGCGCCACGATGAGAAAGGGAACTGCGAAGATGGCGGTGAGCAACGCCTGTGCCTGGAAGAAGCCGAGGAATTTGAGTTGAGTCTGTTCGCGCCAGTGCGCGCGCAGCCGTTGATAACGCCCGTCTTCCGGCTTGCCGATGACCCGGTTCACCAGCAGATAGCCGGCCAGCCGGAATGACCAGCCACCCGCCATGATCGCCATGAGCATCCGCCGCAACGGATCACCATCCGCCAGCAGGGCGTAACCGACCGCCAGCAGTCCCAGTCCACTCGCCCAAGCTACATCGACAATACCAGCATCTGCGGTGCGCCATTGCACGGCCCAAGCCAGCAGCATCAACAGCGCGGCCAGCGCCCAGCCGGCTATGAACAGGTCAATGCCTATCATCTAAAGCTCCCTCCCCTTTGTGGAAGAGAGTTGGGGGAGGGGTCAAATCATGCCAAGCAACGCACTTCCCGCCGCTGATGTGGTCTTGTTGGAAAGCCCTGTTCATTGCCTCGGAAATCTCCATGCTGCGTATCCCCGTCATTATCTGCGGAATCCTGCTCGGCCTGCTGGCGGCCACTATTCTGATCGCCAGCAACCACAGCCACGTCCTGGCTGGATTGCGCCACATCATCGCCGATCCCTGGGGCGTCGTGACCCTGATCGACCTGGGAGTGGGTCTGCTGTTTGTCGCCGTCTGGTTATGGCTGGTGGAGCCGGTTCGCTGGCGGGCAATCGTGTGGATCATCGCCTTGTTCCTGCTCGGCAATGTCGTCACACTGGCTTATCTGCTTTGTCGGACCTGCCAGGTTCGGCACTGGTCAGAACTGTTTCTGCCCTATCGTCACAGCGATTGGCGATAGCCAGCAGCAGCGGCAGGGCCAAGGTCCAGACCCCGGCGACGGCCAGCAAACTGGCCAGCGGATTGGCGAACGCCACTCCACCCAGTTGCGCCCCGCCGTAATAGGCCAGCGGCCCGGCGATCATGCCCAGCAGCGCGGCCAGTCCCAGCCGCCCTTTCAACCAGCGCAGCGAAACGTTGAAGGTCGTAGCGAACAACATCCACATCGCGACCATCCAGTACGGGGCCAATTGCGGGTGGAATTGCCCGGACGGAAATTGCAATAAACCCAGTCCGGTCAGCAGTGAATCTGCCAAAAATCCCAACAGACCGCTCAGCACGATCAGTGCGGCCTCCCGGCGTGGCCGCGCTGCCCGGTGCAGATGCAAGGCGATGATGACGGCGGCGACGGCGACGCCCAGCATAGGCCAGCCGTAAGCTCCGCCGAGGACGCAGGCGAACCAGCCGATTTGAAAAACGATGAAGTTGAATAGCATGGCAAGGGGAATGTCAGCCCAGCGCTAACGTCAGCGGCTCGCGCCGACATAACGGCTTGGTCATCAACACTTGCACTGTGCCGATGGCCCGTTCACGAAAGCCGCCCTCGCAGTAGCACAGGTAATAGTCCCACATGCGGATGAAGGTCTCCGGGAACCCGAGCGCCTGCACCCGATCCAGATTGATCAGGAATCGTTCCCGCCAATGGTGCAGGGTAGTGGCGTAGTGCGCGCCGATGTCTTCCAGATGGAAAACCCGCAGGTCAGTGGCGCGGGTCAGCGTTTCGGCGATGGTGGTGATCGACGGCAGGAAGCCGCCGGGGAAAATGTAGTGGCGAATGAAATCCACCTCACGCCGATACTGATCGTACTTTTGATCAGCGATGGTGATCGCCTGCAACAGCATCATCCCGCACGGTTTCAGCAATTGCGCACAGGTGCGGAAATAGGTCTCCAAATGCCGCTCGCCGACCGCTTCGATCATTTCGATAGACACCAGTTTGTCGTAATGGCCGCGCAGGTCGCGGTAGTCCTGACACAGCACGGTAATCTGCTCCTCCAGCCCCGCTTCCCGCACCCGCTCACAGGTCAGCCGATACTGTTCCTGGGAGATGGTGGTGGTCGTGACCCGACAGCCGTAATGTTGCGCGGCATAGAGCGCAAACCCGCCCCATCCCGAGCCGATTTCCAGCAGGTGGTCCTCGGGATTCAGGTCCAGCTTGCGGCAAATACAATCCAGCTTGGCGATGGACGCCTCGCGCAGTCCGGCGTCCGGGGTCGGGAAGATGGCGGAGGAATACATCAACGTTTCGTCCAGAAACAGCCGGTAGAACTCATTGCCGAGGTCATAGTGGGCGGCGATATTGGCGCGGCTGCCCCGCTGGCTATTGTCGCGGCGGGCGTAGAGCCACCGAAACAGCGGCATCATCAACCGGGTCAAGCCCTTTTCCAGTTCCAGCAGGGCGTCTTGGTTAATCACGAAGATGCGCACCAGGCTGGGTAAATCGTCGCAGGACCATTCGCCTTGCATATAGCCCTCGCCGACACCGATGCTGCCGCGCAAGGCCAATCGCTGATAAGCGTTGGGATCATGGATGACCACCGTGGCGCGCAACGGGCAATCGGCACTGACCTGGCCGAATGCATGGGCGCCATCAGCATCCACAACCGTCACGCAACCCTGTGCCAACTTCTCCAGCCGCTGAAACACGGCGCGACGCAGCCAGCGCTCGCTCCAGTGCGGCTGCATGGAATTTGGGGACAGTTCGAGAGGGGACGACATCACCGATTCGGGGGACATGATCAATTCTCCATGGGTTTGCCGGATGCCGGGGGATGGGAGAACACCGGGATGCGTTTCAGGAACAGCCGCAACGCCTCCCAGTGAATGGCGGCAATCACGTTGAGGGTCATGAATGGAAAACGCGCCAGCACTCCGGCCAGGGTGCGGCCATTGAGCGGTCGGTGGCGCAGGCTGAGCGTGGCATCGAGCATCCGCGACTGATCCTTGAGGACATCCAGATGCACCGCCAAATGCGGGCCAGGCGGGGTGGAATGCCAGCCGTAGCGCAGATTCATCGGCATGAAGGGTGAAACGTGCATGGCTTTCTGGAATTCAGCGCGCTGGTTGCCGCTGTTCTGATTAGCTACGTCCAGCACATAACCGATTTTCTCCCCCCAGGGCGTATTGCTCACTTCGGCAACGAGAAAATCCAGCGCCTCGCCATCGGGTTTAAAACAGTAATAGACGCCAATCGGGTTCATGTAATAGCCGAAGTAGCGCAGATGGGTCAGCAGGCGGATCGGTCCCAGGGGACGGCGGCCCGTTTGCTGCTCCGCCAGATCGCGCACATAGGTATCCAGCGGAATATTGGAATCGCCGAAATGATCTTTTCGACGGAACCAAGCCAGCGCCGGGCGGCGCGCCGACCACAGCCAACGGCTTTTGAACGCCGTATCCAGTTCCGCGAGGTCGAGGTAGACCATAAACAGGTTATAGCGGAATTTATGCCAGCGGGGGAAAAATCGCCGATGCCGGACATGGCCTACATAGAGGCAACTGTGCAAATGGATTTCCTCCTCCGGGCGCGAAAAGTTTGTCTAAAAATATTAGATATTATTTGTACATCATTGCAGGTCTTTGTACAAGACCTATTCAAAACTTTGCGCGAACGGTGAAGGGGTTCCGAATGATCAGCCGTCCGTCGATGGTTTGACCGTCTTGCAGGTCTTCTAAGTACAGCGTTCCACATTTTGCCAGGAGCGCGGAGGCGACAATCTTCGCCGATTGCAGGGTACGAAAGGCCCAGTTTAACCTCAGGTTTCTGGACTTGTGGCTTTACCGACAATTCCCACCGCCGGACTGTGGCAAAGCCCACAGTCCGGTCATCTCCCACTAATAAAAAATTAATCCTGACAAAGGATTAACGATATTCCTCCATTCGGCATAGCGTTTGCTAAGAGCGTTTCGCTGCCCGATCCCGGCCGGTGGCGAGCCGTTACCCGCTCCGCCTGACTTCGTGACTTTGGGGGAATCGCACATGGAACTGATCAGCCCGTCGCCCGGCGCATCGCCCGCGCTTCACCCCTGTTATTCCGAGCAGGCGCACCGCCATTTTGCCCGTCTGCATCTGGCGGTAGCGCCGAAGTGCAATATTCAGTGCCATTACTGCAACCGCAAGCATGATTGCGCCAATGAATCACGCCCCGGCGTGGTCTCGGAATTGCTGACCCCGGAGCAGGCGGTGCAAAAAACCCTGGCGGTCGGTTCCGCCATTCCGCATTTAGCAGTCGTGGGCATCGCCGGGCCGGGCGATCCGCTGGCCAATCCCGAAGCGGTGTTCGCCGTATTCCGGGCGCTGACCGAAAAAGCTCCTGATCTGACTTTATGCCTGTCTACCAACGGCCTGGCGTTGCCGGATCATATCGACGAACTGTGCCAGCACCACGTCGGCCACGTCACCATCACCGTGAACTGCGTCGATCCCGACATTGGCGCACAAATTTATCCATGGATCGTTTGGCAAGGTCGCCGACTGCGCGGGCGTGAGGCTGCCGAGATTTTAATCACCCGTCAGTTGCAGGGACTCGATCTGCTGGTCGCACGCGGGGTGCTGGTGAAAATCAACTCGGTGTTGATTCCCGGCGTCAACGATCAGCACCTGGTGGAAGTCAATCGGGTTGTTAAGGCTAAAGGCGTGTTTTTGCACAACATCGTGCCGCTGATTTCCCGCCCGGAACACGGCACGCATTACGGCAAGATCGGCCAGCGCGAACCGACGGACGCTGAACTGGCGGCGCTGCGGAACGTCTGTGCGGGTGAGGACGGCGAGACTGGAATGATGAACCATTGCCAGCAATGCCGCGCGGATGCGGTCGGTCTGCTCGGTCAGGATCGCGGCGCAGAATTCACTCTGGAAAAAGTCGCCGCCCTGTCCGTGGACTGGCAAGCCGCCATCGTCAAACGGGCGGCAGTGCGTGCGGCGGTTGAACAACGGCTGGCGATGCAAGCCCGTTTTCTCCAGTCCGCCACCCGCCCATCCGGGACCGTCCGCCGTCTGCCCACTCCTGCAACGCCCACCTTGCGGGTGGCGGTCGGCAGCACCGATGGCCAGACCATCGACGCCCATTTCGGCCAGGTTCGCGAATTCCTGATCTACGACGTTTCACCCCACGGCGCGCAGTGGGTGGAGCGCCGCTCACTCAACAGCCGCTATTGCAACGGCCCGACAACCTGTGGTGATGGGAATGCCACGCTGCCTGACGCCATCCAGGCACTACAGGATTGCGCAGTGCTGCTCTGCGCCCGCATCGGCTTTGAACCGTGGCGTCCATTGGAAAATGCCGGCATTCAGCCCAACAGTGAACATGCCATGGAATCGATCACCGGGGCGTTACCGGCGGTTTATCAGGAATGGCAAAAGAGTGGGCGACTCGATTTCACGCCAGCCAGTGCCCGTTCCAGGGCGCAAAACGGTTTTACCTGACAGCCTGTCGCGCTGAACAAGCCGTCTATCCTATTCATCCCTTTACCCGAGAGCGCCCCACATGGCGAAAGCACAACTCAGCTTTACCGATATTAATGTCACCGTGACCGTGCCAGCCGGCACCCGGGTGATCGAAATTTCGGACAAGCTCAATTCCGGCATCATCTATGGCTGCCGCGAAGGCGATTGTGGAACCTGCCTGATGAAAGTCGTTGAAGGCATGGAAAATTTAACTGAACCGTCGGCGCTGGAAGCCAGGATCCTCAAGGAACACTTCGCCGGGCGGGATACCCGCCTGGCCTGCCAAGCCCAGGTGCTGGGCGACGTGGCGGTACGCCCTGCCTGACCCCCATCACTTGAATACCCTTACAAGGAGACGCGCTCATGCCCTTAGTCACTTTTTCCCATCCCGAACATAAAATCAAAACTGTCTACGCGGTGGCCGGCAGCCACACGGAAACGGTTTTAAACCTGGCCAAGAACCACCAGATTCCGATTGCCTTCGATTGCCAGGACGGTGAATGCGGCACCTGCCTGGTGAAAGTGTCGAGCCTCGCTAAAAAGGACCGGATGAGCGGCCCGCCGACCGAGAAGGAAAGAAATCTGCTCAAGCAACTGGGCAAGCTCACCGATGAGGAAATCAGCCGCATTCTGGTCGATGACCTTCCGCCATCCTGGCGACTGGCTTGCCAGATGATCGTGCGCGACGAAGACATCCTGGTTGAATACTAGCGGTGAGCGCCCGTGTCGCCGTCGTTGCGGAAAGAACCCTGGATACTTCCCGCTGCCAACCACTGGTGGGAAATTTACAGCGTGTTAATGAGCCATAGCCGCGACTTGCCCAACGACGACACGCTGGCGCGGATGCTGGCGACCCAGGTCAATGGCGGTGGGGCCTTGCCGCTCGGGCTGGGACTGGAACCCGCAGCGTTTAACACCTTGCTGGCGCGGCATTTTCCCGGCCTGCCGCCGAAGTTGAATGCGCCACATCGCCCGCCGCCCTGCTGGGATCCACGCCTGCTGGAAGAACAGGAAGAACTGATCAACCTGCTCGCTCTTCATCGGGCTGGACAGGATGCCTCCGAACAATGGCTGAGCGTGATTGTCGCTACCGGGTGCATGGCAAACGATCATCTCTGGGAGGATCTGGGCTTGTGGTCGCGGCAGGATTTGAGCGATCTCATGAACCGCAATTTCCCGACACTGGCGGCGAAAAACGACCGCGATATGAAGTGGAAAAAGTTTCTCTACAAGCAGCTTTGCGAGCAGGAAGGCGTCTACCTCTGCCGCGCTCCGTCCTGCGCAGTTTGTCGCGATTACCCGGTCTGCTTTGGGCCGGAGGTGTGATGTAAAGAATACTAGGTAATCATCAGCATAGAGCGTTGCTGATAGGGCTGGACAGGAGATTCAACGTGTTAATGCCGCTTATATGTATCCCCTGATACCATTTCTCAATAAATTCTGAACCTTTCTTTTCCTTGGCGACCTTGGCGTCTTGGCGGTTCATCGGTTTTTTCGAGTTCAAATTAATGAGAATCGGTATGACACTACTTCACTCACCAAAAAATTCAACAGAAAAGCCTTCGCGTCAGCCTTCTAGGTATACGTCCGCACGACTTCCGAAAGAATCGCTGGGCTGCGGCAGGCTCGGTACCAGACCTCGACATCAGGGGCTGTTACTCCTTCTGCAAAACAGGATTGCAGTGTGCGAACTAGCGCCGCGCCAGCCTCGTCGCAATCCGCTCTTTCAGACTCACGCAGGAGAAAAAAGTTGTTCCTCCGCTCAGGCGCAGAGAACCAGGCCAAATTCAAGCTACTCATCTCTTCCTCTCCAAGCTCATAGCGTATCGCATACCCACGAGTCACATAGCCGATCCACTGCTTAAAAGCGGCTTGCGCCGACCAGCGGGTGAACAGGCGAACCGGCCAACCCCTATCCGGCTTTCCATCAATAATCAGTAAGTCCGTGCCGAACAACCCGAACTCAAGCCGGGTTCCAGCGGGTAACACGGGTTCCTGTAACCAAGGCTCATCGCAGTGCAATGCCATAGCCCATTCGTAGGCAGCGCATCCACCCGGATCGAGTTCTTCCACCGAAAGATCCGGGCTACCCGCGGAGCGCACATCGCGCAACATGGTGCGGAGGTCGGCTTCGTACTCCTCACGTTTAAATACCAGACGCAGGAAGCCATGGTGCAACGACCAACATTCTTCCAAAGCGGGGCCTAGCCCGTGTACATCAAGCTCCCAGATCACCGTGTCTATATCAGGATGGCTGACAAATACCATGTCTTTAATATCGACATCTGATGGATCTCCACAGGTACAGTTGAGCAGGAAGTAGCCTCCCGGACGCCGTGCAGAATTGAACAACTCGAGGAGATCGAGAACGATACCGGTCTCCTTGATCGTTGGATGACATTCAGGGAACGAGGGAATCAACTGGACCGTAAGCCAGAGAGGGTCGGCATAGGTCGTTTCATACGCCAGCGTCCAGCCTAAACGAGCTGGAAGTTCAACAAGCGGAACGGGACTGCTGTTTATGGATCACCTCGTGACCAGCGCCGCCTGATTTAAACGGGTTTGGCGACTGCGATGGACATCGGGAAAATGTGACTCACACCAGCCGCTCCACCTCGTAAATCCCGCCGATCACCACATATTCCTCTTCGCCTTTGAGCATCCCCGGCAACATCCGGTTGTAAAAAAACACCTTGGTTGCAGGGACTTGCACTCTTAGCAGGTGATCGCCGAATTCCTCGGCCCGTTCTCGGCGAACGCTGAAGGAACTGAGGTTGTTGAGCAGCACGATCCAGCGGCGACGGTCGATTTTCTCCAGCACCTGATCGTCGCTAAAGCGATTGAAGCCGCGATACAGGCTCAGATGGGACACGGTCGGTTGCGAACGACGCAGTTCATATTGACCGTAGGCATAGAGCAGATCGAGTTGCGCTTCGAGGGCATTGGTGCTGTACAGGCCATGACTGCGCGCTTCCATAAAATGCAGATACGCCTCCTGAGCGCGGTCATCGAGTAACCCGCCGTGATAGCGGGTGAGCAGGCCAAACCGCGATTCCACCCAGCCTTTCAGCACCGCGCCCTCCCGGCTGTCGGGATCGAACGCCCAGCCGCGCACCATGCGCAAATAATCCGCCCGGCCCCGCAGCTTGGGCCGCCCCGGACTCAAGCCCACCTCCTCCAGCGCCGCCAGCCGGAAATACACCGTCATGTAATCCATAAACCGCCGCGCCCGCTCGTCGGGTTCCGGCAAGGACGCCAGTGACTCAAACAGCCGGTGATGCAGTTCCGCCACGCCATCGAGCAGCAGCGGTGCGGGATGGCGCTGGAAGGTCAGCCCGCCCAGGATCACCGCAGGCAAGTTGCAATGATTGATCGGCAGACAGGCGTTCCGAGGCAAGCGCATCGGGATGTCCGGCGCTTCACAGGAATTGTGATCAATCCGACAAACCACCGCATTTGTCATCTATGCCACCCGCGTTAAAGCGTCGTTAAAACCGATTGTTATTAAAAAATAGCGAGTTGCCTTAACTGCTATTTTTGGCACGGCATTTGGAACGGGAGGACGTCAAGTAAAGCTCATCCTTCAGAAACAGGAGAACGCCTCATGGCGATGATACGTCAATGCGCGATTTACGGGAAAGGCGGCATTGGTAAATCCACCACCACCCAGAACCTGGTCGCCGGCCTCGCCGCCGAAGGCAAGAAAATCATGATTGTCGGTTGTGATCCCAAAGCGGATTCGACGCGCCTGATTCTGCACGCCAAGGCCCAGAACACCATTATGCAAATGGCGGCGGACGCCGGCACCGTCGAAGATCTGGAATTGGATGAAGTTCTCAAAGTCGGGTACGGCGGCATCCGCTGCGTCGAGTCCGGTGGCCCGGAACCGGGGGTCGGCTGCGCCGGTCGCGGCGTCATCACCGCCATCAATTTCCTGGAGGAAGAAGGCGCCTACGAAGAAGATTTGGACTTCGTGTTCTACGACGTGCTGGGCGATGTGGTCTGCGGCGGTTTCGCCATGCCGATCCGCGAGAACAAGGCGCAGGAAATCTACATCGTGGTGTCCGGCGAAATGATGGCGATGTACGCCGCCAACAATATCGCCAAGGGTATCTGCAAATACGCCACATCCGGCAAGGTACGGCTGGCCGGCCTGATCTGCAACTCGCGCAAGACCGACCGCGAGGCCGAATTGATCGAGGCGCTGGCCGCGAAAATGGGCACCCAAATGATCCATTTCGTGCCACGCGACAACGTGGTGCAGCGGGCCGAAATTCGCCGGATGACGGTGATCGAGTACGACCCGACCGCCAAGCAGGCCGATGAATACCGCGAACTGGCGCGCAAGATCGTCGATAACAAGAAGTTCGTAATTCCCAAGCCGCTCACCATGGATGAACTGGAAGAACTGCTCATGGAATTCGGCATTCTCGACGAGGAAGACGAATCCATCGTCGGCAAGACCGCCGCCGCTGAAGCCACGCTGTGCGCCGCCTGAACTGACCGGAGATCCCCTCATGAGCATGAACCGCCAGGAAACCGAACAACTCATCCAGGAAGTGCTGGAAGTCTATCCCGAAGCCACCGGTAAACAGCGCGCCAAGCATCTGATGGCGAATGACCCGACGCTGGAAAAATCCAACAAGTGCATCGTCGCCAACAAGAAGGCGCTGCCCGGCGTGATGACGGCCCGGGGTTGCGCTTACGCCGGAGCCAAGGGCGTCGTGTGGGGGCCGGTCAAGGATGTCGCCAATATCTCGCATGGCCCCGTCGGCTGCGGACAATTCTCCCGCGCCGGTCGCCGCAACTATGTCACCGGCCATAGCGGCGTCAACGTGTTCGCTGACCTGAATTTCACCTCCGATTTTCAGGAAAAGGATGTGGTGTTCGGCGGCGACAAGAAACTGGCCAAGCTGATCAGCGAGATCGACACCCTGTTTCCGCTGGCCAAGGGCATCACGATCCAGTCGGAATGCCCTATTGGCCTGATCGGCGATGACATCGAAGCGGTCGCCAAGAAGTCGGCCAAGGACATCGGCAAGACCGTCGTGCCGGTGCGCTGCGAAGGCTTCCGGGGCGTGTCGCAGTCGCTGGGTCACCATGTCGCCAACGATTCCTTGCGCGACTGGGTGCTGCATAACCGCGATGACGACGACAGTTTTAAGTCCACGCCTTACGACGTGGCGATTACCGGCGACTACAACATCGGCGGCGACGCCTGGTCTTCGCGGGTGTTGATGGAAGAAATCGGGCTGCGGGTGATCGCGCAGTGGTCGGGCGACGGCTCCATGCCGGAAATGGAAACCACCCGCCACGCCAAATTGAATCTGCTGCACTGCTACCGCTCGATGAATTACATCAGTCGCCATTTGGAAGAGAAGTACGGCATTCCCTACCTGGAATACAACTTCTTTGGGCCGACCCAGATCGCCGCCAGCCTGCGCAAGATCGCCGCGTTTTTCGATGAAACCATCCAAGAAAACGCCGAGCGGGTGATCGCCAAGTACCAGCCAACGATGGACGCGATCATCGCCAAATACCGCCCCCGGCTGGAAGGCAAGCGGGTCATGCTGTTCGTCGGCGGTTTGCGGCCTCGCCACGTCATCGGCGCCTACGAAGATTTGGGGATGGAAATTATCGGCGCGGGCTACGAATTCGCCCACAACGATGACTACGACCGAACTTTCAAGGAATTGCAGGATGGCGCGCTGATCTATGACGACGCGACCAGTTTTGAGCTGGAATCCTTTGTGGAACGGTTGAAGCCGGATTTGATCGGCTCCGGTATCAAGGAAAAGTACGTCTTCCACAAGATGGGCATCCCGTTCCGGCAGATGCATTCCTGGGATTATTCCGGCCCCTATCACGGCTACGACGGTTTCGCCATCTTTGCCCGCGATATGGACATGACGATTAACAATCCCTGCTGGAAAAAACTGCAAGCGCCTTGGAAACAGCCCGTCGGCGCCGAAGCGCTGCAATCGGTCGCCTGAGGAATCCGCCATGCAAAACGCTGAAGCCATCAAACCCGGTTATCCCCTCTTCAATACCGACGAATACCAGCAGGCTTTTGCCCGCAAGCAGGTGTTCGAGGAAGCTTATGGGAAAGAGAAGCTGGAAGAAGTGTTTCACTGGACCACGACCGAGGCTTACCAGGCACTCAATTTTCAGCGCGAGGCGCTGACCATCAATCCGGCCAAAGCCTGCCAACCGCTGGGTGCGGTGCTCTGTGCGCTGGGCTTCTACAAAACCCTGCCCTATGTGCATGGTTCGCAGGGTTGCGTGGCCTATTTCCGCACCTATTTCAACCGCCATTTCCGCGAACCGATTGCCGCCGTTTCCGATTCGATGACGGAAGATGCGGCGGTGTTCGGCGGGCAGAAGAACATGTTCGAGGGGTTGGAAAACTCCAGGGTCATGTATCAGCCGGAAATGATCGCAGTGTCCACCACCTGCATGGCCGAGGTGATCGGCGATGACCTGAATGCCTTCATCACCAACGCCAAAAAGGATGGGCGGGTGCCGATGGATTTCCCGACTCCGTTCGCTCATACCCCCAGCTTCGTCGGCAGCCACATCACCGGCTGGGACAACATGCTGGAAGGCATCCTGCGCTACTTCACGGTCAATGCGATGGAAGGCAAGGTGGTGGGCAGCAATGGCAAGCTCAACATCGTGACCGGCTTTGAAAGCTATCTCGGCAATTTCCGGGTGATCAAGCGGATGCTGAACGAGATGGGCGTGGCTTATACCTTCCTGTCCGACCCGGAGGAAATTCTGGACACGCCCGCCGACGGCGAATTTCGCATGTACGCCGGCGGCACCACTCAGGACGAAATCAAGGACGCGCCCAACGCCATCGACACCCTGCTGCTGCAACCCTGGCAGTTGCCCAAGACCAAGAAGTACATCCAGGAGACCTGGAATCAGCCCGCCAGCGCCATCAACATCCCGATGGGCCTGAGCTGGACCGACGATTTCCTGATGAAAGTTTCGGAACTGACTGGCCAGCCGATTCCCGAGTCGCTGGCCCGGGAACGCGGCCGGTTGCTGGACATGATGACCGACTCGCACACCTGGCTGCACGGCAAACGCTTCTCGGTATTCGGCGACCCCGATTTTGTGACCGGCATGTGCCAATTCCTGATGGAATTGGGCGCTGAACCGCTGCATGTGCTGTGTCATAACGGTAACAAGCGCTGGGCCAAGGACATCACCAAACTGCTCAAGGCTTCACCCTATGGTCAGGACGCCGAAGTCTACGCCGGCAAGGATCTCTGGCATTTGCGCTCGCTGGTGTTCAGCAACAAGCCTGATTTCCTGATCGGCAACTCCTACGGCAAGTTCATCCAGCGCGACACCCTGCACAAAGGGAAAGAGCATGAGGTGCCGCTGATTCGGATCGGCTTCCCGCTGTTTGACCGCCACCACCTGCACCGCGATACCACGCTCGGTTACGAAGGCGCGATGCACATGCTCAAGCTGCTGGTGAATGCGGTCATGGAAAAACTCGATCAGGAGACCATGACATTGGGCGAAACCGACTACGCCTTCGACCTGGTTCGGTAGGAAATTGCCATGCCCAACGTCATGTTGCGGAATAACGCCGCCGGTGAACTGGTGTTCTACATCACCAAAAAGGATCACGAGGAAACCGTCGTTTCTCTAGAACACGCGGGACCCGGAACCTGGGGCGGGGAAATGCAATTGTCCGATGGATCGCGGTTCTATCTCGAACCCTTCGCGGAAACGCCCAGGTTGCCGTTAACGGTGCGGGTGAAGCGGTTATGACCGACGCCAGTCCACTCCCTGATGGCCTGGCGCTGCGCCTGCCCCATTCCATCCAGATCGCTTGCGCCTCTAATCATGGCGAGCGCCTGGACGGTCATTTCGGCTCCTGCGCCCGGTTCCTGATCTACCAGGTTTCGGCGACCGAGGCGCGACTGATCGCGGTGCGTCCAGCGCCAGCGGTCACTCGGCTCAGCGTTGACCATAGCGCAGAGCGGGTCGCGTTGATCAGCGATTGCGATTTGCTCTGTGTCCTGTCCATCGGCGGGCCGGCTGCCGCCCGCGTCGTCAACAGCGGCGTGCATCCCTTCAAACGCCCGCAGGCTGAAGATATTTCGGCGCTGCTGCGTGAATTGCAACCGGTGTTAGCCGGTCATCCGCCGCCCTGGCTGGCCCGGATCATGGGCCGCCCTGTACCCGAAGACATCCTTTGACCTCATGAGGTAATCATCATGGCCAAGATCGGCTTGTTTTACGCTACTGACACCGGCAACACCCGCAAGATCGCCAAGCGGATCAAGAAGCAGTTTGCGGAAGGCGAGATGGAACTGTTCGATATGGCCAAGACCACGCCAGAAGAAATGTTGAACTGTGAAGCGCTGATCATCGGTACGCCCACTTTGGGCGACGGCGAATTACCCGATCCGTTGACCGAGTTTCTGGGCCAACTCGAAGCCCGCCACCTTGAGGGTAAGCCCATTGCCTTGTTCGGACTGGGCGACCAGGTAGGTTATCCCACCGAATTTGTCGATGCGCTGGGCATTCTGCACAAGAAACTCCGGAAAATGGGCGCTCAACTGATCGGAAGCTGGCCCGTTGACGGTTACGAGTTCGAGAAATCCAAGGCGCTGCGCGATGGCGAATTCGTCGGTCTGGTGCTTGATCAGGACAACCAGGCGGATTTGACCGACGAACGGATCGAGGAATGGCTGGAATGGGTCAAGCCGGAGTTGTTAGGTCTGGCCGTAGCGGGTTGAGATCATTCTGATGAAAACCAGCGACATCGCCGCGTTGAAAAACGAACCGGCCTGCGCGCATAACACGCAGCAGGCCAAGTCCGGTTGCGCCCGGCCAACGCCCGGCGCGGCGGCGGGCGGTTGCGCTTTCGATGGCGCGCAGATTGCGCTGCTGCCCATCGCCGATGTCGCTCATATCGTGCATGGCCCCATCGCCTGCGCCGGCAACTCCTGGGACAATCGCGGTACGCGCTCCAGTGGTCCCGCCCTGTTCAAACTCGGCATGACCACTGATCTGAATGAGCAGGACGTGATTATGGGGCGCAGCGAAAAGCGCCTGTTCCACGGTATCAAGCAGGCCATCGACCGCTATTCGCCGGCGGCGATTTTCGTCTATAGCACCTGCGTCACTGCGCTGATCGGCGATGATCTGGAAGCTATTTGCAAGGCCGCCGCCGAACGCTGGGGTTTGCCGGTCATTCCCATCGATTCCGCCGGTTTCTACGGCAGCAAGAATCTCGGCAACCGGATCGCCGGCGAAGCCATGGTCAAGTATGTCGTGGGCAGCCGCGAGCCGGAACCGCCGCCGGTCGATCCGGCCCGGCCCAGTTTCAAGGTTCACGACATCAACCTGATTGGCGAGTACAACATCGCCGGGGATTTATGGAACACCCTGCCGCTGTTCGATGAGCTGGGGCTGCGGGTGCTGTGTTCGCTGTCCGGCGACGCCCGGTTCCGGGAAATTCAGACCATGCATCGCGCCGAAGCCAATATGGTCGTGTGTTCCCGCGCCATGCTCAACGTCGCCCGCAAATTGCAGGAACGCTTTGGTGCGCCCTGGTTTGAAGGCAGCTTTTACGGCGTCCACGATGTCTCGGCGGCGCTGCGCGAATTCGCTCGCCTGCTCAATGACGCTGATTTAACCCGGCGCACTGAAGCATTGATCGCCCGCGAGGAAGCACAGATTCAGGCAGCATTGGCCCCGTGGCGGGAGCGGTTACAGGGGCAGCGCGCCCTGCTGTACACCGGCGGCGTTAAATCCTGGTCTATCGTGTCCGCCTTGCAGGAATTGGGCGTCACTGTGGTAGCGACCGGGACGAAAAAATCTACTGAGGAAGACAAGGCCCGCATCCGCGACCTGATGGGCGAAGAAGCGCACCTGATCGAAGAGGGTAATCCACGCAGTCTGCTCGACCTAGCGTGCGCCTATCAAGCCGATATTCTGATTGCGGGTGGCCGCAACCTGTACACCGCGCTCAAGGCCCGGTTGCCCTTTCTGGATGTTAATCAGGAACGGGAGCACGGCTATGCCGGCTATCGCGGCATGATCACCCTGGCGCGGGAATTGACTCGTTCGCTGGAAAGCCCGATCTGGGCGGCGGTGCGCCGTCCCGCACCCTGGATGCCTATGGAGGCTACCCATGGCTGAGATCGTCAAACGCAGCAAACCACTGTCGGTGAGTCCGCTCAAGAGCAGCCAGCCGCTGGGGGCCAGCCTGGCGATTTTGGGATTGAACCGCGCCATTCCGCTGCTGCATGGGGCGCAAGGCTGTACGGCCTTTGCCAAAGTCTTTCTAGTGCGCCATTTCCGCGAGCCGATTCCGCTGCAAACCAGCGCTCTGGACCCGATCAGCAGCATCATGGGGGCTGACGACAACCTGTTGGCCGGTTTGCGCACGGTTTGCGAGAAACATCGGCCCGCCGCAGTGGGATTGCTGACGACCGGCTTGACCGAGGCGCAGGGGACGGACATTCAGCGGGTGCTCAAGGCGTTTCGGGAAGGCTATCCGGAATTTCAGGCCACCCGCATTGTGCCGGTCAACACCCCGGATTTCAGCGGCAGCCTGGAAAGCGGGTTCGCCGCGACGGTCAAGGCGATGTTGGCGGAGTGGGTTCCGCTGACGCCGCCGAACCACCCCGGCGCTGCGCGCCACCCCTCCTTAGCTAAGGAGGGGAATCTTCACCTTCCATGGACTTCCTCCCTTGCGGCGGGTGAGAGTTGGGGCGGAGGGCACCCTCGCCAAATCAATGTACTTTGCGGCTCCTCCCTGACGCCGGGCGATCTGGAAGCGCTGCGTGAGTTGATTGAACGGTTTGACCTGCACCCGGTATTCATTCCCGACCTGGCCGATTCTCTGGACGGCCATCTGGACGCCGAAGATTATCAGCCGCTGACCACCGGCGGGACGCCGCTGGCGGCTTTCGCTACGCTGGGCAATGCTGCGGCAACTTTGGTCATTGGCGCATCGCTGTATCCAGCGGCGGATCTATTGCACGAACGCACCGGGACACCCGTCCATCGTTTCCCGCACCTGTTTGGGCTGGACGCCACCGACCGGCTGGTGATGACGCTGGCCGGGATTGCCGGTCAAGCCGTACCGGCACGACTGGTCCGGCAACGCGCCCAGTTGCAGGACGCCATGCTCGATACCCATTTTCTGCTAGGTCGGGCGCGGGTCGCTATTGCCGCTGAACCCGATCTGCTGCATGGCTTCAGCCAGTTGTTGGCGGATATGGGCGCGGAGATCGTTGCCGCCGTCGCGCCCACCACCGCGCCTATCTTGGCGCAATTGCCGCTGGTGCAAGTTCACATCGGCGATCTGGACGATTTGGAAACCTTGGCGTGGGAACGCGAGGCGGAATTGATCATTGGCAATTCTCACGCGCTCGACATTGCGCAACGGCTGGACATTCCGCTGCTGCGCGCCGGTTATCCGCTCCATGACCAGTTCGGTGGCTATCAACGCGCCTGGATCGGCTACCGGGGCGCGCGGCAGGCGCTGTTCGATCTGGCCAATGCTTTGCTGGGCCACGCTGAACATGCAGTGGCGCCCTATCACTCGATTTATTCTCTCAAAGCCGATGATCGGCGGGAGGCAGGGCATGGCGTTGCTCAGGCATCTGCGGATTCTGGCTGGCGGCATTAGGGAGCGCTGCATGACGCCCACCATCAAAGCGGCCTTCGCCACCAGCGACCGCCATCGAGTCGATCAGCACTTCGGCGCGGCCAGCGGCCTTCTGATTTACGCGGTGACGCCGGAACAGGCAACCCTGCTGGAGTTTGCCCAGTTCGGCGAACTCGACCAGGACCGCCATGAGGACAAGCTGGCCACGAAATTGGCCCTGTTGCGCGGTTGCGCCGTGGTGTATTGCGAAGCGGTCGGCGGCTCGGCCATCCAGCAATTGCTGACTGCCGGCGTTCAACCGCTCCGGGTCCCATCCGGCACCTCTATTTCCTTCCTGCTGACCGAATTACAAGCGGCGCTACGCAGCGACGCGCCCGCCTGGCTCCATCGCAGCATCGCTCGCCAGCACCAGACCAACGACCGGACTGAGACGCGGTTTGCGGCGATGGAAGCGGAAGGCTGGCAGGAATAACGAATTTATCAAAGCAAGCGAGGTATGCAGTATGGGCGCTGAACCCACGATCACCGGCATCACCCGTGGCGGCACGGTCTGGATTCCGTTATTCGTCACCGCATTGAATGAAACCAAGTGCATCGGCTGCGGGCGCTGTTACAAGGTCTGTCCGCGCGATGTGCTGACCATCGTGCAGCGGGCGATTGATGATGTCGATCTAGACGACGATGACGACGATGACGACGATAGCGACAATTCCTTTATGACGCTTTCCAACGCCATGGATTGCATCGGTTGTGAAGCCTGCTCGCGGGTTTGCCCGAAAGCCTGCTTTACCCACGAGGCGCTGCCGCTGGCGGCGTGAACAGTTCTCTACTCCCTGGATCGGTTTCCGTAGCCTGAACAGCGGCTGCGCAGAAACCGGGCCAATGCACCCATTTCATCTAAAAACCCCCGTCATCCGGTACGCCACGACTGGGGTAGCCCTGACCTTTCCCTTGACATCGCCTATTTTTACCCCATACTAAGATAGTAATTAATTACTATCTATTAGGGATGCCATGGCTCTTGCCAAAACCCGGCTTCGCGCTGGGGAGCGACAACTGGAAATCGTTCGGGCAGTGCTGGCGCTGGCTGCTGGAAATAGCCCCGACGCCATCACGACTCAGGCTATCGCCGAACACATGGGGCTAACCCAGGGCGCGGTCTTTCGCCACTTCCCGACCCGTGAAGCCATCTGGCTGGCCGTCGTGGACTGGCTGGAAGAAAGCCTGAGCGAGGCTATCGCCGCCGCCATCGCCGAAATCTACGACCCTGTAGAGCGCCTGCAACGCACGTTCGAAGCGCATATCGCCTTCATTGTCCAATATCCATCCGCGCCGCGCCTCATGTTTAATGAATTGCAGAAACCCGCTGACAGCCTGGTCAAGCAGCGGGTCTGTAGCCTGCTGCAACACTACCGGACCCGGCTAATTGCGCTACTGACTCAGGCCAAAGCCCAAAATCAGGTCACGGCTGATCTTGACGAAGCTGCCGCTGCAACCCTGTTTATCGGCGCTATACAGGGTCTGGTCATGCAAACCCTGCTGGCCGGCGATCCTGCCCATCTGCAACCGGTCGCCGGTCGCCTGCTGCCGCTCTACCTGCGTGGCATTGGAGTTCGCCAACCATGAACCGTCCACGCCTGCGCCCCATCCTTCTGGCAACGCTCATCATCAGCCTGTTGGGCGGCTTCGGCTACGTCGTCGCCCGGACCGGCCCGTTGGCCGCCGTGCGCGTCACTGTCGCCAGTCCGGAACGCCGAAATCTGGAGCCGGCGCTCTTCGGCATCGGTACGGTCGAAGCCCGCCGGACCTACATCATTGGTCCTACCGCCGCGGGCCGGGTGAAAACTGTACAGGTCGATGTCGGCGATCCGGTCACGGTCGGTCAACCGATTGCGGATATGGATCCCGTCGATCTCGATGACCGCATCGCTGCGGCCCAGGCGGCTCTGCAACGCGCTGCCCATACCTTGGCCGCCGCCGAGGCGTTGATCCAGGAAGCGGCCAGCCGCCAGAATCTGTCTGAAGCCAATGCCCGCCGCTTTACCGAACTGCGCCGCAAAGGCTATGTGACCCAGGAAATCGCCGACGCCCGGCAACACGACGCCAATGCAGCGCGAACCCTGTTGACCGCTGCTCAGGCCAATCGGGACGCTGCCCGCCAGGATCGTGATCGACTGCTGGCGGAACAGGCGGCAGTTGAAAAGCTGCGCGCCAACTTGCGCCTGCTCAGTCCGGTTACGGGCATCGTCGCCAGCCGCGACGCCGAACCCGGTTCAACACTCGTCGCCGGCCAGAGCGTCGTGCAACTCATCGACCCGGCCAGCATCTGGTTGTGGGTGCGTATCGATCAGGCGCGCTCCGCAGGGTTGCAGATCGGACTGCCGGCTGAAATCGTCCTGCGTTCCCGCCCCGGTGAACGGTGGCCCGGCCAGGTGGCGCGGGTGGAGTGGCTCGGCGACAGTGTGACTGAGGAAAAAATCGCCCAGGTGGCCTTCGATGCGTTGCCGGAAGGCGTGGCGCTCGGCGAGCTGGCGGAAGTCACCCTGCGCCTGCCGCCGGTAAACAACGCCCTGACTCTGCCCAATGCCGCCGTGCGCTATCTCGCGGGACAACCCGGCGTCTGGCGGATGACGGATCATGGCGCGGCGCAATTCCAGCCGCTCCGGTTCGGTATCCGCACGCTGGACGGCTACGCCCAACTACTGGATTCCCTGCCGCCCGACGCCCGCATCATCGTTTACAGCGAACGCGACATGCGGGCCGGCGAAGCCGTCGAAATCCGCGCTGCGCTGAATGGGGTGGCCAGATGATCAGCCTGGCCGGACGCGACATCCTGCATTCCTGGGGAAAATATGTCTTCACGGGTTTGGGACTGGGGTTGCTGATCGGCGTCACTTTGTCCATGGCCGGTATCTATCGCGGCATGGTCGACGATGGCAAAGCCTTGTTGGCTAACAGCGGCGCCGACCTCTGGGTGGTGCAGCGCGATACGCTCGGCCCCTACGCGGAACCGTCCAGCCTGCGCGATGATATTTATCGCAGTCTGCTCGGTCTGCCGGGCGTCCTGCGGGCCGCCAACGTCACCTATTTGACCATGCAAATTCAGCACGGCAGCCAGGATGCACGGGTGATGGTTGTCGGCATTGAACGGGGAGGGCCAGGCGAACCGCGCTATCTGATTGCCGGACGCCAGATCGAACGCGCCCACTATGAAGCCGTAGTCGATGTCAACACCGGCTTTAAACTCGGCGACCGTATCCGCATTCGCCGCCATGACTACGAGATCGTCGGCCTGACCCGGCGCATGGTGTCGGCCAGCGGCGACCCCATGGTCTTCATCCCGCTGCGGGACGCCCAGGAAGCGCAGTTTCTTAAAGACAACGATGTCATCGTCAACGAGCGGGCGCGGGTGCGGACTAATCCGGTGTTGAACCCGCCCGGTTTGCCGGGGATGGCTGAGACCATTTCCCGTAGTCAGGAAAGCAGTCGCATGGTGAATGCCGTGCTGGTGCAAACTGCTCCCGGCTGGGCCGCCGAGGAGGTTGCGGCAACGATTCGCCGATGGAAACGCTTGCAGACCTATACCGTGCCGCAGATGGAAGACATCCTGATCGCCAAGCTGATCGCGACCTCGGCCCGGCAAATTGGGGTGTTTCTGGTCATTCTGGCAGTGGTCAGCGCCGCTATCGTCTCGTTCATTATCTACACCATGACCTTGGGCAAGCTGCGGGAAATCGCGGTGCTGAAACTGATCGGCGCCCGCGACCGCACCATTGCCGCCATGATCTTGCAAGAAGCGCTCGGTCTGGGGCTGATCGGCTTCATGGTTGGCAAGACCGTGGCGACCCTTTGGGCGCCCTATTTTCCCAAATATGTCTTGCTGGAGCCGGGCGACGCCGTGCGGGGTTTCGCGGCAGTCATGACCCTCTGCGCCATTGCCAGCACACTGGCGATCCGGGCGGCGCTGCGCGTGGATCCGGCGGCGGCGATTGGCGGTTGAGATGAGCATTTCACCCGCCCAACCGGCGATTGAAGTCCACGGGTTGCGCAAGCGTTATGGAACCGGAGATGCGGCGGTAGACGCGCTCAAGGGCGTCGATCTCACCGTGGCCCCCGGTGAAGTGGTGGGTCTGATCGGGCCGAGCGGTTCCGGTAAAAGCACCCTGCTCAAATGCCTGGGGGCGGTCATCGAACCCAGCGCCGGGCGCATCGCGCTGTCCGGGAAGCCGGTGTATGACGGCGGCTGGCGCAACCGCGATCCCCGCGCCCTGCGTCGTGATTCCATCGGTTTCGTATTCCAGGCGCCTTATCTGATCCCGTTTCTCGATGTGACCGACAACGTGGCCTTACCGTTGATGCTGGCGGGACGCTCGAACCGGGAGGCGCGGCAACGGGCGCGGGAACTGCTGACGGCGTTGCAAGTGGATCATCGCGCCCAAGCAGCCATTTCGCAATTGTCGGGCGGTGAACAACAGCGGGTGGCTATCGCCCGGGCGCTGGCCAACCAGCCACCCATCGTTCTGGCCGATGAACCGACCGCGCCGCTCGACAGTGAACGGGCGTTAGCCGTCGTGCGGATTTTGAACGAGATGGCCCAGCACTATCAGACAGCGATTATCGTGGTAACCCACGACGAGAAGATCATTCCGACCTTCAAGCGGCTCTACCACATCCGGGACGGGCAGACTTACGAGGAAACCGGCCAGGGGGCTACGCTGGCTGAACCTCCAGCTAAAGACCGGTGATAACGCTGGCTGGAATTACCGGCCAGCTCTACCGATCGTGTTGGTCTGGCAACGGTAGCCACCTCTTTATAGAAGCGTTGCCACGGCTAGCGTGCACCGGGTTCGCTCGGCGATTCATCCAATCCGCTTTCCGGCACCTGGAACACCCGTGCGCCGAAGAGGACGTGATAATAAACCGGCGCCGGATCGCGCAGGACCGCGACGATCTCGCCGACCGCGCCCGCCGCCGCCACTACAGTCCCTTTGATCGCCAGCCCCTGCCGGGCCGTGACCCGGTCGCCCCGTTCGAAGCGGTTGGGAATCCAGGGAGCGTCGGCCGGAATCAGTTCAACTTCCCGGCAACCCACGATGCGGTTCCCGGTCTGCAGAAAATGCACGGCGTAGATGAGCTGATCCTGCAGGAACACCCCGATATGGCGGACGTAGCCCACACTGCCGCGCCGCACCAGCAACGCGCCGGTGGGCTGACCCGGATAGGTGCCATCGTTGCGGATGTTACGAATCACCCGCACCTCATCGTCGCTGGTGAAGCGCGGTTGCAGCATCATGCGGAATGGCCGATATCCGCCAGCGCAATTCGCACCTCACGCCGCCCGGCCTGCCGGTGAAAAACTTTGAACACCTTCTCAGTAAGCGCATCGGAAACCACGAAATCCTGATAAGCCTGCCGCAAGCTTTGGGCGTAATCCTCCCAATCCGTTGGATCAGTGCGTTGTAGATAATCGTGAAACCGTTTGAGAATGTGCAAGCGGTTGACTTCGACCACGGCGGGATCGAAGGCGATGCCGAAATAGTCGAGAAAATCCTCGGCGGAAGTCATCTCGGTCAGATCTTCAAGAAAGGTCGTGGTCATGGGGATCACCCGGCAAGGTCGGAAAAAGAGGGAGGGGCCATGGCGAGATCGTGGTGAAACATCCGCAGATCAGCGGCGTCCGGCAGACGTTTGTGCTGGCCAACGAAGGTGCGGATGCGCTGCAACACTGCATCGGTTTGGCGAGGGTTCAGGACAATACCCAGATCGCGGTAGAATGTGCGCACCGCCTGAGCGCCGGAATGCTTGCCAAGCACCAGTCGATGGCTGCGGCCCAGCACCGCCGGGTCGACGCCCTGATAATTGAGCGGATGTTTGAGCAGGCCATCGACATGAATGCCGGCCTCATGGGTGAAAACGCCCTCGCCGACCAAACTTTTCTGCCAGGACAACGGGCGGTTGGCGGCGGCGGCGACCCGTTGCGACAGCGCCGGGAAGCGCGACAGGTCGATGTTCATCTGGAAGCCGTACAGTTGCCGCAGCCCCATCACCACTTCTTCCAGCGCGGCATTGCCGGCCCGCTCGCCCAAACCGTTGACCGTGGTATTGGCATGGGTCGCGCCGCCCAACGCCGCGGCCAGGGTGTTAGCGGTCGCCAGTCCCAGGTCATCGTGGGCGTGCATTTCCAGTTCAATATCCAGCGCCGCACGCAGGCGTTGGAAGACCGCCAGCACGCCAAACGGCTCCATAATCCCCAGCGTGTCAGCGAAGCGGAACCGCCGCGCTCCGGCATGTTGAGCGGTTTCGGCGGCTTGTAGCAGAAAGTCGCCATCCGCCCGCGAGGCATCCTCACCGCCGACAATGACTTCCAGTCCCAAGTCCCGCGCCTGAGGGACGCAGCGGCGAATCGCCTCCAATGCCTGTTCGCGGGTCCAGCCCAGTTTGTGGCGCAGTTGCTGATCGGACAGCGGCACGGACAGGTCCACGCCCCACACCCCCAGATCGCGGCACCACCGTAAATCGGTCTCCCGCATCCGGCTCCACACCAACAACCGGGCGTTCAGTCCCGAAGTTGCCAAGTCGCAGATGCTGTCCTGTTCCTCGGCGCCCATCGCTGGAATGCCGATTTCCAGTTCCGGTACGCCCAGCGCGACCAGTTCGCTGGCAATAGCGCGCTTCTCGGCTTGGGTAAAAGCGACGCCCGCAGACTGTTCGCCATCACGTAAGGTGGTGTCATCGATCACCAGGGTGCGGGGAACGGGGGTCATGGCAGCAGCCTCATGCGATAGAGTCACCAAGACCCCAGCAAAGCTTGTGCCAAATAAAAAATTAATTTAAAAACAAATTATTAAAGGGATAGCATAACGATGACGCGGGATTTCACACAACGCAAGCTCGGCATTTGTCAGGAAGCGGACAAGGCCGTCCAGCTCCTGGTTTTCATTCGTCATACTTCTTGCCCAAGACGATGTCGAGATACAGTAACCAGTAGCGGGATAGCTCGTTCATACACTCGATGCGTGCGGCGAGCAGGGCAAGTTCGACTTTGTATCGCTCAGTTTCGAGCAATGATTCCGAGAGCCGGGCGTCGAATCGGCTCAGTTGTTGGCTGAAATTGGCGGCGATCAACGCGATCCGGGTCGTCAGCAAGCGCACCCGCAAATACGACAAATCGCCTGAGGCGTTGGTATGCCGCTTATAGTGAAGATCATAGGATTGCGGCGGCACATCTTTTCTGCCCAGCAGATAGGCTTCCAGCCCTTCCACTCGCGCCAGCATCATATTGAGATGGTTCTGGGTGGACGTGCGATGCGCCAACGGCTCCAGCAGGGTGATTTTCTCGGCCAGCGCCCGTCGCCGATCATGAACGCGCGCCCGAATCCGGTCCATTTCACAATCGATCTCGGTCAGGTGCTGGGTCAGCGTCTGGATCTCTCCATCGATCTCGTCGAGGAATTCGTGAATCTGCCGGGACATAATGCGCTCCAGAGCCAGACTGACAAACCGCTCCCAAACTGTATCCGCACGGACGCGCAGCCCTTCAAAACGCTGGCGCACCGTGCTGAATCGGGTAGCGATGTCCTGCCCACCTCGCTCGTGTTCAGCCTGGTCCTGGGCGCTCCAGATCTGAGCTAATTGCGCCTCTTCCTTCAGCACATACGACATTCCAACCATTGCGCCGTCGTCGGTCTCGGCGATTGGGGTCTCCACGCAGCTTATTCTCCAAGGTCGGCAAACCGCATTGCTCAGCGCACGGTGGGCGGAAACATTCAATCCAGATAGGTCCAGCCGTCGGGATTGTCGTGGTTCAGTTCATGCACGTCGTACACGCATAAATCCTCTTCGGGCAGGCCGGGAAACAGTTGTTGCGCCTGGGCTTCAGCCTGTAGCTCGTTGTCGGCGTGAATGACCGCAACGTTGAGCAGCTTGTCGGAACTGGGGTCTTCTACGATGATGAGATAGGGCTTCATGGCAAGCACTCCTTCGGTTTGCTTCGGACGATGGATCACTGCTAACTATACATCACGCTGAGACTCACGACGGACTCAGGAATAACGATGAATCCGGAAGTGATCAGCCTCGCGGATAATATCGCCGACATGCAAATGGAACGCCCCAGCCCGTCGCTCGGCGAAGTACTGGCGCAAGGTCTCGTGAACCACGGTGAAAGCGATCTGCTCCCAGGGAATCTCTTCCTCGGCAAACAGGCCCACTTCCAAACTCTCCTCGCCGGGACTGGCCTGCCCGTCTTTGAGTTGGCCGCGAAACATTAAATAGACCTGACTGACGTGGAGTAGCGAATACAGGCCATACAACTGGAGATTCTCGACCACTGCGTTCGCTTCTTCCAGCGCCTCGCGCGCTGCCGCCGTCACCGCCGATTCGCTGTTTTCCATGAACCCCGCCGGCAAAGTCCACAGACCGTAGCGCGGCTCAATAGCGCGCCGACACAGCAAAATTCGTCCCTCCCATTCAGGAATGCACCCGGCAACGATCTTCGGATTCTGGTAATGAACGGTATCGCAAGACACGCAGACATGTCGGGGCAAATGATCGCCCGTGGGGATGCGCAGGATGACGGGAGCGCCGCACTGGCTGCAAAATTTCATAGGGCAGGTTCCTGGGAGTCGTGTTCCAAGCGGACAAGGTTCGCGTGAGACTTTGCAGGAAATCGCCTGACCGCGCAAATAGCCTTTTTATAATCCAACCCTTGCCAACCGGGTTTTCTTTGGGTAATCTTCCGCCCCTATCGCTTAGGCGCGTAGCTCAGTTGGTTAGAGCACCACCTTGACATGGTGGGGGTCGTTGGTTCGAGTCCAATCGCGCCTACCAATATTATAGGTTGCAGAGCAGAATAGTTTGCCAAAGGGCGCGTCTTCCTTCCAAAAGAAGGGCATCAAGGTGCGCCCTTTACTATTTCCCCGGAAAACCGTCCTTAGATCAAGAGAATTGCCGCGATGCCGATTATCACCCTTCCCGATGGACATCAACGGGTCTTCGACCATCCCGTGAGCATCCGGGACATCGCCGCCGCGATTGGCCCCGGCTTGGCCAAGGCCGCTCTGGCCGGCAAGGTTGATGGTCGGCTGGTCGATGTCTCGCACGTTCTGCATCAGGACGCGAATCTGGCGATCATCACTGATCGCGACCCGGAAGGACTGGACATCATCCGCCATTCCAGCGCTCATTTATTAGCCCACGCCGTCAAGCAGCTTTATCCGGCCGCACAGGTCACCATCGGCCCGGTCATCGAAAACGGCTTCTATTACGACTTCGCCTTTGGGCGCACTTTCACCCCCGACGACCTGGAGCGGATTCAGGCGCGGATGGAGGAACTGGCGGTGCGGGATATTCCGGTCAGCCGGTCGGTGATGCCGCGTGATGAAGCCGTGGCGTTTTTTCGCCAGATGGGCGAGGAGTACAAGGCGCAGATCATCGCTGACATTCCGTCTGACCAAGCGATTTCGCTCTACCGGCAGGATGATTTCATCGATCTCTGTCGTGGCCCGCACGTTCCTGCGACTGGCAAGCTGAAAGCTTTCAAGTTGATGAAGGTGGCCGGCGCCTACTGGCGCGGCGATTCCCGCAACGAGATGTTGCAACGCATCTACGGCACCGCCTGGACCGATCAGAAAGCGTTGAAAGCCTATTTACACCGGTTGGAAGAGGCCGAGAAGCGTGACCATCGCAAAGTTGGCAAGGCGCTCGATCTGTTCCACGTTCAGGAAGAAGCGCCCGGCATGGCGTTCTGGCACGACCGGGGCTGGCGCATTTATGTCGAGGTGCAGAACTACATCCGCCAGAGGCTGCGCGGGCATGGTTATCAGGAAGTCCATACCCCGCAGATCATCGACCGCAGTCTGTGGGAACGCTCCGGGCATTGGGAGAAATTCCGCGCCGACATGTTCACCACCGCCTCGGAAAACCGCGACTATGCGGTGAAACCGATGAACTGTCCCGGCCATATCCAGATTTTCAACCAAGGGCTGAAGAGTTACCGCGACCTGCCGTTGCGGATTGCTGAATTCGGCTCCTGTCACCGCAATGAACCCTCCGGCACCCTGCACGGGCTGATGCGGGTGCGCAACTTCGTGCAGGACGATGCGCACATCTTTTGCACGGAGGAGCAGATTCAGCCGGAAGTCACCGCGTTCATGGACCTGCTGTTCCGGGTCTACGCTGACTTTGGTTTCAACGAGGTACAATTAGCCTTGGCGACCCGTCCTGAAAAGCGGGTCGGCAGCGATGACGTCTGGGACAAAGCGGAACAGGCTTTGGAACTGGCGCTGAACCGCACCGGTCAGCCGTGGACCCTCAAGCCCGGCGAAGGCGCGTTTTATGGTCCCAAAATCGAATTCGTCCTGCGCGATTGCCTGGATAGGCTCTGGCAGTGCGGCACCATTCAGGTCGATTTCTCCATGCCGGGTCGGCTGGACGCCCACTACATCGCTGAAGACGGCAGCAAACGGGTTCCCGTGATGCTGCATCGCGCCATTCTCGGCTCACTGGAGCGGTTTATCGGCATATTGATTGAACAATACGCCGGGGCGTTACCTGCCTGGCTGGCCCCGGTGCAGGCGGTGGTGCTGAATATCACGGATCATCAGGCCGACTATGCCAATCAGGTCGAAAAAGTCCTGATGCAACAAGGTTTCCGCGCCCTGTCTGACTTGAGAAACGAAAAAATCGGCTTTAAAATTCGCGAGCATACCTTGCAGCGCATTCCCTATCTGCTGGTCGTCGGCGACCGGGAGATGGAAACGGAAACTCTCGCCGTGCGCACCCGCACCGGTCAAGACTTGGGCAGCATGAATCTGCCCGCTTTCGTCGAACGGCTGCAAGCTGACATCGCCCGACGTGGGCGAACCGAATAACCACTGGAGGAATGTAACATCGCAGCGAATAACGAACTCCGGCTCAACGAAGAGATCACCGGGCGCGAAGTGCGCCTGCTCGATCAGGACGGCGAGCAGGCGGGGGTCGTCCCCCTGGTGCAAGCCAGGCGGATGGCCGAGGAAGCTGAACTGGATTTGGTGGAAATCTCCCCGAACGCCAAGCCGCCGGTCTGCCGCATCATGGACTACGGTAAATACCGGTTCGAGCTGGCCAAGAAGCAAGGTGAAGCCCGGAAGAAGCAAAAGCAGATCCAGGTGAAGGAAATCAAGTTTCGTCCAGGTACGGACGAAGGAGACTATCAGGTCAAACTACGCAACCTGATCCGTTTCCTGAGCGAAGGCGACAAAGCCAAAATCACGCTACGGTTTCGGGGTCGTGAAATGGCGCACCAGGATATTGGTGTCAGCCTTCTCAAGCGCGTCGAAGACGATCTCACCCCCTACGGTGTGGTGGAGCAACGGCCCAGAATGGAAGGGCGGCAGATGGTCATGACCATCGCGCCGATCAAGAAGAAGTAATTCTCCCGGCCAGACTCTGACTTTTTCCAGCTACCGGCGCAGGTCGGGGCCGATCGTTGAATTTACCTTTGAAAATTGCGGAGTTATGTAATGCCCAAAATGAAAAGCAATCGCGGCGCAGCCAAGCGCTTCAGCCGTACCGGGTCCGGCAAGTTCAGGTGTTCTCACTCGCATCTCCGGCACATCCTGACCAAGAAGAGTTCCAAGCGGAAACGCCAACTGCGCGGCACGACCATCGTTGCCGCAGTGGATACCCCGGCCGTGCGCCGGATGTTGCCCTACGCTTGATATTCCTGGATCGGAGAACCTAAGTCATGTCCCGAGTGAAACGCGGCGTTACTGCCCACGCCCGTCATAAAAAAGTCCTGGATCAGGCCAAAGGCTATTACGGCGCCCGCAGCAAAGTGTACCGGGTCGCTAAACAAGCCGTGATCAAGGCCGGCCAATATGCCTATCGCGACCGCCGCCAGAAGAAGCGTGAATTCCGGGCGCTGTGGATTGTCCGCATTAATGCCGGCGCCCATGAGAACGGTCTGTCCTACAGCCGGTTAATCAACGGTTTGAAAAAAGCTGCAATCGAAGTCGACCGCAAGGTGCTGGCCGATCTGGCCGTATTTGACAAGCCGGCGTTCGCCGAACTGGCTAACCGCGCCAAGACTGCCCTCGGCATCGTCTGAAGACGACGGCTGCTCAAACGGGGAAAGGGCGCGGTCCTTTCCCTTTTTTATTCGTTATCATTAAGAGACTCGCTCGCGTGGACGCATTGCCCGAATTGTTGCAAACCGCCCAGGCCGCTATTGCCGGAACCGGTGATCTCGCCGCGCTGGATCAGGCGCGTGTTCGCTATCTGGGCAAGAAAGGCGTACTGACCGAGCGTCTGAAGGAATTAGGTAAACTGCCTGCGGAGGAACGGCGTCAGGCCGGTCAGGCGATCAACGAGGCCAAGCAGGCGCTGGAAACAGCGCTCGCCGCCCGCAAGATCGAACTGGAAGCGGCAGCGCTGGACGCCCGGCTGGCCCATGAAGCCATCGACGTCACCTTGCCGGGGCGCGGGCAACGTCCGGGCGGCTACCATCCGGTCAGCCGAACCCTAGCCCGCATCGAGGCGCTGTTTGCCCGAATCGGCTTTACGGTCGCGGAAGGGCCGGAAGTCGAGGACGATTTTCGCAACTTCGAGGCGCTCAATATCCCGCCGCACCATCCGGCGCGGGCGATGCACGACACCTTTTATTTCGACGCTCACACCCTGCTGCGCACCCATACCTCGCCGGTGCAGATCCGGGTGATGGAACAACAGGCCCCGCCGGTGCGCATCATCGCGCCGGGCCGGGTCTATCGCTGTGATTCTGACGTGACCCACAGCCCGATGTTTCATCAGGTCGAGGGATTGCTGGTCGATGAGGACGTCAGTTTTGCCGATTTGAAAGGCGTACTGGACGATTTTCTGCGCTGCTTCTTCGAACGCGATCTGGCGGTGCGTTTCCGCCCGTCCTATTTCCCATTCACCGAGCCGTCCGCCGAAGTGGATATCCAGTGCGTGATCTGCGGCGGCGACGGCTGCCGGGTCTGCAAGCACAGCGGCTGGCTGGAGGTGCTGGGCTGTGGCATGGTGCATCCGGCGGTCTTTGAAAAAGTGGGCATCGACAGCGAACGCTATACCGGTTACGCCTTTGGCATGGGCGTCGAGCGGTTGACCATGCTGCGCTACGGCGTCAATGACCTGCGCCTGTTCTTCGACAACGATCTGCGCTTTCTGCGGCAGTTTCAGTAAGGCTTATCATCATGAAAGTCAGCGAACAATGGCTGCGGGAATGGGTCGATCCCCCGCTCTCCAGTAACGAACTGGCCGCGCAACTGACCATGGCCGGTCTGGAAGTGGATCGCGTTGAACCTGCTGCGCCGCCCTTTGAAAAAGTCGTTGTCGGCCGGGTTATAGCTTTAATGCAGCATCCCGACGCCGACCGGCTGCGGGTGGCGACGGTGGACATCGGCCAGGCCGAACCGTTGCAAATTGTCTGCGGCGCACCCAATGTCGCGGTGGGCATGTGCGCCCCGACGGCGCTGATCGGCGCGGCATTGCCGAACGGACTGGACATCAAGAAATCCAAACTGCGTGGCGTCGAATCGCAGGGCATGTTGTGTTCGGCCAAGGAACTGGGCCTGGCGGAAAGCTCCGACGGGTTGTTGCCGTTGCCCGCGAACAGCCGACCCGGTCAGAATGTGCGCGAGCTGCTGGCGCTGGACGATTCGATCATCGAGATCGAATTGACGCCTAATCGCGGCGACTGCCTGGGCATGGAAGGCATCGCCCGCGAAGTAGCGGCGCTCAATCGTTGTGAATTCCGGTCACTGCCTGCCGATGAAGTTCCGGCAACGCTGAACGACGTTTTTCCGGTGACGTTGCTTGATCCCGCTGACGGCCCGCGCTATGTGGGCCGGGTCATTCGCGGAGTCAATCCCGCTGCTGAGACCCCGTTATGGATGAAAGAGCGGCTGCGCCGGGCCGGCGTCCGCAGCCTGGGGCCGCTGGTGGACGTGACCAATTATGTGATGCTGGAACTCGGCCAGCCGTTGCACGCCTTCGATCTGGGGCGATTGACGGGCGGCATTGAAGTGCGCCGCGCCCGGCCCGGCGACCGGCTGGAATTGCTCAACGGCGTGGTCATCGAGCCGGATACGGAAACTTTGCTGATTGCCGATCATCACGGCCCCCTGGCGTTGGCCGGGATCATGGGCGGCGAGATCAGTTCCTGCACCGACGCCACTCGCGACGTGTTCCTGGAAAGCGCCTTTTTCACCCCGGCCAGCATTGCAGGCCGCGCCCGCCGCTATGGCTTGCAGACCGATTCCTCATATCGTTTCGAGCGTGGCGTGGACCCGCAATTGCAACGCCGCGCTGCCGAACGCGCCACCCAATTGCTGATTGACATGGCCGGAGGCCAGCCGGGGCCGATCATTGAGGCGGTGTCGCCCGAACACTTGCCAGCGGAACCAGCGATTCGCCTGCGCCCGGATCGACTCAACAAGCTGCTCGGCATGGCGGTCCCGGTCGCCCAGGTCGAGGATATCCTGCGACGGTTGGGCATGGCGGTGTCGATTGAGGTCGATCATTGGCTGGTCGTTCCGTCCAGCAGCCGCTTCGATATTGCTCTGGAAGTGGACTTGATTGAAGAGATCATTCGTGTCTACGGTTACGACCGGGCACCGGGCAACCGGCCGCTGACCCGGCTGGAGATGCCGCTGCAACCGGAAGGACAGATTCGATTAGCGCGGCTCCGGGAAACCCTGGTGCAACGTGGTTTTCAGGAAGCGATCACCTATAGTTTTGTTGATCCGGATTTTCAGCAATGGCTGGATCCGGAACGGGAACCGCTGGCCTTGGCGAATCCGATTTCCGCCGATCTGGCGGTGATGCGCACCAGTCTGTGGCCGGGTCTGCTCAAGGCGCTGATCCATAATCAGAAGCGGCAACAGACGCGGGTGCGGCTGTTTGAACACGGTCTCAACTTCATCCCGGAAGGCGGCGCCTTGCGTCAGGAGTCGTATATCGGCGGCGTGATCGCTGGATCGGCATTGCCGGAACAATGGAGCGTTCCAGTGCGCCCGGCGGATTTTTTCGATCTCAAAGCCGATGTCGAGGCGTTATTGGCCCTGACTGGCGAACCAGAGGCGTTTGCCTTCGTGGCCGTCGTACATCCCGCGTTGCATCCCGGCCAGAGCGCTCGCATTGAGCGGGCCGGTTCGCCGGTCGGTTGGCTGGGGACGCTGCATCCCCGGATCGCACGGGAGCTGGATGTGGAAGGCGACGCCTGTGTATTTGAATTGCGGCTGGCGGGCGTGCAGCCGGCGCGGCGGCCGACGTTCGGGGAATTGTCCCGGTTCCCGGCCAGTCGCCGTGATTTGGCGATTGTGGTCGATGAGCGCGTGACCGCCCAGGCTGTGCAGGACGTGATTCGTCAACGAGGCGGCGATTTGCTGCGCGAAGTGTGGCTGTTTGATGTCTATCGGGGCAAGGGCATCGCCGAAGGACGGAAAAGTTTGGCTTTTGGGTTGAATTTACAGGATTTTTCGCGCAATCTTACCGATCATGTAGTTGAGGATGCCGTGTCCGGCATTTTAGCGGGACTGGCGGAACAGTTTGGCGCAACGCTTAGGATTTAGAGCATGGCACTGACAAAAGCCGATATGGCGGAACGGTTGTTCGAAGAACTGGGCATCAACAAGCGCGAAGCCAAGGAATTGGTGGAAATCTTCTTCGAGGAGATTCGCGGCGCCCTGGAGCGGGGGTATCAGGTAAAACTGTCCGGGTTTGGTAATTTTGACCTGCGTGACAAGAACCAGCGGCCAGGTCGCAATCCCAAAACCGGGGAGGAAATCCCCATCACCGCACGGCGGGTAGTGACCTTTCGGCCAGGGCAGAAACTCAAGGCCCGGGTGGATCGGTTCAAGGGCGATGCGTAGTTCACGAAGGCTTGGCAAGCCGCTTGGATTGCATTAACATTCATCTTTTCCCCGACAGCGGGTGGTCTCCCCCGCTGTCAACCACGGGGCGTAGCGCAGCCTGGTAGCGCACCTGCATGGGGTGCAGGTGGTCGGAGGTTCAAATCCTCTCGCCCCGACCAATGAAAACAAGCACTTAGTCAGAATTTAAACCTAGGCTAAGTGCTTTTTTATTTTAATACGGAAAATGTGCCCCACAATTTTCAAAGCTAGGGGGCTTGGGGGGCTTAGGTTCTGTTGACATTTCATCGAGTCCAAATGAGGAAAGCAACGAAGTGTAGGAAGGCCATGAAGTGGTTGGCGGTTTTCTCAAAACGCGAAAAGATGCGGCGATAGTGCTTGATCTTGTTGAAAAAGCATTCAACGAGATGACGTTCCTTATAAAGATGCCGGTCGTAGGTCCGTGGATTCAAGCGGTTGGAACGGGGCGGAATGACCACTTGCATGCCGCGCTTCTCCACGACCTTCACGAACGCATCAGAATCGTAACCCTGATCGCCGATGACGGCTTCGGCCGGGAATTCCCCGATCAGCCGTTCCGCCTGCCCGATATCGGACGCTGGCCCGCCGGTGAGGATGAAGGCCAGGGGATTGCCCAAGGCTTCCGTCACGGCATGAATCTTAGTGCCAAAGCCGCCCCGCGAACGGCCCAAGGCTTCCGCCTCGGCGGAACTCTGCTCCGCCCCCGCCGCGCAGGGGTGGGCACGGACTACCGTACTGTCGATCAGCAGATGTTGCAGGTCGGGTTCCCGCGTGACGTGGGCCTGCAACTCGGCCCAGACGCCGCATCGTTGCCACCGGGCAAAGCGCTTGAAAACGCTGTTCCACGCTCCCCGCGTCGCGGGCAACAACCGCCACTGACCACCGCTGCGCAGCACCCACAACACCGCCTCCAGAAAAGCTCGGCAGGCCAGGGGGGTTCCCACATAAACAGGGGAATGGCTCAGCAGAAACGGCAAAATCACCGCCCATGGTTCGTCGGTCAGGAAGGTTCGGTCCATGTCGTTCCGCAAAAATTTTAACCTTCCGATCTGTACTGCGAAATGTCAATAGAACCTAGCTACCCCGTAAATTATTTGGTTCTTGGACTGTTCTTGTGGAGTCGAGTACAAGCATGTATCATTTAAGCTTTACTAAATTTTTTTGATAGGTTTATGCTGTTAAAAAAACAGCAATAAAATGAGGGAAACCCCGATGACAGAAA
>JAKLIY010000026.1 GCA_022709365.1 Pseudomonadota bacterium
GCGCGAATTCCATCAGGGCACGAGGGCTGGCGATAGCGCCTTAACACGATGCCGGATATATGGCCGCAACTTTTCCTTTAGCCAAGCTGCGATTTCCTCTTGCATCGCGGGGCGGACCATATATGTCATATCAAGCCGGATCTGGTCTTGATTTACCGTAAGCCGGATGATGCCGTGTTACAGCTCGTCCGCCTCGGCTCGCACAGCGAGCTGGGCCTGTGAGCGGCCACTCTCCGCTCAATATCCAGGATATGAATCCGCCAGCCGTCCTGTGGGACGTGGATTTCGACTTCTTCCTCGACAGCGAGCGCACCGTCCTGGAGGATCGGAATAAGGATTACTGGCTGCGACCGGAAATCCTGCTGGACGCCCACCGATCCGCGCCGCGCACGCCAGTGATGCACCACCGGGACTGCCTGCGCCTGTGGGATCAGGCCGCCCTGCGGGGCTGGGTCTGCGTTCACTTCGACGCGCATCCCGACCTGTTCGACGAGGCCGATCCGGGACTCGGCAACCTGCCGCTCGGTCGGCGCGGAGACTGCGTGACCGACGGCAACTATCTGCTCATTGCGCTGCGCGATGGCATCCTGGCGCGCGTGGTGTGGGTGGCGCCGGACTGGCAAGCGGTGGAGGACTACCGGGCGCGGTTCGACCACAGCCATCCGGAACTGGCCGACCGGGTCGAGATGCTGCGCTACCGGGACTTCCTGACTTCCGCGAGCGCCCAGTGGGTCCCACAGCGCATCGACGGCGCGTTTTCCCCCGGTTTTACGCCCTTGCCCAAGCTGGCGGAATTCGTCGAATGCTTCGGCGCGGATGAAACCCTGGTGGACGCCATCGCGGCGGCCTGGCTGGCGGTGCATTTCCGGCGTCCGGCCGGGGATGTGCCGGAGTGGATGGCGCATCGGACCATCTCCCTCGCGGAGAGCAACGCCGCGCTCTATCACGGCACGGCGGTGGGCGGCCTGGCCACGCTCACGCCCTCGGCGCGTGGACCCGTGTTCGCGTCGCCCTCGCCAGGCTTCGCGGCCTGCTTCGGCCTCGGCCTCGACGACCAGCAAGGCTGGGTCCACGGGGTCGATTATTTGACGGCCCCGCGCCCGTTCGTCTACCTGCTGGTTCCCGCCGACCGCGCCGAATGCCTGGAACAGCCGCTCTACCTGTACCACATCACGCGGGATCGCGACCCGTTCCAGCCCGCTGGAGCAGTGGCCGGCTTCGAGTACGCCGCGCCGGGTCCGGTGGCGGTGGACGGCTGCCGGCGCTTCGAGCGCGCATCCGAGGCTCTCGCCAAGTACGGGGTGCGGGTCTACGTCGGCGCTGTACCGCGCATTCACGATGCCGGCCTGCTGGAGTTGGCCACCCGGCACCGTGGCGCGGTGGAAGCCCATTTCGAGATGCGCCTGCCCGACATCCTAGCGTTGCCGTTCTTCGCCCCCCTGCTGCACCTGTTTTTCGTGGCGCGTGGCGTGCTGGTTCCCGGAGCCTCCTCCTCGACCCACGCCGCCGCCTGGCTGCGCTGGCTGGAACGCGACCTGGCTCCCCGCGCGTACCCGTACTCGCAACAGCCGGCCAGCGGCTACCACGGGTTCGAACACAGCGTCTTCGTGGCGCGGGCCGCCGCGCTGCTGGCGCTGAAGCTGGATCGTAACCCGCTGCCCGCCATGATTGCCGGTTTGCTGCACGACGCGGGCCGGCGCGACGATGCGGTGGGTCCCGAGCACGCGGTTCTCGGGGCCAAGATCGCCGCCCTGGTGCTGGAACCGTGGCTGGGACACTGGCTCGACGCGCCGGTCCGGGCTGCGGTAGTGGAAGCCATCCGGCATCACGCCGAGGAAAGGCAGGCGGCGGGAGAAATCGCCGCCTGCCTGCGGGACGCGGATCGGTTGCGGCTGGCCTGGGAACGCGGGTTCGATCCGCGCTTTTTCACGACCCCCGCCGGCGCCGAGTACGCCCGGCGTTCCCCCCACTATTTCGCCAACCAACTGGCGAACCTGGCCGCTGACGAGTTCCTGGAACTGAAGTTCGAGATCACCGACCAGTGCAACCTGGCCTGCGCGTTTTGTCACCAGGATTTCGGTCGCGCCGCCGGCCATCAGGTGCTGGATCGAACCACCTACCACCGCTTCCTGACTCAGGCCCGCGAAGAAGGTATCGACACCATCCGGCTGACCGGCGGCGAGCCGACGCTGCTGAAATCCATCACCAGGTACCTGGAGCAGGCCAAGGACTTGGGGTTCCACGTGACCGTCAACAGCAACGGCACGGCCTTGACCGCACCCCGCCTCGCGGCGTTGCGGGGACTGGTGGACTGTTTCAAGATTTCGTTGCCGGCCGCCGACGAGCCGACGATGACCCACGTCACGGGGAGTCGTAGCGCCTGGCGGCGCAAGTGGGAAGCGGTTGGCTACCTGGCGGGTTACGGCTACTCGGTAGAGATCCTGACGGTGATGACCCGCGAGAACATTCAGCGCTTCGCCGATTTTGTCGAGCTGCTCGAACCCTTGGGCTTCGCACGCTGGGTACCGTTGCGCGCCGAACCGCAGGCGGGAAACGAACGCCCGGTATCTCGCGCCGACCTGGCGGCGCTGGCGCGCTGCTTGGCGGCGACCCGCCGGTGGGAGCGGTGGGAAGATCTGATGCTCGGGCTGGGCGTACCCTTCTGCGCGCTGGACGATCCGTGGGAGGCCGCCACCCTGTTCGCGGGGGGACGGGGTTGCGGCCCGGTGCAGAGTTTGACGGTGACCCCCGCGGGCGAGGTCGTGCGCTGCTATTCGCGCCGGGCGGCGGTCGATGTCCGCCACGGACTCCGCGAAGCCAGCCGCGCGCTGGTCGAGCAGGACTTCGCTGAACTACCCGCCATCTGCCAGGACTGCGGTTTCGGGTTCGCCTGTCGCGGTGGTTGCCGCTGCGGCTGGGCCTTGGAGGAGACGCCGTTCGGTCCACTGGATTATCTGGCCAACCCGGCGGGCTTGCCCGAGCGCCTGGCGCGGGCGCTGGGCGTCGGGCGTTGAAGGACGGCGGGTGATGAAGTACGGGCGCGGCGAACCCCGGGTGCTGCTGCTGGCCATGCCATGGAACCGCTGGGATTACCCCTCCATCCAGGTCGGGCTGCTCAAGGCTTACCTGCGCGCTCATGGCGTGGTGGCCCAAGCCCGCTATCCGTACCTCGACCTGGCGCGCCGGCTGGGTGCGGAGACCTACAACCGGCTCGCCGACAAGCTGCCTCCCCTGCTGGCGGAGAGTTTCTTTACGGTGGGGATTCGCGGCGAAGACCCTCTCCCGGAAGCCTGGGTCGCGGAACTGGTCGCCACCGGGGAACTCGACGAGCCGCAGGTTCGCTCCATCGCCCGCGCCGTCCGCGCGTTCCTCGATGCGCTCCATGACGCCATCGCCTGGCGGGAGTGGGACGTGGTGGGCTTGACCTGCACGTTCAACCAGGTGTTCGCCTCCCTGGCGCTGGCCGAGCGCATCAAGCGGCATCATCCCACGGTTCGGATCGTGTTCGGCGGCAGCAACCTGCACGGCCAGTTGGGACAGTCCGTTCTGGAGCATTTTCCCTGCATCGACTGCGTCATCTCCGGTCCGGGAGAGGAGGCGTTGCTGCGCTACGCGCGCGAGGAAGCGGCGGCGGAACGGGTGTTCCTCGATGGTTCGTGCGATCCGGCGGTAGCGCCCGTCGTGCCGGACTATGCAGAGTATTTCGCCGGCTTGCCCGATGAATGGCGGCCCACGGCCAGCGTGGTGGCGGTCGCGTCGCGCGGCTGTCACTATGGGCGCTGCGTCTTTTGCGCGCAAAACCTGGAACCCGGCTGCACCGTGTATCCAGCCGACTGGGTCAGCGCCTGCCTCGGCCAATTGCTGAGTCGCCATGGTCGGCGGCGCGTGGAATTTGCTGATACGGCTTTCCCGGCGAGCCTGCTGGACTCCGACCATGGAGAGGGGCTGGGCCGGGAAGCCGCCGGGATGTTCGCCGAGTTCACCGCCGGACTGAACGAACGCCAGTTCGATCAAATCATGCATGCTGGTTTCGACGTCATGCAAGTGGGCATCGAGAGCTTTCACAGCGGGGTGCTGCGCCGCATGGGCAAGCCGGCGGACCTGCTGACGAACGTGCAATGTTTGAAGCTGGCTTACGAGCGCGGCATCGAGGTGGGCTACAATCTGATCCTGGATTTCCCGTCCACCACCCCGGCCGAACTGGAAGCGATGTTGGACCTCCTGCCATGGCTGTTCCACTTGCCGCCACCCACCGCCCTGGTGCCCTTCCAATTGCAATACCGCGCACCCATTCTCGCCCAGGCTGAAGCCTACGGGCTGACGGATATTCGGCCGTATCGCCACTATCGTTGGCTCGACGCCCGGTTCGAGGCTGGGGGACTGACGCCGTTCCACCTGGAGTTTCACAACCGCGCCCCGTTGCCGACCCGCCTGCTGGAGCAGGCGCACAGCCTGTGTGTCCGCTGGCACGAACGTTATGGCGGCGGCGACGCTTCGTTGCATGACCAGCCCAGCGAAAATGGCCGGGTGGTTATGGACCGGCGCCGCGATACTGAACAGAGGTTCGAGTTGAGCGGGCTGGCGATCTCAATATTGGACGGCGCCCAACGCCCGCGACTGGAACGCAAACTGCGTCTGGAATGGGGCCACGACCCCGCGTTCGACCGCACTCTCGATCAACTGGTTAAACTCGGTTTGGTGCTGCGCGACTCCGGCAAACTGCTGGCTTTACCTACGCGCCAACCGCCCCGCCGTCCCGTGCTGGATCCGCTCGAATCCTACTTTGCACCCGAAGAGGTGGCCGCGAGCTGACGCGGCATCAGGAGACACCGCCATGCTCTGCGACATCAAGGTCGGTCTTTCCTGCAACAATGCGTGCGTGCACTGCATCATGGAACCGGTGAAAAAGGCCCAGCAGCGCTCCGGCAACGGGCTGGATGCCGACACGGCCAGCGTGAAGGGACTCATTGCGAGCGCGACGGAGCGCGGATTTTCCCACATTACGCTCACCGGGGGCGAGGTGACGGTCCGCCCGGATTTCTCCGAGCTGGTGCTGTTTGCCTTGGCCCAGGGCTTGACCGTGGTGATCCAGACCAACGGCCGACAATTGGCTCGACCAAGCCGGCGCGCCTTCCTGAAACAGGTGACGGACCCCGACCGCGTCCAGTTTGTCATTGCCCTCCACGGCCCCGAGGAGGCCATCCATGACGCGGTGACCCGTCGGCCTGGCAGTTTCCGCCAGACGATACGCGGTATCGAGTCATTGCGGGAGGACGGTTTCCGGGTATGCGGGAAACTGGTGATCTCCCGGATCAATCTATCCGGGATCGTGGCAACGCTCCGCTTGTTGAAATGCCTGGACGTGGACGAAGGTGTGGTGGCCTTCCCTCATGCCGAGGATTTCCCCAGCCAGATTTTTCATCAGGTGGTGCCCCGCTACGACGCGGTGGCGGCAGTCATTCAGGCCATTCTGGCCGCCGACCCGGCAACCCTCCCCTTGGCGATCAGCTACGAGACCATTCCCTATTGCGTGGTGCGCGACGTCCGCTTCTGGCGCTCCAGTCTTGACCTGGTGTTTCTCCAGGAGCGGATGCGCGGGTCGCAAACGCTGATCGAGATGTTGATGACCGGGGATACTATCGACTGGAGCACCGCGCGCGGCCAGATTAAAACCAAGCCTGCCGCCTGCGGCGATTGCCTGCTCGACCCGCTTTGCGAAGGGCCGTGGCTGGAATATGTCACGCACTTTGGTGACGAGGAGTTCCAGCCGGTGACGGATCGCGTCTTGGTCAACCAGTTCATTGAGGCGATTTAGCGTGCCGACTCTCGGCGGTCGGTGTACGCCCGACGGGACGCGACGCTTCCGCGACCAGTTTCCCGGCCTGGCCAGCGACCATTTCACTCAGGACGGTGAGCGCTGGCTGTCATCCGTGGGCCTGGGGACCTATTCAGCCAACGATAACCCCTCGCTGACGCTACAGCTTTCCGCGGCGGTCCAGTCCCTCGTAACGCGGGGTTGCAATGTCATCGATACGGCTCCCAACTATGCGGACGGCAACGCCGAGCAGGCGGTTGGTGAGGGGATCGCCGCGTTGCAGGCCGGTGGTCTGGCGCGTCGCAACGAGCTTTTTGTCACCACGAAGGCCGGTATCGTTCCACCGTCTTTGATCGGGCCGCTGGCGACGGGCGATATCAACGGTCTGGAGCATGTGACCGTGCTGACTGATGGACTCTGCTTCGATCCCGCTTATCTGCGCTGGCAGGTGGAGCGGTCGCGGCAACGGCTGGGACTGGAGACGGTGGATTGCCTGTTCCTGCACAACCTCGATGCGTTCCGCTTGGCCTGCGGACGCGAGGAATGCCGCCAGACCTTTGCCGCGTGCGTGGAAGTTCTCGAAGAACTGGTGTTGCGGGGTTGGATCGATGCCTACGGCGTTTCGGCGTGGAGTGGATTCCGCCAGGCGAAGACCGCGCCCGATTATCTGGCCCTGGCCGATCTGTGCGCGATGGTGCGAGCCATTGCCGGGTCCGACGGGCATTTCCGCTTCATCCAGGCACCCATTGGGTTGTGGGCGCCGGAGGCCATCCTGTTACGCAACCAGACGACCACGGGAACCGAGGCTCCCATGTCCTTGCTGCGGGCCGCGTGCGACCTGGGCCTAACCGTCATCGCCAACGGTGCGCTGCTGCAAGGCGAACTGGTCGGCGCGCCCGCGCTCGACGAGGACCACGGTATCTCCGGCTTGACCGGCCCGCTTCAGGCGATCCAGTTCAGCCGCTCCATTCCCGGCGTGACCTCGGTGTTGGTGGGCATGACGCAACCCGCTCACTGGGCGCAGAATGCCAGCCTGTTTGCACTGCCCAAGGCGGATCTGCGGCATTTAGGACTTGTGCGGCGTTCGCCGACCACTCATCCGGCTGACCTTTGCCGGGCCGTTGTTGGGTCGCGATCTGGCAGCGCTGGGCGTGGTGGCTGGCGTAAGTTTGCGGAAAAATTAAGAAAACCGGAGGTATTAAAGCCTATGGAACTCTCATTCTGGCATGAACGCTGGGAACGAGCCGAGATCGGCTTTCACCAGCAGGAAATTAACGTTCATCTTCAACAGTTCTGGAACGCGCTGAACCTGCAGCCGGGTCAGCGGGTGTTCGTTCCCTTGTGTGGCAAAAGCCTCGATCTGCTCTGGCTGGCCGGAGAAGGTCATCCGGTCACCGGGGTGGAAATCAGCCGGATTGCCGTTGAAGCATTCTTTCAGGAAAACCGGTTGCAGCCGCGCCGTTCGCGGGAAGGGGCGTTCGAGATTTGGGAGCAGGATGAAATCCGGATTCTGCTCGGCGATTTCTTCGCGCTGGAGCCGCGTCATCTCGTGGATTGCGCTGGCATCTATGATCGCGCCTCGCTGATTGCCTTGCCGCCGGCTCTGCGCGAGCGCTATGTCGGTCATCTCAATACCCTGCTGCCGCCCGGACTGCGGACGCTGCTGGTCACGCTGGAATACGATCAGACCGTCTTGCCAGGGCCGCCGTTCGCGGTTGATGAAGCGGAAGTGCGCCGGCTCTATGCCGCAACGCATGAGGTGGATGTGCTGACGGTGCGCGACGCCCTTGCCGAAGAATCCCGCTGGCGGGAACGGGGCCTGACCTGGCTGTTCGAGCGAGTTTACCGGCTGGCGCACCGGGCGGATGCCGGTGCATGACGGAACCCCTTACCCTGTCGCCCACTGCCATCGTATTGCGGGTATTTCTGCCCTTCGCTACGGGCTACTTCCTGTCCTATCTCTACCGCACCATTAATGCAGTGCTATCGCCCTATCTGGTGGCGGAACTGGGATTGGACGCGACCGACCTGGGTTTGCTGACCAGCGTCTATTTTTTGACCTTCGCCGCCTTCCAGTTGCCGCTGGGGATGTTGCTGGATCGATTCGGGCCACGCCGGGTGGAGGCGACCTTGCTGTTGTTCGCCGCTGCCGGCGCTGGCCTGTTTGCGGTCAGCCACACTTCAACTGAACTCATGATCGGGCGGGCGCTGATTGGCCTGGGGGTGTCGGCCTGTCTGATGGCCAGTTTCAAGGCCTTTGTGGTCTGGTTTCCGGCAACGCGACTGCCGGCGGTCAATGGCTGGGTACTGGCCGCCGGCGGACTGGGGGCGTTGGTCGCTACGGCGCCGGTAGAGGCCGCGCTGCGGCTGACCGACTGGCGCGGACTGTTCGTGATTCTGGCGGGTTTGAGCTTCGCCGTGGCCGCTGCCCTGTTGTGGGCGGTCCCGGAACGCGGCGGCAGTATGTCCAGCGAGAGTTGGCGGGCGCAGTGGCGTGAAGTGGTGGGGATTTTCCGCAGTCCGGTGTTCTGGCGTATCGCTCCGGCTTCGATACTGTCGCAGGCGTCGTTCCTGGCGATTCAGGGGCTTTGGGCGGGACCCTGGCTGCGCGACGTATCGGGCCTGGATCCGGCGACTACCGCTGAGTACCTGTTCTGGATTGCGGCGGCGATGGTGGCGGGTTTTCTCGGTATCGGGCAATTGACCTACCGCTTGTCGCGACTGGGCATTGCGCCGCTGGGCGTCACAGTGAGCGGCATGGCGCTGTTTATGTTAGCACAGTTAGCGCTGTTGCTCGGTTGGGGACCGATCGGGCTGCTGTGGGCGCTCTTTGGCTTCTTCGGGACTGCCGGAACGCTGACTTACGCCATTCTGACGCAGGCATTTCCGCCAGCGCTGGCGGGCCGAGTGAACACGGCGCTGAACCTGTTGGTGTTCGTGACGGCGTTCGCCGGGCAATGGAGCATGGGCGCGATCATCAACTGCTGGCCGCTGGCGGGTGGCGGGTACGCCGATCCAGGGTATCGCTGGGCGTTCGGATTAGCGCTGGCGTTGCAGGCGCTTACCTGGGTCTGGTTGCTGCTCGGGGCGCGGCGACCGATGGGGCATAGTGTCTAAGATAATCCGTGTCATCCTTTAATCTGTGTTATCCGTGATTCAGACAGGATTCACAGCAGCGGCGACAGCAACCGGGCGGTCGCCTCGCCTAGTCGCTGGCCGAGCGAGGCCCGCCGTCCGGGTTTGACGTAGCGTCTGGCGCAGCGCAGATCCGCCTCGAAGCTTTGGATCAGTCGAGCGGCGAGTTCCGGGTCATACAGGACCGCTATCGCTTCGAAATTCAGCGTCAGACTGCGGTTGTCGAAATTGGCGCTGCCGACCGCCGCAATCCGCTCATCCACGGCCAGCAGTTTGGCGTGCAGCATTGGCGGGCCATATTCGTAGATGGCCACGCCCGCGCTGGCCAGTTCGTCGTAATAGCTGCGGGCAGCGGCAGTGACCAGACGCGAGTCGCTGTGCTTCGGGACCAGAATCCGCACGTCGACCCCGCGCAGGGCGGCGGTGGTCAGCGCCGTAGTCAGCGCTTCATTCGGGACGAAATAGGGCGTGGTCAGCAGCACTTGCCGCTGGGCGCCAGCGATAGCGGCGAAATAGAACTTGGCAATGGCATGATGGGTGTTGTCGGGGCCGGATTCGATAATGTGCAGCCAGCGGCGGCCCGGATATTCCGGGAACACGGGGAAAAACTCCGACTCGAAAGGCGCTTGGTTGGTAGCGAAGTACCAGTCTTCCAGGAAAATGAATTGCAGTCGATGAACTGGCTCGCCCTCGATGCGCAAGTGGGTGTCGCGCCAGGCGGCTCGATGGTGATGGATAAGACTGTGTTCGGCGCTGATATTGATGCCGCCGGTAAAGCCGATTCGTCCGTCGCAGACGATGATCTTGCGGTGGGTGCGGAAATTGACATACCGCCAGCGAAACCGGCGCAGGCTGATCGGGTTGAACCAGGCGGTCACGCCGCCGACATCTTGCAAGGGTTTCAGGAAGCGGCGGGTGATGCGGTCGGAACCGATAGGATCCAGCAGCAGCCGCACTTGCACGCCAGCGCGGGCCTTTTCAATCAGCAGGTCGCGGAGCCGCATCCCCACCGGATCGGGCTGCCATAGATAGTATTCCAGATGAACATGGTGGACCGCGGCAGCGATAGCGGCTTCCAGCGCGGCAAAACAGGCGTCGCCGGTTTCCAGCAGGGTGACATGGTGAGCTGGCGCGGGTTGTCCCTGTCCAGCACGGTCCAGCAGGGTCGCCAACTGCCATTCCAGATCAGCGCTGGGAAAGCCAGAGAGTGCGGTGGAATCGCGGTTCATGCGATGGGTAGTGGACTGAACCAGCCGTTCCCGGGCGCGGCTATAGCGCAACCGGCGGCGGCGCAGGCGGCGCGGCCCAAGCAGCAGGTAAACGACAAAGCCAAAATAGGGCATGAACAGCAGCGCCAGCAACCAGGCGAGGGTCGCAGCCGGCGAGCGGCGCTCCAGAATCAGCCCGACCGCGACCAGCGCAATCCAGAGCAGCCAGGCCAGCGAGAGGAGAGTCGTGAGGTGATCGGCTAAAACTTTCAACGGCTTTGCGCAGCGGGTGGGGTGGGTTTATTGGTACTCGGCAGGCGGTGTAACCACGCGGTTGAAACTCCGCCGCGCTTCGGCTATCGCCGCCAGCCGTTGCTGCCGCAAGGCTTCGGCCAGCGCCAGCCCGGTCAACCCCTGTTCCACCAGTGGTCGCGCCTGAACGCTCGCTGCGGCGGCGTAAACTTGGCGCATCAGCATCACCTGCGAATAGTCCCGATCTTCCAGCCCTAGTCGACCCCTGGCGTCGGCTTCGCAAGCGATCAAAAACTGCTCGAAGCGTTGCGGCTTGCGCAACGCATCCAGTCCTTGCAGAACATTGAGCAGCGTTTTCGGACGCAACTCCAGCGCCCGGTGGCAGTGCGTATGGTAGCGGGCGGTCAATGCGCCCAGTTCCCGGTACATATTGGGAACCCGCAAGCGCTGGCATAAAGCGCGCACTTGGTCAGCGCCGCGTTCTTCATGGCCGAGATGGCGCGGCCATTCTTCAGTCGGCGTGGTTCCCTTGCCTAGATCGTGAACCAGCACGGCGAAACGGGTCACGACATCGGCGTTCAAGCGCACCGCCTGGGCCAGCGCTAACAGGGTGTGCTGGCCCGTGTCGATTTCGGGATGATGGGCGGCGGGTTGCGGAACGCCAAACAGGCGATCCAGCTCCGGGAAAATCTGCGCCAGCGCCCCACACTCGCGCAGGGTTTCAATAAACAGTGTCGGTTGCGGTTCACCCAGGGCGCGGACCGTCTCTGCCCAGACCCGTTCCGCCACCAGATGATCCACTTCCCCACTGGCCACCATGGTTCGCATGAGATCGAGTGTTTCCGGCGCCACCCGGAAACCCAGCGGTGCATACCGGGCGCTGAACCGGGCCACCCGCAGAATCCGCACCGGGTCTTCGGCAAAGGCTGGCGAGACATGGCGTAGCCAGCGGGCTTCGAGATCGCGGGCGCCGTGATAGGGGTCGATCAACCGCCCGCCACGGTCACGGGCCATGGCGTTAATCGTCAGATCACGGCGTTGCAGATCCTCTTCCAGAGTCACATCCGGCGCAGCGTAGACGCTGAAGCCGTGATAGCCCGGCGCGGTTTTGCGTTCGGTACGGGCGAGGGCGTATTCCTCATGGGTTTCCGGGTGCAGGAACACCGGAAAATCCTTGCCGACCGGACGGAAACCGCGTGTCAGCAGGTCGTCTGGCGTAGCGCCGACCACGACCCAGTCGCGCTCTGTCACGGGCCAACCCAACAGGTCGTCACGCACTGCGCCGCCAACGAGATAGAGTTCCATGAGGTATGTATTTATCAGTCAGGTTTTGCGATGACTATGAAGTCATCGCAGGGCGTCGGCGGCGTACAATCCATACCGACTCATGAACATTAGACGGCTTGCCAGCGGTACGACGAATGTTTTGGAAACTTTTAACCATCGGCCTCGCACTGACCCTGTCCGGCTGCACCGATCTGGCCTATTACCGGCAGGCAGCGGCGGGACAGTGGGCTTTATGGCAGGCCAGCCAGCCAGTGGCGGATATCATTGCCGATTCGGCGACGCCAGCGGCATTGCGTCAGCGGCTGGAAACCGCGCAGGCCATCCGTGCTTTTGCCAGCGCCGAGCTAGCTTTGCCGGATAACGGCAGCTACCAACATTATGCCGATCTTCAGCGGCCTTGGGTGGTGAAAAACGTGTTCGCTGCTCCGGAACTGAGTCTGGAGCCGCGCCAATGGTGTTTCCTGATGGTCGGTTGCCTGAGCTATCGCGGCTATTTTGATCCCGAAGCTGCACAGGAATGGGCCGAAGCGTCGCGGGCGGGCGGCGATGATGTTTATATCGCCGATATTTCCGCCTATTCAACGCTGGGCTGGTTTGACGATCCGCTGCTCAATACCTTCATTCACTGGCCGGACGGTCGGCTGGCGGAATTACTGTTCCACGAACTGGCCCATCAGCGACTCTATGTCGCCAATGACACCGCATTCAATGAAGCTTACGCGACGGCGGTAGGTCGACTGGGCGCAGAGCGTTGGCTGGAGCAACGGGGTCTGGCGCGTGAGCAGGCGGAATATGTCGTCGATGTGCAGCGCCGTGAGCAGTTTTTGCAACTGACTACGGAGGCGCGCGAGCAACTGGCGACGCTTTATACCTCTTCCCGGAGCGCGGCGGAAAAACGGACGGACAAGCAGCGTATTCTCGCGGAACTGCGGGAGCGCTATCAGGCGCTCAAGCAGCATTGGGACGGCTATGCCGGTTATGACCGCTGGTTCGCGCAGGATTTGAATAACGCCAAGCTGGCGGGCGTCAGCACCTATCATCGGCAGGTTCCGGCGTTTCTGGCGCTGTTTGCGCGGGAAGGGCGGGATTTCGCGGCGTTCCATCGAGCGGCGGAGGCGCTGGGCCGATTGCCACCCGATGAGCGGGAAGGGCGATTGCGGGAATTGCACTATTCACCGGACTTTCATTCCGAACCGTTCTTAACCCGTCGCGGCGGTCCTCAAGAGTAAAAACCCGAATTCGCGGAAACCGGGTTTAGTAAACGATTACTGCCGAGAATTTTCGCTTTGTTCGCGGATTTTCCAAGGCGCAAGCCCGTGAAAAGGCGGGTCTTCAAAACTCAAATTTTTTAATCAATCCCTGTTGACAATTATTTTGTAATCGATTACAAATAAGACCAATGAAATTGCAGCGACCTCCGCCCAATATCAGCAAAAAATTAGAGAAAACGATTAAATGACTGGCCTCATCAGGCCGGCGCACCCTTGAGGATTGCACGCCATGAACCCTGCCCTGCGTTCCCTGACCGTCGCGGTTGCTCTAGCCGCTTCCTTCGCCGCTCACGCCGACACGATCCTGTACGGTGAAGCCAAAGTCTCGGTGGATTACACCGACAATAACCGTGATCCCGATCCTTACTGGGATGTGGTCAACAACGGTTCCAAACTGGGTATCCGGGGCAGTGAAGATTTAGGCGGTAGCCTGAGCGCCTTCTATCAGTACGAATTCAGCGTGGATATGACCGAAGGCGGGAATTTCGAGGGCCTTAATCAGAAATTCGTCGGCCTCAAGGGCGGATTTGGCGCGGTCACCTTGGGAACTCAGGACACGCCCTATTGGAAGATTCTGAACATCACCGATATTTTCAACAGCGGCAAAATGTTCAACGGCACGGTTTACCTGGGTGGCTCGCTGACCGAGGAAACCAACGACAACGGCGCCCTCGGCACCTTGGCCAACAGCGTTGATTACCAGACGCCGATTTTCAACGGTTTCAGCGCCGAAGCCCTGCTGGTCATGGATGGCCGACTCAACGCGCCACAGGGGTTCTCGGACGGCGTCGACATCTGGAATATCAACCTTAAGTACAGCCAGGGTCCGTATTTTGCCGGTCTGACCTACATCAAAATGGACGGTGACAGCAGCGTGGACATCGGCGAAAACCGGGTCATGAATTTCAATATGGACAACTGGGGCCTCGGGCTGGGGTACAAAACCGATCAGTGGCTGGTGGGCGCGATTTACGAACAGGGTGATCTCGCCGACGTGAATTTCGACCGCCAAGTCCGAGTGAACGGCATCCCGCTGGCTACGGGCGATGACGCCAAGAGCTGGATGCTGGTCGGCCAGTATACCTTCGGCAATAGCACGGTCCGGGCGGCTTACGGTCAGACCGATACGGGCATCAATGGCGAGGATACAATTGACAACTATCGGCTCGGCTATCAGTACAATTTCAGCAAGCGGACCCTGCTGTGGGCCGAATATCTGGGCCGGAACGCTGACGTACCCCTTTACGGCGATCAGAACGTCGTGTCCCTCGGCACCAAGGTGCTCTTCTAAACAGCGTCTGCGACGTTCGGGCCTGAAAATGCGGACGCCTGGCGCGCCCGCATTCCAGACCTCCCGAAACCACTTTTTGTCGAGGTGCGAATTCTAATGAAAACAGCGTCCTCAATTTTTCTCCGGGCCGGTTTGCTGAGCCTGTCCCTCGTGGCAACGGCGCTGGCGACGCCGTGCGATCCCGACTACCAGGGCGTCACCCTGCAAGTCGCGACGCGAACTCGCCCGTTCATCGCCAGCGCCCTGCAAATTGCCGCCGCTGGTTGGGAAAAGCAGACCTGCGGCAAGATCAATATCCTGGAATTTCCCGTCGATCAGCTCTACCAGACCTATCTCAGCGCCCTGGTCGCCGGTGAAGGAAAATTCGATGTCATCACCTTCGGGCCGTTCTGGACGCCGGATTTCGCACCCTATCTATCCGACATGCCCGCTGCGATGCGCGAGACCGCCGCCTGGCAGGACATCCTGCCGGTTTATCGCGAGCGGTTGATGATGTGGAATGGCCGCTATCTGTCGCAAACCATCGATGGCGACCAGCACATTTTGTATTACCGGCTGGACCTGTTCGCGAATCCCCAGGAGCAACAGCGATTCAAGGACAAGTATGGCTACGATCTCGCGCCGCCGGCCACTTGGGAGCAGTACTATCAAATCGCCGAATTCTTCAACCGGCCCGCGAGCAACCTGTGGGGTACGGCTGAGGCGTATCGGCGGGGCGGCGAGCAGTTCTGGTATTTCTTCACCCACGCCGCCGCCTATACCCACCATCCTGACCATCCGGGTTCCATGTTCTTTGACCCGGATACGATGGACGCCCGGATCAACAATCCCGGCTGGGTCAAGGCGCTGGAAGACTATATCAACGGCCTGAACGTCGCCCCGCCGGGCGCGCTGGGCTTCACGTCGGGCGACATTCACAATATCTTTGCCGGCGGCTCGGTGGCGATGAATTTCGACTGGGGCGATACCGGCGTCAACGCCGCCGATCCCAAAACCAGCCTGATTCCCGGCAAGGTCGGCACGGCCATGCTGCCCGGCTCGAAGCGGGTCTGGAATGATCAAACCCGGCAATGGGACACCTTCCCGGAGGTCGTCCGCGTTCCCTTCCTGGCCTTCGGCGGCTGGCAGGCCGCAGTGCCGGCCAACAGCAGCCACATTGAAGCGGCCTGGCATTTCATTGCCTGGCTGTCCAGCCCAGCAGTCAGCGGCGAAGCGGTCATCACTCCGCAGTCGGGCATCAATCCCTATCGCCAGAGCCATTTCGATCCGCAGCTTTGGCTCAAGCTCTTCACCCCCGAAGAAGCCCGGTTGTATCTAGACGCGCAACTCAACAGTCTGAACGCGCCCAACGTCGCTCTGGATTTGCGCATCCCCGGCCACTTCGCCTACACCCAAGCGCTGGAGGTGCAATTAACCCGGGCGCTGAATTTTGAAATCTCGCCCCAGGAAGCGCTGAACAATGTCGCCAAAGCCTGGAATGCGCTGACCGTCCGCTTTGGACGCGATCAGCAGCGCGCCGCCTATCGGGCCTCCATGGGCCTGGACCGCGAGGTGAAGTGATATGACCACCGCTCATTCTCTTTCAACCGCAACGTCCGCTCCAAACCGCGCGCCCGCTTTGGCCATGCGCGGCATCAGCAAGACGTTTCCCGGCGTCAAGGCGCTGGATAACGTGCAACTGCAAGCCTGGACTGGCGAGATTCATTCGCTGATGGGTGAAAATGGCGCGGGCAAAAGCACTTTGATGAAAATTCTGTCGGGCGCTTACACCGCTGATCCGGGTGGTGAAATCCACATCGACGGTCAACTGGCGCACATCAACGGCCCGAAGGCGGCCCGGGCGGCGGGCATCGCCATCATTTATCAGGAATTGAGCCTGGCGCCCAACCTGACCGTCGCCGAAAACATCTATCTGGGCCATGAACCGACGCGGTTCGGCGTCATGGCGGACCGGGCGACCATGCGCCGGGAAACCGCCAAGGTACTGGAACGGCTCGGCGCGGAGTTCGGTCCCGATACCGTCGTCAACACCCTGTCCATTGCGGAACAGCAGCAGGTGGAAATCGCCCGGGCGCTGCATCAGCGCAGCCATATCCTGATCATGGACGAGCCAACGACCGCGCTGTCCACCCGCGAAACCGACCGCTTGTTTGATCTGATCAAGCGGCTGCGGGATGAAGGCATCGCCATCATTTACATCAGCCATCGCATGGCGGAAATCTACGAGTTATCCGACCGGGTGAGCGTTCTGCGGGATGGAACCTATGTCGGCACCCTGGATCGCGCCGAACTGTCGGCGGATCGACTCGTGCAGATGATGGTGGGACGGCCGCTCTCTAACCTGTTCGACAAGCAGAGTCATGCTACTGACCGAGTGGTGCTGGAGGTCAAGGAGCTGACCGATGGCGGTCGGCGGGTGAAACCGTGCAGCTTCACGCTTTATGCCGGCGAGGTGCTGGGTCTGGCCGGTCTGGTCGGCGCGGGCCGGAGTGAATTGGCGCGGCTGATTTTCGGCGCTGACCCCATCGCCGGCGGCGAAGTTTGGCTGCAAGGGCAACGTCAATCGCTCCGCAAGCCGCTGGACGCGATTAACGCCGGCATCGCTTATCTGACGGAAGACCGCAAGGCGCAGGGGCTGTTTCTCGACATGAGCGTGCGCGAGAACATCACTATCAGCGTGTTAGGGCGGGATGCGCTGGCCGGCGGATTACTCAACCGGGCGGCGATGGCGCGCTTGACCGCCGGCTCGATTCAAGATTTACGAGTGCGGGTGGCCGGTCCTTTCGTCACCGCTGGCGCTTTATCCGGCGGCAACCAGCAAAAGCTGTTGATCGCCCGCTGGATCGCCATTCATCCCAAGGTGTTGATCCTTGACGAACCGACCAAGGGCGTCGATATCGGCGCTAAGGCCGAAATCTATCGAATTATCAGCGAACTGGCCGCCAAGGGCGTAGCGATTCTGGTGATCTCCAGCGAACTGCCCGAAGTCATCGGCATCAGCGACCGCATTCTGGTGATGCGGGAAGGCGCCATCGTCGGCGAACTCCGCGACGAGGCGGCGACGCAGGAAAACATCATGGCTCTGGCCACCGGCACCACCGAGATGACGCAATCATGAACGAACAAGCAACCCCCATGACGAAAACCTTCGACAAGACCTTCTGGGCGAACCTGATGCAGACGGCGGGCATCCTGCCGGTGCTGATCGTGATCGTGATTGCGTTCGCGTTCATTGCGCCCAACTTCCTGACCGAAAACAACCTGATGAACATCGTTCGCCAGGCGTCGATCAACATCGTGCTGGCGACTGGCATGACCGTGGTCATCCTGACCGGCGGCATCGATCTGTCCGTCGGCTCGGTGCTGGCCGTGTCAGCGGTGACGGCAATGGTCGTATCGCTCATGCCGGAACTGGGCTGGGCGGCCGTGCCAATCGCCTTGCTGATCGGTCTGACGCTGGGCGCACTGAACGGCGTCCTGGTGGCCTACGCAGGTTTGCCGCCGTTCATCGTCACCCTGGGGTCGATGACCGCCTTGCGTGGCCTGGCTTATCTGCTGGCCGGCGGGACTACGGTCATCAACAGCAAAATCGACTTCGCCTGGATTGGCAACGCCTATCTGGGGCCACTGCCCTGGATCGTGGTCATCGCCTTTCTGGTGCTTTTGGCGACTTGGTTCCTGCTCCGGCACACCGTTCTTGGCGTCCATATCTACGGCGTCGGCGGCAATCCGCAGGCGGCGCGGCTCACCGGGATCAAGGTGGGATTGGTGATGCTGTTCGTCTACGCCTACAGCGGGCTGCTGGCGGGCTTGGGCGGGGTGATGACCACCAGCCGGTTGTATAGCGCCAATGGCGTCCTCGGCACCGGCTATGAACTGGACGCTATCGCCGCCGTGATTCTGGGTGGCACCAGCTTTGTCGGCGGCGTTGGTACGGTCGTCGGCACCTTGTTTGGGGCGCTGATCATCGCCACGCTTAACAATGGCCTGACGCTGATGAACGTGTCGTTCTTCTGGCAATTGGTGGTCAAGGGACTGGTCATCATCATCGCGGTCGCCCTCGATAAATATCGGCGCAAAGGCCCTGGCGCCCGCACCTGATCCATTCATCCTGACTCATCAAACCCCGTAGGAGGCCATACCATGAAAAAAAGTCTGATTTCCTCAGCCATGCTGGCGCTGACTTGTTCCGCCGCCGCCCTCGCCGCCGATCAGCCCCTGAAAGCTGTGGGCGTGTCCATGGGCAATATGGGCAATCCGTTCTTCGTCACCCTGGCCAAGGGGGCCGAGGAAAAGGCCAGGGAACTCGGCGGCGACAAAGTCAGAGTCACCGTTGATTCCGCCGATGACGATCTGGGCAAGCAGACCAACCAGATTGACAACTTCATTTCGGCCGGCGTTGACCTGATCCTGCTGAACCCCGTCCACCCCGAGGGCATCATGCCCGCCGTCATGCGGGCCAAGGAAGCGAACATTCCGGTGATCGCCGTGGACGCGGCCGCCGAGGGCGTCAATGCGATGATCACCAGCAACAACGTCCAGGCTGGCGAAAAAGCCTGTCAGTTCATCGTCGACCGGCTGAAGGGCAAGGGCGATGTGGTCATCATCGACGGTCCGCCCGTCACTGCTGTGACTGACCGGATCAAGGGTTGCAAGGCGGTATTCGCGAAAAATCCCGGCATCAAGATTTTGTCCGACAACCAGAACGGCCGGGGCAGCCGCGAAGGGGGTTTGGAGACGATGACCAACCTGCTCACCGCGTTCCCCAAGATTGACGCGGTGTTCGCGATCAATGACCCCACTGGCACCGGCGCTGATCTAGCGGCGCGGCAAGCCAAGCGCACCGAGTTTTTCATCACCGGCGTCGATGGCGCGCCGGTCGCGGTCGAGGCGTTGAAGGACAAGAACAGTCTGTTCCTGGCTACCGCCGCGCAAAATCCGCTGCAAATGGCCAAGGAAGGGGTCGCCATCGGCTATCAGATCAAGCAGGGCAATGCGCCGAAGGACGCGGTCATTCTGATTCCGGTGGAGTTGATCACCCGCGAGAACGTCGATAAGTACCAGGGTTGGGTCACGAAGTAAGCGGATATCTCCATCCTGATCCTCCCCCGTGTGGGGGAGGGATGAAGGTTCATCCACTCCTGTTCACGAGGTCTCCACGCATGGCGCAAGCAATCTGTCTGGGCGAACTGTTAATCGATTTTGTTCCCACCGTGACCGGTACCGGTCTGATCGACGCGCCGGCCTTTATCAAGGCGCCGGGCGGCGCGCCGGGCAACGTCGCGGTCGGGCTGGCGCGACTTGGCGTGCAAAGCGCGTTCATGGGCAAGGTCGGTGATGATGTTTTCGGCCATTTCCTGGCGCAGACGCTGGCGGATACCGGCGTGGACGTTCGTCCGTTGCGGTTCTCGGCGGAAGCCCGTACCGCGCTGGCGTTCGTCTCTTTGCGAGCGGATGGCGAACGGGAGTTCATGTTTTATCGCCACCCCAGCGCCGACATGCTGTTCAATCCCCGCGAGGTCGATGTTGAGGCGATCCAGCAGGCCAAACTCCTGCATTTCGGCTCGATCAGCCTGATTGGCGAACCGTCGCGCAGCGCGACGCTCTATGCCGTCGATACGGCCCGTGACGCAGGCTGCCTGATTTCCTACGATCCTAACCTGCGCTTGCCGCTGTGGCCGGATGCGGAGGCAGCGCGAAACGGAATGTTACTGGGATTGAAGAAAGCGCACGTCGTTAAGCTCAGTGATGACGAAAGCGAGTTTTTGACGGGATTTAGTGACTTGGAAACAGCGCGTCAGGCGCTCTGGCACGATGACTTGAAGCTGATGGTGGTGACGCGGGGTCGGGCCGGTTGCGTCTATTTCACCCCGGAGTTTTCCGGCGCGGTCGAGAGCTTTACGGTCGAGGCTATTGATGCGACCGGCGCGGGCGATGGATTTGTAGCGGGCTTGCTGCAAGGCATACTTGCTGATCCGGCAATCATTCAGGATGAAACCCGCTTGCGTGAGTTATGCCGTTTCGCGAATGCGGTCGGAGCCATCGCCACCCTGAAGCGCGGCGCGATCCCGGCGCTGCCGGACCGGGAGCAGGTGCGGGAATTTCTGAACAGGGCGATCCCGGATCGGGCAGCCATCGGTAGTTGTGGTTAACGACCACCTTCCCGCTGCAATGTCCGGTAAGAGCAGGCCCACCGCGATCACCCCGTTGATGACGATTAAGGTTGCAGCCAGCGCCCACCCATGCGTTCGGGTACTCAATACGGTTTGCGGTGGCAGCGCCGTCGCCGCCAGCAGCGCCAATGCGTTGATGATCCACTGAGAGTTAGTGGATAGCGGCAAGTATAGACTGGAAACGGAACTCGGCGTAACGCGAGGTCAAAACGTAACGCGAGGTCAAAATGTTATTGTGGTTCAAGGGGATGCTGATCGGATTCGCCATTGCTGCGCCGGTTGGGCCGATTGGCCTGCTGTGCATTCAGCGTACCCTGATGCGGGGGCGTTGGTCCGGCGTGCTGTCCGGCCTGGGCGCGGCCAGCGCTGACGCCCTGTATGGCTGCATCGCCGGCTTCGGGCTGGCGTCACTGGCCGGAGGGTTGCTGGCCTGGCGGACCGAATTGCAGATCGTCGGCGGGCTGTTTCTGCTCTACCTCGGCTGGCGGACGGGGCAAACTCCGCCGGCTGCTGAACAGGCGCAAGCGCCGCTGACCCGCGCCGGGTTGGCCGGCGATTATCTGTCCACCCTGGCGCTCACGGCGACGAATCCAGTTACTATTCTGGCGTTTCTGGGCATTTTCACCGGGTTGGGACTAGCCGCCGAAGGCCGGGACTTTGCCGCAGCGGGATTACTGGTGCTGGGCGTATTTGCCGGATCGCTGCTGTGGTGGCTGCTGTTGGCGGGCGGTGTCGGATGGCTGCGTGGGCGGTTGACGCTTGGTGCGTTGCGCTGGGTCAACTGGGCCTCAGGAGGACTCATTGCCAGTTTTGGCGGCTGGGCGCTGCTGACTGCCCTGCGCGGTTGATCCCTGGCGCTATGGCCGGTTGCCGCTCATCGCCCGATGCCGTTCCTTCAACCACCGGTAGTTCTGGGCCGAATATTCCAGAAACTCCAACTCTCGGTCGTTCAGGGGCCGAACTTGTTTGACCGGGCTGCCGACGTAGAGAAATCCGCTCTCCAACACCTTGCCGGGCGGGACGACGCTGCCCGCGCCAATGGTGACTCGCGAACGGACGATGGCCTTGTCCATCACAATCGTACCCATGCCGATCAGGCAGTAATCCTCGACCGTGCAGGCGTGCAAAATGACCTTGTGACCGACCGTGACATCATTCCCGATCTGCGTCGGCTGGCCGCCCGGACAGAAACGGCTGTCATGGGTGACATGAATGATCGTGCCATCCTGAATGCTGGTGCGGTCGCCAATCCGGATGCTCTGAATGTCGCCCCGGACGACGCTCATCGGCCAAATCGAGCTGTCTTGGCCGATTTCGACATCGCCGATGACCAAGGCGCTCTCATCGACATAAGCGGCGGGATGAATGCGCGGGGTGTGCTGCTCAAAGGAACGAATGGACATGGAGCCTCGCTGAAAATCGCTGGAAAACCTTAACGCATCGTCACCAGCTCTTCAGCACCGGTGGGATGAATGGCTACCGTATCGTCGAAATCTCGTTTAGTCGCCCCCATGCGGATGGCGACCGCGAAGCCTTGCAACATCTCATCTGCCCCTTCGCCGATGAGATGGCAACCGACGATCTTTTCCTCCGGGCCGACGCAGACCAGTTTCATCGCCGTCTGGGGCTGGCGGGTGGTAAATGCATGGTACATCGGGCGAAATTGTGTCTGGTAAATTTTGACCGTGCTGCCGAACTGACTCCGGGCTTCCTCCTCGGTCAGGCCCACGGTGCCTATCGGGGGATGGCTGAAGACCACAGTCGGAATGTTCTCATAGGACAAGCGTCGTTCCGGGTGCCCGCCGAACAGGCGGTCCGCCAGCCGACGGCCCGTGGCAATCGCGACCGGGGTCAGATGGAAACGCTCGGTCACATCGCCAATGGCGTAGACGCCGGGGACATTGGTGTTCTGCAAGGGGTCGGTGGGAATAGAACCGTTTGGCTGCGTCGCTACTCCCGCCGCCGCCAGATTCAGGGCATTAGTGTTCGGGGCGCGGCCAATGGCCCAGATCAGCGTATCGACATGCAGGACGCTGGCCTGGCCTTCGCAATCCAGGCTGAGCGCGCTATTAGCCAGACGCGCCACGGCCCGAACCTGTGTGCGCGTCAGCACGGTGATACCGTCCTCGTGCAGCCGTTCCATCAACTGCTCGCGGAGCAAGGCATCGAAGGGACGCAAGACCTGATCCTTGCGCACCAGCAGCGTGACCTCGGAACCCAGCGCGTGCAGCATACCCGCCAGCTCGACGGCGATATAACCGCTGCCGACGATAGCGGCCCGTGGCGGACAGGACTTTAATTCAAAGAAACCATCCGAAGTGATGCCAAATTCAGCGCCGGACAGTTCGGGAACCTGGGGATGGCCACCCGTAGCGATCACGATGTGATCAGCCGTGTAGACCTCACCGGTGACGTCCAGGGTGTGAGCGTCTACGAAGCGGCCAAAGCCGCGAATCAGTTCAACTCCGGCATTAGCCAGATAGCCGAGATACCACTCATTGATGTTGTGAACGAAAGCATCGCGGGCGACTTGTAACTTTCGCCAGTTGAAACCAAAGTAATCCAGCCGGAACCCATAGCCCGCTGCGTCATCGAGCGCATGGGCGAGATGGGCGGCGTACCACATGATTTTCTTGGGGACGCAACCGACATTAACGCAGGTTCCGCCGAGCCGTCCCGCTTCGATGAGCGCACAACGGGTGCCGTGACGAGCCGCCTGTTCCGCGACGGACAGTCCGCCGCTGCCGCCGCCGATCACGATGAGATCGTAATGTTGTTCAGCCATGCATCCTCCCTTGGCAAGGGCCTCCTAAGAGTGATTGACTGACATGGGTCTGTCGTATGGATAGCGAGTTTTGATTGATTGTGACTATAAAAAATCCCCCCATCACGGGGGGATTGTGAAATATCAAGCAGGCTTCACCGCTAAATTTCAGCGAGCGGCATCTCCGGCAGTGGCTTGAGCTTCCAGATTTCCGCGTTGTACTCGCGCATGGTGCGGTCGGTGGAGAACTTACCACTGGTGGCGGTGTTGAGAATGCTCATCCGCGTCCAGCGCTCCTCATCCTGATAGGCCAGCGCCGCTTGACTCTGTGCGTCGATGAAGACACGCAAATCCGCAATGGTCAGCCACGGATCGTGCGGGCTGGTCAGCGAATGCAGGATCGGATCAAAAATGCCCCGCTCAAACTGATTGAAATGGGCGCTTTCCAGCAGATGCATGATCCGGGTGATGTCGGGATCATCATGAATAATGGCGACCGGATTGTAGCCCTGCCGCCGTTCCTCGACCTGCGGAGCGGTCAGACCGAACAGGAAGAAATTCTCATCGCCGCATTCCTCGCGGATTTCGATGTTGGCGCCATCTAACGTGCCGATCGTGACCGCGCCGTTCATCATGAACTTCATGTTGCCGGTGCCTGACGCTTCCTTGCCGGCGGTGGATATCTGTTCGGACAGATCCGTGCCGGGACAGATCACTTCCATCGCCGACACCCGATAGTTGGGTAGGAACGCCAATTTCAGTCGATCACCCACATCAGGATCGTTATTGATGACCCGGGCCACGTTATTGGTCAGCTTGATAATCTGCTTGGCCATGTAATAGCCTGGCGCCGCCTTGCCACCAATCAACACACAGCGCGGTGTCCAGTTGGCAGTATCGCCGCGCTTGATGCGGTCGTAGAGATGGATCACATGCAGGATGTTCAACAACTGGCGCTTGTACTCGTGCATACGCTTGACCTGCACGTCAAATAGCGCCTTGGTATTGAACACCACGCCGCAATCCGCTTCGACCAGCGTGGCCAGCCGCACCTTGTTATCGTGCTTGACCTGCCGCCACTTCGCACCGAACTTGGCGTCTTTGGCGTAGGGAATTAACTTGCGCAACTCGTCGAGGTCGGTGATCCAGCCCGGCCCGATCGTGTCCGTGATCAGTGCATTCAGACCCGGATTGCAACCGGCCATCCAGCGCCGTTGCGTCACGCCGTTGGTTTTGTTGTTGAACTTGTCCGGCCACAACTCGTAGAAATCGCGGAACAGCCCCTGCTGCAGCAGTTCTGAATGCAGCGCCGCCACACCGTTGACCGAGACGCTGCCCACGATGGCCAGGTAGGCCATGCGCACCTGCTGCTCGTACCCTTCCTCAATCAGCGACATGCGTCCCTGACGTTCGATGTCGCCGGGCCAGCGACGTGCGACCTCAGCCAGGAAGCGGGCGTTGATTTCGTAAATGATGTCCAGGATGCGCGGCAGCAATTGCCGGAACAGCCGCACTGGCCAGCGTTCCAGCGCCTCGGGCAGCAGGGTGTGGTTGGTGTAAGCCATGACCTGGCTCGTAATCGTCCAGGACTGATCCCAGCTCACGCCATGCTCATCCATCAGCAACCGCATCAGCTCCGCTACGGCAATGGTCGGATGGGTGTCGTTGAGCTGGAAGCAGTTTTTGGCGGCGAATTCGCTGAAATCCTCGCCATGGACGCGCACCCACTGCCGCAGGACGTCCTGCAGGCTGGCCGAGGCCAGGAAGTACTGCTGACGTAGCCGCAGTTCCTTGCCGCTCTCGGTGGCGTCGTTGGGGTAGAGGACCATGGTGATGTTTTCCGCCATGTTCTTGGCGCCCACCGCTTCGGTATAGCTGCCGGCGTTAAAGTCCTCAAGATCAAATTCATCGGTCGCCGTCGCCGACCACAGTCGCAGGGTGTTCACCGTCCCATTGCGATAACCGGGAATCGGTGTGTCATAGGGCACGGCCAGTACATCGTGCGTGTCCACCCAGCGCCAGCCCATTTCGCCATCGGCTTTCATGAACGCTTCATTGCGGCCGCCGTAGCGAACCCGCTGGGTGTACTCTGGCCGCTCCAGTTCCCACTGGTTGCCATTGCGTAGCCAGTTATCCGGCTCCTCGACCTGGTAGCCGTTCTCGATCTTCTGGCGGAACATGCCATAGACGTAGCGGATGCCGTAGCCGACTACCGGCAGCCGCAGGGTGGCGCAGCTATCCAGGAAGCAGGCCGCCAGCCGTCCGAGGCCACCATTACCCAGGCCGGCGTCGTTCTCGCATTCAGCCAGTTCTTCCAGGGTCAGGCCCATTTCATACAGCGCCTTACTCACCGGTTCGGTTACGCCCAGATTCAGCATGGCGTTGCTCAGCGTCCGCCCCATCAGAAATTCCATCGACAGGTAGTAGGCGCGACGGACACCACCGTCCTGCTCGTAGGCATAGCGGGTGTTCTTCCAGCGCTCCCACAACCGGTCGCGCAGCGTCAGCACCAGCGCTTCATACATGTAGTAGGCGTACTTGGTATGCCGGTCACGGCCCAGGGTATGGCTGAAATAGCGCCGGAAGTCGGCGGTGATGCTTTTGGCGTCCATGCCGAGGGGAGGCAGTTCCGTCAGCCAGGCGGCTGGCGTGCTCTTTTCTAGCATTTGAGTGGGCATGTCGATAGGGTCCGCAGGTGCTCTGAAGGATCAAAAGCATCCGGCGGGCAGAACCGGCCGGATGACATCGGAAAGGCTTGGGTGATCTTCAGCCACAGCTCTCAATGCGGTCGCCCGCGCGCCGACTATGGCTGACGTTATGAAAAACCATAGTCGGGGGATTTTGAATTGCAAGGGTAATGCGCGCAAGATCGCCGGTTGTGGCCAGTTGGGAGCCTGCCGGACCGGCTTTGCGCGAGCCGCAACGCCTTCAGGATCGCGGTTCGAGACAGCAGGCAGCCTGCTCCCGGGTGTAGAAGCAGCCGCAGCGGACGAAGCCGGCAATGACGCTGGCCTTGACCGTCGCTACCCGGCCAGTGGGGCCACGATTCAACACTAGATGATCCGGCAGCCCCTCCAGAGCGTGGAACGGCGCCGGGCGGCCGTCAGCCCAGCAGGAGGGGTAAACTGCGCCCGTGTCGCAGTCCAGGAATCCGGGAGTAAAACCGCGCTGTCGGTTACCCTGGCTCACGCCGCCGGTGCCGGCAAAGAATCGGTTATCGGCAGCCAGGGTGTGCAATGTGAGCGTCTGCGCCATAGTGATGCCCTCACGCTCGAGTGGATGAAGCAACTCTCAAATCGATCCCACCGGGCGACTGTGGTCAAGATACCACTAGAACTATTTTTTGCCCAAAAGAGACAATTTGTTGCATTTTAGTCTAAGAGTATTGGGCGAGCAAAATCAAGCGGTGGTGCAAAAAATAATGAAGGCAAGTTTTCATCTGTATGTGGCCTTGTCCGGGCATGGTTTTGGCCATCTGGCGCAAGTTGCGCCGGTGTTGAATGCATGGCGACGGCGTTATCTCATGGGGCGGTTGACGGTGCAAAGCGCGTTGCCGGAAACGGTATTGCGCCAGCGCATTGATGGTGAATTCACCGTTGTTGCCGGTGCTGCCGATTTCGGCATGGTGATGGTTGATGCGCTGGAAGCGAAGGTTGCGGAGAGTCTGGCCGCCTATCGCGCATTCCACGCCGACTGGGCGGCGCGCTTGGCCTGGCAGGAGCTGTTGTTGCGGGACACCGCGCCGGATGTGCTGCTCGCGGATATTCCCTATCTCACGCTGGCTGCCGCAGCTCGACTGGAGATTCCTGCCTTGGCGCTGTGTTCGTTGAACTGGGCGGATATTCTGGCCGGGTATGGGCGGAATGAACCGGATTTGGAGACCTTGCGCGCCCCGATGTTGGCCGCTTACCAAAGCGCCGTTGCGTTCCTGCAACCCGCGCCGTCCATGCCGATGCCGGAGTTACGGAATACGCAACCCATCGGCCCTATTGCCGCCCTGGGTCAGAATCAGCGGGCGGTGATCAATCGCCAGTTGGGCTTACGCGGCGATGAGACGCTGGTTTTAATGGGACTGGGCGGAGTGGAGATGCGTCCGTCGCTGGAGCAGTGGCCGACGCTGCCCGGAGTTTATTGGTTGACTCCGCCCGCCTGGAATGCGGCGCGGTCGGATATGCCGAACTGGGCGGGATTGGTGGATTTGGGCATGGTGGATCTCATCCGCTCCTGCGACGTGCTGTTCACCAAACCGGGCTATGGGGCGTTTACCGAGGCGGCTTGCAATGGTGTTCGCGTACTCTACGTGGCCCGCGACGATTGGCCGGAGGAGCCGTGGCTGAGTCACTGGCTGTTGGAATATGGCAATGGCGTAAAGATCAGCCGTCAACAATTGGTGACTGGCGAATTACAGGGACCGTTGCGAGAGTTGCTGACCCAGCCGATTAAACCGCCGGTCACGCCGACCGGGATTGTTGAGGCGGTGGACTGGCTGGAGCGGTTGATCAATAGGTCATACAGGCGGCGTTGAGGATGCCCACTACCAGCGATAACGCGCCAGCCAGAATACCGACGGCGGTTCGTCCGGGGGGAATGTCGTAGGCGAGGCCAGGCAACAGCAAGCGCGCGGCCAGATAGGCCAGGAGTTGCACGGACCAGCCCCCAGATCGCCATATTGACAAAATACGCAGTGTGGCTGAGTGAAGAACGCCGCCTGATTGCTGTTATCATCCGCGCATTCCGCCCGACCCAGGAGAATGCCCGCGATGCTGCGTTTCCGTGGAAGCCCCGCCTTGTCACCATTTCGTTTGGAGAAATTGCTGGCCGCATTACGCCAGCGGGTTCCCACCGTTACCCGTATTCGCGCCGAATTCGTGCATTTCGTGGAGGGTTCGTTGACCGCGCCCGACCGCGAGGTGCTGGAACGGCTGTTGCAATACGGTCCGCGCCCTGTCGCATCACAGCAACTGACCGGGTCGCGGGTCGCAGAGCAGGGGGTTCCATCCGCTGCACCGCTGTTGTTGGTCATTCCCCGCCCTGGGACGGTTTCGCCTTGGTCTTCCAAGGCGACTGACATCGCCCATAATTGCGGACTCAAGCATATTCGCCGCATCGAACGCGGCGTCGCCTATTACCTGGATTTTGAACGGGCGTTAACGGATCGGGAACTGGCTGATCTAAAGCCGCTGCTGCATGACCGGATGACCGAAGCGGTTTTGGAGCCGGGCGATGATCCGTCTGTGCTGTTTGCCCAGGCGCAACCGGCCCCGCTGACTACCGTGGACCTGCTCAACGGCGGGCGTGAAGCGTTGATAACCGCTAACCGCGAACTGGGGTTGGCGCTGTCGGACGATGAAATCGACTATTTGCTGGACAGTTTCACCCGGTTGCAGCGCAATCCGACCGATGTCGAACTGATGATGTTTGCCCAGGCCAATTCCGAACATTGCCGACACAAGATTTTCAATGCGGACTGGATCATCAATGGCGTCCCGCAGGAATGCTCGCTGTTCGCCATGATCCGCCATACCCATGAATGCCACCCTACTGATGTGCTATCGGCTTACAGCGACAACGCGGCGGTGATGACCGGCTTTCCCGCCGGACGCTTTTTCCCCGATCCTGGCGATGGCGAGTACCGCTATCACGCAGAAGATGTGCATATTTTGATGAAAGTGGAGACCCACAACCACCCGACGGCGATTTCCCCGTTCCCCGGCGCCGCGACCGGATCAGGCGGCGAAATCCGCGATGAAGGCGCAACCGGGCGCGGTTCGAAGCCCAAGGCCGGGTTATGCGGATTCTCGGTGTCCCATTTGCGGATTCCCGGTTTTATCCAGCCGTGGGAGGGGGATTACGGCAAGCCGGGCCGTATCGTTTCCGCGTTGGACATCATGCTGGAAGGCCCGATTGGCGCGGCGGCGTTCAATAACGAGTTCGGGCGTCCCAATCTGGCCGGCTATTTCCGCTCGTTTGAACAGGATGGCCCCGATGGGCAGCGGCGCGGCTATCACAAGCCGATCATGATCGCCGGTGGTCTGGGCAATATCCGCGAGCCGCATGTTCACAAAGCTGAATTACCGCCGGGAACAGTGATTATCGTGCTGGGCGGGCCGGCGATGTTGATCGGTCTCGGCGGTGGGGCGGCATCCAGCATGGCGGCGGGCAGTTCCCATGAGGATCTGGACTTTGCCTCGGTGCAACGCGGCAATCCGGAAAAGCAGCGCCGCGCTCAGGAAGTCATCGACCGTTGCACGGCGTTGGGTGCGGACAATCCGATTCTCTCGATTCACGATGTCGGGGCGGGCGGACTGTCCAACGCCGTTCCCGAGATTGTGCAGGGTGCGGAACGGGGCGGGCAGTTTGAACTGCGCGAGGTCCCGAACGATGACCCCGGTATGTCGCCGATGCAGATTTGGTGCAACGAGGCTCAGGAGCGCTATGTCCTGGCGATTGCCGCCGAGGGATTAGAGACGTTCAAGGCGCTGTGCGAGCGGGAGCGTTGCCCGTATGCCGTGCTGGGCGTCGCGGTTGCAGAAAGGCAATTGACCCTCAGCGACCGGCAATTCGCCAACCGGCCGGTGGATTTGCCGATGGACGTGTTGTTTGGCAAGCCGCCAAAGATGGTGCGTGAAGTGGGACAGATCAGCGTTCACCCCCTCCCCCCAACCCTCTCCCACGAAGGGGCGGGGGCGTCTGTGAAAGCGCCCTCCCACGAAGGGGCGGGGGCGTCGATAAACGACGGTTCCGTAAAAACTCCCTCCCTCCTTGGGGGAGAGGGTTGGGGTGGGGGGTTGCCGCTCACTGACGCCGTAGCGCGCGTCCTGCGCTTCCCGCCCGTCGCCGACAAGAGTTTTCTCATCACCATCGGCGACCGCACCGTGACCGGATTGGTTTGTCGCGATCAGATGGTCGGGCCGTGGCAGGTTCCAGTCAGCGATGTCGCTGTGACCGCGACCAGCTTCGATGTCTACACCGGCGAAGCGATGGCCATAGGCGAGCGAACGCCGCTGGCGCTGCTGAGCGCGCCGGCTTCGGGACGCATGGCAGTGGGCGAGGCGCTGACCAATATCGCCGCCGCCCGCATTGAACAACTGGGTGATGTCAAACTGTCCGCCAACTGGATGGCGGCGGCGGGCCATCCCGGCGAAGACGCCCGGCTGTTTGACACGGTGAAAGCCGTCGGCCTGGAACTCTGTCCGGCGCTGGGCATCGCCATTCCGGTAGGCAAGGATTCACTGTCGATGAAGACGGTTTGGGAGGAGGGCGGCGAGCGGAAAAGCGTCGTCGCGCCGCTGTCGTTGATCATCTCCGCCTTCGCGCCCGTGCAGGACGTGCGCCGCACGTTGACGCCGCAATTGCGTACCGACCGGGGCGATACCGACCTGATTCTGATTGATCTGGGGCGCGGCAAAAACCGACTGGGCGGTTCGGTGCTGGCGCAGGTCTACAGCCGATTGGGCGATGAAGCGCCGGATCTGGACGCGGCGGACGATCTCAAAGCGTTTTTCACGGTTATTCAGGAACTCAACGCGGCGGGTCGGGTGCTGGCCTATCACGACCGCTCTGATGGCGGATTGCTGGCGACCCTGGCGGAAATGATGTTCGCCGGCGGTTGCGGGGTGACGGTCTTGCTGGACGATCTCGGTGAAGAACTGTTGCCGGCGTTGTTCGCCGAGGAACTGGGGGCAGTGGTGCAAGTACGGGCGCTGGATCGCCAGCGGGTGCTGATGAAGCTGGCGGCTGCCGGGCTGGGCGAGTGCAGCCATGTCATCGGGACGCTGAACGACCGCGACCGGCTGATGCTCTGCCATGCCGGTGATGTGGCGTTTTCCGCCAGTCGCGCCGAATTGCGGCAAGGGTGGTCGGAAATCAGTTATCAGTTGCAGGCGTTGCGCGATCATCCCGACTGCGCCCGTGAAGCGTTCGATTTGGCGGTTGATCCCGCCGATCCGGGGCTGAGCGTTCATTTAACCTTCAATCCCGCCGTCGATGTCGCCGCGCCGTTCATCACCGACGGCGCTCGTCCCCGTATCGCCATTCTGCGCGAGCAGGGCGTTAACGGTCAGGTGGAAATGGCGGCGGCGTTTGACCGGGCCGGTTTCGCCGCAGTCGATGTCCACATGAGCGACCTGATCGCGGGCTGGAGGACGCTGGCGGATTTTCAAGGGATAGTAGCCTGTGGCGGATTTTCCTACGGCGATGTGCTGGGCGCCGGGGAGGGCTGGGCCAAGTCGATCCTGTTCAACGCCCGCGCCCGTGACGAGTTCGCTGCGTTCTTCGCCCGGCCTGACAGTTTCGGACTGGGCGTTTGCAACGGCTGCCAAATGCTGTCCAATCTGCATGAACTCATCGCTGGAACGGAACTCTGGCCGCGCTTTGTCCGCAATCGGGTGGAACAGTTCGAGGCCCGGTTGAGCCTGGTGGAGGTGTTGCCGTCGCCGTCGCTGTTCTTGCAAGGTATGGCCGGTTCGTGGCTGCCCATCGCCGTCGCCCATGGCGAGGGTCGCGCGGAGTTTCACGATGATCAGGGAGCCGATGCAGCGTTGGCGGCGGGTGTGGCGACATTACGCTTTGTGGACCATCTCGGTCGACCGGCGGAGCGCTACCCCGCCAATCCCAATGGTTCGCCGGGCGGGATTACCGGGTTATGCAGTCGCGATGGACGGTTTACCATTCTGATGCCGCATCCAGAGCGGGTATTCCGCACCGTGCAATATTCCTGGCATCCTGATGGTTGGGGCGAAGACGGACCGTGGTTGCGGCTGTTCCGCAACGCCCGGCGGTGGCTGGGCTAACTTCAGTCTCTATTCCATGCCTTCGGTGTCGTCCATGGACTATAAATAATGAACGCTTCCATAATCGAGGAGACAGACCATGCCCAAAGCCATTCGCATCCATGAATATGGCGGTCCCGAGGTATTACGCTGGGAGGACGTCGAAGTCGGCGATCCCGGCGCTGGCCAGTTGCGGATCCGCCACGCCGCTATCGGCCTCAATTATATTGATATTTACCACCGCACTGGCCTGTATCCGTTACCGTCGCTGCCTTGGACGCTGGGCATGGAGGGGGCAGGCCGGGTCGAGGCGGTCGGGGAGGGCGTGACCGAGTTCCAGGTCGGCGACCGTATCGCCTACGCCAGTCCACCGGTTGGGGCCTATGCCGAAGTCCGGTTGATCCCCGCCGACCGGGTAGTGGCGTTGCCCGACACGATCGATGATCCAACTGCCGCCGCTATGATGCTGCAGGGCATGACCGCTCAGTATCTGCTGCGGCGCACCTACCGGGTGCAACCGGGCGACGCCATTCTGCTGCACGCCGCGGCTGGCGGAGTGGGTCTGATCGCCAGCCAGTGGGCGCGGCAATTGGGAGCGCTGGTCATCGGTACGGTCGGCAGCGATGAGAAAGCCGAGATTGCTCGCGCTCACGGTTGCCATCATGTGATTGTTTACACCCGCGAGAATTTCGTCGAGCGGGTCCGGGAAATCACCAACGGCCAGGGAGTCGCCGTCGTCTACGATTCGGTGGGCAAAGAGACGTTCATGGGATCGCTGGACTGCCTGCGCCCGCTGGGGATGATGGTCAGCTTCGGCAACGCCTCGGGACCGGTTCCAGCGTTTGAACCGGGGATTCTCTCCGCCAAGGGTTCGCTGTTCCTGACCCGGCCTACTCTGATGCATTACACAGCGCAACGGCGTGATCTCCTGGCCAGCGCCGCTGATCTATTCGATGTCGTCGCCATCGGCGCGGTGAACATCGAGGTGCGGCAGACCTACCCACTGGCGGAGACCGCGCAGGCGCACCGGGATCTGGAGGCGCGTAAGACCACCGGATCGACCGTGTTGCTGCCTGGCTGACGCCCCACAAACTCGGTATCACTCGGCACTCTGGCCGCTGAGAGGGTGACGCATGTCCCTTTTGCTATTGATCATCCTGTTTGGACTCGGCGCGATCTTTGTGCCGCGCTTTATACCGGCGAAACTGGGCTGGCTTCAGACCAGCGTCCGCATCGCGTTGGCGCTGGCGGCGGTGTTCATGATTCTGGCGACCTCGTTCGTGATCGTCGATCAAGACAAGGTCGGCCATCTCAAACTGATCTATGGGGCCAGCAAACTGCCGCCCGGCCACATCATCGCTATGAACGGCGAGGCCGGCCCCCAGGCGGAAATCCTTGGTCCCGGCTTTAACTTCAAGCCACTGTTGAACATTCTGTACGAAGTCGAACAGTTACCGGTCACCGAGATTCCCGAAGGCCACTATGGCTACCTCGTCGCCCGCGACGGTTTACCGTTGCGCTCCGATCAGTTTCTCGCCGACGCTTGGCGCGAGGAACAACGGATGCTGGACGCCAGCCACTTCCTGACCGAAGGCCAGGGTCAGAAGGGGCCGCAGTTGACGGTATTGAAACCGGGCCGCTACCGGTTGAACCAGTATCTGTTCGAAGCCCAGGCCAAGGGCGATGCTTTTCGCGCAACTTCAGTGCCAGCAGGTTTTGTAGCGGTGATTAAATCGAACATCCAGGATCAACCCGTCGCCGCCTGTCAGCCGATCCGGGATGAGCGCACGGAGAAGCTTTCCGTGCCACTGGTGGCCAAGGGCTGTCGCGGAGTGTGGAATGAACCGCTATTGCCGGGCACCTATTATCTCAACAAGCGAGCCTATGAAGTGGCGCTGGTCGATACCCGCATCCAGACCTGGCAATATCAGGGCGGCTATGTCCGGCGGCGCATCAACCTGACCTTGAATCAGAACGGGCAGATCGAGCAGACCGCAGAGCGGGAAGAAGTGGTGACGCCGCAGAACGCCGCCGATGTCGCGGTGCTGCTGCGGGTCGAAGGTTGGGAGATTCCGCAGGATTTGCGGGTACTGGCGCAGGTGACGCCGGAAGACGCGCCGTTTGTGGTCGCCTCCGTGGGTGATTTGCAAGCGGTTGAAGATAAAGTCATGACCCCGACGGTGCGCAGCATTGTCCGCAACGTCACGGGTTCGTATGTCGCGCTGGCGGCGGGTCAGGTGGAGGACGGCTTGCACAGTGTGCGGCGGGTGCTGGATTTGCAGGACAAGCGGCCGCAACTGGAAGAAGCGGTGCTGGAAGCGTTGATTCCCGAGGCGCGCAACGCCGGTGTATCCATCCGCGAGGTACGTTTTGGCGACCCGGCGCTGCCGCCGGAATTGTTGCTGGCCCGCAAGCGGGAGCAACTGGCCCAGCAGATGATCTCGACCTTCCAGAAAGAGCAGCAGGCCCAGGAAGAACGGATCCGAACCGAGAAGGCGCGGGCCACCGCTGAACAGCAGCCGGAATTGGTGCGGGCGGAAATTCAGGTCGAGGTGGCCAAGCAGGATCGTACAGCGGCGCAGTTGCGCGGCGAAGGCGAGAAGCTGCGTTTGCAGGAAATCGCCGCCGGCCAGCAGGCGCAGGCCAGTGTGCTGGGCCGGGAGTTGACCTACCAGTTAGCCATGGTCAAGGAAGTGCTGGCCTTCATCGCCGCCCATCCCGAGGCTGTCAAGGTGCCGAGCGTATTGGTGGAAGGCGGGGATGGCAGCGCGTCACTGCCGGCAGCGGCGGCGATTTTCGGCTTTCTCGGCAACAGCACCGTCGCGCGGGGACTGGGTCAGGCGGCGGGCAGTTCGCCGACGCCTCCCGCCAAAGCGCCCTGACTTCACGCTGACGCGGCGATGATGCCCCTGCTCGGCGAATTTGAATGCCGACTCGACGCCAAAGCGCGCCTCGTCCTGCCGGCGGCGCTGAGAAAGCAGTTGCCGGTCGAGTGCGGGGAGCGTTTCGTCGTCAATCGGGGCTTTGAGCAACATTTGACGTTGTATCCCTTCATGGAGTGGCAGCGGATCACTGCTGAACTTAACCGACTGAATCTGTATGTTAAAAAAAACCGCGATTTCGTCCGCTATTTCCATCGCGGCGCGAACGAACTGGAACTGGACGGCAGTGGCCGATTATTATTGCCCCGGCGCTTGCTGGACTATGCGGGTATTCACGAGGCAGTGATCCTGCTGGCCTATGCCAACCGCATCGAGTGTTGGGACACAACGTTGTATGACAACCTGCTGTCGGATGAGCCGGCGGATTTTTCCCGGCTGGCCGAGGAGATTATGGGCGGTGCCGGTCAGCCTGAAGTAGATGAAGAGCGGTTTCCCGGCTTCCGCGACCTTGCCCCGGCCCCGCCCGACTCCCGGCATTAATCACGATGGACGCGGGGTAATCAGTCCACTGGATTCGATCTGGCTGTTGCTCAGCGGCTGATCTATGGCGAAACCGCTGTCGGCGCTTTAAACTTCTCGCCCTTCACCCCACCTTACGCTGTTCGCCATGCCCGATGTCCTGTTAATCGCCGGCGTGGATGAAGCCGGGCGCGGCCCGTTAGCCGGTCCCGTCATCGCCGCCGCTGTCATTCTCAATCCTGCCCGCCCTATTGCCGGGCTGGCCGATTCCAAAACCCTCAGCGAGACCCGCCGCGAACAGCTCGCTGCTGAAATCCGTACTCACGCCCTGGCCTGGGCGCTGGGCCGGGCTGACGTTACCGAAATTGACCGAATCAACATCCTGCAAGCTTCACTGCTGGCTATGCGGCGAGCAGTGGAGAATCTGCACCTTACGCCCAGCCAGGTGTTAGTCGATGGCAACCGGTGTCCATCCGGACTGGCTTGTCCCTGCCAGGCCATTATCAAGGGCGACGCTACCGTGCCGGCGATCAGCGCCGCTTCCATCCTCGCCAAGGTGACCCGCGACGCTGAATTGCGTGAGTTGCACGACCGCTATCCCGACTACGGTTTCGCCCGGCATAAAGGCTATCCGACCCTGGCTCATCGGGAAGCTCTGCGCCGTTTGGGTCCCTGTCCCGAACATCGCCGCTCGTTCGCTCCGGTAGCTGCCGTTCTTGGGAAATTGGCATGACCGCGCCGTTTGTTCATCTGCGCCTGCACACGGAATATTCCCTGGTTGACGGGCTGATTCGCATCAAAAGCCTGGTCAAGCAGGTTGCCGCTGCCGGAATGCCCGCAGTGGCTGTGACCGACATGAGCAACCTGTTTGCCCTGATCAAGTTCTACAAGGCTGCGCTGAACGCCGGGGTTAAGCCCCTTGTTGGCGTGGAAACCTGGGTGCAACGGTCGGATGGGGAATCTTCCCGATTAGTGTTGCTGTGCCAGAATCTGGACGGCTACCGTCATTTGACCCGGCTGGTCAGTCGCGGCTATCTCGAAGGCCAGCAGCGCGGCGTCCCGATCCTCAATTACGCTTGGCTGAAGGGTAATACTGACGGCTTGATCGCTCTGTCCGGTGGCCGTGAGGGTGAACTCGGTCAGGCATTGCTGAATGATCGGCTCGGCCAGGCCCAAACCTGGCTGGCCGACTGGCGGCTGTTGTTCCCGGAGCGGTTCTATCTGGAAGTACAGCGCACCGGCCGGCCCCAGGAGGAGGAATATCTGGAGGCGGCGCTTGACCTGGCGGTGGCCACTGGAACGCCGGTCGTGGCGACCAACGCCGTCTGTTTTCTCCAGCGCGACGACTTCGAAGCGCATGAAGCGCGGGTCTGCATTCACGAGGGCGCGACCCTCGCTGACCCGAACCGGCCCCGCCGCTACAGCCATCAACAGTACCTGCGCACCCCGGAGGAAATGGCTGAACTATTCGCTGATTTGCCCGAAGCGCTGGAAAATACGGTTGAAATCGCCCGGCGCTGTAACCTGCGCCTGGAACTGGGCAAAAACGTGCTGCCGGAGTTTCCCACGCCGGCGGGGATGAACGCTGACGTCTATTTCACCACCCAGGCCCGCGACGGTTTGGAGCGGCGACTGCAACGGCTATTGGATCCCGCTGCTGCTGATTTCACCGAGCGCCGCCGACCTTATGATGAGCGGCTGGAGCTGGAGCTGAAAGTCATCGTCCAGATGGGCTTCCCCGGCTATTTCCTGATCGTCGCCGATTTCATCCAGTGGGCGAAGGATCATGGCGTGCCAGTCGGGCCGGGACGCGGCTCCGGCGCGGGATCGTTGGCCGCCTACGCGCTGGGCATCACCGATTTGGACCCGCTGGCCTATGAGTTGCTGTTCGAGCGCTTCCTCAATCCCGAACGGGTGTCGATGCCCGACTTTGACATCGACTTCTGCATGGAAGGCCGTGACCGGGTGATCGAGTATGTCTCTCAACGCTATGGCCGGGAGCGGGTTTCGCAAATCGCCACCCACGGCAGCATGGCGGCCAAGGCCGTGGTGCGTGACGTGGGCCGGGTGCTGGGCCATCCCTATGGCTTCGTGGACCGCATTGCCAAGCTGATTCCCTTTGAACTGGGCATCACCCTGGACAAGGCGATTGAACAGGAAGCCGAACTGCGTCGGCTGTATGAGAACGACGAGGAAGTGCGGGCGCTGATTGATCTGGCCCGTAAATTGGAGGGACTGGCCCGTAACGTCGGTAAACACGCCGGGGGCGTAGTGATCGCCCCGACCCGCCTGACCGACTATTCACCGCTGTACTGCGAACAGGACGATCCGAGCGTTGTCACCCAGTTCGATAAGGATGATGTAGAAGCTGCCGGATTGGTGAAATTCGACTTCCTGGGGTTGCGGACGCTGACGATTATCAACTGGGCGTTGCAGACGATTAATACCCAGCGGCAGGCGCAGGGCGAGCCGTCGCTGGATATTGCCGCTATTCCCTTGAACGATACGCTGACGTTTGAGTTGCTCAAGCGTTATGAAACCACCGCCGTTTTTCAACTGGAATCCAGCGGAATGAAGGATTTGATTCGCCGCCTGCAACCGGACTGTTTTGAAGATATTGTAGCGCTGGTGGCGCTGTTCCGGCCCGGCCCGTTGCAATCGGGCATGGTGGACGATTTCATCGACCGCAAGCATGGCCGCGCCCGTATTGAATACCCGCATCCGGCGTTAGCGACCATTCTCAAACCGACTTACGGCGTCATCCTTTATCAGGAACAGGTGATGCAAATTGCCCAAGTGCTGTCGGGTTATACCCTTGGCGGGGCTGATTTACTCCGACGAGCGATGGGCAAAAAAGACGCGGAGAAGATGGCCAGGGAACGGGCTGGATTTGTGAAAGGCGCTGTTGAACGCCAGGTCGATGCGGAAACGGCCTCTTATATCTTCGACTTAATCGATAAATTTGCCGGTTACGGTTTTAATCGCAGTCACAGCGCCGCTTACGCTTTATTATCTTACCAGACGACTTGGTTAAAAACGCATTATCCCGCGGCGTTTATGGCGGCGGTGTTGTCCTCGGACATGGATAAAACCGATAAAGTCGTGGTGTTGATCGAAGAATGTCGGCGCATGGGACTCAAGCTGGCACCGCCCGCGATCAATACTTCCGAGTATCGTTTCACCGTCGGCGCGACCGGCGAAATTCGCTATGGCCTGGGCGCGGTCAAAGGGGTCGGTGAGGGCGCGATTGAAGCACTGGTACAGGAGCGTCGTCAGAACGGACCCTATCTTGATCTGTTCGATCTGTGTCAGCGGGTGGATCTCCGCAAACTGAATCGCCGGGTGCTGGAAGCCCTGATCCGCTGCGGGGCGCTGGATGAACTGGGCGCTAACCGGGCGACGTTGACGGCGCAATTACCGGATGCGTTGCAACTGGCTGAACAGCACTCCCGTAACGACGCTGCTGGCCAGAATGACATGTTCGGGCTGGCCGCCAGTGAGAAGATCGGGCTGGCCGCCAGTGAGAAGACCCCGGCCCGTCCGCTGCATCTCGCCAAAAAACCGGAATGGAGTCAGGAGGAGCGGCTGCGTGGCGAGAAGGAAACCTTGGGCGTTTATCTGAGTGGTCATCCGCTCGAGCGGATCGCCGAGGAATTGACGGCGCTCGGCGTGGCCCGGTTGAACGGCTTGACCGGGAGCAACGGTTCGTTGCGTCGGGGCCATGACCGCTCACTGTTGATTGCCGGACTGGTAGTCAGTGTCCGCACCCGTAACGCTAATCGGGGCGGGCGTATGGCGTTTGTCACCCTGGATGATGGCTTCGGGCAAATGGAAATCCGCATCTTCCCGGAAGTGTATGAGCGGCATCGCACGTTGATCGTCGAGGACGCCATTCTGCTGGCGCAGGGGGCGTTGAGTTGGGATGAATTTAATCAGGCCACGCGCCTGAATGTCGAACGGTTGCTGGGCTGGGATGAGGCGCGGGCGGAGTACGTTCGCCGGTTGCTGCTTCGGCTGGACGCTGCACAGTGTACAGCGGGGGCGCTGCGGCAACTGGCGAGCATTTTAGCTGAACATCGCGCTGATGGCCGGTGTGCTGTCTGGATTGAGTACACTAGCCCGCAGGCGCGGGTGGATCTGGTTTTAGGCCAAAACTGGCGGGTTAAACCGAGCGAGGCGTTGCTCAAGCGATTGCGAGAGTTGGCCGGTGCGGATCAGGTGCAATTGCGCTACGAGCCGTTGCTTGGCAGAGATCGAAACCATCTGGCGTGATTGGATGATCGATGCCGATGATCCCGATCCTATTTGGGAAGAAACTGATTGACCGTTTCCATCAGCGTCGCTTCCTCGACCGGCTTGATCACATAGCTTTTGGCGCCTTGCCGTGCCCCCCAAATCTTGTCGGTTTCCTGGTCTTTGGTCGTGACAATAATCACCGGAATATGGCTTGTGGAGGGATTCTTGGTGATCTGCCGGGTCGCCTGAAAACCGTTGATCTTGGGCATGACCACATCCATCAGGATCAGATCAGGCCGCTCGACCTTGGCGACTTCGACGCCCTGCGCACCGTCTGTAGCGGTCAGGATTTCGTGCCCATGCTTTTTAAGAATTCTACTGAGACTCAGCGTCTGGGTGGGCGAGTCGTCGACAATGAGTATGCGGGCCATGCTGCCACTCCTGGGATGATCTTGCGTATCGGCTTCGTGCGCCAACTCATCATAAGCGAAATCCGGCGCGGGCGGGGATGGTTTTCTGGTATAGGGGACTGCTTGCCAGTGCATGATAGAATATCCGATAAATCGGTTCAATTTGAGGGTTTGTTGCATGATTGATTCAAAGTCCAGTTTTTTTTCTCGCTTGGCGCTGGCATTGCGCGCCAGTTGGCGAATGCTGGTCGATGGCGACTTCGCCAGTGGCGTACAACAGTTGGAACGCGGCGAATGTCCAGCGTCGGCAGTCGTTGAACCGCCCAAAGCAGCGGCGCTGCGCGATACGCTACCGGAATCGGCGTTGCAATTATTGACACTATTGCAGCAGGAAGGACGGTTCGTGGACTTTCTGGAGGAGAACGTCACCGCTTATTCCGATGCCGACATCGGCGGTGCGGCGCGGGTGGTGCATGAGGGTTGCCGCAAGGTCATCCGCGAATATTTGCACATTGAACCGGTACGCGAGGAAGCGGAGGGCGTGCGGCTGACCCTGCCCGCCGGTTTCGATGCGACGGCGGTGCGATTGACGGGCAACGTGGTCGGCCAACCGCCGTTCACTGGCACCCTGATGCATCGCGGCTGGCGGGTTCGTCAGATTACCCTGCCCAAACTGGCCGAGGGCCATGATGTCCGGGTGCTGGCGCCGGCGGAGGTCGAACTATGAGCGCAGTTCGCTACGCCGTCGGCATTGATTTAGGCACGACCCATTGTGTGATGGCGGCCGTCGATTTGACCGCCAGCGACCGTGACGCGGTGGTGGAGCGGATCGAGGCCATTCCACAATTGACGGCCCCCGGCGCGGTTGAGGAACGATTAATGCTGCCGTCGTTTCTCTACCTGCCACATCCCGACGAGTTGCGGGCGGAAGATCGGGTGTTGCCTTGGGATGAGTCGCCGCCGTTTGTGATCGGCGAATTGGCCCGGACCATGGGTGGACGCACACCGATTCGGCTGGTGGCCAGCGCCAAGAGCTGGCTGTGCCATCCCGGCGTGGATCGGCGCGCGGCGATTTTGCCCGTCGAAGCGCCGGAGGAAGTGGCGCGGGTTTCGCCGTTGCAGGCGTCGATGCGCTATCTGGAGCATCTGCAGGCGGCCTGGGATCAACAACATCCCGATGCGCCGTTGACCGAGCAGGATGTAGTGTTGACCGTGCCCGCCTCCTTCGATCCGGTGGCCCGGGAATTGACCGCTGAGGCGGCGGCGGCGGTGGGCTTGAACCAGTTGGTGTTGCTGGAGGAACCGCAGGCGGCGCTGTATCACTGGATTCTGGCCAGCGGCGGCGAGTGGCGCAAGCAAGTACGGGTCGGCGACATTATCTTGGTGATTGACCTGGGCGGCGGCACCGCCGACTTTTCGCTGATCGCGGTGACGGAGCGCGACGGATCGCTGGAACTGGTGCGGGTGGCGGTCGGCGACCATATCCTGCTGGGCGGCGACAATATGGATTTGGCGCTGGCCCACGCGGTTCGCGCCAAACTGGCGGAGCAGGGGATACAGTTGGACCCGTGGCAATTGCAGGGTTTGACCCACGGTTGCCGCAACGCCAAGGAACTCCTACTGAGTGACGCGAGCGTTGAGTGTGTGCCAGTGGTCGTGCCCAGCCGGGGTTCCCGGCTGATCGGCGGCACACTGCGCACCGAGCTGACCCGCGAGGAAGTGACCCGAAATCTGGTGGAAGGCTTTTTCCCGAGGGTGGATGCGGCGGCGCGACCGGCGGGGCGGGCGCGGGCAGCGTTGACCAAGCTGGGTTTGCCCTATGCCCAGGATGCGGCCATGTCCCGCCATCTGGCGGCGTTTCTGGGCCGACAGGTGGGCGCGACCCGTGATCTGGAAGGATTTGCCGGTCGCTTGCCGGACAGTGCGACCTTCTTGCATCCCACCGCAGTGCTGTTTAACGGTGGCGTGTTCAAGGCGCAGTCGCTGTTGGAGCGGACCCTGGACGTTCTGAACGACTGGCTGGCGGCGGAAAACGCGCCGCCGGCGCGATTACTGGCTGGTATGGATCTTGATCTTGCTGTAGCGCGCGGCGCGGCTTACTACGGCTATGTGCGGCGGGGTGGCGGGGTGCGAATTCGCGGTGGCACCGCCAAGGCTTATTACGTCGGTGTAGAAAGCGCCGTGCCCGCAGTACCCGGCATGGAGCCACCCATTGAGGTGTTGTGTATTGCCCCGTTTGGCATGGAGGAAGGGACCCAGGCGCAACTGCCGCCCCAGGAAGTAGGTCTGGTGATTGGCGAGCCAGTACGGTTCCGCTTCTTCGGCTCCTCAGTGCGGCGCGTCGATCAGGTCGGCACGGTGCTGGAGCAATGGACGCCGGAGGAAGTGGAGGAACTGGAAGAGATTGAAGCGACGTTGCCCGCCGAGGATCGGCAACCGGGTGAAGTTGTTCCCGTGCGGTTGCACGCGGCGGTCACGGAAGTGGGAACGCTGCGTCTGGAAGCGGTGCCGCGGGTCGGGACGGAGACCTGGAAGGTTGAGTTCGACGTGCGCGGGGAGGAGTGAACCATCGCGCGCTCCAGCGTCCCCCGCTATCTGGTCGGGATTGATCTCGGCACGACTCATACGGTCGTGGCTTATGCCGACCTGAAAAACGCTTCTCTCTCGTCCATTCACCTGTTCGCTGTTGAACAACTGGTTGCACCTGGCGCGGTCGCGGTTCGACCGTTGTTGCCGTCCATGCGCTATCACCCGGCTGAGGGCGAACTGGCGGCGGCGGATCGGCAATTGCCCTGGACGTTCGCTGATCCTGGCGAGGTTGCTGAAGTCATCCTCGGCGAGTTAGCGCGGGAACGCGGTTCACGGTCGCCGGGACGACTGGTAGCCAGCGCCAAAAGCTGGTTATCGCATGGCGGCGTGGATCGCACTGCGTCCATCCTACCGTGGGGTGCAGCGGAAGGCATCGTCAAGATTTCCCCGGTCGCAGCCAGCGCCAGTTACTTGGCCCACGTCCGCGCTGCCTGGAATCATCGCTTTCCCCGCCAGCCGCTGGAACGGCAGGAACTGGTGCTGACCGTTCCCGCTTCGTTTGACGAGGCGGCGCGGGCATTAACGGTGGAAGCTGCACGTCTAGCTGGATTGTCCCAACTGCGCCTGCTGGAGGAACCGCAAGCCGCTTGCTATGACTGGTTGCATCGCCATCAGGGTGACGTGGCGACCGCGCTGGGCGATGCGCGGTTGTTGCTGGTTTGCGATGTGGGCGGTGGCACCACCGATTTAACGCTGATTCAAATTGCATCCGGGGAATCCGGTCCGCAATTGACCCGCATTGGCGTCGGCGATCATTTGATGCTCGGCGGCGATAATATGGATTTGGCCTTGGCGCGGACCGTCGAGGCGCGCCTGAGTGGCGGACGATTGAATGCCGGTGAGCTGTCCCAATTGTTGCAGCAGTGCCGGAACGCCAAGGAACGCCTGTTGGCCGATGATGCGCCAGAACGGGTCACGGTCACGGTACTGGGTGGCGGGGCGCGGCTGATCAGCGGGGCGCGGTCGGCGGAACTTAGTCGTGAGGAAGTGCGGACGTTATTGGTCGACGGTTTTCTGCCCCGGATCAGCGTTGAGGAACGACCCCAGGGGCGGCGTGGGGCGGTCGTGGAATTTGGCTTGCCCTATGCCGCCGATCCCGCCATTAGCCGACATCTGGCGGCGTTTCTGGCCCGCCACGCTGACGCTTCCCGCCAGGCGCTCGGTGATCGAGCATCAGTAGACCGTCCGCCGATGCCCGATGCGGTGTTGCTGAACGGCGGCGTCTTCCACGGTGCGGCGCTGGTGGAACGGTTGCTGGAAATGCTCAGCGGCTGGCGCGATCAGACCTTGCTACGGCTGGATAATCCCGAACCGGACCTGGCGGTTGCCCGTGGCGCAGTCGCCTACGGACTGGCCCGGCGTGGCCAAGGGCTGAAAATCGGCGGCGGTTCGGCGCGCAGCTACTTCCTGCTCGTGGATACCGGCGGTGATCGCAAACAGGGTGTTTGCCTGTTACCGCGTGGCGCGGAGGAGGGAAGGGAAATTCGCTTGGATCGTACCTTCTCGCTGCGACTGGGCGCGCCGGTGCAGTTCCATTTGCTCTCGTCCACCGGGGATGCTGTGTATCAACCCGGTGAGATCGTGGCGCTGGATGCGGAGATGTTGACGCCATTGCCGCCGGTGGCCACCGTGATCGAGAGTGAGGTAGCGGGCGAGGCGCAGGTGCAACTGGTGACGCAACTGACTGAGGTTGGGACGCTGGAGATGGAGTGCGTCGCGGTCCAGCCCTCACCCCCAGCCCCTCTCACAGTGGGCGAGGGGAGTGTTTACCAGAGACGCTGGCGACTGGCTTTTCAGTTGCGCGGTGGCGATGCCACCACCTTGGCCCGCCTGCATCCCCGCTTTCCCGAAGCGGCCACCCGGCTGGAGCGGTTCTACGGTTCTCGAGCGTCCAATGTGGAAGCTAGAGAGATCAAGGGTCTGCGCAGTGATCTGGAACGGTTACTCGGTGAGCGTGAGAACTGGGAAACGCCGCTGTTGCGTGAATTATTCGGGGTGCTCTGGGCTGGAGCGCGACGCCGGCGGCGCTCGGTCGATCACGAACGGTTATGGTTCAACCTGGCGGGTTACTGTCTGCGGCCCGGTTTCGGTTATCCATTGGACGAATGGCGGGTTGGGCAGTTATGGATGTTGTATGAGCAGGGAGTGCAATACCCGCAGGATGCCCAGAACCGGGCGGAATGGTGGACCTTGTGGCGGCGGGTGGCCGGTGGCTTGGAGGCTACGGCACAGGCGCGGCTAGGTGAGGAATTACTCGTCGAGTTGCGCCCCCTGACGAGCAAGTCGGCTAAGGAGAAGCTATCGGGTATTGAAGATATGGCGCGACTGGCGGGCGTGCTGGAGCGCTTGCCAGGATCGCGCAAGGTCGAACTCGGTGAATTGTTGCTGGCGCGACTGGCGCGCAAGGGTGAATCGCCGCAACTGTGGTGGGCGGTCGGTCGTCTGGGGACTCGGGTTCCCGCCTACGGCAGCGCCCACGATGTGATCCCGACCACCACCGCTACGGCTTGGCTGGAACGGGTGCTGGCGCTTGACTGGAAGGTGGTAACGCCCGCCGCCTTCGCCGCGACGCTGCTCACGCGGTTGAGCGGCGACCGGGAGCGGGATGTGGAAGAAAGCGTGCGGCAGCGCGTGATCCAGCGACTGCGGGCAGCCAAATCACCCACTGCGTGGCGGCGGATGGTTGAGGAGGTCGTGGAACTGGATGAAGCCGATGCCGGACGGGTGTTCGGTGAGGCACTGCCGCCAGGGCTACGGTTGGTGGGGTCGTGAGCGCTGGATGATCCGGCTACTTCCCCACCCGCAGCAACCCGCTCAAGCCATGCTGGTCGAGAAAGATATTGGTGCGCTCGCGGATGGCGGTCGCGGTATCAAGATCAATCACCTCGTTTAACAGCGCCTGCGCCTCGTCATAACCCACGCTGCGAATCATCCACTTGACCTTGAGCAGGCTGCCCAGATTCATGCTCAGGCTGTCGATGCCCATCCCCATGAGCAGCAAAGCCGCTGCTGGATCGCCAGCCATCTCCCCGCAGACGCTGACTGTTCGCCCCGCCGCCTGGACCTGCGTGATGACATGCCGAATCGCCGCCAGCACCACCGGATGCAGCGAATCATACAGCTTGGCCACTCGATCATTGTTACGATCCACCGCCAGCAGATACTGAGTCAGATCATTGCTGCCGATGGAGGCGAAATCGACCATGCTGATCAGCTTGTCGATCTTCCACACCGCCGATGGCACCTCGATCATCAGACCGATGCGCGGTATCTGTACCGGAAAGCCCTCCTCACGTAATTCCGCCTCGGCGCAGCGCAATAACTCCAGCGCCTCAGTCAACTCACTGACGGTGCTGATCATCGGAAACAGAATCGATAGATTTGGGTAAGCTATTCCGGCCCGTAACATCGCGCGCAACTGGGTCTTGAACAAATCCGGCTGATCCAGACTGATGCGGATACCGCGCCAGCCCAGAAACGGATTCTGTTCGGCGATGGGAAAATACGGCAATGACTTGTCGCCGCCGATGTCCAGCGTTCGCAATACCACTGGATGCGGGTCCATGATCCGCAGAATCCGCGTGTAAATGGTGGTCTGTTCTTCCTCGCCCGGAAACCGGTCACGCAGAAAAAAGTGCATTTCCGACCGGTATAACCCCACACCCTGTACGCCACTGTTGCGGGCGGCGGCGATATCGGCGAACAGCCCGGAATTGGCATATAAATCCAGCCGGTGGCCATCCAGCGTTTCCGCCGGCAGGTCGCGCAGATGTTGAAGGCCACGCGACAGTTCGGCCTCTTCATGGATCAGCTTCTGATATTCCTGGCGCAGCGTCGGGCTGGGCTGGACACAGACCCGCACCGTATAGCCGTCCACCGCCACTTCGCGACCATTTAGCCGGCCCGGCGGCAGGTTGCTGACCCCAAACACTGCGGGAATCCCCAGGCCGCGCGCCAGCAGAGCGACATGCGACGTACTCGTGCCGCGCACCGATACCAGTCCCTTGATTTTCTCCGGCGGCACGTCCAGTAATTGCGAAACGCTGATGTCCTCGCCCATCAGAATCGTGTGGTCGGGATAGTGGCGGCTGACCGTTTGCTCCTCCTGCAAACGATCCAGCAGGCGCTGGCCGAGGTCGACGATGTCGGCGGCGCGTTCCCGCAGGTAGGGGTCGTCCATTTCGACGAAAATGTTGGCGTATTCCATCACGGTGGCGCGCAACGCGCCGGGCGCCCAGTTGCCGGCGTAAATCCGCTCCAGCGTCCCGTTCACCAGGCTATCGCTGCTCAGCAGCAGGGCGTAGGCGTCGAACAGCGCCCGGTCGCCCGCCGACAACAGCAACCGCATCCGCTCGCTCAGTCGTTGCAATTCGGCGAGTTCCGCCGCAACCGCCTGCCGGAACCGTGCGGCCTCGGCTTCGGGATTGTCGATATCCTTGTCGGGCGCCTGATCCAGCGCGGTGCTGGGAAACACGACGACCGCCTCGCCCAGCGCCACGCCTGAAGCACTGGACACGCCTTCCAGGAACAGGGTGCCGGAAAGCGCATCGTCATCGAGCCGCTCCAGCGCTTGCCGAATCTCCGCCTGGGTAATGCAGCCGGCCAGTTGCGCCGCCAGCGTCACCAGGAACGATTCCTCATCCGCAGTGTACTTGCGCTGTTCGCGCTGCTGCGCCACCAACACCCCCAGCACTTTGCGCCGGCGGATGATGGGTACGCCGATGAATCCATGGAACGGGGCTTCGCCGGTGGCAGCGATGTAGCGGAAGGCAGGATGAGCAGGGGCATTGTCGAGGTTGACCGGTTCCGACCGGCTAGCCGCCATCCCGGTCAACCCCTGGCCGATCTTCAAGCGCACTTTGCCCACGGCACCGGGACGCAGGCCATCCGTCGCCATCAGCACATGCTCGCCACGGGTTGCGTCGGTCATGTACACCGAGCAGACATCGGTATGCAGGGCGGCCTTGACTTCGACGACAATGAGATTGAGTGCCTCGTGCAAATCGCGGGTGGCGTTGATGTCCTGTACGATGCGCCGCAGAATGTCCAGCATGAAAGCGCCCTCAAAGCAGTGGAGACGGCGAAGTAGCGATCTTTAACGCGGGGACCAGCGATGTCGGCCGGATGTCGCCGAGCGCGATGGCCGCGCCTCCAACCCTTCCTCCAAAGCGGCGATGGTTTCCGGCACCGTTGGTGTAGCTGACGAGGACGAGGAATCCAGCGTACTCAGCCGCCGCGTCGCCACGACCATTCGAGTAATGACCGGATTTTGGCTATTCTCCACTCGCTGCATTTGCAGGACGGTGACATGCTGAATGACCGTACTGGTCCGGGCCGCTTCCGCCGCGTGATTTTCTGCGTGACGCCTGACACTTACCCGCCGCGACAGCGCGCTAGTTGACAGCAAAGGGGCCAGTTCGTGTAAAGCCCGCCAGTAGACATGCCGCTTAAACGGCACCACCGCCCGCAGTGGGTACCAGTAATCAACCCATTGCCAGTGATCGAATTCGGGCCGCTCGGACAGATCCAGTTGCACCGCCTCCTCGTCGCACCGCATCCGCAGCAGGAACCAGATTTGTTTCTGGCCAATGCAGACTTGTTGACAACTTTCCCGGATCAGGCGTTTAGGCAAGCGATAACGCAACCAGCCCCGCGTGGAGCCGATAACTTGGACATGTTCCGGACGCAAGCCGACCTCTTCGGCCAGTTCACGAAACATGGCCTGCTCTGGCGACTCATCCCGCCGGATGCCGCCCTGGGGAAACTGCCAGGAATGCTGGCCGATTCGTTTTGCCCAGAACAGGCGTCCTTCTGCGTTACACAGGATGATGCCCACGTTAAGTCGATAACCCTCCGAGTCGATCACGGCACTAACCGATATACTTATACTGTTCTGTAGAGTTCGTGTATTTTTTCACCTTCATGATAATTCATCATGGCCTTTGATCATAGCATCCAAGTTGTGGGCCAACCCGCACCCCGCCCGTCTATCCGAAGGAGTCCGCCATGCGTTATTCACGCTGTCCCGCATTCCTGTGCATCCTGCTGGCATGGCTACTGCCTCTCAGCGTCCACGCCTTTGACGATGCGCCGTTGGCCGTCGCGGCGGCCCAGTATCGGCAACTGATCCATGATGGCCGCAATCCGGGCAGCCAGGCGTCTGCTGCGTTGTTGCAGCAGGCAGAAAAACAAGCCCGACAGAAGAACACGCTTGATGCAATCACCGCTTATGAAACCGCCATCGCCGCCGGCGCTGATTCAACAGCGGTCTGGCTGGCGCTGAGCCAGCTCTGGCAGGCGCAAGCCGAGCAACAGGACAGCGCTGATGAAGCATCTCGGCAGCGCTCCCGCGAACGGACCCGGCAGGCGGTATGGAACGCTCTGCAAGTTGCCCGCGCTCCGGCGGAACGCGCCCGCGCCCTGTTCCGCCTGGGCGAACGGTATGACCAGGATCGGGAGCCGAAGAAGGCCATCGCTGCTTATCGCGAGGCGCTGGAACTGGAGGACCATCCCCGCATCGCCAAGCGCTATCAGGAACTGCTCGCGGCTCACGCTTTCCAGATCAAGGGCGTTGACGTGGAGTCGGACAGTGCCACGCCGAAAATCTGCCTGAACTTTTCTGACGACTTGGCCAAAGGCCGGCAACTGCATTACGAGGACTATTTGGTCATTGAGCCAGCGATTCAGCCGGTTGTCACTCCTGAAGGACGGCAGTTGTGCGTGGAAGGGGTTCGTCACGGTCAAAGCTATGTCGTCAAGGCCCGCGTCGGCATTCCCTCGGCCAGCGGTGAAAAGACCCAGGCGGCTCAGGAATTCACCGCCAAGGTGGAAGATCGCAAACCGACGATCGGCTTCCGGGGCGCGACCTATGTGTTGCCGAAAACCGGCAATCAACAGTTGCCGCTGACCAGCGTCAATCTGGAGCAGGCGCGGTTGCGCGTGTTACGGATCAATGACCGCAATTTGCTGCGGGAAATCGAGAACCGGCGCATTACCAATTTGCTGGACGGTTATGATCTCAGCGCCATCGCCAAGCGCTCCGGCGAACAAGTCTGGGAGGGCGTGCTGACCCTGGCTGGCGGCGAGCGCAATCAGGAAGTCACTACTGCCCTGCCGATTAATGAACTGCTGCGCGATCCGCAACCGGGCGTCTATATCATCGCCGCCCAGCCGGCCCGTCAGAGTGCAGACCAAGACTGGGAAAATCAGGCGACACAATGGCTGGTCGTCTCTGATCTGGGCCTGTTCACGATGCGCGGCAACGATGGCCTGCATGTTTTTGTCCGGTCACTGGCGAGCGCGCAATCCGTGTCGGGCGTCGATCTGCGGCTGTACGCCCGTAACAACGGTGAGCTGGGCAAAGCCATCACCGACGCCAAAGGTTATGTCCGCTTTGATCCGGGTCTGTTGCGCGGTGGTGGCGGGCGGGAACCGGCAGCGCTAATGGCCTTCGGCAACGGCGACTACAACTTTCTTGATTTGACCAAACCAGCCTTTGATCTCAGCGACCGGGGGGTGGAGGGACGCGCCGCCCCTGGCCTGATTGATGCGTTTCTCTATCCTGAGCGCGGCGTTTATCGGCCCGGTGAAACGGTGGAATTGATGACCCTGCTCCGTGACAGCCGGGGTTACGCCCTGCCTGAAGCGCCGTTGACCTTGAAAATCTTCCGCCCTGATGAGGTGGAAGCCGCGCAACTGCGCCCGGCCAACCCGGCGCTGGGTGGCTATCACAGTCAGATTCCGCTGCCATTGAACGCCCGCACCGGGGCATGGACCGTCAAAGCCTATACCGATCCCAAGGGCGAACCGGTCGGTCAGGTCGGTTTCCAGGTGGAAGATTTCGTCCCGCAACAGTTGAAGCTGGAACTCAGTTCCGCCGCACCGGTGTTGAAGCCGGGCGAACCGGCAGTGGTGGACATTAATGGCCGGTTCCTGTACGGCGCGCCCGCTGCCCATCTCAAAGCCGAAGCAGAAGTGGTGCTGCGCGAAGATGCCAACCCTTACCCTGCTTTTCCCGGTTACCGTTTCGGTTTGGCGCAGGAGACCTGGACGGCGCAGCGCTTCCCGGTGGTGCTGGCCGGGACGGATGCGGAAGGCAAGGCGCAAGCGCAGATCAATCTCAGCGAGACCCCGGATACGACACGTCCCTTGCAAGCTCGGGTGCGCGTCTCCCTGTTTGAACCCGGTGGCCGTCCGGTCAGCCGCAGTCTGGATCTGCCGTATCGCGTGCAGCCGTTCGCCATTGGCATCAAGCCCCGCTTCAGCGATGGCGGCATTCAGATCGGCCAGGAAGCGGTATTTGACGTGATGACGCTGGATCCGCTCGGCCAGCCGCAAGCGCAAAGCGGATTGAGCGCCAAGCTGGTGCGCGAAGAGTATCAGTATTACTGGTACCACGATGAGGGCCGCTGGAACTACAAGATGGTGATCCGCGACAGCGCCTCCGTCGCCAGCCAAACGCTGACTATCGCGGCCGGACAACCCGCAGTCGTGACGCAGCGCGGATTGGACTGGGGCCGTTATCGGCTGGACGTACTCGATCCGAAAACCGGCGTCGCCTCCAGTGTCCGTTTCACGGTCGGCTGGTTTGAGAGTCCCAGCGAGGGCGAAACCCCGGATCAAATGAAGGTCACGCTCGATCAACCGCGCTATCCGGCAGGCGCGACCGCTAAAGTGTTTCTGCGTGCGCCCTTCGCCGGTGAGGTGTTGTTGAACGTAGTCGGCGACCGGCTGTGGCTGAGCAAGACGGTCAGCGTTCCGACGGAGGGGACAACAGTGGAATTGCCTATTCCTGCCGAATGGGGGCCGGGTGTCTATATTGCCGCGACCGCGTTTCGTCCAGCGGATAACCCAACGTCCCGTGGGCCGGGCCGGGCGATTGGCGTGGCCTGGGCGGGGCTGGACCCCGCGCCGCGCACCCTAAATATTGCGCTCAATGCGCTGACGGAATGGACGCCGCGCCAGACCGTGGAATTACCGGTCACCGTGACCGGCGCTGATCCCGGTCAACCGGCCTATCTGACGGTCGCGGCGGTCGATGAAGGCATCCTGCAACTGACCGATTTTGCTACCCCGGACCCGATTCAATATTTTCTTGGCAAGCGTCGGCTGGGAATGCAACTGCTCGATCTGTACGGCAAGCTGATTGAGACCGGCGGACAGCCGGGCGTCCTGAAGGTCGGCGGCGACGCGGACAGTCGGCAATTAGACGCTTCCGGCATCCGCACGGTGAAGACGCTGGCGTTATTCTCCGGGCCGGTCGCGCTGGACGCCAACGGTCAGGCCAGGATTCCGCTGGCTTTGCCGGACTTCAACGGGCAATTGCGCTTGATGGCGGTGGCCTGGGATCGCAACCGGCTCGGGCGGGCCGAAGCAGCCCCACTGGTGCGCGATCCACTGGTGGCGCGGGTTTATCTGCCGCGTTTCCTGGCTCCGGAAGATGAAAGCCGTGTCACCGTGACTGTGCAGAATTTGAACGCTCCGCCCGGTGATTACGCCATCTGGTTGAGCGCCGAAGGCGCAGTCGCTGTGACTGAACCGGCGACGTTTACCTTTAAAGTCGCTGATTCCGCCACGCAGAATCAGGAAAGTCGCCTCTTCACCCTGCGCGGGTTAAAGCCCGGCGCCGGTCAGGTGCGGTTGCATATTGAAGGGCTGAATGGCTTTAACCTGATTCGGGAATCCGACATCGGCGTGCGCCCGGTGCAAACCGTGACTACGGAACGCACCCCGCAACGCCTGAATCCCGGCGCGACCTTGCGGCTTAATGAGATGTTACTGGCGGACTATATCCCCGGCACCGGGCGGGTTCGGCTGAGTGTGGCCAGTCGGCCTAATCTCAACGTCCCGGAATTGCTCGCCCAGTTGGACCGCTATCCCTACGGTTGTCTGGAGCAGACCACCAGCCGCGCTTTGCCGTTGCTGTATTTCAACCAGGTCGCCAAGGTCTGGGCCGGTCAGAATGCCACAGAAGCCGGTTTGCGGGCGCGAGTGCAGGAAGCGCTGCAACGCATTTTGAACATGCAGGACGCGGGCGGCGGCTTTGGACTGTGGGGGCCGACCAGCGCTACTGAAGAATGGCTGTCGGCGTATGCCATGGACTTTGTGGTGCGCGCCCGGCAGGAACAGTATCTGGTCCCGGATAACGCCTGGAAGCGGGGGCTGGAGTATCTGCGCGAGCGGCTGAGTAATGACGATTTCGCCGAAGCGGAACTGGGCTGGCGGGCGTATGCGCTGTATGTGCTGGCGCGGGAACAGCAAGCCGCCATCGGCGATCTGCGTTACCTGCATGATAACCATTTGCAGAAGCTGCCAACCGCGTTGGCGCAGGCGCAACTGGGCGCGTCCCTGGCCCGGTATGGCGAACTGGAGCGAGCGAAAGAGGCGTTTACCGCCGCGTTGAACCGGACAAATCGGGCTGCCGTGCGTGATTATGGTACGCCGTTACGGGATCGGGCGGCGTTGCTGACCCTGCTGGTGGAATCGGGATTGTTGCCGGAGCGGATACCGCCCTTGGCTGAAGAAGTGGCTACCCAGTTCAACGAGCGTCGTTACGCCAGCACCCAGGAACAAGCCTGGCTGTTGCTCGCCGCTCATGTGCTGCTGAAACAGACCGGTCAGTTGCGGCTGGCGGTCGAAGGGCAAACGATCACCACCGATCCGTTCTATCTGACGCCGACCGTCGAGCAGTTAGCCAGTAAACTCACCGTGGTTAATCAGGGGGAACAGCCGGCCTGGATGGTGCTGGATGTCAGCGGCGTTCCAGTCGCGCCGCAACCGCCCGCGCAGGAGGGATTCACCATTGCCCGCCGCTACTACACCCGCGCTGGCCAGGAAGTCGATCCCGGCCGGATTCGCCAGAATGATCTGTTGGTGGCGGTCATTACCGGGGAAACGCAGGGCCGCGACAAACAGCAGGCGCTGGTGGTGGATTTGTTGCCAGCGGGGCTGGAAATCGAAAATGCCCGATTGGCGCATAATGCCTCGACGATGGACATCGCCTGGTTGCCGGAATTGACCGAGACCTTGCATACCGAAATCCGTGATGACCGCTTCGTGGCGGCGCTGGACCTCGAAGCCGGCAATGCCCGGAAATTTACTTTGGCCTATCTGGTTCGGGCAGTGACGCCAGGGGTGTATCGGCAACCGGCGGTGTATGTCGAGGATATGTACCAGCCGTGGCAGTTTGGGCGCGGCGCGCTGGGGGTAGTCAAGGTCGAGTGAGCCGAAGTCGGCTGGCCAGTAAACTATTGAGGGCAATTGACCCTGCCCTTGAACAACAACTTTTAGGGAGTGAATAGACGATGCCATCGAAAGCCGATGAACAGGCAATGCTAAAGCGCCTGCAGGAATTGGAGGAGGAAAATGCGCGGTTGCGTAGTGTGACGAAGTTGGCGACGCCGAAGCCAACGGTGACGGAAAGTGAATATAAGGGCCATCCGACCCTGACTTTTGGAGGAGCCTTTCGTCCGTTCAGTTTGGGATTGAAAAAACTGCTGGTGATCCGCGAAGTCTGGCCCGAGGTGGAGGCGTTCCTGGAACGGCATGGGGAAACCCCATCGAAGCAGCCAGAAAGCCAGGACAACGGAAACCTGATCTAGCTTTCAATCGGCATGAGCAAAAAGCTCCTGAGTGAAAGCGACATTTGTGCGAAGTACATCACGCCGCACTTGGCAAGCGCCGGCTGGGACGAAGCCACCCAGATTCGGCGCGAGGTCAGCTTCACTAAAGGCCGGATCATCGTGCGCGGCAAGCTGGTTGCTCGGGGTCAGGCCCAGCGAGCCGATTACGTCCTCTACTACCGGCCCAACCGGCCCATCGCTTTGATCGAGGCCAAGGACAATACGCACCAGGTTGGCGACGGGATGCAGCAGGCGCTGGACTATGCCATCACGCTCGACATCCCGTTCGTCTTTTCCTCCAATGGCGACGGCTTTGTTTTCCATGACCGCACCGGGACCAGCGCCGAGTTGGAAACCACGCTGCCGCTGGATGCTTTTCCTGCTCCGGCTGAACTCTGGACCCGCTACCGTGCCTGGAAAGGGCTGACGCCAGAGGTTGAGCGGATCGTCCTGCAAGACTATTACGACGATGGCAACGGCAAGACCCCGCGCTACTACCAGTGCAGCGCCATTAACGCCGCTGTTGAAGCCATCGCCAAAGGGCAACAGCGCCTGCTGCTGGTCATGGCCACCGGGACGGGCAAGACTCACCGCTTTCCAAATCATCTGGCGGTTGTGGAAAGCTGGCGTCAAGAAACGCATCCTGTTTCTCGCGGACCGCAATATTCTGGTGGATCAGACCCTGGTCAACGACTTTCGGCCGTTCGGCCCGGCCATGGCCAAACTCAGCACCAGCGCCAAAACCATCGTCCGCGTTGCGGATTCCAGCGCCGAGCGTTCTATCGACACCGCATATGAAATCTACCTGGGTCTTTATCAGGCGATGACCGGCCCCGAAGAACCGCAGAAAGTGTACCGGCAGTTCTCGCCGGGGTTTTTCGATCTGGTCGTCATCGATGAATGTCACCGGGGCAGCGCCGCTGAAGATTCGGCCTGGCGGGAGATTCTTGACTACTTTGCCGCCGCAACCCAGATCGGCCTCACCGCGACCCCCAGAGAGACCGAGTACGTTTCCAACATCCAGTACTTCGGCTCGCCGGTGTATACCTACTCGCTCAAGCAAGGCATCCGCGATGGCTTTCTCGCCCCCTACAAGGTCATCAAGGTTCACATCAACGTGGATGTCGAAGGCTACCGGCCGGAGCGGGGCAAGCGGGATCAGGACGGTCAGGAAGTCGCAGACCGTCTCTACAACCAGAAGGACTACGACCGTTCGCTGGTCATTGACGAGCGCACCCGGTTGGTGGCCGGAAAGGTGTCCGCTTTTCTCAAGGAGAGCGGCGACCGCTTCCAGAAGACCATCGTGTTCTGCGTGGATACCGAACACGCCGCCCGGATGCGCCAGGCGCTGATCAACGAGAATCCCGACCTGGCGGGCGAAAATCCCCGCTATGTCATGCGGATCACCGGCAACGATGACGAAGGGCTGCAACAACTCAGCAATTTCATTGATCCCGAAGCCCGCTATCCCACCTTGGTTACGACTTCGCGGCTGCTATCCACCGGGGTCGATGCCCAGACTTGCCGTCTGATTGTGCTGGAACGGGAGGTCGGCTCGATGAGCGAGTTCAAGCAGATGGTCGGGCGCGGGACTCGCGTGCATGAGGACACCGGGAAGTTTTACTTCACCCTGATGGATTTTCGCGGCGCGACCCACCATTTTGCCGATCCGGCTTTTGACGGTGAACCGGTGCAGATTTATGAACCCGGCGCTGATGACCCGATGACGCCGCCCGATGTAGAAGAGCGCGACCTTCAGGAAGACGAGCCGCCGCGATATGACACGGAGGCGGGGGAAACCCCTGTGCCTGACATCAGCCTGCCGCCGGACGCCCCCGATCCGCGTAAAAAAGTTTATGTGAATGGAATTCATGTGACCTTGCTGGCCGAGCGGGTGGAATATCTCGACGACCACGGCAAGCTGGTGACTGAAAGCCTGCGGGATTTCACCCGGAAGGCCCTGCAACGGCATTTCGCTAGCCTCGACAATTTTCTCAGACGCTGGAAAGCCGCCGCGCGCAAGCAGGCCCTTCTCGAAGAACTGGGCAACGAAGGTTTGTTGCTCGATCCATTGGCGGAGGAGGTCGGCAAAGACCTCGATCCCTTCGATCTGATCTGCCACGTCGCTTTCGACCAGCCGCCACTGACCCGCCGCGAACGGGCCGAGAAGGTCCGCAAGCGGGACGTGTTTACCCACTACGGCCCGCCAGCCCGCGCTGTGCTGGAGGCGTTGCTGGACAAGTATCAGGATCAGGGCGTGATCAACCTCGATGACGTGCGGATACTCCAGATCGCACCCTTTGATCGGATGGGTACTGTAGTGGAACTGATCAAACCGTTCGGCAATCGCCGGGGCTTTGAACAGGCCGTACACCAACTCCAATCTGCGCTGTATCAGGAAGCCGCTTAACCCCTGAGCGGATGCATTGCGTTGCTTCGTTAGCGCCATAGAGATAACATGTTGTAGTGTTATAAAATTGGGGAATATGATGAATTTCAACATTTATCTCGATGATCGAACGGGTCAGCAACTGGTCATCGCGGCTGAACGGACGGGGGAGACGAAAAACGCCCTGATCCGCAAGGCGATCAGCGAATGGTTAGCCCGCTATAATCAGCCCACTTGGTCAGAGGAAGTCCTGTCCTTCAACGGGGTGGCTGATATGCCGCCCTTTGAATCGGGTCGCAATCATCTGGGCGCGCCCGCCGTGGATCCACTGGCATGAAGTATCTGCTTGATACCTGCACCGTAAGCGATTTCGTCAAGGGGCAGGCCGGCGTATTGTCCCGGATCAAGGCGACTGCGCCGCCGCTGATCGCTATTTCCAGCATCACCCGCATGGAGATCGAGTGGGGTTTGCTGTTGAATCCAGCACGCGCCCGGAAACTGGCGCCGATTCTCAACACTTTTTTGGATTCCATTACGACACTGTCGTTCGATGAGGCCGATGCCCAGGCGGCGGCCGGCGTTCGCGCCGCTCTTCAGCGTCAGGGGCAGCCCATCGGCGCTTACGATGTTTTGATTGCCGGGTGTGGTTTAGCCAGGGGCCTGATCGTCGTGACCTCCAATGTCAGCGAGTTTCAACGGGTCAGCGGCTTGATCGTGGAGAATTGGCGTTGATCTACCAGGAAGCCGCTTAACTCATGTCCGTTCGCAATACCGTTAAATCCATCCAGGACATCATGCGCCAGGATGTCGGCGTCGATGGCGACGCCCAGCGCATTTCTCAACTGTGCTGGATGTTCTTTCTCAAGATCATCGACGATCAGGATCAGGAACTGGAGATGCTGCAAGAGGGTTACCGTTCGCCGGTGCCTGCGCCGTTTCAGTGGCGGGCGTGGGCGGCGGACCCGGAAGGCATCACCGGCGAGGCGTTGCTGGATTTTATTAACGAGGAGCTGTTTCCTTCGCTGAAGGAATTACCCGGCGCGGCTCAGGACGGGCGGCGGCGGGTGGTGCGGAGCGTGTTTGAGGATGCCTACAACTACATGAAGTCCGGCCAGCTCATGCGCCAGGTGGTGAACAAGCTCAACGCCATCGACTTCAATAATCTCAAGGAACGCCAGCACTTCGGCGATCTTTATGAACAGATTCTCAATGACCTGCAAAGCGCGGGCAACGCGGGGGAATACTACACGCCGCGTGCGGTGACGACGTTCATGGCGGAACGCATCGACCCGAAGCCCGGTGAAATTTTGTTGGACCCGGCCTGTGGCACCGGCGGCTTTCTCACCTGCGCGATCCGCTACATGCGCGAACGCTATGTGAAAACCCCGGACGATGAGTTGCGGATGCAGCGGGCGTTGCGGGCGACCGAGAAGAAGCAACTGCCGCACATGCTCTGCGTGACGAATTTGCTGCTGCACGGTATTGACGATCCGTCGTTCGTTCACCATGACAATACGCTGGCCCGGCCCTACATCAGCTACGGGGCCGGTGATCGGGTGGACATCATCCTCACCAATCCGCCGTTTGGCGGCCGGGAGGAAGACGGCATCGAGAGCAATTTCCCCAAGCATTTCCAGACCCGGGAAACCGCTGATCTGTTTCTAGCGCTGATTGTGCGGTTGCTCAAATCCAGTGGCCGCGCCGCTGTGGTATTGCCCGACGGCTCGTTGTTCGGGGAAGGCATTAAGACCCGGCTCAAGGAACATCTGCTGGAGGAGTGCAATCTGCACACGATTGTGCGCCTACCCAACAGTGTGTTTAAGCCGTATGCGTCCATCGGCACGAATCTGCTGTTTTTTGAGAAGGGCGAGCCGACCCGGACGGTGTGGTTTTACGAACACCGGGTGCCGGAAGGACAGAAAGCTTATTCGATGACCCGGCCGATCAAGGTGGAGCATTTACAAGGCTGTGTGGACTGGTGGGGCGGGCCGGAGCGCCAGGATCGGCAGGAAACCGAACAGGCGTGGAAGGTGGGCATCGACGAGATCAAGGCGCGCAATTACAACTTGGATTTCAAGAACCCGCACACGGTCGCTAATGATCACGGCGACCCGGAGGAACTGCTGGCGCAACTGGAAGCCGCCGAAGCGAAAACTGCCGCGTTGCGCGATCAGTTGAAAGCGATTTTAGCTGAGGCGCTGCTACGATGAATTCGGCGCAATGGCTGGCTCATTTCGACCGCATCAGCGAAGCACCCGATGCGATTCCGTGCCTGCGCCGCTTCATTCTCGACTTGGCTGTGCGGGGGAAATTGGTTGAACAAGACCCGAATGATGAACCGGCGGCGGAGTTGTTGAAACGGATCCAGGCAGAGAAAGCGCGGTTGGTGAAGGAGGGGAGGATCAAGGAGCAGGAGTCACAGCCGAAAATAACTGATGGTGAAATTGAATATAATCTGCCGAAGAATTGGGAACTGACACGAATCGGTGACCTGCTGACTGTAATTCGTGGCGCATCACCTCGTCCAAAAGGTGATCCGAAATATTTTTCAACGGAAAGAACTACCTATCATTGGATCAAAATTTCAGATATTCGGAAGCACTCAAAGAACAGGGTTCTTTACGATACGGATGAGTTCTTGACTGAAGCTGGAATGCAAAAGAGCGTTTTGCTCTCTAAAGGAACACTTGTTGTCACTAACAGCGCCACTATTGGAGTTCCGATATTTCTCGGATTCGACGGTGGCTGTGTGCATGACGGCTACTTGGCCTTCCCTTATTTTCCAACTTCTCAACTATCAAAGGATTTTTTCTTTGTATTGTTTCAGACTCTTCAGTCCTATGCAGTCAAGAAAGCTCGCGGCATGGCTCAGTTGAACCTTAATATAGGACTTGTCCGCGAGTTCCCGCTTGGCCTCCCGCCCCTCGCCGAACAACACCGCATTGTCGCCAAGGTCGATGAATTAATGGCCCTGTGCGACCAGTTGGAGGTGGCCAAGAACAAGCGCGAGGCACAGCGCGACCAACTGATAGCGGCCAGTCTGCATCGCATCGGCGAGGCCCAAACCGCTACCACTTTATCAACGGCAGTCCGCTTTCATCTCGATCAACTCCCGCATTTCACCACTCGCCCCGAACATATCAAGCAATTGCGCCAAACCATTCTCAATCTTGCGGTTCGTGGGCGGCTGGTGCCGCAAGACCCGAAGGATGAACCAGCGGCGGAATTGTTGAAGCGGATTCATGAATGGCGCAACGAAGCTATACAGCGAAAACAGATCAGAGCACCAAAAAAACCACTAAAGATGGTTGAAAAACACGAGACTCTATATTCCTTGCCAAGCAGTTGGGCGTGGACCAGATTGGGCGAGATCATCTACATTCAGTCAGGTGATGGGCTGACTGCTGTTAATATGAAGGATGGAGCGATTCCGGTGTTTGGTGGAAACGGGATCAACGGCTACCACAACATTCACAATGTTGATGAATCGACGATTGTGATAGGGCGTGTTGGTTACTACTGCGGCTCTATTCATCTGACCCCTAGCAAAGCATGGGTGACCGACAATGCATTTGTTACTCATTACTGCCAGAAGGCAATTTATCAACAGGACTTTCGCTCAATCTTCTCGATCAAGCGGGTTGATACACTGGAATACGCGGATTACGTAACTCATGACGTAAATACTCACTCCAGAGGTTGTTTTTAACTTGGTAGAGGGTTGTCTTCAT
>JAKLIY010000027.1 GCA_022709365.1 Pseudomonadota bacterium
TCGCCACCAAACTGGGCCGCCATGACCTTGGTGATCGCCGCCGTCAGCGTGGTCTTGCCGTGGTCTACATGACCAATCGTTCCCACATTCACATGCGGCTTGCTGCGCTCAAATTTTTCTTTGGACACCGTACTTACTCCATCCTATTCAAAATCTTCAGCAAAATCTTCAGCAGAGGCTTCAGGATGCTTTCTTGATGATTGTTTCCGCGATATTGGCGGGAGCTTCGTGGTATTTGGCAAATTCCATCGAATAGGTCGCGCGACCTTGGGTCGCCGAACGCAGGTCAGTAGCATAGCCGAACATCTCGGCCAGCGGCACCTCGGCGCGAACCACCTTGCCTGACGGCGAATCATCCATACCCTGCAGGATGCCGCGACGACGGTTGAGATCACCCATCACGTCGCCCATGTAGTCCTCGGGCGTCACGACCTCGACCTTCATGATCGGTTCCAGCAGCACCGCACCGGCTTTCAGCGCACCGTCCTTGAATCCCATGGAACCCGCGATCTTAAAGGCCATTTCGCTGGAATCGACCTCGTGGTAGGAACCATCGAAAATCGTGACCTTGACATCCACCACCGGATAGCCGGCCAGTACACCCTTTTCCATCTGCTCCTGGATGCCTTTATCGACCGCTGGCACATACTCGCGAGGAACGACGCCGCCCACAATGCCATTGACGAATTCGTAACCGGCGCCCGGTTCCTGTGGCTCCAGTCGCAGCCAGACATGACCATATTGGCCGCGTCCGCCGGACTGGCGCACGAACTTGCCTTCCTGCTCCACCATTTTGCGGATGGTTTCACGGTAAGCAACCCGGGGTTTACCGATGTTGGCGTCGACCTTAAATTCACGCTTGAGGCGGTCGACGATGATTTCCAGATGCAGCTCACCCATACCGGAGATGATGGTCTGGCCAGACTCCTGATCGGTATGCACCCGGAACGAGGGGTCTTCATGCGCCAGCTTACCCAGGGCAATACCCATCCTCTCCTGGTCAGCTTTGGTTTTCGGCTCGACCGCGATGGAAATTACGGGTTCGGGAAATTCCATCCGCTCCAGGGTAATGACATGATCGGCACTGCAGAGTGTGTCGCCGGTCGTGACATCTTTCAAGCCAACGCACGCAGCAATGTCGCCAGCCCGGATCTCCTTGATCTCTTCACGGCTGTTGGCGTGCATCTGCACGACACGACCGATGCGCTCACGCCGGCTCTTCACCGGGTTATAGACCGAATCGCCGGAATTGACGATGCCGGAATAGCAACGAATGAAAGTCAGGGTGCCGACGAAAGGATCGGTTGCGATCTTGAAGGCCAGAGCCGCAAAAGGTGCCTCATCGGTGGCTAGACGTTCGCCTTCACTCTCGGCGGCATCATCTAAAACACCCTTGACCGGCGGCTTGTCAATCGGCGATGGCAGATAGCGGATCGCCGCATCCAGCATCGCCTGCACGCCCTTGTTTTTGAAGGCGGAGCCGCACAGCGTTGGGATAACCTCGCCTCTGAGAGTCATCGCACGCAGCCCGGCGTTGATTTCCTCCTCGCTGAGGGCGTGACCTTCCAGATACTTATCCATCAATTCATCAGACGCCTCAGCGGCAACCTCGACCATCTTCTCGCGCCACACCTCACAGTCAGCGCGCAGGTCGGCGGGAATGTCGATGTACTCAAACTTCATGCCGAGGCTGTCTTCGTCCCAGTGAATCGCCTGCATCTTGACCAGATCGACGATGCCCTTGAAATGGTCTTCAGCACCAATCGGCAACTGAATCGGCACCGGACGGGCGCCCAGCCGATCCTTGATCTGTTGCACGACCCGCAGGAAGTCTGCGCCAGCACGATCCATCTTGTTGACAAACGCCAGGCGCGGCACACCATATTTGTTAGCCTGCCGCCAAACAGTTTCGGACTGCGGTTCGACCCCACCCACTGCGCAGAACACTGCACAAGCGCCGTCCAGCACCCGCAGCGAGCGTTCGACTTCGATGGTGAAATCAACGTGACCGGGCGTATCGATAATATTGACGCGGTGCTCGTCGAACTGACCGGCCATGCCATTCCAGAAACAGGTGGTTGCAGCGGAGGTGATGGTGATGCCGCGCTCCTGCTCTTGCACCATCCAGTCCATGGTGGCGGCGCCATCGTGCACCTCGCCCAGCTTGTGGGAGACGCCCGTGTAAAACAGGATGCGCTCGGACACAGTGGTCTTGCCGGCATCAATATGGGCCATGATGCCAAGGTTGCGATAGCGCTCGATGGGGGTTTTGCGAGCCACGGCTCAGTCCTCAAACTTACCAGCGATAATGGGCGAAAGCCTTATTGGCCTCCGCCATACGATGTACGTCTTCGCGCTTTTTCACTGCCGCACCGCGACTGTCGGCAGCATCCAGCAGCTCGCCAGCCAGCCGGCGGGCCATGGATTTTTCACTGCGCTTGCGGGAAGCGTCAATAATCCAGCGCATGGCTAAAGTGTTGCGGCGGACTGAACGCACTTCCACCGGCACCTGATAGGTCGCGCCGCCGACTCGGCGGGATTTGACCTCGACGACCGGGCGGACATTATCCAGCGCTTGCTCAAGCAGGCCCATCGGATCGTCCTTGCCCTTCTCGACAATGGCGTCCAGCGCGCCGTAAACAATCGCCTCGGCGACGGATTTCTTGCCACGCTCCATGACCATGTTCATGAATTTGGCCAGCATCTCGCTCCCGTACTTGGGATCGGGCAGAGGAACGCGCTTGGGGACTTCTCTTCTTCTCGGCATAACCGCCTCGGTGACTCAATAAAACTAGGACTTGGGCCGTTTGGCGCCGTACTTGGAACGCCCCTGACGGCGCTTGGTCACGCCGGAGGTATCCAGACTGCCACGCACGATGTGATAGCGCACGCCAGGCAGGTCCTTGACGCGCCCGCCGCGAATCAGCACGACCGAGTGTTCCTGCAGATTGTGACCCTCGCCACCAATGTAGCTGGTGACTTCCTGGCCGTTAGTCAGGCGGACGCGCGCGACCTTGCGCAGGGCAGAATTCGGTTTTTTGGGCGTCGTGGTATAGACGCGGGTACAAACACCGCGTTTCTGCGGGCAGCTCTCGAGCGCCGGAACGTTGCTCTTGGCTTTCCTTCTGACGCGCGGATTGCTTACCAACTGATTGATTGTGGTCATCGCCCCCTCACTTCCATCGAACTTTCGAATTCAGTCAACCCGGCAGCGGGCCTGCGCTGGTTGAAATCCGGGTCTGCAAAGACGCGGAACTATAGGCGGGCAAGTCACTGATGTCAAGACAACTCCCATCCCGTCGCAAAACGCCAAATATCGGGACTTCCGGGCCGGGGAGTGCGGTGGCACCTGAATCAGGCTTTAAGATGATATTTGTTAAGTAAGGAGTAAAGGGTCGGTCGGGTGATGCCGAGCAGATCGGCAGTGCGGGACAGATTACGTTCGGTGTACTGTAGCGCCTGCTGGATCGCCCGCCGCTCGGCCTGATCACGGGCTTGGCGCAAATTAAACGGATTCACTGCAGCTTCCCCGGACTCCGGTTCCGGTTCCGGTTCCAGCTCCAGATCCCGGGCCGTGATTTGTTCAGATTCGCTCATGATCACCGCCCGCTTGAGGCGATTTTCCAGCTCCCGGACATTGCCCGGCCACTGATATGTCTCCAGCGCCTGCACGGTATCCAAACCGAAATTCAACCGCGTTTTGCCCAGCGTCCGACCGAGCGTGTTCAACAAGGCGCGGGCAATCAATAACACGTCGCCTTCCCGTTCACGCAGCGCGGGAATCCGCACGGTGATTTCACTGATCCGATAGTACAAATCCTCACGGAACTGGCCCTCGGCGATCAGCGCCGACAAATCGCGATGGGTGGCGCACACGATCCTTACATCCACCGGAATCGGCTCACGCCCGCCAATCCGCTCGATGACCCGTTCCTGCAGAAACCGTAGCAGCTTGGCCTGCAACGATAGTGGCAAGTCCCCGACTTCATCGAGCATCAGCGTTCCGCCGCTGGCGTATTCGATCTTGCCCCGGTTCTGCTTGACTGCCCCGGTGAATGCGCCCTTTTCATGGCCGAACAATTCGCTCTCCAACAACGCATCGGGAATCGCCGCACAGTTAATGGCGACGAACGCGCCCTTGGCCCGGGGACTCAACTCGTGCAGTGCCCGCGTCAGCAACTCCTTGCCCGTGCCGCTCTCGCCGAGCAGCAACACATTCGCGTTGGTAGGGGCGATTTTTTCGATGTTGCGGCAAATCCGGAGCATCTCCGGGCTGGCGGCGATTACGCCACGCAGCGGCGTGGTCGCCTGGCGGGCCAGCAGTTCCCGATTTTCCTGCTCCAGCGTGTAAAGATTGTAGGCGCGGTCGACGATCAGCTGCAGCACATCGGCGTCCACCGGTTTCTGGTAGAAGTCATAGGCACCCATGGCAATCGCCTGCAGGGCATTTTTACGCTCATCATTGCCAGTCACGACGATGATCTTGATTTCCGGCACCAGCGCCCGAATCTGCTCAAGCGCCTTCAATCCCTCCGAAGCGTTGGCCGGGTCGGGCGGCAGACCCAGATCCAGCAGCACGATCGGCGGCGTGTGTTGCCGGACTTCAGTCAGCGCCGCTTCACGATCCTCGGCCAGCAAGACCTCATAACCGTCGAAGCACCAGCGCATCTGGCTGCGCAAACCCGGATCATCCTCGACGATCAACAGTTTTCGGCTGGATTCTTCCATTCGCTAGCCTCCGATTCGATGCGGGCTACATCCGGTTTGTCGATGCGCGGCAATCGCAGAAAAAACGTCGCGCCTTGCTCCGGCTGACTGGCGACCGTCAATTCGCCCCCTGCAGCGCGGGCGAATTCACGGCTTTCATAAACCCCAATGCCCATGCCTGCATTGCCTTTAGTGGTCGTGAAAGGCCGGAACAGGCGCTCGCGGATAAACCGCTCATCCATGCCGCAACCATTATCGCGCACGGCCACTACTGCAATCCGATCTTCACTATAAACCGCCACCTCGATCTGACCTTTCGCTGGGGTGGCTTCCTGAGCGTTCTGAATCAAATGCTCCAGCACCGCCGCCAATCGTTCCGGGTCCACTTCAACCCAGGGTTCGTCATTCGCCGCTATTCGCGTCACAGGTATCGGCTGCCGCACCGCACGGGCTTCGACGGCTCGCTGCACCGCACTGACCAGCGCCATCGGCCGCGCGGCGCTGGCTGGCGGTTCCTTGCGCAACTGCGCCAATAACCGATTCATTCGTTCCGTAGCGTTGGCCACTGTTTGAAAAACGTCCTCGACAAAAGCTGGATTTTTCCCATGGCGGGCTGCATTAGCCACCACCAACGCTAACTGGGCAGCGATATTCTTCAAATCGTGTACGACATAGGCTGACAGCCGATGAAACGCCTCAAACTGTCGCGCCTCGCCCAGCGCCTCGCTGGCCTCCAGCAACGCGACATAGCTGGCCACTTGGCGACCTGCCGTCTTGATTAGATCGCGATCCTCCCAATTCAACTGCTGGTGGGCGCGCGACTCGAGCAACACCAGGAAACCCTGCAAATACTCGTCCAGCAGCAACGGCACTACGAGCCAGGCCCGGCGCATTTCTCGCAACCAGTCCGGGAGGACCAAATCGCCATACAGTTCTGACTCGCGCTGGTACTCATCCAGTTGGATGACCCACTGGCGCTGCTCCAGAAAGCGCACCAGCGACGAATCGGCTGGCTCCACCTGAGTCGCCGGCAGGCTCCGCTCATGCAGATTGTGGCTGGCCACCAGCGTAAAACCGCCCACATCCCGCCGCACCCAGAGCAGACCGCCGGTACTGTGAACAATCTCGGCGACCGCACGGATCATCCGTTCGCGGGGCGGATCCTGGGGATCGCCGGATGACAGGGTGCCGGTAAACTTGAGCCATTCCTCGCGATAGTCGTATTTGTAATTGAAAAAATGCTTGCTCAATAACACCAGCGCCCGGGCGCGTAACTGCCCGGAAAACAGCAGGATCACTAAGAGGAGGCCCGCCCCCGTCAGAAACGCCAGTTGCAGCGTCGCGCCCCAGTCGCCGCCATAGGCTCGGATGTAATAACCAGCGCCAGCCATGGCCAGCAGATAGACGCCGGCTCCAAAGATGGTCGCTGAATGCAGCACCACCCGCCGGGAGACAAACACCTCCAGCGACCATTCCGGATTGCGGGCCGCTGCCACGGCAATCAGCGGCGCGGCCAGAACGCTCGCCAGCCCGCGCGCCTCCCAGATGGTCGGATCGAGCCGTTTGAACAACAGGGCGTCGGCGTACAGGAAGAAGTCATAGGCGAACAAAATCCCCAGCCCCAGATACAGAAATTTGGTCGCCCAGCGACGCTGGAGGCGGGTATTACGAAACAACTGCTCGATCAACGCCAAGCCAGCGATGGCTAAACTGATATGCCCGAGAATCGCCGCATCAGGGGGCAATTCCAGCGACAATCCCCATATTTCCTGCCACTCGATGCCCAGCAAGACCACGCCGTAACCGGCCAGCGCCGCCCAAATAATCGTGATCCAGCGTCCGATCCACATTTCCCGAACCAACGGTTCGAGTAGTTGCATCAGAAAGATCAGCCACAGGATGTTGCGCAGGACTTCCAGGGTCTGATACAGCCAGTCAGGCGCAACGACCTCGGCGCTGGCGTAAAACGCCGCTCGCAACGCCCAAAGCAGCGTGATCAGCACGGCGATCACCAACAACCCGCCCTGCAAGCGGCCGCGCCAACTGGTCAGCAACAGCAGGAATAATATCAGCCAGCCAACCGCCGCCAGCCCATAGCCAATGACTCCAAGATTGCTCACAGACGCCCCTTCCGGTTAGTGGGCGCCCCGGCCCCACAGGACGGTATGCACCGTTTGCAGCAAAATGAGGATGTCGAAAAAGAAACTGTAGTTTTTGATATAGTACAGGTCATATTGCAGTTTTTCACGGGCGTCCTCTTCGGACGCGCCATAGGGATAGCAAATTTGCGCCCAGCCGGTAATGCCGGGGTTGGTCATGTGACGCATGGAGTAAAAGGGAATCTTCTCACTCAACTCAGCCACGAACTGCGGCCGTTCCGGGCGCGGGCCGACGAAGCTCATGTCGCCTCGCAACACGTTAAACAACTGGGGCAACTCGTCAATGCGGCTATTGCGCAATACTGCTCCCACTCGCGTAATTCGGCTGTCATTGGCCTGCGCCCAACGGGCTACGCCGTCCTGTTCCGCATCGGTGCGCATGCTGCGGAATTTAATGACGTCGAATAAGTGTTCGTTGAGTCCGACTCGAGTCTGTCGATACAGAATCGGCCCGCGAAATCCCGATTCGATCCAGATCGCCAGCGTCGCCCCCAGCATGAATGGCCAGGCCAGCGCCAGCAGGAGCAGGCTGGCGGCGATATCAAATAGCCGTTTGACCGCTTGCTTGAGCAGTACCCGCCGAAATCCATCAGCAAAGATCAGATTGCTCGGACGCAATGCATCGAGCTGAATCTTGCCGGTCTCCCGTTCATAGAAGTGCAAAAAGCCGCTAATTTTGAACCCCTGAATCTTGCATTCCAAAATTTGCTCGGCGGGAAACCCCTTGCGTCGGTCGTCCGGCGCCACCACGATCTCGTCAATCTGCAAGCGATCCGCCAAATCCACCAGATGGTTCGTTGTATAAAACAGGTCCTCAGTCGACACATAGCGTTTTTCATCTTCGTGAAGCCGCATATATCCGACCACTAAAAAGTTGGTGTTCCCTTCGTGCTGCAACTCTTCGATCCGGCTGGCGTTCTTGCCCACGCCCAGCACCAGCATCCGGCGTTTGAGCACCTCACGGTCAGACACTTCAAAAAACGCCAAGCGCAGCGTCAATACGCCGATGAAAGCAATGCCAAACGCCAAGCTGAATTCACCGCGCCCCAAGGACAAGTCAGGAAACAGGTAATAGGTCAGCGTCATCACAAACAACCCGACGAGGAAACTGACCCCGATTCGCAGCAACATGTCGCCGCGACCACTCCAGAAATTGCGCTCGTACAGGCCCATTGCGGTCATGATCGCCAGCATGACGGCGACGAAAGCCAACGCGCTGGGAACCACTTCACTGAATTGCGGCATAGCGCTCTGGTAGCCCAGCACCATCCGCAGCGACCGGCCAAAATAGATCGACCAGAACAGATGGAGCATTTCGGCAACGAGCAGGGTGAGAAATACCCGGGAAACGTAGTGTCGGAATAGGCGAATCATTAGGCGATTATTAGTGATTTTTTGGAAATTGATCAGGGCTATCAAAAGATTAGCCGGTATTGTGGGTCAGGATGTCCCCTTTTTGCATGATTCAACCACACAATTCCGTCGGATGCAGCAAAGTTCGCGTCTTGAACAAAACAGACGGGTTCCCGGTAGCGCTTCCTCCCCTATACTAATCATATTGAAAACTCTCATCGCAAACGGAGCATGATTGATGTTTGACCTCGCCACCACCCGCATCGGTATCATCGGCCTCGGCTACGTAGGCTTACCCTTGGCGGTCGAATTTGGCAAGCATTTTCCCACCATTGGCTTGGACATCAACACAGTTCGCATTCGGGAATTGCAGGCGGGAACCGACGGTACGCTGGAAACTACGCCAGAGGAACTGCGCCAGGCTCACCTATTGCGCTATACCGACAGCCCGGAAGATTTGGCGAATTGCAACGTGTATATCGTAACGGTTCCCACCCCAGTCGATGAGTATAAACGCCCGGACTTCGGCCCGTTAATCGGGGCTAGCACCACCGTCGGCCGGTTGCTCAAACCGGGCGATGTCGCCATCTACGAGTCCACCGTCTACCCCGGCGCTACTGAGGAAGTCTGTGTGCCGATTCTGGAGCGGGAATCCGGACTGCGCTTCAATGTGGATTTCTTTGCTGGCTACAGCCCAGAGCGCATTAATCCTGGCGACAAAGAACATCGGTTGACCACGATCCGCAAAATCACTGCTGGTTCAACGCCCAAGGTTGCGGAGTTCGTCGATGCTCTGTACCGCTCCATCATCACGGTCGGCACTCATTCGGCCTCCAGCATCCGGGTCGCGGAAGCCGCCAAGGTGATCGAAAACACCCAGCGCGATGTCAACATCGCCCTAATCAACGAACTGGCGATGCTGTTCAACCGATTGGGCATCAATACCGAGGAAGTGCTGCTGGCGGCGGGCACCAAGTGGAATTTTCTGCCCTTCCGTCCCGGTCTGGTGGGCGGCCATTGCATCGGCGTCGATCCCTATTATCTGACCCACAAGGCGCAGGAAATCGGCTATCACCCGGAAATGATCCTGGCCGGTCGGCGCATCAATGACGGTATGGGCGCGCATGTCGTCCATCGTGTCATTAAGCTGATGAATCAACGGCGAATCCCGGTCATGGACGCCCGGGTGCTGGTCATGGGTCTCACCTTCAAGGAAAACTGCCCGGACCTGCGCAACACCCGGGTGGTCGATATTGTCCAGGAATTCCGCGACTACAACGCTCAGGTCGATGTTTACGATCCGTGGGTCAATCCCCACGAAGCCCAGCATGAATACGGCATCGAACCGGTGGCTCAGCCGCAGCCGGGGCATTACGACGCCATCATTCTGGCGGTCGCGCACCGGCAGTTTCAGGCACTGGGCGTTGCGGGTCTCCGGGCGTTGGGCAAACCCGGCGCAGTGCTGTTTGATGTGAAATATCTTCTGTCGGCAACCGAGGTGGATGGTCGCTTATGAGAATCCTGGTAACGGGCAGCGCCGGTTTTATCGGCTCCACGTTAACCTTGCGATTGCTGGAGCGCGGCGATGAGGTTATCGGTTTCGACAATCTGAACGATTACTACGATGTCCACTTGAAGCGGGCGCGATTAGCTCGCTTGCAGGCGCATCCGGGTTTTACCGATGTGCGGGCCAACTTGGAAGATCGGGCGGCGCTGACCGAGACTTTCGTGAAGCACCGCCCGCAGCGGGTGGTGAATCTGGCCGCCCAGGCCGGGGTGCGCTATTCACTGCAAAATCCCTACGCCTACGTCGATTCCAACCTGGTCGGCTTCGTCAACCTTCTGGAAGCCTGCCGCCATCACGGAGTGGAACATCTGGTCTACGCCTCGACCAGTTCGGTCTATGGGGCCAACACCCGGATGCCGTTTTCCGTCCATGACAACGTTGATCATCCGCTTAGTTTGTACGCCGCGACCAAGAAAGCCAATGAGTTGATGGCGCATACCTACAGCCATTTATACGGCTTGCCCACCACCGGGCTGCGGTTTTTCACCGTCTACGGTCCCTGGGGTCGGCCCGACATGGCGCTGTTCCTGTTCACCCGCGCCATCTTGGCTGGCGAGCCGATTGACGTGTTCAATTACGGCCATCACCGCCGGGATTTCACCTATGTCGATGACATCGTTGAGGGGGTGATCCGGGTGCTGGATCAGGTGGCGACGCCCAACGCCGACTGGTCCAGTGAGTCCCCTGATCCCGCCACCAGTCTCGCGCCCTATCGGCTGTATAACATCGGCAGCCATCGGCCAGTGGAACTGATGCGCTATATCGAGGTGCTGGAAGAATGCCTCGGTCGCACCGCCATCAAGAATCTGTTGCCGATGCAACTGGGTGATGTGCCGGATACCTATGCCGACGTTGCGGCGCTGATTCAGGATGTCGGCTATCAGCCGGCCACGCCGATTGAGGAAGGCGTCGCCCGCTTCGTCGCCTGGTATCGGGAATATTACCGGGTTTAAGCCGTTTCCAACCGCCGCCACACGCACGACCCGCCGCTGCTTTTATCGAGCATCTCCAGATAGCGGGCGTGTTCGGCGTTTTCCCCGGCGTCGGCGCGAATGACCGGCAACGGCGGGCGGTTGCGCCGCGCCGGTCGCCATGCGGGCTGATTGGGCGCCGCCGCCGCACCGGCCACTTCCCGGACAAACATGGAACTCTGCTGGCGGGTCATCGCCAGATACACATCCGCCAGAATCTCCGCGTCCAGCAACGCGCCGTGCAAGGTACGTTGGGTATTATCGACGTTGTAGCGCTTGCAAAGCGCGTCGAGACTGTTGCGCTGGCCGGGATGGCGCTGGCGGGCCAGCAACAGGGTGTCCTTCACCTTGCAGATTTGCTCCAATGTGAGGTGGCCACGCCCGCAGCGCCGCAGTTCGTGATTGAGAAACCCAAGGTCAAAGGGCGCGTTATGAATGATCAACTCGGCGTCCCGGACGAAGTTCAGGAACTCGTCGGCGATGTCGGCAAAGCGCGGCTGATCGGCGAGAAATTCATTGGTGATGCCATGGACCCTGATGGCGTCTTCATCGATAGTCCGATCCGGTTGCAGGTAAACGTGAAATCGCTGGTCGGTGGGCCGCCGGTTTAACAATTCCAGACAGCCGATTTCGATGACCCGATGCCCTTGGGTGGGATCGAGGCCGGTCGTTTCCGTGTCGAGAATGATTTGTCGTTGACTCATCAGTTTAGAATCCTTTTTTCGTTGCTGGAAGGAACTATTCATATTCTCGATGATACGCTGCCGACATTGGGGATGAGTGATTTTGAAATGGATGTCAATCAAATTCCTCGCACGGCTCGATTTTTTAATCCACATCAAGTTACACTAAGCGTTATTTAATGTGGATTTATGAACCATGCAGCCTGTTAGACAACTCGCTCATATCCTGGAGGCGCTGGCCGTGGAAGGGGAGGGCCTGTTTGCTCTATCCGATTTGCGGGGCGCATTACCCAACTTGGGACCCGCAGCGTTTCGGGTTTTAGTGAGCCGTGCCGAAAAACAGGGATTACTCCAGCGCATTTGTCGGAGTCTGTACTGGTACCCGTGCGCCCGAGGTCTGGAACCCGGTTTGCTGCTGTATCGCGCCGCCGCCCGCCTACGGGCTGATGAATTCATTTATATCAGCCTGGAGTCAGCCTTGAGCGATGCCGGGGTGATCTCACAAATTCCCGTCCACTGGGTCACACTGATGTCTTCGGGGCGCAGCCATATTATGGATTGCGGACGCTTTGGTCATATCGAGTTTGTCCATACCCGGAGGCGACCAGAGACGCTGGCGGAGGAACTGACCTATGATCCGCGCTGCCAACTATGGCGAGCTTCAGTGCGGTTAGCAATCAAGGATATGCGGTTGACGCGGCGCAATACCGACCTGATTGATTGGGAGGCCATCGATGAATTTGTTTGATCGGCTGGTTTCCCAAGCGATCCGCCATCAGGCGGACCTGTCGCCGCTGCGCATCGTGGTGGAAAAGGAGTTGTTGCACCATGACATCCTGCGCGAAATGAGTGCGGCAGGTCTGCTGAGCCGGCTGACGCTGATCGACGGAACCTGCTTGCGCGCCTGTTATGGATCCAGCCGGTTGAGCGAAGACCTGGATTTCACCGGAGGGCAGGATTTCCGTCGTGAAACTTTGAGCGATCTGGCCAAGGTGCTGGTCGATCAGTTACACGCCAAATACGGCCTGGAAGTCACCGTCAGCGAACCCCGGCGTGAATCGGGGAATGTCGATACCTGGAAGCTCAAACTCATGACCCGGCCCGAGAATCGGGGATTGCCGACGCAGAAAATCAATATCGATATCTGCGCGATTCCCAGCCATGATCGGCGCCCGATGCTGCTGCGCAATCCCTACGGCGTGGACATGGGGACTTCGGGCCTGATCATCTAGGCTCAGAGTCGCGAGGAAATTCTCGCTGACAAACTGCTGGCTCTGGCGCTCAGACCCAATCGTATCAAGAATCGGGATTTATGGGATATCGCCTGGCTCAAGCAGCAGAACGTGATGTTGCCGCTGGAGTTGATTCCAAAGAAGCTGATCGATCATCGCCGGTCGTCCATGGAGTTTCTGACCTTGTTGGAAAATCGGCTCCAGCAATTGCAGGACGATCCCGGATTGCAAGTCGATTTTGTGAATGAAATGCGGCGCTTCTTGCCGCCAGCGGTGGTGGCGAACACTGTGGAAAATCCAGCATTCTGGGTTTTTCTGGTCGATCTGGTGCAGTCGGAAGGCTCACAGATTGCACGGTTTTTGAAGGGTGAGTCACCGCCTGGCGTGTTCAGGATGTAGACTGAGACCGACAGCGTCCTGGGTGATAGTTGAGCGGGGAGTAATTGCCGAGGATTTGTTGAGCACTCCATGGGGTGACATTGCACCGAAAAATGTAGTGCGCTACTTTCATTATTCAGTCACACCTACTCAGGACTACCTTCATGCGCCAGATTGTCTCCGCTTCCGAAAAGTCTTTAAGCAAATTTCAGCGCTATCGGGTAAAAAAATCAGCTCAGGGAATGAAACTGTTGCGAATCTGGGTGCCTGATCCTCAAGCGCTTGGATTCCGTAAGGAGGCGCAACGTCAGGCGGCGCTCCTGCGCGGAACACCAGAGGAAATTGAGGCATTGGCTTTCATCGAAGACGCCGCTGATTGGGAAGATTAGCGCGTGAAGCGCGGCGATATTGTCACGGTAGCGCTGTCAGGCGACTATGGCAAACCTCGTCCCGCCGTGGTCATTCAATCCGACTGGGTTGATGGAACAGACAGCGTCCTGGTCTGCCTGTTCACCAGCACCCTGCGCGATGCGCCGATCTTTCGGCTCACCGTGGAACCACTGCCTGCTAATGGCTTGAAAACCGTTTCGCAAGTGATGGTAGATAAGATCATGGCCGTTCGCCGCGACAAATGCGGCCCCGCGCTTGGCCGGCTCGATGATACAGCGATGTGGGCGCTGAACCGTCTGTTGGCACTGGTCGTAGGCATCGCTGACTGATGAATCCTGTCTTCAATCCCCCCACTCGACCTTCACCACCCTGACTATACTTGATCATATTAGCGCCGCCGGACACCGACCGGTGCGGCGGTGGTAAACACCACGATCTTGCTTTCCTGCACCATGCCCTTATTGAGCAGGCACTCGGTGACCGATAATCTATTGAATGTACGGATAATCTTGACAGGTTGGTTGAGCTTCAAATATGATTATCTGATTATCAGATATGGAAATTTCACTGAGGTGCTTCTATGGAACAAATCAATGTGACTCAGGCGGTGCGACAATTTTCCGACCTACTCAACCGGGTGTTCTATCAAGGCGCCAGCTTTGAACTGGAGCGTGGCAACAAGGTCATCGCTAGGTTATGCCCGGTATCGGCGCCCCGCACGGTCGCCGTCCGGGAACTGAATCGCCTGTTTGCGGAACTCCCCGGATTCAATGAAGATGCTGAACGCTTTGCCCAAGATATTGACGCTATCCGTAAAGCCGCTTTGCCGGAACGTGATCCATGGGCTTAGTCCTGTCTGGATGTTGTGACCCCGATGGCGACCTGAAAACCCTCAATCCCCCCGCGCCAGCTTGACCACTTCTATCAGCCTGGCGCTGCCGGCTATCCCGGTAGCAGGCAGCGCCAACCTGAAGGTGATCACATTCAGTCAAACAAGTAGGATATGGATACTCTTGCGGTAAGCATATCCTCTGATATCTCCCCAGGTACCGCACCCAATCGCTCGTCAACAAGATCTTTGAATTTATATTGATAACCGTCGAGTGCAATTGTATACCCCCAATTTTTATCAAAAGTTGATTTCCAGGAAATTCCGTAAGATAAACCTTGCGTTTCACTAGTCTGATTACTTGCAAATCCGATGGCAGGAGTCAGATAACCAAGATCACCATCTAGATTAGCAACTGCAATATTCAAGCTAATAACACCCTTATCTTGTATAACCCATCCATAACTTGCGCCTAAGAAATAACCATCTTCTTTAAATTTGGCTTGACCTCCTATACTTCCAGATGTGTCGGTTTTCCCATATTTATAACCAGCATAAAAAGATAAATTATCGGTAATGCTGTACCCAAGAGCTAATGAAAAATCTCTTCTATCCCCCGTGAATTCCTCTTCATAGCCTAATATAGGTATACTTGATGTATCAGAGGCTTCAGCAGAAATCTGCCCATATACATCAAGATATAGACGATTCCAATATAGCGTTGTACCAACACCAATGACTGGAGCATTCGCCTCAAAACTAGCAGCCGGAAATATATCAAATGCAGGTTGTTTAAGCTGATAATTCATATATCCCGTCGTAAGGCGCGGTGAAAACACTAAATCCTCTGCATTGACTACAGGAGAAGTGCAAGCAATGGCCAGAGCTATCATGAAGCGATTGGAATTTTTCATTGGGTATACCCCCTTAGTGTGAAGTCAAAAAATTACTAGAATGTCCCAAACACACGCGGCTTGGTAGTCGTAGTTTCCGGTTGTGGCTGCTTTTCCAGTGATCGTTCTTTGCGTTGCTGCTCTTGCCGCTGTAGTTCCAAGCGCTGTTGTTCGAGGCGCTGCTGGTCTTGTTGTCGTTTCTGTTCGAGGCGCTGTTCTTCCAGCCTCTGTTGCTCTTTCCTTTGCTGTTCCAATCGCTGTTGATCAAAACGCTGTCGTTCCTGGTCTTTTCTTTGCTGCTCGTTGCGTTGTTGTTCTTTCTTTTGCTGCTCTTGTTCCTTGCGTTGCTGCTCCAGACGCTGCCGTTCCTGCTGCTCTTTACGTTGTTGCTCCAGACGCTGCCGTTCCTGCTGCTCTTTACGTTGTTGCTCCAGACGCTGCTGTTCCTGCTGCCCCTTGCGTTGTTGCTCCAGACGCTGCTGTTCCTGCTGCTCTTTACGTTGTTGCTCCAACTGCTTCTGCTCCACCTCCGACTCAGCACGGACCTCCTTACGCAAGCGCAACAATCCTTCATGCTCTGGCGCCACCACCAATCCCCTGTCGATATGTGTCAGGCTTTCCTGTAATGCGCCCGCTTCGCGCCGTTGCCGTGCCAGTTGCTCGTATTCCTCCGCGATACGCCCGAACCCTGCTTGCGCCTGGGCATTATCCGCATCCAACTTGAGTACCTGCCGATAGGTTTCTTCCGCATTATTTCCCGCCGGCTGGGTCAGACGCTTCGCCGCCAAGTGCGCTTCCGCCTGCTCCAGCAACGCCTTGATCTCTCGCTCCCGCTTGGCCTGCTCCGCTTGCCGTTGTTGTTCCGCCGCCCGCTGGGCGCGTATCTCTTCGCGCAGGCGCGTCAGCTCGGCATGATCCGGCGCTAAGGCCAAACCCTTATCGATCTCCTGTAAGGCGTCTGCAAATCCCCCCTCCTGCTGATAGCTCAATGCTCGCGCCAGGTACTGCTCAGCTTCCTCCTGCCGCCGCTTCGCCTCCGCCTGCTGGCGGGCCTGCTCGACCTGCTCAGCTTGCTGACGTTCCGCGATCTCCGCCTGTCGCCGCTCTTCCTCCCGAGCCTGCCGTGCTTGCGCTTCGGCGATCTCACGCTGGACTTCCTGACGTAGGCGCATCAGCCCCCCATGGTCCGGCATTACTGCCAAACCCTTGTCGATCTGTCCCAAGCTATCCTGTAACGCGCCCGCAGCCCGCCGCTGTTGCGCCCGTTGCGCGTACTCCTGAGCAATACGCCCCAGCCCGTCCCGCGCGGACGCATTATTCGAGTCCAGTTGCAGCACCTGCCGATATGCGGCTTCGGCGTTGTTCCCCGCCGGCTCAGTCAGTCGCTTCGCTTTCCAGGACGCTTCGGCTTTGGCTAACAAGGTTTCAATTTCCTGATCCCGCTTGGCCTGTTCCGCCTGCCGTTGCTGTTCCGCCGCCCACTGAACGCGCACCTCTTCACGCAGGCGCGTTAACTCCGCATGATCCGGCGCCAGGGCCAAGCCCTTCTCGATCTGCCGCAAGCTGTCTTCATACTTGGCATCCCGCTGATGATCCAATGCTCGCTTCAGATATTCCTCAGTTTCCTGCTGTCGCCGCACAGCTTCCGCCCGCTGACGAGTCTGCTCGGCTATTCGCGCCCTCACCTGTTCGCGTAACGCCAACAAACCTTGATGATCAGGCACCACCAACAAACCCTGTTCAATATAGGCCAGACTCACCTCCAGCGTTCCCTCTTGAAAGCGACTTCGCGCCTGCATCAGAAATTGTTCGGCCTGTAACTGGTATTGCCCTTGCTCCTCTTCCCGTGCTTTCCGGGCATTGACTTCGGCAATCTGACGCTCGACCTCCTGACGCAAACGCAATAGTTCCTGATGCTGGGGCGCTGCCGCCAAACCATGCGTAATCTGCTTAAAGCTTTCCTCTAACGCCCCCGCATCCAGTTGTTGTCGCGCCTGTATTTCATATTCCTTCGCAATGCTTTCCAATCCAGCCAGCGCCCGGGCGTTACCCGGATCTAATTTTAGAACATGTTGGTAGGTTGCCTCGACATTATCCTCTTCAGACTCGCCAGCTAACAGCCTTGCTTTCAGTTGCGCTTCCGCCAGCTTTAACAACGTCGCGATCTCCTGTGCACTTCGCATCTGTTCAATCTGTCCGACACGCTGGGCTTGTTCAAAAGTCGCAACCTGATCCACAGAGTTCCGCAACTTGAAATTATAAAGTATTACGACGAATATAATGATGATGGTGATACCTATAATAAAAAATCGCAATCTATTTTTAAGCAGAACCCGCATTTTTCTAGTCACAAATTCTGCTGTACTTACACTATGATTTTTAGCATACGATGGTTGCTGGATTGAATCTTTAAAAAATTTTATGCTTTGGCTATGTTCATCGAGTGCTTTCAGGAATTCACCAGCATTTTTATATCGGTCTAAACTCTTCTTCGCAAGTAGCTTATTCAAAATAGGTTGGAAATAGGTATGTTCCTTAGGTAAATCAGGAATAGGGTCATACAAATGTTTCAGCGTAACAGCAATTGGATTATCTTCTTTATAAGGAGGATGCCCTGAAAGCATTTCGTAAAGTATTACTCCAAGCGCGTAAAGATCGGATTGTATCGTGGCACTCTCACCCATGGCTTGCTCCGGACTCATGTACCCCGGACTACCAATCATTAGCCCTGTAGTCGTATGGATCGTTTGCGATCCGATAACTCTGGCAACGCCAAAATCGGTTAATACTGGCGTACCATCATGCCGAAACATAATATTGGAAGGCTTGATATCCCGGTGAATAATGCCTCTTTCATGTGCGTACTCAAGCGCGTTGGCTATCGATCTTGCAATCTGGATTGCAGACTCAAAAGTCAATCCCTGTTTGATTTTATCCCTGAGCGTACCACCGGAAAGATATTCTATAGATAGAAAAAGATGGCCATCTTCAGATATCCCAATATCATGGATAGTGACGATATTAGGATGCAACAATTGAGCGAGGATATGACCCTCTTTCTTGAAGCGATGCACGAACTCATCGTCATTTTCAATTTCCTGCGCCAACACTTTTAGGGCTACCCGACGCCCGAGAGATTGCTGTACGGCAAGATACACGGTGGCCATTCCACCATGCCCGATCTCGAACTCTATTTCATAGCCCTGAATTTGCGCGAATTGCTTCCGGCGCAAACATCTGCTTCCCTCGACCGCTTGCGGGGGCTTATCCGGAGATGCATGCTGGAAACTCATAAGGCTACGCCCTTACCCTTTAGTCTAAGCTACAGGCTGACAAGGTATAAAAAAATAACAATGCATGTAAAAAGTGACAATTACTTATCAATAAATAAAGAACATATCTATAAACTTAGACTGGCTTTCTTATTGATATAGTTGAAAATGTATATTTCTATAAAACCATATTAACCCTGAATTCTCCTAATTTTTACAGGTAAATTTTAGGACAATAATCTTGCTGCATCAACCAAGGAGCAAAAAAATCAAGGGTGACCACTGATACGGTCGCACGCCCTCCGATAATTCAAATCAACTGGAATCGCCCATATCCCGCCAATACACCACAACGCCAACGAATCGCTCAAACCAGCAACACGATACCAAAAGCGCACCTCAAGCCGCCACATGGCTCAATCCCCCCGTTCCACCTTGACCACCTTGATCATGTTCGCGCCGCCAGACACGCCGACCGGCACGGCGGCGGTAAATACTACGATCTCGCCTTCCTGCACCATGCCCTTATTCAGCAGGCACTCCGTAGCGGAACTCAACAGATCGTCCACCGAATGCACTGCGCCCAGTTGCAACGGCTCCACGCCCCACACCAGCGCCAGCCGGCGCAAGGTCGTCGGCTTTGGGCTGAAGGCGATCAGCGGAGCCAAGGGTCGAAACTTCGCCAGACCCAGTACGCTCGATCCGGTATTGGTAAAACCCACCAGATAGCGGGCGCACACCTTGTCCGCCAAATCCATGGTGGCGAAATGCACCGCATCTTCGATGCGCAGACAGGCTTTGGCCAGCAGCTCCGCCTGAGTTAACACGTTGTTATGCATCAGCGTCTTGAAAATGTCGCTGGCCTCGACGCTCATCGCAATCGCCTTCATCATCCGCACCGCTTCAACCGGATATTGACCGGCAGCGGTTTCCGCCGACAGCATCACCGCATCAGTCCCGTCCAGAATGGCATTAGCGACATCGTTGGCTTCGGCGCGGGTTGGGCGGGGATTAGTGATCATCGACTCCAGCATCTGGGTCGCGGTAATCACCGGCTTGCCGGCGATGTTGCACTGGCGGATGAGGCTTTTCTGCATCAAGGGCACATCCTGCGGCGATGTCTCCACCCCCAGATCGCCTCGCGCCACCATGATGGCGTCGGCTACCGTAATAATGCCCTCAATGTGCCGGAACGCCTCCGGCTTCTCAATCTTGGCGATGACCGAAATCTTGCGTCCATACGTGATCAGCATGAAGTCGATGAGTTCCTTGACATCGCTGGCGTCCCGGACAAATGACAGCGCTACATAATCCAGTTCGTGATCGTAGGCGAACTGTAAGTCGCTGCGATCCTTGTCGGTGATGGCGGAAATATTCAATTTGATGTTGGGTAAATTGACGCCCTTGCGCGGCTTGAGTCGGCCACCATTGACCACCCGGGTGAAAATCTCATGCCCCTCGATTTGCTCGACGGTCAGTTCAAACAACCCATCGTCAATCAGAATCCGGTCGCCGGACTGTACTTCCTCATGCAGACTCCGGTGATCGATGGCGACTTTCTTCACGCCGTTGTGGACGCCGCCGACCAGATCATCGGTCGTTAGAATCAGCGTTTCGCCGGTCGCTACGTCGAGAAACTCGCCCTCTAACCGGCCGAGGCGAATTTTCGGCCCCTGCAAGTCCTGGAAGATGGCGATATGCCGATTCAGCTTCCGCGCAGTTTCCCGTACCAACCGCACCGACAGCGCATGGTCTTCATGACTGCCATGGGAAAAATTGAGCCGGATCACGTCCGCCCCCTCCCGCATCAGCCGCTCAACAATATCGGCATTGCGGGAGTTCGGCCCCAGCGTTGCAACAATCTTGGTAAATTTCATCAGGTTGTTGGACATGTTAGCGGTCGCCCCTGGCCAGAGTGGTGGATCAACAATCAGGTACGGCAGTAGATCACCGCGCTTTGCGACGAATCCACTCTACAATCCTATAGGCTTCATCAAATAAATTCTAAAATCATGTCTGCATACCACCCAGACCTACATGAGGTTATCAATGGCTGACGTTTTCACCCGTATCCTGCGCATCGAATTGCCCGAATCGCTGCAATGCGATGAATCCGGCAAGAATCCGGCTTTTGCCATCGCCTTCGTCGCCGATGGCCCGATCCCCTTCCCGCAGATTATTCTGCATACCTCCGAAGGGCAACGCTTGATCACGGGCGAAGCGCTGGAGGAGACGGTCGTTGAAGGGGATTACGAATACACGGCGACGGTTCCTGCCGGGCTGTTGTGGCCCAGCATGATCACTGTGCAGGCCGAAGGTTGCCGCAAGGCCGACATTCAGCAAGCCGGGGGCAGCGACTGGATCAAGGAATTCCGCCAATTACGGATCGCGCCGAATGCCAAAGCCCAACCGGTCATCCGGGTCGCTATCGGCCCCGGGGATACGCCGGTCAAGCTGTACTTCGGTATCCACAAGCACATGCACCAGCCCTACTATAACGCGACGGACCGCCATTACTGGGATGGCGAGAAGGACAGCATCTTTGGCTCGCGACATGGCCCTTACACGCATTTCATCCCGACCGCGGTACGCCAGTACGTCGACGGCGGTCTGCCCCATGCCGGGCTGTCCACGAGCTGGAGTGGCTCGCTGATTGAGCAACTCGACCGCTGTGGCGCGGAGGGTCTGTGCGGCGGCGGTTTTGGCGGCTGGAATAACGACCTGCGGGCGGTCGCTCAGGAACAGACCGTCCTGGGTCATCCCCGCGTGGACTTCTCGGCTTTTGGCTTCTTCCATCCGCTGATGTCCCTGACTCCGGCCCGCAATATTGTCAAGCAGGTCCAGTGGCACCGGGACATTATCCGTTCCGCCTTCGGCATTGAGGCGTCCAGCGTGATGTTCCCGCCAGAGACTGCGTTCCATGTCCGCATGATTCCGGCGCTCAATCAGGCCGGCGTCAAGGCGGTGATTTACGATTCCATCCACCGCTTCCGGGCGTGCAAGGACTATCCCTATGCCGGGATTAACGAAGGCATGTTGCCGCCCAATCCCGCCGAGCAGGTCAACCCGCCGGTGAATGACTGGCTGCAACTGCGCAATATCTGGGCGGGATCGAAAATTTCGCCGAGCCTGCTCAAACCAGAATATGTGCAATACGAAGACCCGGACGGTCAGATTCACCAAATCATTGCGGTGCCGGCAGAGCGCTATATCGGCAACGAGGACGCCCGGGGCGGTTTTGGGGCGCTGCAATATCCCGACGTGCTGGGGCAGGTCTACGACCAGATTGTTGAAAATGGCAGCTTCGATCCGCAACATCCGCCGTTCTTTCTGCTGCATTCGGATGGCGACAACCATGGTGGCGGCGCAGACAGCTATTACGGCCACAATACCGGGCAAATGGTGCAGTGGTTACAGGGCGATCCGCGCTTTGAATTGACCACCGTGCATGATTATCTCGACCGTTTCCCGCCCGATCCGACCCAGGCGGCGCATATTGAACCGGGTTCGTGGAGCGGCGCCGACAATGGCGATCCGCAGTTCATGAAGTGGTTTAGCCGTTACGATCAGCCCTATTCCCCGGATTTGAATTCCTGGGCCGTGCTGACTGCGTTCCAGAACGTGGTTCACGCGCTGGAGGACGCCATGCCCGGCCAGCCGTGGTTAAACGACATCACCCGGCTGATGCTGACCGCCGAAACCAGTTGCTACTGGTACTGGACCGGGCAGCATGTCTGGGATCAGCAGGTCACCAACGCCGCCAATGCCGGTTATGGCATGGTCAAGAGCGAGGTCGATGCGCTGCTGGCGGCGGGCAAGGATCGTACTGGCCCGACCATTTTCGCCCCGTGGATCACCCCGGAAAATCCCGGCGGCAAGCGCTGGGGACAGGGCTGTCTGCTCGATGCGCCGCGTGAAGGAACAGTGCATACCTTTATCCACGACATCAGCGGCTTGAAGAGAGTGATGCTGGTGCTGCGCGATAGCAAGGGCGAGATGAGCATTCCGATGACCGATAACGGCCCGTATCCCTCACAGACCGGCGCAGCGATTGTGGCCCATTACTTCACTGCCCAACTGCCCGTCGGCGCGGGCGATATCCGCTATTACATCCAGGCGGAGGACGGGAAGGGCAACGTTTCGCGGAGCGCGCTGGAGCGGGTGTATCTGGCGTAGACTGATTGGCCCGGATAAGTTCAGGAGATGTTTTGTCAAACGAAATCCGGGCCTCTCTATTTTGGAATAGATCCTAATGACAATCGTACCAATCAGACAGGATTGCAAAAAGATTAATGGGTTACTTCAACTCGCCCTAAAATACCACAATAAAAAGCGGTACGGCGAAGCAGCATGGTTATATGAAAAAATCATTAATTGCTTGGCTGTCCAATGGGCTTTTCCTCTCGGTTGACCTCCCCTCTCGCCGGAGGCGAGAGAAGTTGGAGTGCAGCCTGCTACGCTACGCCAGCTCCCTGTGCCTGCAAATCGGCGTGATACGAGGAACGCACCAGCGGGGCTGAAGCAACGTGAGTGAACCCCATCGCCTCGCCGTCCACGCGCAACTGTTCAAACTCTTCCGGTGGTGCATAACGGGCCACCGGCAAATGATGGACACTGGGTTGCAGATACTGACCGAGGGTCAGCATTTCTACATCATGGGCGCGCAGATCGCGCATGACGTCACGAATCTCCTCCAGCGTTTCCCCCAACCCCAGCATCAACCCCGACTTAGTGGGGAGGTGCGGATGGCGGGCCTTGAAGCGCTGGAGTAATTCCAACGAGTAATGGTAGTCAGCGCCAGGCCGGGCCTGCCGGTATAAACGCGGTACGGTTTCCAGATTGTGATTGAACACATCAGGCGGTTCCTGCACCAGGATATCCAACGCGATGTCCATCCGTCCCCGAAAGTCCGGGGTGAGAATCTCGATGATGATGCTGGGCTGAGCGGCGCGAGTGGCCCGGATGCAGTCGACGAAATGCGCCGCCCCGCCATCACGCAGATCGTCCCGGTCCACTGAAGTGATCACCACGTACCTCAAACCCATCGCCGCCACGGTGCGCGCCAGATTCTCCGGTTCCTGCGGATCGAGTGGATTAGGCCGGCCATGTCCCACGTCGCAGAACGGACAGCGGCGGGTGCAGATTGCGCCCATGATCATGAACGTCGCCGTGCCGTGACCGAAGCATTCGCCGAGGTTGGGGCAACTGGCTTCCTCGCAAACGGTGTGCAGTCGGTTATCCCGCAGGATTTGCTTGAGCCGCTGCACTTCCGGTGTACCGGGGAATGGGGCGCGAATCCAGGCTGGCTTGCGCAGCCGCTGCTGGGGATCGGTCGGAGTGATCTTGACCGGAATGCGGGCGACTTTGTCAGCGCCGCGCAATTTCTCGCCAACAGTTCGCGAGGGCGCGGCGTCACGGGGAGCGGAGAATTCGGACATTGGAAGTTCCTGGGTCGGATAAAGGAAGAGTCTGCATATCAAGGTAGACCTTCGATGTAGCTAAAGGTCAGATAACCGAATTGGCGACCCAGCATTGACAGCAACTCTTCAGCCACCGTAACGGGCGTCAGGGAAACGCCCAGATCGCGCAACTGGGTCACGCGCAGGCCAGGATAGCCACAGGGATTAATGCGCGTGAACGGTTCCAAATCCATATCAACGTTCAGGCTGAGACCGTGATAGGAGCGGCCCTGACGGAGACGCAGCCCCAGCGAGGCGACCTTGGCGTCATCAACGTAAACGCCCGGCGCATTGGGGCGGGCCTGGGCGGTCACGCCATACGCGGCGAGCAGTTCGATCACCGCCTGTTCCAGCGCTGTCACCAGTCCCCGCACACTCAAGCCCAGTCGCCGCACATCCAGCAGGCAGTAAATCACCACTTGACCGGGGCCGTGATACGTCACCTGCCCGCCGCGATCCACCCGAATAACCGGAATATCGCCCGGCGCCAGCAGATGTTCCGCCTTGCCCGCCAGTCCCTGGGTAAACACCGGTGGATGCTCGACCTGCCACAGTTCATCCAGAGTATCGGCATGACGAGCCTCGGTAAACGCCCGCATGGCGTCGAACACCGGCGCATACGCCCGGCATCCGAGACGACGGAGCCGCAACGGCTCAGAACATGGATTCACAGCACCATCGTAATGCGCGGATGGCTGCTCAGTTCCCCATAAAGCGCATCCAGTTGGGCGCGGTCGCGGGCGTTGATCACCACCGTCACCGACTGATAGCGCCCAGCGCGGCTGTCCCGGACGCTAACCCGCGTTGGGTCCAGATCCGGCGCATGACGGCTCACCAAGTCCACGACCAGTTGCCGGAAATCCGGACTGCCGCCGCCCATGATCTTGAGCGGAAAATCGCAGGGAAACTGCAACAGCGATTCATCATCCATGCCGGTGCCTCTAGAACAGCGAAGAGAAGAACATCAGGATCGAATCGATCATCCGCCCAAACCAGCCGCTCTCGGGCACCTCCTGCAACGCCACCAAGGGCGTCCGGCTGACTTCCTGCTCGCCCACCTTGACCACGATTTCACCGAGCGGCTGACCCTTTTGCACCGGCGCGATGATGCTCGGCTGCACGGTAGTGGTCGTACTGACTTGTGGCGCCTGGCCCTTGGGCACCGTCACATACAAACCCTGGGGGACGCCCAGCGGCAACTCGCTTTCCTGGCCCTTCCAGACGCGGGCGGTAACGATGGAGGCGTTCGGATCGTACAGCTTGCGGCTTTCGAAGAAGCTGAATCCGTAGTTCAATAACGCCTGGCTGGCTTGAAAGCGCTCCTTTTCCTTCTGCGCACCCAGCACGACGCCGATCAATCGCGTGTCGTTGCGCTTGGCCGAAGACACCAGACAATAGCCCGCCGATTCCGTATGGCCGGTCTTAACTCCGTCCACTGAAGCATCGGTCAACAGCAGGCGATTGCGATTCTGCTGCTCGATGTTGTTGTACTTGAAGCTGCGCACCGAGTAGCGGGTGTAGTGTTCAGGAAATTCCTGAATGATCGCCCGGGACAATACGGCAATATCACGGGCCGACATGTAGTGATTAGGATCGGGCATACCGGGCGCATTGGTAAAATGGCTGCTCTTCATACCCAACCGCTCCGCCTCCTGGTTCATCAATTTGACGAAGGTTTCCTCGGAACCGGCGACATGCTCTGCCAGGGCCACCGTCGCATCGTTGCCGGACTGCACCACCATGCCCATCAGCAGGTCTTCTACCGACACCTGGCTGCCGATCTTGACGAACATTTTGGAACCCTGCGTCCGCCAGGCCTTTTCGCTGATGGTCACCTGGTCATTCAGATGAATCTTACCGGATTTCAGCGCCTGGTAAATCACGTAGCCGGTCATCAGTTTGGTGATGCTGGCCGGCTCCATCCGTTCATCACCCTTCATATTCGCTAGAATATTGCCGCTCTGGTAATCCATCAGGATGTAACCGCGCACTGGCACTTGCGGCGGCGGCGGAATGGCCTGGGCGTAGGCGGCTGTCCAGCCCAACGCCAGCCAAGTGAAAATCAGGAGAAACGGTAATAACAAAGGGCGAAGTGCGGTTAAATACATGTTCAAAACAGTTCCCGTGGTTGAGAAACAAAGCCGGGTGATTCTAGCCAGAAGCCCGGCGGAAACAAACCACTTCGCCAAACCCCATCAATCGGCCACCACCCGCGAGCGGCTGACGCCCAAGCTGGCCAGGCGCATCGCTACCTGCCTGGCTTCGCCCGGATTGCGCAAGGGCACCCGCACTTCGTATTGCTTGCCGGTGCCCGAATCCACCTGGACACTGCGCTGCATCTGGCTGCTCAGCCGGTTCTGCACCTGGCGAACGGTGTTGCGTTCGGTGACCGTCCCCACCACATAAAGGGCGCCGCCCTTGCCCACTGAGGACTCGCGATTTTCGGCCACCTTCGACGCGGACTTGCCGCTCCCCACTGTCTCTTTAACCTTCGCCACGGATTTAGTCTTTACCACCGGCGCAACGGAAGCCGACGGTTTAGCCTTCACCACGGGTGCGGCGGAAGCTAATTGAATCTTCGCTGCAGAGGAACCCTGCTCGCTACCCTTGACTGGCGAGGTATTTCTGGCCAACCGGAGCGCTTTGTCCTGAATCGCCACGGGCGGCTTGGCGGAGGTCCGTCCGGCCACCGGCTTCTCGTGGGCAAAATGGATCGCGGCGATCTTCTCCTGCTGGCTGATCAACTCGGCGGCGCGGCTGGCCAACCGTTCCCGTGCTTCGGCGCGGCGGGCCGCCAGAGCGGGCAGGAATTGATAAGGGGCCAGCGCGGCAACTTCGACCCGGGCGGTGCCCTGATCAAGCATGTCCAGCCGGGCGGCGGCGGCGTAGGACAGATCGATGATCCGCTCGCCGACAAACGGCCCCCGATCGTTGATCTTGACCACGATGCTGCGGCCATTCTCCAGATTGGTCACCCGGGCATAGGTCGGAATCGGCAAACTCTTGTGGGCGGCGGTCAGCTCGAACATGTTGAACGGCGGACCGCTGGAGGTTTTACGGCCATGAAAGTCCCAGCCATACCAAGAGGCCGTGCCAATTTCCCGATGCCCGGCGCTGGTCTCCTTGACCCGGTAGCGCTTGCCGAACACCACATAGGTATCGGGATTGCCGCTGCGACTAGGCGGTTCCAATTGCGGAACCGGATCGTCACGGCTTGTATCCGCGTTCGGGGTCAAATCCACGAGCGGGCGGACGGGTGGCTGCTCAGGGACGGTGCTGCAACCGGCCAGTGCGCCCGCCAGGGACGCGAAGAGCAAAGCATGGCTCCAGGATTTGGACATAAAAAGCCTCCCCTACGCCGGTTCAACGCCGAGGGTGCGTTGAACCGAAGCGATTTTTATTGAAGTTGGCAAGGTGAAATCGACGAACTCATTAATCGGCGTGCGCCAGGGCTGGCGAGTCCGCATCGAACTGCACTCGCTGTTCGCGAATGGCCTGACTGAGCTGGTACACCGCCAAGGCATATAACTGACTGCGGTTATAGCGGGTAATCGCGTAAAAATTGTCAAACCCCAGCCAATATTCCGGGCCATCGCGGCCCGCGAATTCCAGCAGCATCGCCGCCTGGGCATCGCTAACCGATCCGCGTGGCGTCACCCCCTGACTCCGCAGGCTGGCGACGCTATATTTAGGCGGGTTCAACCGTTCGCTGACCAGCGCCGGATAGCGGACGCCACTGACCGAGGCGGGGATCGCAATCGGTTGACCGGAACGCCAGCCGCTCTTCTTGAAGTAGTTGGCGATGCTGCCAATGGCGTCGGTGGGATTGCCCCATAGATCGCGGTGGCCGTCGCCATCGAAATCCACAGCATAGGAGAGAAAACTGCTCGGCATGAACTGCCCCAGTCCCATCGCCCCGGCATAGGAGCCGCGCAAGGTCAGCGGATCGACGCCCTCAGCACGGGTCAGCAACAGATAATTCTCCAGTTCCTTGCGGAAATAGGCGGCGCGGCGCGGATAACCGAAGGCCAGCGTCGCCAGCGCGTCCAGCACCCGGTATTTGCCCATGTTGCCGCCGTACTGGGTTTCCACGCCGATGATGGCGACCACGATTTGCGGCGGAACGCCATAGACCTGTTCAGCCCGGGCCAGCGCGGCGGCATGAGTCCGCCAGAACTGGACGCCGCCCTGAATGCGCTTGGCATTGATGAAAATGTCCCGATAGACATACCAGGGCTTGGCCTCGGCGGGCCGGGACATGGCGGCGATGATGCTCGGCTGGGCCTGAGCGCGGCTGAAAGTGGTTCGCAACTGGGCGGCGTTGAAGCCGTGTCGGGTCGCCATCTCGCGGATGAAGGCCTGCACATCGGCGCGTTGAATCAGCGGTTGGCCGGGGTTGAGGGCGGCAGAGGGTCCCGCCGCCAGCGCATCCGGCGCCGCCGCTTCTGGGGCTGGATATTCCAGCGCTGGCGCAGTTTCCGGAGTGGGGCGCATCGCGACCGGCGGTGCGCAGGCGCTCAATAGCAAAGCAGCGCTTAATACATACGGGCTCTTCACGCGTTAGTCTCGTCGTAGGTAAGGGCGGCGATTACCGCGTCAGGATCCGGCGGTGCGAATAGATGCTCATCAGGATACCGAAGCCCGCCATGATCGTCACCAGAGAAGTCCCTCCATAGCTGAACAGCGGTAGTGGCAAACCGACTACCGGCAACAGCCCGGAAACCATCCCAGTATTAACAAACGCATACAGGAAGAAGATTAGCGTAAGACTGCCGGCAAGCAAGCGCGTATAGGTATCCGGAGCGCGGCTGGCCATGTACAGGGCGCGAGCGATAATGAAAAAATACAGCGTTAACAACAGGCAACCGCCCACCAGGCCGAATTCTTCCAGAAACGCGGCGAAGATAAAATCGGTCGAACCTTCCGGCAAAAAATCCAGATGCGACTGCGTGCCGTTCAGCCAGCCCTTGCCGTAAATGCCGCCGGAACCGATCGCGATCTTGGATTGAATAATGTGATAGCCGGTGCCCAGCGGATCAGTTTCCGGATCAAGGAAGGTTAATACCCGCTGGCGCTGGTAATCGTGCATGATAAACGTCCAGAACAGCGGGATCGCCCCACCGGTCAGCACCGCCAATCCGAGCATAATCATCCAGCTCAATCCGGCCAGAAACAGCGCGAACGCCCCGGCGGAACCGACGACCAGCGCCGTCCCCAAATCCGGCTGCTCGGCGATCAGGATAAACGGGATCGCGGTGATTAGCACCCCGCCCAGCAAGTGCAGCCAGCGGGGCGGCAAGGGCTTTTCGGCGAAGAACCAGCCCATCATCATCGGCACCGCCAGTTTCATGATTTCCGAGGGCTGAAAGCGCACCACTCCCAGATCCAGCCAGCGTTGCGCGCCCTTGGAAATGTCGCCGACGATCATGACCGCCAGCAACAGCAGAATACCCACCAGATAAATCCACGGCGACCACAGCCGAAAGTAGCGGGGCGGTAACTGCGCCAGCGTCAACATGATCGCAAACCCCAGACCCAGCCGCATCCCCTGTCCCCACACCAGATCCAAATTTTGTTGCCCGGCGCTGTATAGCACGAACAGCCCTAGCCCTGACACCATCAACAAACCCAGCAGCAGCGGCGGATCGAACCGAATCAGCCGGAGAAACAGTCCTTCGTCATTCTGATTCATGCGGCGCAGCGTCCGGGGCAGGGAGCGGTTCAGGAAGGGCGTCGTATTTATTCAGCAGCCAGGCGTCCATCACCTTGCGGGCGATCGGCGCCGCCGTGCTGCTGCCGCCACCGCCATGCTCAGCGATCACCGCCACGGCGATGCGCGGGTCCTCCACTGGGGCGAAGGCGACAAACAGGGCATGATCCAGCAGGTGTTTAGCCAGCCGCTTGGCGTTGTACCTTTCGCTCTGACCCAGGGTAAACACTTGGGCAGTGCCGGTCTTGCCGGCGATGCGGTATTTAGCGCCAATGCCGATTTTGTGGGCAGTGCCACCCTCGATCACATGAACCATGCCAGTAATGATCGTATCCCAGAACCGGGGATCGCGGACCTTGATTGGCGGCAACGGTTGCGGTTCGGCCAGAGTTTTGACACGGGTGCCGGGGTCTTCGCTGGCATGCAGGATGCGCGGCTGGAAATGAACGCCTCGCTGGGCAATCGCCGCCGTCGAGTGGGCTAATTGCAAGGGCGTCGCCAGGAAATAGCCCTGACCAATTCCGGCGCTGAGCGTGTCGCCAGCAAACCAGTTCTGGTTGTAAGACTGGCGCTTCCAGGCTTGGGAGGGCAACACTCCCCCCTTCTCACCCGGCAAATCGATACCGGTGGGCCGGCCCAGGCTAAACTGGTCAAGGAACTGGTGGGTACGGTCGATGCCCAGTTTCAGCGCCAGATCGTAGAAATACACGTCGCAGGATTGAGCAATGGCGCGATCCATGCTTACGCTGCCGTGACCACTGCGTTTCCAGTCGCGAAATCGGTGGCTGGAGCCGGGCAATTGGTAAAAACCGCGACAGAATACCCCGTTGTAGCGATTGATCACCCCATACTCCAGGCCGGTCAGCGCCATCAGCGGCTTGATGGTCGAGCCGGGCGGATACATCCCGCGCAGGGCGCGATTCAGCAACGGCTTGTCCTTGGAGGTGTTCAGTTCGCGGTAGGAGGCGAAGTCGATGCCATTCACGAAGGGATTGGGATCGTAGACCGGCTGGCTGGCCAGAGCCAGAATTTCGCCATTGCGTGGATCGAGGGCAACGATAGCGCCGTTGTAACCCTCCAGCGCTTTCTCCGCCACGGCCTGCAGACGGATGTCGATACTGAGATAGAGATGCTGGCCCGGAGTGGGCGGGGTGCGGCTGAGGACCCGCAACGGCCGACCCTCGGCATTGGTCTCCACCTGTTGCCAGCCGGTGCGTCCGCGCAACAAATCTTCATGGGAACGTTCTGCCCCGACCTTGCCGATATGCGTACTACCACTGTACTGGCCGGGATCAATGCGGCGCATTTCACCCTCGTCAATCCGCCCGACATAGCCGATCGCGTGAACGCCCAGCGACCCCAGCGGATAGCGACGGGTCAGGTCCGCTTTGATCTCGACGCCGGGAAAGCGGTACAGGTCAATCGCCAATCGGGCGATCTCCTCATCAGTCAGGCCAAAGCGCAGCGGGACGCCAATATAACCCGGGGTGCGCCGCACCATCTTGCGGAATCGCTCGACATCCGCATCGGCTAATTCGATGCGCTGGCGCAACTCCTCCAAAGTAGCGTCCAAATCCTGAATCTGCTCACGAGTGATTTCCAGGTGGTAGGACGCCAGATTTTCGGCCAGCAGCACGCCGTTGCGATCGAAAATAAATCCCCGGGTCGGCAACAGGGGTTGTACGCGGATCCGGTTACCGTCCGCCAAGGTGGTAAAACGCTCATGATTGAGCACTTGCAAATAAACCAGTCGGCTGGCCACCGCCAGCAGTCCCAGGAAAACCGCCAACACCATTACCAAGGCGCGCCGGAAGAACAGCTCGCTTTCTGCGGTATTGTCCTTTTCCCGGGCCAGCGACTCCGGGAAAACGGGTTTAGCGAACACGTTCTCAACTCACCTGAAAATACCGGCGCACATCGCGCAGGATGATGAACAGCAACGGCCACAACACCATACCGCCGACTGCCGGTGCTAGATACCACCAGTCTTGCGGCGGATAACCGATCACGCCGCTAATCCAGAAAATCAGAATCCGCTCGATGGCCAACAATACCAAGACACTAAAGGTCTGTTGCCAGAGGGGCGCGACCCGAATGCGCTGGTAGGCCTGCAACGTTAAATACGCCACAATGGCCAACGCCAGGGCATGTTGGCCCAACAACCCGCCCCGGCCCACATCCAGAAACAGTCCTACCCCCCAGCCGACGCCGATGCCGACACGGTGCGGCAGCGCCATGCACCAGTAAATCAACACCATCGCCACCCAGTCCGGGCGGAATCGATCCAGCCCGCCCGGCCAGGTCATTCCCGACAGCAGGAAGGCGCAGAGCAAACTCAGCGCAATCACCCAGCGCCCGGTCGGTTGCGCCCCCGTCATGGCGTCCAGGCCGCCACTGCACCCGACGAATCAGGGGCCATAAGGGGCGGTTCACTGTCTAGCAGCATGACCTCGCGAATGCGATCCAGTTGGGCGGCCGGTTTCGCTATAATGCGGGCGAAGGGGCTGCCTGGATCAAACTCCACTGCCGTCACCGTACCGACCGGATAACCGCGCGGAAACCGGCCGCCCATACCGGAGGTCACCAACACGTCGCCGACCTTGACATCTTCGTTATGGGGGATATGGGGGAGTTCCAGTTCCTGGAGCCGACCGGTACCCAGCGCCAGGGTGCGCACGCCAGTGCGGTTGATCTGGATCGGCAGGGCGTGGTTGGGATCGGTAATCAAAATGGCCGTCGAGGTCAAGAGATCAGCCCGGATGATCTGGCCGATGACGCCGTGCTGGTCGAGCACCGGCTGCCCGACATAAAGGCCATGCTGGCGACCGCGATTGAGCAGGATGTGGTGGCGATACGGATCGAAATCCACCGCGAGCAGTTCGGCGATCAGCACCCGTTCCGGCGTGTTGACCGCTGATTCCAGCAGTGAACGCAACCGGCGGTTTTCCGCTTCCAGGGTGGTCAGCTTCTGCAACTGCACGTTGAGCAGGATTTGTTTTTCGCGCAGCCGGGCGTTTTCCTCCAGCAGCACACTGCGACTGGCCCACTTTTCCGTCAACCAGTTGTGGGCATCGGTCGGCAGACGCACTAAGACATGCAGCGGATAGATCGCGGTGGCCAGAACATCGCGCACCCCATCGAGTCCGTGGTAGCGATGATCCACGGTCATCAAGGCGATGGACAATGCGCCCCACAGCCCGAGTTGCAGGACTGCCGTCGGGTTCACAGCGAATAAATGGCGAATGCGCCGACTCGGTTTGAGGTCCGCCAACGGCTACTCAATGGCGAAAGCATCGATAGCGCGTTCATCCTTGGCGATCAACTCCAGCACCCGGCCGCCGCCCCGGGCCACACAGGTCAACGGATCCTCGGCGATGACCACGTTCAGGCCGGTTTCCTCGACAATCAGCCGGTCGATATCACGCATCAACGCCCCGCCGCCGGTGAGGACGATACCGCGTTCGGCGACATCAGCGGCCAGTTCCGGCGGGGTCGCCTCCAGCGCCATTTTCACCGCGCCGACGATGTTCGACAGCGGTTCCTGCAAGGCTTCGAGGATTTCGTTGCTGTTGAGGGTGAAACTGCGCGGCACCCCCTCGGCCAGATTACGACCCTTGATTTCGATCTCGCGGACTTCGGAGGTCGGATAGGCGCTGCCGATTTCGTGCTTGATGCGCTCGGCGGTCGGTTCACCGATCAGGACGCCGAAGTTGCGGCGCACGTAGTTGATGATCGCTTCGTCAAACCGATCACCCCCAGTGCGCACTGCGCCAGCGTAGACGATGCCATTCAACGAAATCACCGCGACTTCCGAAGTGCCGCCGCCGATATCCAGCACCATCGCCCCGCGTGCTTCCTCGACCGGAATGCCAGCGCCAATCGCTGCCGCCATAGGTTCGGGAATGAGATAGACCACCCGGGCCCCCGCACCCATCGCCGACTCGCGGATCGCTCGCCGTTCGACCTGGGTCGAGCCGCAGGGCACGCTGACCAGCACCCGAGGACTGGGGTTGAAAAATTTTCGGGAATGCACTTTGCGGATAAAGTGCTGGAGCATCTTTTCGGTGACGGTGAAATCCGCAATCACGCCATCTTTCATCGGCCGGATGGTCGAGAGGTTGTTGGGGGTGCGCCCCAGCATTCGCTTGGCGTCCGTCCCCACTGCCGCGATGGTCCGCACCCCGCGTACAGGATCCTGATTGATGGCAACGACCGAGGGTTCGTTGAGCACGATGCCGGCTCCCCGAACGTAAATCAATGTGTTAGCAGTCCCCAGATCGATCGAAAGATCGTTCGAAAACTTGCCGCGCAACCATTTGAACATGTTGTCGAAAGTCCAGTGCGTCAAAAGGAACTAATGCTAACAAGCAGGGGAGTTAGGAGCAAGTCGGCAAATTATGATAGTGTTATATCTTTGAATCCGCTGCAAGGAGAATCCGCATGATGCCCTTGGGAACCGCCGAGGTCGCCAAAATTGCCCATCTGGCGCGGTTAGCCATTCGCGAGGAGGAGGTGCCGGACTATGCCCGCAACCTGTCGGCGATTCTGGAACTGGTGGAACAGATGAACGCGGTGGACACGACTGGAGTCACGCCGATGGCTCATCCGCTGGATATGGTGCAGCGCCTGCGCGCCGATGAGATCAGCGAGTCCAATCAGCGCGAGCATTTCCAGGCGATCGCCCCACGGGTTGACGCCGGATTGTATCTGGTGCCGAAGGTCATCGAGTAAAGCGCCCTTCTCCCTTAAGGATAGTGGGAAGCACATGATTGAACGAACAAATTCTAAATTCCATCGCCATGCACGAAAAAACCATCGCTCAACTCAGCGCCAGCCTTGCCACTGGCGAATTTAGCAGCGAAGAATTGACCCGCGCCTTGCTGGAGCGCGTAGAGCGGTTCAATCCGTCACTGAACGCTTTTATCACGGTCACCGCTGAATCGGCGCTTGCGCAAGCCCGGGCAGCGGATGAACGCCGCCGACAGGGTGCGGCGGGATTGCTCACCGGCATCCCCATCGCGCACAAGGATATTTTCTGTACCGATGGGGTGCGCACCTCCTGCGGTTCGCGGATTCTGGATCGTTTCATCGCCCCCTATAACGCGACGGTCGTGGAAAGACTCAACGCCGCTGGCGCGGTAATGCTCGGCAAGACCAACATGGATGAATTCGCCATGGGGTCGTCCAACGAGACCAGTTTTTATGGACCCGTGCGTAATCCGTGGGACCTGGATGCCGTGCCAGGAGGTTCCTCGGGGGGGTCCGCCGCCGCCGTGGCCGCCCGGCTGACGCCCGGCGCGACCGGTACGGATACCGGCGGTTCGATCCGCCAGCCCGCAGCGCTCTGCGGCATCACCGGGATTAAGCCGACCTATGGCCGGGTGTCGCGCTGGGGAATGATCGCGTATGCCTCCAGCCTGGATCAGGGCGGACCGATGGCGCGTACCGCCGAGGATTGCGCGCTGTTGCTGGGGGCGATGGCCGGTTTTGATCTGCGCGATTCCACCAGCGTTGACCGGCCGGCGCCTGATTATGCCGCCCTGCTCGACCAACCGCTGACCGGGCTGAAGATCGGCCTGCCAAAGGAATATTTCGGCGAGGGGCTGGACAGCGCCGTCGCCCGCGTCGTCGAAGACGCCATTGCTGAATATCGGAAGCTGGGCGCAGAGACCGTTGAGATCAGCCTGCCCAACAGCCACTTGGCCATTCCTGCCTACTATGTGGTGGCTCCAGCGGAATGCTCCTCCAATCTGGCCCGTTTCGACGGCGTGCGCTACGGTCATCGCTGTGAGAACCCCAAGGATCTGCTGGATCTCTATACCCGTTCGCGGGGCGAAGGCTTCGGCGCGGAAGTGCAGCGACGCATTCTGGTCGGCACGTTCGCTCTGTCCGCCGGTTATTACGATGCCTATTATCTGAAGGCGCAGCAAATTCGCCGGTTGATCAGCGATGATTTCCGCCAGGCGTTCGCCCAGGTCGATGTGATCATGGGGCCGACTTCGCCCACCGTCGCCTTCAATCTCGGCGAGAAAGTGGACGATCCGATCACCATGTACCTGTCGGATATTTACACCATCGCGGTGAATCTGGCCGGGTTGCCGGGGTTGTCATTACCGGTCGGCTTTGTCGGTCAGCGACCGGTCGGCTTGCAGGTGATCGGCGATTATTTCACCGAGGACCGGCTGTTGAACGTTGCTCATCGCTATCAGCAAGTCACAGACTGGCATCAACGTGCGCCAACGGCATTTGCTTAACTCCCCTTCTCCCGGAGGGAGAGGCACCGACGGTGAGTACGTTTTGCTTTCAAAATCTACAGGTTACGCAACATGATGGAATGGGAAACCGTGATCGGGCTGGAAATCCATGCCCAGCTTGCCACCCAAAGCAAAATTTTCTCTGGCGCTGCAACTGCTTATGGGGCGGAACCCAATACGCAGGCCTGTGCGATTGATCTGGGAATGCCGGGCGTATTGCCGGTACTGAACCGGGAAGTTGTACGCATGGCGACGATGCTCGGGCTGGCCATCGACGCTCAGATAGCCCGGCGTTCCGTGTTTGCCCGCAAGAATTACTTTTATCCCGACCTGCCCAAGGGCTATCAGATCAGTCAGTACGAACTGCCTATCGTCCAGAAAGGCCAGTTGACGATTGACTTGGAGGATGGCTCCAGCAAGGTGATCGGCGTGACCCGCGCCCATTTGGAGGAAGACGCCGGCAAGTCGTTGCATGAAGACTTCCACGGTCTGTCCGGGATTGATTTAAACCGCGCCGGTACGCCTCTGTTGGAAATCGTTTCTGAACCGGATTTACGTTCGGCCAAGGAAGCCGTGGCGTATATGAAGAAATTGCATCAACTGGTTGTGTATCTCGGCATTTGCGACGGCAATATGCAGGAAGGCTCATTCCGCTGCGACGCCAATGTGTCGGTGCGGCGCAAGGGCGATCCGCAATTCGGCACCCGCGCCGAAATCAAAAATCTCAATTCCTTTCGCTTTGTGGAACGGGCGATTGACTTCGAAATTGAGCGGCAGATCGAGCTGATCGAGTCTGGCGGCAAGGTCGTGCAGGAAACCCGGCTATATGACCCGGATCAGGGCGAGACCCGGTCCATGCGCAGCAAGGAGGAAGCGAATGACTACCGCTATTTCCCCGATCCTGACCTGTTGCCGCTAGCGCTGGATGAGGCGTTTATCGAAGCCGCCCGTGTGGCATTGCCGGAATTGCCGGAAGTCAAGAAACAGCGGTTCATGACACAGTACGAGTTGTCCGGTTATGACGCGAGTGTGCTGACCGCCAGCCGCGATCTGGCTGATTATTACGAAGCGACCGTGGCTGCGCTCGGTGGCGAGCCGAAGCTGTGCGCCAACTGGGTGATGGGTGATTTTTCGGCATTTCTGAACAAGGAAAACCGGGACTTGGCCGACAGCCCGGTGAGCGCGGTGCGACTGGCCGGGCTGTTGCGGCGCATTCAGGATCGCACCATCTCCGGCAAGATCGCGAAAGAAGTGTTCGAGGCGCTATGGGCGAGCGAAGGCGATGCCGATGCGATTATCGAAAAGCGCGGTCTGCGGCAGATTACCGATACATCGGCGATTGAAAAGGTGATCGACGACGTGATCGCCGCCAATCCCGAGCAACTCGCTCAATACCGCGCGGGCAAGGACAAACTGTTCGGCTTCTTTGTCGGCCAGGTAATGAAATTGTCGAAGGGCAAAGCCAATCCACAACAGGTGAATGATTTGCTGATGGAGAAGTTGCAAGGTCGCAACGATCTCCTCGCGTAAATTTTCCTCTGATCGCGAAAGTGAGCAACACGGGGCTGATCATCGACTTCATCCAGGTCTGAATCACGGATTCAATCATGCCTTCCCGATTGACCGTGAGGACCTTTCGCCGGCGCGTTCTCAGGCCGACCGAGGGCGTGTTTCTCTTCCATCCCCGGGTAGTGGAAAGGCTGGTGCGCCGTGACCGGGGGCATGGTTTGTCGAGTCTGGCAATCCCGTCGCTCGGTCATTACCTGATCGCTCGCCCCGTCTTTCTGCGCAGTCTGGAAGACGAAAATCCCGATGCGCTGGCCGTGATTGAGGGCCTTAGCCTGCCCGATTGGGTCATTCTCTTGCCTACACCCTCCGCTCAGGAACTGACAACTGGCGACCCGGAACGCTTGTTGCGCCGTTACTGGGGACGGCGCTTCGAGGCTGAGATCGCCCGCGCCTGGCAGACGGCCCGCAACGATAATCAGGATGATGAGGTCTTTGGCGGACAGGGATTGGCGCAGCGAATCGGCGAGCCGGCTTGTCGCGAAGTGCGGGTACTGCTGGAACAGGATCAGCGCGTCGTGCTGGATTTGGATGACAACACGCTCTGCCGCCAGTTTGTCGGCTTCGTGACGTATCTGCGCTATTTTGCCCCAGGAACCCGTGCCTATTTTTTCCCGGCCATTGCCGACTGGGGCGATCTGGATCACTGGTTGAAAGAGGGAGGATTGGATCTGCCGCCGCCCCGGCATAGCCGCCGCTGGCCGCAACTGTTGGTCAAGAGTCGCCCTTCCGGCATTCACAGCGCGCCGGACTATGAACCGGAACTGCCCATTCGGCTACCCTTTGGTCGCCATGATCCCGACTTGGCCGATGGCGTTAACACAATCCTGCCTCTCGCGTCGAAACTGTCATCCAGAGTCAGGCTTGTCGAACGGGTTGCTGATCGGCAGTCGCCAAATCATCAGGCCAGCGCCTTGCGGGTGGAAGCGCGTTGCCAGGAGGCGCTGCGGCAAGCCTCGACCCTGACCCGGAAACCCGGCTGGATGGCCTGGGCGAGCGACCGGCTGACCGCGCTCCTGGCGCCGGTCATCGGGCGCTGGGCCAGCGCACTGGATCGTCGGTGGGCAGCGCCCTTCCAGTGGGTCGCCGCCATCCGTTTGCGCCTGTTCCACCACGGGGTGCGCGTCGCTTTCCGCGCCGAAATGGCCGGACGTTACGGAACGGCGCTCCGCTACCTGAGCGTCGCCGTACAGCAATACCAACAGATCAAAGAGGGAGATACGTCCGCCGCGGATCCGGTCGCCCAGCGCTTGCGGGCCTGGCAGCGGGATCTCATCACAGCCCTGCTCAATAACCTCGCGGTGCCGTGGCGGCTGAATCCGTCATCTATCCGGATTCTTGGAACCTGGGTTCAGCGATTACTCAATGAGCCGGAGGCGGCGCAACTGTCCAGCCGGCCTTCCCGCCTGCTGGATGACCTGGAGCGGATGGGTCTGGAAGGGCAAACCGAGTATTACCGCCTGCAACCCGTCGCTTGGTTATGGAGCCTTGGACGGAAACCCTTACGGTTGGGACTGCCGTTTCAGGGGCCGCTTAAAGCCTTGCGCAGGCTGAATGCGGCCAAAATCCGGCTTGATCAGCTCCCGTGGTCCGGTGCGGAAGTGGCCTATTTCAGCGCACCCTTGCAAACGCTGGGGGAGTTGATTGGCCAGCGGCTCCGCCAGCCGCTCTTGCCGCGTCTGAGCGAATTGCTCGACGCGGTCGGCTTTCTCCCCGACGATCATCCGCAGCGGGTCGCACGCAATCTGCTCCAGGAAGAATTGTTTGAGATCATCCTGCGCCGTTGGCATTTACGCTTTACCGACTTGCGCGACGCCGTGTCCCGCAACGAATTGCGGTTGCCGGACTCTGGCTGGCGTGATCTGGTTCTGGGAGATCGACTGGCGCACTTCGACCGTAAAGCCCGCGCCGCGCTGCCGGGGGTTTATCAGCCCGGTGAGTTTTATCTAAAAGGTTTACAGCAACTGAGCGCACCGTTATTTGGTTCGGCCTTGGGCCGGTCAATAACCCGGTTTCTGCTATTACCCTTTGGCATCGCCTTCATCAGTCTGGAGGCACTGGCTTATCTGCTCAGTCTGACCCCGATGGCTCAGAAGGTGCTCCAACTGGTCAATGCCGGGTCCGTTTTGGGAGTGGGTGCGGCATTGCTCGTCGCGCTGCACACCGACCGGGGGCGTCACACGGTGGCTGCGCTGAAGCGAGGAATCAAGGGACTGTTTAGCCAAGTGTGCCGGGGACTGTTGCGGTTGATACGCTGGCAGAGGGCGGACTGGCTGCGTCATGCGCAGGTGCAGAAAATCTCTCGCTATCTGCTGGAGCCATTGCTGATCAGCCTGCTTCTGGCGTTGCCGCTCAACAGCCTGGCGCGCGCTTTGAGCGTGGAGGTTGCGGAGCTGCCGGCGTTCCTGATGATTCTGGGTTTCATCCTGGGGACGTGGCTGCGCAACAGCCGGTCAGCGCGCCAACTACTGGACGGCGTCACTACCCGAGGAATCGCTTTCTGGCGCCAGGTTCGCCACACGCTGGCTATGGGTCTGGTGCGCTGGGTGATTGACCTGTTCGACGGGCTGATGCACAGCATTGAACAGGGCCTGCACCGGGTCGATGAAGCGGTCAGTCATCATCAGGGTGAAGGGCGGGGTGTTATGGTGGCCAAGGCGGCCATCAGCCCGATCTGGGGGATGTTGAGTTATTTCATCTATTTCTATGCCGCAGTGCTAGTCGAGCCGCAGGTCAATCCCATCAAGCACTTTCCGGTCGTGATGGTCGCCGATAAGTTGATGTTGCCATTTTTTTCTGCGTTAACCACTGCGCTGCTGGCGTTGTTGGCCCCGGTATTGCCGCAACTCATCAGTTTGCCGGTGGCCACCCTGACCATTTTACTGCTGCCTGGAGTGTTCGGTTTTCTGGCCTGGGAGCTGCGGGAAAACTGGAAACTGTATCGCGCCAATCACCCGGACCGGGTGCAACCGGCGCATTTCGGGCCGGAGGGAGAGACGCTATACACCCTGCTGCGGCGCGGCTTCCACTCCGGTGCGCTGCCCAAAGCGTTCGCTCGATTACGCACCGTGATCATGCAGGAAAATGAACAGCAGTGCAGTATTCCGCAAGCGTTGCGTCAGGCGGAGGCGCGGTTAAACGATATTCTGGAGTTGGTTCAGACCTTTGTGCAGCGGGAACTGATTTTCGCGCTGGTGGAGCGGAGTTGGGAGGCAGGCCATCCGGTTACAGCGATGATCGTCCACTTGGAAGCCGCGACGGCGTCGCTGACAGTGCGGATTGCGCTGGAACCGGGCGGCGGGGAGAGCGGTCAACCGGTGCTACTCGCGCTGCGTTTAGCTCTGGACACGGATGAACTCTGTGGGGAAATGACTCTCACCGGACCGGTTGACCGGCTCGGCGATCCGGCGTGGCTGGAGGAGGAAATGGCGTGGTTTCTGGAGCGGGCGGCGATTCGTTGTCAAAGCCGGTCATCAACCGTTCCCTGATGAGGGTGAATCAGTCGTCCAGGGCGTCCAGCGCTTTGCGGAAGCGGTTGGCGTGCGAGCGCTCGGCCTTGGCCAGCGTCTCGAACCAGTCGGCAATTTCGTCGAAGCCTTCGGCGCGGGCGGTTTGCGCCATGTCGGTATACATTTCCGTGTATTCCTGGGTTTCGCTGGCGATGGAAGACCGCAGATTGTTGCGCGAGGAGCCGATGGGCAAGCCGGTTACCGGGTCGCCGACTTGCGCCAGATAATCCAGATGGCCGTAGGCATGGCCGGTCTCGCCTTCCGCTGTCGAGCGAAACAGGGCAGCGAGGTCGCTTTGCCCCTCGATGTCGGCTTTGTTGGCGAAGTAGAGGTAACGACGGTTGGCTTGTGCTTCGCTAATAAAGGCAGCTTTCAGGTTTGCTTCGGTTTTGGAGCCGTTCAATTGCATCGGGTCAATTTTCCTCGAGTATGGATCAAGCGTAAGACCCAGTTATTTTAAAGTTAAAGCAAGCGTAGTTCATGCCGGGCGAGTTGACGAATCGACAGCGGCCATGATGTTAATCGTCAGCGCTGATCATGGCGACCTTTCTCCTTCCCTCTGACATTTTAACCGTTGGCTCTATGGACACGATCAAAATTCGCGGCGCCCGCACTCACAATCTCCAGAATATCGACCTCGATCTGCCCCGCGACCGGCTGATCGTCATCACCGGCCTGTCCGGTTCCGGCAAGTCCTCGTTGGCGTTCGACACCCTCTACGCCGAGGGTCAGCGCCGGTATGTGGAATCGCTGTCGGCCTACGCCCGGCAGTTCCTGTCGCTGATGGAAAAGCCGGATGTCGATCACATCGAGGGATTGTCGCCGGCCATTTCCATCGAGCAGAAATCCACTTCACATAATCCCCGCTCCACGGTCGGCACGATTACCGAAATTTATGACTATCTGCGGCTCCTTTACGCTAGGGCCGGGATTCCGCGCTGTCCCGATCACGCCATCGACTTGGATGCCCAGACCGTCAGCCAAATGGTGGATCAAGTGCTGGCGTTGCCGGAGGGCGAGCGGTTGATGTTGCTGGCCCCGGTGGTCAAGGAGCGCAAGGGCGAACATCTCAAGCTCTTGCAGGGGTTGCAGGCGCAAGGCTTCGTGCGCGCCCGGATTGACGGCGAGGTGGTGGAACTGGATAGCCCGCCGCCGCTGGATTTGCGCCGCAAGCATACGATTGAAGTGGTGGTGGATCGTTTTAAAGCGCGTGACGATCTCGGTCAGCGCTTGGCGGAATCGTTTGAAACGGCGTTGCGGTTGGGAGAAGGCGTGGCGCGGGTGGCGTTCCTGGATGAGCCGGAACGGGCGGAATGGCTATTTTCCGCCGGTTATGCCTGTCCGATCTGCGGTTACAGTCTGAGCGAGCTGGAACCGCGTCTGTTCTCTTTCAACAACCCGGTCGGGGCCTGCCCGGAATGCGACGGGTTGGGCGCCAAGCCGTTCTTTGACCCGGAACGGGTGGTCGGGCATCCGCATTTAAGTCTGGCCAAGGGGGCGGTGCGCGGCTGGGATCGGGACAATTTCTATTATTTTCAACTGATCAAATCCCTGGCGCAGCATTACGACTTTGCGCTGGATGCGCCGTTTCAGGAACTGCCCGCCCGCATTCGCACGATCATCCTGCACGGCAGTAACGGCGAAGTCATCGACTTCACCTATACCAACAGTCGTGGGGAAACCCAAATCCGCCGTCATGCCTTTGAAGGCGTGATCGCCAACATGGAGCGCCGTTATCGCGAAACGGATTCCAACCTAGTGCGCGATGAACTGGCGAAATATCTCAGCAGTCGGCCCTGCCCGTCCTGCCAAGGGGCGCGGCTGACCCGCTCCGCCCGCTATGTTTTCGTGGCTGGTCACAGTTTGCCGGAAATCGTCGCCCGCCCGATCGGCGTCGCCCGGGAATTTTTTGCTGAACTCACGCTGCCGGGCCGGCGCGGGGAGATTGCCGCCAAGATCGTCAAGGAAATCAGCGAGCGGCTGAACTTCTTGGTCAACGTTGGCCTGGATTATCTGAGTCTGGAACGCAGCGCCGACACCCTGTCCGGCGGCGAAGCGCAACGCATCCGGCTGGCGTCGCAAATCGGCGCGGGCTTGGTCGGGGTGATGTATGTGCTGGACGAGCCGTCGATTGGCTTGCACCAGCGCGACAATGCCCGGTTGCTGGCCAGTCTGCTGCGGCTGCGCGATCTGGGCAATACAGTGATCGTGGTGGAACATGACGAGGAGGCGATTCGCACCGCCGATCAGGTGGTGGACATGGGGCCAGGCGCCGGTATTCATGGCGGACGCATCGTGGCGCAGGGTACACCGACGGAGATCATGGCTTGTCCCGATTCGCTGACCGGGGCTTATTTGAGTGGCCAGCGCCAGATTGCAGTGCCGGAACAGCGCACGCCGATGAATCCGCAAAAGCAGTTACGCATGGTCGGGGCCAGCGGCAACAATCTGAAAAATCTGACAGTGGATATTCCGCTGGGCTTGTTGACCTGCATTACCGGCGTCTCCGGTTCCGGCAAGTCCACGCTGATCAACGATACCCTGTACCGCTACGCCGCCCGCGATTTGAATAACGCCAATGAATCGCCCGCGCTCTGCCAGGATTTAACCGGGCTGGATCAATTGGACAAGGTAGTGAATATCGACCAGAGTCCGATTGGCCGCACCCCACGTTCTAATCCCGCGACTTATACCGGCCTGTTCACACCGATTCGGGAACTGTTCTCTGGCGTCCCGGAATCACGGGCGCGAGGTTATCAACCGGGCCGATTCAGCTTCAATGTCAAAGGTGGCCGCTGTGAAGCCTGTCAGGGTGACGGAGTGATTCAGGTAGCGATGCATTTTCTCCCGGATATTTATGTGCCCTGCGACCAGTGCAAAGGTCAGCGTTATAACCGGGAAACGCTGGAAGTTCGCTACAAGGGCCGCAATATCCACGAAGTGCTGGAGATGACGGTGGAAGACGCGCTGGCGTTTTATCAGGCAGTACCCACCGTCGCCCGCAAGTTGCAAACCCTGGTCGATGTCGGGTTGAGTTATATCAAACTCGGCCAGAATGCGACTACGCTCTCCGGCGGCGAGGCGCAGCGGGTGAAATTGGCCCGCGAATTGTCCAAGCGCGATACCGGCCAAACGCTGTATATCCTGGACGAGCCAACCACCGGCTTGCATTTCCATGACATCGAACAGTTGTTAAAAGTCCTGCATGAATTACGGGATCGCGGCAATACCATTGTGGTGATTGAACATAATTTGGATGTGATTAAAACCGCCGACTGGATCATCGACCTGGGGCCGGAAGGCGGCGGCGGTGGTGGGGAAGTGGTGGCCGTGGGAACGCCGGAACAGGTCACGGCGCATCCAGTCAGCCATACCGGGCGGTTTCTGGCGGCGGTGGTGGGGCGGTAGGCGGTCGCTTGTCGCCCGACACGGTCGCCCAATCGCTCAAGATGTCGCGACGAACGCTTTACCGGGCGTTAGGAACAGGAATAAACTTCGCTCGATGTAAGTGACATGTCCAATTATTGGGTGAATCCTGAGATTGTGCGGGATATCACCCTCCTGCAAAGGTGGTGGAGGATTTATGGCAGATTATGTAACGCAAGGAACAGTTCAATTTGAAATAAATGGTGCTGATCTCGTGATCAGAATTAATCCAAGTCAAAACTATGTTGTGAAGCATAACGATAAGAACTACATCATTTTAATGCCTATAAATGTTTCTACTATAAAAGCCAAAGTATTCGAGGTACCTGCAGAGGCCAAGCTCTCTACAAAAAAAGATATTCTTTTGAAAACAACACTTATTTATGCCGCACTTAACAACACCAACATAGAGATCATTGTAGAAATTGATGGAGGTAGCATAAAAGGAATCAAAGCTATCAAAAATCCCGCAAAATTATGATCGGATAAAGTATGAAACAACCGCAGAATATCATCTTCTGGGGAGCAGGCGCCACGGCGGCGCTCGGAATGCGGGTGACCCAGAAACAGGGAAAGTTTATCCGAGAAATTACTAGCAGCGGTGTATCACGACATGAGAAGCCACTTGAGAAATGCATTGCTGAAGCGCTCGATCCGAATGGAACCACAAGTTGGCGTTCCGCCCTTTTCGACCTAATTACGATTCTTGGCGACAGGGACGAAAACTATGACCACATCGGAGCGATCAACGATGAAGAACGCGAAGCCATGCGCCGAAACTGGACAGGGGTAAGCGATGATCGTGATTTGGAAAACCGGATTATCGGTCTTCGCCTCATCTACGATTGGCCTGCATTGAAGTCGGTGGTGCGAATCTGTCCGGGTCATGATTCGGCGAATTTCAAAATCAACGATTTATTCAACATTCTGGACATGCATGCTCCGCTTGGGTTTGGGGTTCGCGCACCCGCTTCATCCAAAGGCCAAGGACAATTTTTTGATGCTCGGAGGCTTATCGGCGCGAAGAACGCGCTTCGTATGCTTCTGGGCGCTTCATTTTACATAGATTATCAAGAATGCATTCGCTCAAAACTTAGGGAGCTTGAGCAATACCATGATTTTGCGTTGCATCTAGGTCGCCGTATGCAGCGCGACGGAATAGACTTTGCCAGTCGTCGGCTCTCATTCCATGAACCCGAATTTTATCAAGGTGATGTGTGCTTCGTAAGTCTGAATTACGATCCTATTGCTCTGTGGATACAGTTTATCGCCAATCGTGAGCTGAATAAAAACCCTGGCGTTCCACACATAGGATCGCCCGCCACACCGCTTCACCTTTTTCACGATTTTGGTCATCTGATTCCCGCGCGGCGTATAGGCAGGGGAGAAGCCAATTGGCCTTGGTATCCCATGAATGAAGCCGTTGCCCAGCGGCTCAACGAACAGTCCGTGAGTGATGCCAGAGTCAGGTTGACTAAATTTTTGTTTCCACACGGCTGCCTGTGCTGGCGGGAATGTCCTGATTGCGGCAAGCTTTCCGCCTTCCACGGGGATGAATGGAAGCTTGACGACCCCAGATTGTTTCCGCCGCCACCTTTGCATGCCTTCGATCAAGGAACGTTCCCAGACTGGATCATCGGCGACGAGCGCGAAAAGCGAAGAAAAGGCGAGGTTGACGCCAGAACTTGCCTCCATTGTGGGACGTTGACCTATGCCCACCATACGCAGACAGTGATGCAAAGTTCGTTCAAGTCTCAGCCACCCTCTTTCATCGAAGAAATCCAGCGCGACCTGCGGGCTACCACGATGCAGGCAAAGCACATCATTTTTATGGGATATTCATTGCCGCTGGATGATGTGACTTACCGAGCTTTTTTCTCTGCCCGATGCCAACGCAAAATAGGCAAGAAAGACGACTCTGTGCGCTGTACGGTTGTCGACAAGTGTAATGAGAATCCTGATTGGTACGGACCGAATGAATTAAAAACTAGAAGCTCTCTACCAGATGTCGTGAAAGCGGCATGTGATATATTCGGCAATGGTAATGTTCGCTTTTACGGCAGTGGCATTCCCAACGTATTTCTCGATGGAGGCATAGTGACAAAAGCTGCGTTGGAACGGCTTTTGAGTTGGTCTTGAACATACCGCCTCCAAGTCAGCGATGCGATAGGTAACCCCCCATGGCTACAGCACTTTATCCCGGTGAATTTCCAGGGCGAGCTTTACGCACCTTCATTAATGACCCCTCGTTGAGCGAGTACGCACAAAAAGCGGAAAAGCTGTTGGAAGCGTTGCCCGCTGTATTTGTACCCCGAGTACAGTACAAGCGGCCCGGAGTAAAAAACACCTGTTGGTACGTGGCGTTAAAGGAAGAACCCGATGTATGGCTGGTTAATTTTACCATCGTGCCCAGTGAGTTAAATATCGAACTTCGGTTGGCCAAGTACTTTTCAGTCACTGACGATCACATAAAGAAACTGGGTATGTGGCATCAGAATGACTGGCCCACTTTTGGACTCAGTAGAATCGGCTCGGAGAAAGCCATCAGTATCCTGTCTGAATATATCGAACGGGTAACACCCGATGTATTGGCTGGAAAGCATAAAGCGCCCAGCCGCTCATCGGCGGAATACTTTATCAGTCAAGACCTGAAAATCCTGTTTCCAAATCATAAGGTCAGGCATGGCGAGCGACCGATTCAACACCCCAACGGATCATTTCTTGAACTTGACTTGCAGATTCCAGATTTGAAACTAGCCATTGAGGTACAAGGCCCCACTCACTACTCGGATATCTATGGCAATTATGAGGAAGTGAAGAAAAGAGATGCTTACAAAAAGCAATGGTGTCAAAATCAGGAAGTTCAACTGATGCACATTGAGTGGGAAGGGTATATGAAGACAATTTATCGTCTGCCGGAAGCCACCCGACGGGAGCGGTTTGGGTTAGTGGTCAAGCAATTTCTGTCTGAAAAAATACCGTTTATTGAAATCACTGAATCCCAGTTTCTAAACGTAGTCTGACATCCATGACTGAAGACCATCGCCAACAGTTGCAGCATTCCCCAAGTGGGGCATTGACCCTAAATCGTCCTTCATCGTTGGTGCAACGAGGTTTGACGATGCTGGCGACGTTAGACCGCACTATTTACTTTCCTGCACATCGACAAGTGGGTTGGTTGCATTTCGATGGTCAGCGAATAGCAGCCAAGGGCGAGGTGCGTGTACCCCGCGCAAGTAAGGTGGAGCTTCAAGTCAGCATTGAAGGTGTGCGCAACTTGGCGTTCTTGCGGGAGTTGGGAGCAGAGGATATTCAAGGTTTGGATTTGCGGGCGGCAAGAAGGGATTTGCAGGATACAGATTTAACCTGTCTGGCCCCGCTGTCCCAGTTGACCTCGCTTCATCTGGATCTTGTTTGGGACAAGAGCCTCACGGACGCTGTGTTGGTCCATGTGGCCAAGTTACCGCAGTTGACCTCGCTTCATCTTGGAGGGTGCGTCGAGCTCACGGACGAGGGGCTAGCACATCTGACCTCGCTGTTGCAGTTGACCTCGCTTCATCTTGGAGCGTGCGTCGAGCTCACGGACGAGGGGCTGGCGCATGTAGCCAAGTTACCAAAGTTAACCTCGCTTCATTTTGATCGTTGTTTTTCCTACCTACAGTTCACGAATTGGGCACTGGCCCATCTAGCTAAACTGAAGCAGCTAACCTCACTCGATCTTGCGGGATGCGATAAGCTCACGGATGCGGGGCTGGCCCATCTGGCCACGCTACCGCAGTTGACTTCCCTTGATCTTAGGGAGTGCAAAAAGCTCACGGATGCGGGGCTGGCTCATCTGGCTAAACTGCCGCAGATAACCTCACTCAATCTTGCGTGGGGCGAGAACTTCACAGACGCCGGGTTGACCCATCTGGCCAAACTGAAGCAGCTAACCTCACTCAATCTTGATCGGTGCAAGAACGTCACGGACGCCGGGCTGGCCCATCTGGCTAAACTGAAGCAGCTAACCTCACTCAATCTTGATGGGTGCGATAAGCTCACGGACGCCGGGCTGGCCCATCTGGCCAAACTGAAGCAGCTAACCTCACTCAATCTTGATGGGTGCGATAAGCTCACGGACGCCGGGCTGGCCCATCTGGCTAAACTGAAGCAGCTAACCTCACTCAATCTTGATGGGTGCGATAAGCTCACGGACGCCGGGCTGGCCCATCTGGCTAAACTGAAGCAGCTAACCTCACTCAATCTTGATGGGTGCGATAAGCTCACGGACGGGGGGATGACGCATCTGGCTAAACTGAAGCAGCTAACCTCACTCGATCTTGCGGGATGCGATAAGCTCACGGATGCGGGGCTGGCCCATCTGGCCACGCTACCGCAGCTAACCTCACTCAATCTTGTGAGGTGCGAGAACGTCACGGACGCCGGGCTGGCCCATCTGGCTAAAATGAAGCAGCTAACCTCACTCAATCTTGCGGTGTGCTTTAATCTCACGGATGCGGGGCTGGCTCATCTGGCTAAACTGCCGCAGCTAACCTCACTCAATCTTGCGTGGGGCGAGAACTTCACAGACGCCGGGTTGACCCATCTGGCCAAACTGAAGCAGTTGACCTCGCTTCATCTCGGGTGTTGCGAGAACTTCACGGATGCGGGGCTGGCTCATCTGGCTAAACTGCCGCAGCTAACCTCGCTTCATCTCGGGTGGTGCGAGAACTTCACGGACGCCGGGCTGGTGCAACTCCGCCCCTTGCAAGGTCTTGTCGAATTGCATATCGAAAAACCCAGCACCATTCACGCTATCTTTCGCCGCCTTCTACGCACTCGACTAACTGACCCATAACTCAAAGCATCTTCATGTCCGCTCTTACCCGCGTCCAAACCCCAGAAGAACGTGAACTAGCCCGCAAGCAAGCTGACATTGATGGCCTCAGTATCCAACTTGCTGATCGCCAACTCGAACTGGAAACCCTGCGTACTAAACTCACTGCTTTCCAGATTCGCTACCTGCACGTTGTTGGTCCCTACTACCGCGAACTTGACGATCTTGAAGCGCGTATTGCCGAAATACGCGCTCGCCAAGCACCCCACGATCCCACCGTGCAACGTCAAGCCGATGAAGCCCGCGCTCGCGCTGACGAATCACGGGAACAAGTGGACGCCGCCACTCGCGAATCCGAACCAATCCCACCCACAGCAGAACTCAAAGCGCTCTACCGCAAAGCGGCTGCTCGCATTCATCCTGACCGCGCTGATAACGATGCCGACCGTGACTATCGTAATGAAGCGATGGCCGCACTCAACGCGGCCTACCGCAACGGTGATTTCGCTCGGATGGAAACTCTGCTACGTGATTATGAACAGCGTCCCGAAGCCATCACCGGCGAAGACGTCGGCGCCAAGCTGATCCGCCTGATCCGCCAAGCGGCGCAACTGGAACAGCACATCGCCGCCACCGAAGAAGAAATCGCTGCTTTGCACGCCAGCGAACTCTATCAGCTCCAACAGCAGATCGAAGCCGAGGAAGCGCGAGGCCGTGACGCACTGGGCCAACTGGCTACGCAACTGCAACGTCAGATCGAAACGGCCCAGCAAATGCTGGCGCAACTGGCGGCAACAGAAACCAGCAGGGCATGAAGTACACGGCTGCGCCGTTGGCGGTAACCGGCGCGCATCAGCCACGACGAGGTTGCGGGTCGAACAGCAAGATTTCGCCGGGATGGATCGGCGGAAAGCCGTGAGTCGTCATGGTTTGGATTCCTCAGCGGTAATCCACGATTTTGACCTTTTCAGCCTGGTCTTGATTGTGAAAGAAAAACCGACTTGGTTTACCGCTATACGTCACCAATAACTGCTCTCTGGCGCGGGTACACGCCACATAGAGCAATTGCCGCTCCTGCTCGATAAACACCGCCCGATCGGCTTCATCGACCAGTTCGCCGAGCACGCTGGCGCGAGTTGCAATTCAAACGCGGCCTGTTTGACCAGGGTCTGGGCGGGCGCGGCAAGCCGGGTTAAGCTGTTGATAAACGTATTGGCAATGATGAAATTCATGAGGCGATACCGCAAAAGGATTTAGCCAATGATTAATATGACTATTCTAGCGCATGGAAAAGGCTCAATCAGCCGATCCTTCCGATGCGTTCGGCGCTGCGCACGTACCGCATGAGCCTATTCCTTGAAAACTGCTTCCCAAGTATCGGCATTTAACGACCGTTTGGCCCAATATCTCGATGAGTCTGACGGGCGCTCTCCAACAGTTCCTCGATCAACGCATCCTTCTCCGTCCAGATCTGGCCCAGCCAGCGTTGAATCGCCGCCCGGAATTCCGGATCACCGCGATAATCGCCGTCCAGCAGTTCCGCGGGAATATCCAGCGCCCGGACCCGCACGATCACTCGGTGAATGCGACCCAGCAGCAAATCCGGAAAGGTCGAGCCGCCATCCGGGTAAACGATGGTCACGTCCAGCAGGGTGTGCAACCGGTCAGCCAGCGTTTCCATAGCAAACGCCAGTCCGCCCGCCTTGGGCCGCAACAGATGCTGGTAAGGTGATTGTTGCCGAGCCTGTTTATCGGGCCGGAAGCGGGTGCCTTCCAGAAAGTTGAGCAGGGTGGTCGGCGTCGTATCGCGGAACCGGGCGCAAATCCGGCGAGTGGTTTCCCAGTCCTGATCGCGGGCTTCGGGATGCCGGGCCAGATAATCTGCCGAGTGGCGCTTCATGAATGGAAAGTCCAGTCCCCACCAGACGCCGCCCAACATCGGCATCCAGATCAGCGGCTGTTTGATAAAGAATTTCAGGAACGGAATCCGCCGGTTGAAAATCCGTTGCAGCACCACAATGTCCACCCAGGACTGATGGTTGGAACTGACCAAATACCAGTCATCGCGCTGTAACCCATCGAGTCCCTGCACATCCCACTCGATGCGCTGGGTCAGATCAGTAATCGCGTTATTGCTGGCGACCCAAGCCTGGGCGATGTGGATCAAACGGCGGTCGTACCAGGTCTGCCAGCCGCGATGAGGAATCGCCAGTTTGATCAGCAGCACGATATAGAACGGCGTACACCAAAGTATGGTGTTGAGGATGAAGAGCAGCAACGCCAGTGCGCCACGGAGCGGCGCGGGCAGGAAAGCGAACATGGGGAACAGCCCTCTTCTTCAGAGTGTCACCGAGCGACGCGCCAGCCAGTCGCGGACCGCCGGGCCAGTGCCAATCGTCCACGGTTTCAACCGTTCAACCGGCACTCGTTTGATCGCGGCCAGTTCTTCATTCAGCGTAATGTCGCCATGGGCCGGAACATGGAAGGCCAGAATCAGTTGATTCATTTCAAAGAATGGGTAATAGCCGATGAAATGCGCGGTTTCGGCCTGCAAACCCAATTCTTCCTGCACTTCGCGCAAGACCGCGTCATCCGGGGTCTCACCTTTTTCCAGGAAGCCGGTGATCAGGCCGAACATCGTCTCCGGCCAACGGTGGTTACGGGCCAGGATGACCGCACCATCCACCTCAACAATAGCGGCGACCACGGGAATGGGATTGTCCCAGTGAACATAGGCGCAACCGACGGTCTTACAACACGGTCGCGGCTGGCCATGGATTTCAGCAGTCTGTAAAGGTTGGCCACATTGAGGGCAGAAGTGCGCGGACATGGCGAAAAGTGGACTCCTCTGGACAGGGCGGGGTTGGCGGCGAAACGTGCTGAAGCGGGTACGATGTCAAGGGAAACATCGGCTATAATTCTACCGACGGCAGCTCTTACCGCTGCCGTTTTGATTTTTTAAAACGGCTTGCGGACGGTTCGCCTCGGGAAGGCGTGCAGTGCGCAAGCCGGTTTGGCGACCACCTACGGAATGCCGATCATCCGGCTTTTTCAGCGAAACTATTATGAAAACACGCCATTTTCTGAGTCTGTTTGATCTGACGCCTGCGGAGTTGCAGCGAGTGCTGCAACGCGCCAGCGAATTAAAAGCCATACGCCAGCGCGGGGAACATTATGCACCGTTTCCGGGCAAGGTGCTGGGCATGATCTTCGAGAAAGCCTCCACCCGCACCCGGGTCTCCTTCGAAGCCGGTATGGCGCAACTGGGCGGCAGCTCGATTTTCTTGTCGCCGCGCGACACGCAACTGGGCCGGGGCGAACCGATTGAGGATACCGCACGAGTCGTATCGCGCATGGTCGATCTGGTCATGATCCGCACGTTTGCCCACGCGACGATCCAGCGTTTCGCCGAGTATTCCACGGCTCCGGTGATCAATGGTCTGACCGATTACAACCATCCCTGCCAATTACTGGCGGATTTGCAGACGTTCATCGAAGAATTCGGCGAGATTCGCGGGCGGACCGTGGCCTGGATTGGCGATGGCAATAATATGTGCAACAGTTATCTCAAGGCCGCCATTCAGTGCGATTTTCAATTACGCATCGCCGTCCCGCCCGGCTATGAACCGGACGAAGCGTTGTTGAAGCAGGCCACCGACCGGGTGGTGTTGCTGCGTGATCCGCTGACAGCGGCGAAAGGCGCTGATCTGGTCACCACCGACGTGTGGGCCAGTATGGGCAAGGAGGAGCAGCAGGACCGCCGTGAGCGGGATTTCACCGGTTATCAGGTGACTGCCGAGATTATGGCCCAAGCCAGGCCGGGGGCGATTTTCCTGCACTGTCTGCCCGCACACCGGGGCGAGGAGGTCAGCGCCGAGGTGATCGACGGGCCGCAAAGCCGGGTCTGGGATCAGGCGGAAAATCGCCTTCATGCCCAGAAGGCGTTGATGGAATTTTTGTTGCTGGGCGGTCAAACCTAGATTCTCACGTTGATAATAGTCAAAGCGATTCAATGTTGACCGCGATATCATCACTGCTTTGCAATCGGTCTTAAACGTCTGCCATGAAAGACTATGCACTAATCCTGTTGGGGACCATCCTGGTCAATAACTATGTGCTGGTGAAATTTTTGGGGTTATGCCCGTTCATGGGTGTCTCCCGCAAGCTGGAAACCGCCATGGGCATGGGACTGGCGACCACCTTTGTCCTGACGCTGTCGTCCATCTGCGCCTATCTGACCGACCATTACCTCCTGATCCCACTGGGGTTGGAATATCTGCGCACGATTGCGTTTATTCTGGTCATTGCGGTGGTGGTGCAATTTACCGAAATGGTGGTCCATAAGACCAGTCCGTTGCTTTACCAGGCGCTGGGCATCTACCTGCCGCTGATCACCACCAACTGTGCGGTTCTCGCAGCGGCTTTGCTCAATGTGCAGGCCCGGCATGATTTCATCGGCTCGGCGCTCTATGGTTTCGGTGCCGCCGTCGGGTTTTCGCTGGTGATGGTGTTATTTGCCGCGATGCGCGAACGCATCATCGTTGCGGATGTGCCGGTCCATTTTCGTGGTCCGGCCATTACTTTGATAACCGCCGGCCTGATGTCGCTGGCGTTCATGGGCTTCGCTGGGCTGGTGCGAGGATAAAATCATGATCATTGCTGTGCTTGCCTTGGGATTGCTGGCTGGCGCTTCCGGTCTGTTGCTGGGCTTCGCCGCGGTGCGCTTCAAGGTGGAAGGCGATCCCATCGTCGAGAAGATCGACGCTATTTTGCCGCAAACCCAGTGTGGCCAATGCGGCTATGCCGGTTGTCGGCCTTACGCCGAGGCAATTGCTGCGGGCGAGGCGGAAATCAATCTCTGTCCCCCCGGCGGCGCGAACGGCGTGGCGGCACTGGCTGATTTGCTGGGCCGCGATTCCAAGTCGCTCAACGCCGAGCATCTGGACAAACCGAAGATGTTAGCGGTCATCGATGAGCAGAACTGCATCGGGTGTACGCTGTGCCTGCAAGCCTGTCCGGTGGATGCCATTCTCGGCGCGGCCAAGCAGATGCATACGGTCATTGCCAGGGAATGTACCGGCTGTGAATTGTGCATCGCGCCCTGCCCGGTGGATTGCATCCACATGATCCCGGTTACGCAGACCATCAGCACCTGGAAATGGCGTGCGCCGGTCATCCCGGTTCAAGCGGCGGCATGAACGCCCTCAAACGCCTGTTTCCATTTCACGGCGGACTGAAAACCGTTCGCCACAAAGCCGAATCCAATCAGTCGCCAATTCAACCCGGCGCTCTGCCCCGGCAGTTGACCGTCCCGTTGCGCCAACACATCGGTGCCATCGCCAAACCGCTGGTGCAGCCCGGCGACCGGGTGTTGAAGGGGCAGATGATCGGTCAGGCCGATGGCTACATCAGCGCCGCCATCCATGCCCCTACCTCCGGGATCGTGGCTGCCGTGGAATCCCGGCATGTTCCCCATCCCTCCGGGTTGCCTGACCTGTGCGTGGTCATCGACAGCGACGGTGAGGAGCGCTGGATCGACCGGGAACCGGTCGATTACCGTCATCGACATCCCAGCGAATTACGCAATATCTTGCGTAACGCCGGCATTGTGGGGCTGGGCGGAGCCGGGTTTCCCAGTGCGGTCAAGTTAAACCTGAGCGGTAGCGATGATCTGGAAACCCTGATTCTCAACGGCGCGGAATGTGAGCCGTGGATTACCTGCGATGACCGGCTGATGCGCGAACGGGCGGCGGGTATCGTCGCCGGGTTACGGGTCATGGCCCATTTGCTGAAGCCGCGTGACGTGCTGATCGGTATTGAAGAGGATAAGCCGGAAGCGATTGCCGCGATGAGCGAAGCCTGCGCCGGAACCGATTACCAGGTTCGGCCCATTCCCACCCGCTATCCCAGCGGTAGCGTCAAGCAACTGGTCAAACTGCTGACCGGCAAGGAAACGCCAGTGGAGGGTCTGCCGGTTGATGTCGGCGTCCAGTGTTTCAACGTGGCGACCGCCTACGCCGTGCATCGTGTGGTGGACCATGGTGAACCGCTGATTTCCCGTGTGGTGACCGTGACCGGGCAGGTCAAACAGCCCGGCAATATCGAGGCGCTGTTGGGAACTGCGTTTGCTGACCTGGTGGAACAGTGTGGCGGTTATCGGGAGGGCGTGGAGCGGTTGATCATGGGCGGGCCGATGATGGGGTTTGCTCTGCACAGCGACGAGGTTCCAGTCACTAAGGCCGCTAACTGTATCCTGGCCGCCAGCGCCGCTGAACTGACGCCCGAGCAACCTGTGATGCCTTGTATCCGTTGCAGCGCTTGCGTCGAGGTCTGTCCCGCCGATCTGTTGCCGCAGCAGTTGTACTGGCACGCCCGCGCCCGCGAGTTCGACAAGGCCCAGGATCACCATTTATTCAGTTGCATTGAGTGTGGCTGTTGCAGCTACGTCTGTCCGAGTCATATCCCGCTGGTGCAGTACTATCGCTACGCCAAGAATGAAATCTGGGCGCAGGAGAAGGAAAAGCAGAAGGCGGAGCTGGCCCGGCAGCGGCATCAGGCGCGGGTTGAACGGCTGGAGCGCGAGAAGCAGGAGCGGGAGGCGAAGTTGCGGCAAAAAGCGCCGGCCAAGGCCCCCCTCTCCCCTAGCCCCTCTCCCACAAGGGGCGAGGGGAGTACAGTGGTCGTCAGTGACCGGGACGGTTGAATCATGCGCTTCAAAACGGTCACTTCTCCCCATGTTTTGCAGGACGCCGGCGTCGGCCAGGTCATGCGCCGGGTGTTGTACGCCATGCTGCCTGGTATCGCTGCCCTGACCTGGTTCTTCGGCTGGGGTATTCTGGTTAATCTGGTCCTCGCAACCACCGTCGCGCTGCTGGCGGAAACCGCAATGCTGGCGGCACGCGGCAAGCCGATCCTGCTGCATTTGGGTGATTCCAGCGCAGTCGTTACCGCCTGGCTGCTGGCCGTCGCCTTGCCGCCGCTGGCTCCGTGGTGGTTAACGGTCGTCGGTGTACTGTCAGCCATCGTACTTGCCAAGCATCTCTACGGCGGACTCGGCTATAACCCGTTCAATCCGGCGATGGTCGGCTATGTCGTGTTGCTGATCTCATTTCCCCGTGAAATGAGCACCTGGTTGGTGCCACATGGCCTCGATCAGTCGCAGGCCATGACCTTTTGGGAAACGCTGCAGGTGATGTTCAATAGCGAATGGCCGGCGCGGTTCGCCGCTGACGCGCTGACCGGGGCGACGCCGCTGGATGTGTTGCGCACCAAACTGGGCCTGGGCCTGACGGTGACCGAGATTCGCAACAGTCCGGTTTTTGGCATTGTGTCGGGTCACGGCTGGGAATGGGCGACCTCTGGATTTTTGGTCGGCGGGTTATGGCTGATTTATACCCGTGCCGCCGATTGGCGAATTCCGGCGGGGATGCTGGGCGGGCTGGCGGTGATCGCGACTGTGTTCTACGTCGTCGATCCCGTGCGTTACGCCCCGCCGTGGTTCCATCTATGGAGCGGTGCAGCGATTTTCGGCGCGTTCTTTATCGCTACCGATCCAGTGACCGCCAGCGCTACTCCGCGTGGTCGGCTGATTTATGGCGCAGGGATTGGCATTCTGGTCTACATCATCCGGGGATTTGGCGGTTATCCCGATGGCGTGGCGTTTTCGGTGTTGTTGATGAACATCGCCGCGCCCACGATTGATCTTTACACCCAGCCCCGGGTGTTCGGAGCGCGGCGCGGATGAAACCCCTGGCGCGTAGTATGGGCGTTGCCGCCCTGATTTTGACCGGATTTGCCTTGGTCGGGACCGGACTGGTCACTGTGACTTATACCAGTACCAAGGACATTATCGCCGAGGCGCAACGAGCGGCGCTGGAAGCCAATCTGAATCAGTTGGTGCCAGCGGATCGTTACGATAACCGGGTGACAGAAGATCGCATCGACATCGTGGCGCCGGAGTGGCTGGGGACGGATCAGCCGGTCGCTGTCTACCGCGCCCGGAAAGAGGGTCAGCCGGTCGCACTGTTCGCGACGCCGTATGCGCCGGACGGCTACAGCGGGCCGATTCAACTGTTGATTGGCGTGTATGCCGACGGGACACTGGCCGGGGTGCGTGTCCTTCAGCATAAAGAGACACCGGGCTTGGGCGATGCGATTGAGGAGCGGCGTTCACCGTGGATTCTGGCGTTTGCCGGAAAGTCGCTGGCCGATCCTTCTCCAGAGAAGTGGAAGGTCAAACGGGATGGCGGCGTTTTCGATCAGTTCACTGGTGCGACGATCACGCCCCGGGCGGTGGTCAAGGCGACCCGCCGGTTTCTGGAATACGTCCAAAGTCACCGGGAGCAATTGTTTGCGCCAGCATCTGCGCACCCGGCGGGAAAGAGTTAGGTCAACGAAGCGATCCGTAGCGGAGAAACGGTCATGATTGATACCGCAAATTATCGGAAAATTCTCAAGGACGGTGTGTGGACCCAAAATACCGGCTTTGTGGCGCTGCTAGGATTATGTCCCTTGCTGGCAACTTCGAACTCGGTAGTGAACGGGCTGGGGCTGGGACTGGCGACGCTGCTGGTGTTGCTGCTGTCCAACGTGGCTATTTCGTTAATTCGTCATCTGGTGCGGCCGGAGGTGCGGATTCCGGTGTTTGTCCTGGTGATCGCCTGCGTGGTGACTGCGGTGGAACTGGCGATGCACGCTTTCCTGCCGGGACTGTACACCGTACTCGGCATTTTCATTCCACTGATCGTGACTAACTGTTGCGTGATTGGCCGCGCCGAAGCGTTTGCCTTCAAGCACGGTGTCGCCCCATCGGCGGTTGATGGCATTGCGACCGGTTTAGGATTCCTGCTGGCGCTGGTGCTGCTGGGCGCGGTGCGGGAAGTGGTGGGACAGGGAACACTGTTCAGCCAAGCGGATTTGTTGTTTGGGGAGTGGGGCCGGCATTTGACCTTGCATCTGGTCGATGATTATCGCGGTTTCCTGCTGGCGATTCTGCCGCCGGGAGCATTCATCGGCCTGGGTTGCCTGATTGCGCTCAAGAATGTCATTGACGCCCGCGCCCAGCGCCGCAGCGCCACTAAGCCGGTGGCTGTGTTGTTGGCAACCAGGTCTTGAAGCGCATAAAAATCGCCCTGCTGAAGGGCTTGGAGACACACGGGGTATTCACCTGCCGCCAAGCAGCGAACAGCGCACTAATACACTGCTGGAACGCCGTGAATTCAGCATGACGGAAGTATAATGGACCCCGAATTTCGGACAGGTAAATAAGGTGGTACTCTGCAACGTAACGACCAGAAACGAGGAACGGGTGATGCAATGCAGAGGAAAGTCTTCAGTGCGGAGTTCAAGGCGAAGGTTGCG
>JAKLIY010000028.1 GCA_022709365.1 Pseudomonadota bacterium
GCCAGGCAGATCCCTACGCTTTACTCACCCGTCCGCCACTAAGGCATTACTGCCCCCGTTCGACTTGCATGTGTTAAGCATGCCGCCAGCGTTCAATCTGAGCCAGGATCAAACTCTTCAGTTTAATCTCTCTAAACTCTAAAATCCCTCGCAAGCTTCTCTCACCTGTTTTCACAGTTCAGAAAAAACTTGCCAGCCCTATAAGAGCCTTAAGTTTCTTCCCTCACAACCTTTTTTTATTGATAAAGAGCTGATTTGCAGTTCCTCTCTCGCCAAGCGAGAAAGGATGTTAATTATACCACGTTACAACCAATTTGCAAACTTCTAACCAATTTCTGCGCTATACCTGCTACTGGCTGCTGTCTTCCCTAGAAACTTCACTGCAACCAAAGAAGTTGCGCATTATAGGGTTCGAAACCTTCCTGTCAATACTTCATTCACGCGATTTTCAAATTTTCTTCATACGATCTCAACTTTAGCGGCCCGCCGTTTGCCCACCTGGTAAACATGGCGGCTACCAGCAGTCAGTTCCAAATCACGGCTGTCAACCCGCTCGCCATTGATCCGCACTGCGCCCTGCTGGATCAAGCGCAAGGCTTCCGAGGTGCTAGCCGCCAGCCCGGACTCCTTGAGCAGATTGGCAATCGGCAATCGGCCATCACGAGATCGAACCTGTACTTCGGCTAGATCTTCTGGCAGCGCACCCTTCTGGAAGCGTTCGATGAACGCTGACAGGGCATGGCGGCCTGCTTCGACGCCATGAAAACGGGCCACCAACTCCTCGGCTAGCTTGAACTTCACATCGCGGGGATTCAGATGTTCGTGATCCACCTGCCGCCGCCATTCGGCAATCTCGCCGATCGGATGGAAACTCAACAGTTCGAAATAGCGCCACATCAGATCATCGGAAATCGACATGAGTTTGCCGAACATTTCGTTCGGTTCATCGCGGATGCCGACATAATTGCACAGCGATTTCGACATCTTCTGCACCCCATCCAGCCCCTCCAGAATGGGCATGGTCAGGACAATCTGCGGCGGCTGGCCATAGTGCTTTTGCAATTCGCGGCCCACTAGCAGGTTGAACTTCTGATCCGTGCCACCCAGCTCCACATCGGCGCACATGGCGACCGAGTCGTAACCCTGCACCAAAGGATAGAGAAATTCATGCAGGGCGATGGATTGTCCACTGGCGTAACGCTTGCCGAAATCGTCCCGCTCTAGCATCCGGGCTACCGTATGCTTGGCCGCCAAGTGAATAAAGTCCGCAGGCGTCATACGGTCGAACCAGGCGGAATTGAACAACACCTCGGTTCGATCAGGATCGAGAATCTTGAACACTTGTTCCCGATAAGTTTCGGCGTTTACCAGAATTTCCTCACGGGTCAGTGGCTTGCGAGTGATATTTTTGCCGGTTGGATCGCCGATCATTCCAGTGAAATCACCAATCAGGAACATGACATGGTGGCCGAGATCCTGAAACTGGCGAAGCTTATTGATCAGGACAGTGTGCCCCAGATGCAGATCGGGGGCGGTCGGGTCAAAACCGGCCTTGACCCGCAGGGGTCGGCCTGTTTTAAGCCGCTCGACCAGTTCTTCTTCAAGTAGCAAATCCACTGCGCCACGTTTAATCAGTTTCAGCGATTCTTCAACCGGATGCATGGACATTCCTCAAAATACCAACGACTCCGGGCGACTAGGTCGCCGGAGCGCAAAATTCGACGAACAATTTAGGATAGATCGAATCGGCCTAAGCGGGATTGATCTCCCGCTGGCCGAACACTGTCAGGCGGAGAATGAAGAGCCGCAGCCGCAGGTCGTGACGGCGTTGGGATTGCGAATGACGAATTGTGCGCCTTCCAGTCCCTCGGAATAGTCGATTTCAGCGCCGACCAGATACTGGAAACTCATCGGATCGATCAGCAGTTTCACCCCGCAGTTTTCCACCACGGTGTCACCGTCGCTCAGGGTTTCGTCGAAGGTGAAACCATACTGGAATCCAGAGCAACCGCCACCGGAAACGAAGACGCGCAACATCAACTGGGGATTCGCTTCTTCCTCCAGCAATTCTTTAACCTTCAGCGCGGCAGCGTCGGTGAACAGCAAGGGAGAGTCGGCAGGGGTAAAAGTTTCAACGGTAGCGCCCATGATTTAATCCTCTTTCAAAAAGTCAGTTAGTGTCTGATTGTTGACTGCCAAGGTCAAGAATTAGCTTCAAGGCAGCAGCGCAATGCCTTCCAGCCCAGCGGTTTCTGGCAAGCCAAACATCAGATTCATATTCTGCACCGCCTGACCGGCCGCGCCCTTCACCAGGTTATCGATGACCGACAGCACCACGACCGTTTTGCCGTTCTGTGGGCGATGCACCGCCAGCCGGCACTGGTTCACTCCGCGCACACTGCGCGTTTCGGGGTGCGATTTCGGCGGCAACACATCCACAAAGGGTTCCGCTGCGTAGCGCTGTTCAAACAACGCCTGCAAATCCACGTCAGAATCCACCAGCGTTGCGTACAAGGTCGCGTGAATACCGCGAATCATTGGCGTCAGATGCGGCACAAAAACCAATTCCACCGGCTGTCCGGCCACCGCGGTCAACCCCTGGCGGATTTCGGGTAGATGGCGGTGCCCCGGTACTCCATACGCCTTGAAGCTATCGCTGACTTCGCTTAACAGGATGCCCACCTCGGCCTTGCGCCCGGCGCCGCTGACTCCGGACTTGGCGTCGGCGATCAGGGATTGCCGGTCAATCACGCCCGCCTCCAGCAGTGGCAAAAACCCCAGTTGCACCGCCGTCGGGTAGCAACCGGGATTAGCGACCAATCGAGCGGTCTGGATAGCCCGACGGTTCACCTCAGGCAGACCGTAGACCGCTTCCGCCAGCAACTCCGGGCAGGCATGCGGTATCCCATACCATTGTTCCCATTCGTCAGCCTGCCGCAGGCGGAAATCGGCAGCCAAATCGATGACCTTGACGCCCGCCTCCAGCAACACCGGCGTACTTTGCATCGCCGTACCGTTGGGCGTGGCGAAAAACACCACATCGCAACTTTTCAACAGTGCATCGTCCGGCTCAACAAACGCCAGATCTACCCGACCACGCAGGTTGGGAAACAGTTGGCTAACCTGCACGCCTTTTTCGCCGCGCGAGGTGATGACGGTTAATTCCACGTTCGGATGGGCCGCCAATAGCCGCAGCAATTCCACTCCGGTATAACCGGTGCCTCCAACAATGCCTGCCTTGATCATAGTTGCCACCCTACGCTCAACTGTTGAAAATTTGTGCATCATACGATGCCGCCCATTCAGCGCAAGCTGGGTTACATTCGGCGGCATTCAGGGTCTCAGAAGAACCGGGCCGGCAACCACCGCCTAATTTCAATCCACCATGAGGTTTAGCTCGTGAAGCTCAACAAAGAAACGCTCATCGCCAGCGTCGCCCTGGCGGTAGTTCTCGCCTTTGCCGCGATCTGGTTCATGCCCGCCGGTCTGCGCCAAGCGCCACCCCTGGTCGGTCAGACTCTCGATGGCCGCACATTGACGCTGGAGCAGTTTCGCGGCAAACCGGTGCTGGTCACCTTCTGGGCCACCACATGTCCCTCCTGCATTGAAGAAATGCCCCACCTGATGGAGCTTTACCGGGAATTGCATCCGAAAGGACTGGAGATTATCGGCGTGGCGATGAGCTACGACTCACCCGACCGGGTGCGGGCGATGGCCCAGCAGCGGCAGATTCCCTATCCCATTGTGCTGGACAGCCAGGAGCATATCGCCCGGGGATTCGACAACGTGCAGTTAACCCCTACCACAGTACTGATTTCACCGGATGGCGGGATCGTGCAGTATCGGCTGGGGCTGTTGGACCTGCCGAAACTACGCGAAACGATTAAAGCGATGCTTTAAGGCGAGTGAACAGTGGGCAGTCGATGGCTACTGACCACTGATGACGGTCAGTGAAAACAGGCGCTCGCCCGCTCCAGGCACTCACAGGCCTGGTCAAGATCTGCATGACAACGCATCACCCAAGCGTCGCCCCAGAAGAAATTGCAACTGGTTTCCGCCCGCAACACCCGCCAGCGCGCTTCCTCCAGCAGAGCGGGCAGTTCCGGGTTTTGCGCGCCAAAATGCGTAGCGTTGCTCATCGCGCCGTGTACGGCCTGACTCACCTCGTCGACGCGGGTCAGGGCGTCCTTTTGCGCCTGCGTACCCGTCCACTGCACGAAATCCCGACCATGATGCCAACCGGTGTTCCATGCGCCAGGCCCCACCGTGATCTCACCACGGACACCGAATCGATCAAGATAGTCCTTGATAAAGATCGGCTGAACCGCACCTGGATTGCTCCGCGCCTGATCCATAAGCGGTTTGTAGAAAACATCCCAGAAATTGCTGCCGGGCGTGACATTGCGGAACCAGCCACCATTTTGACCGTCGCTGCATGTCGTCACCAAAGGCGGGAAGTCACAGTTCTTGATGCGTTCCCGGACTTCCCGGTCGAACCACGCGAATTCCATGCCCGACTCTTGAGCGTTGGATAGATCACGATCGCGCACAATAGCGATCATTTCCTCGCTGCCATAGCGGACGATATGCGGTCGGTAACGCACTTCCTCCCAGCGCATCGGCTCGACGGGCTGGACATGTTCGGAATCCACCAGCACATAGCGGTAGCCCATCCGGCGCAGCAGCGGGATCATTTCCATGCAAAATCCCATCTCCGGTGGCCAGAACCCCTGGAAATCACTATTGAAAAACAGCCGACGCGCTATCCCTCGCCACCGCTCGATGTGCGCCTCCCAATCAGTCGGCGGAATCAGCGGCATGACCGGGTGATAGTAGGCCGTGCCAACCATGTCAATAGCCTGGGTATTTCGCAGATTCCACAGCAGAGCATTGCAATCGACGATGCCGTAGGCCCGGCTCTGAAATTCCGGATCCGTCAGGGTTTCCAGCAGCGTGCCGGACAAGGCCAGGTGGACCCGGCCCACGTCAGGATAGTCGGCCAACGAACGGGGAATCCGGTCCATGGCGAATAAAATTTCCCGAGCTTCCCATTCGTTATGCTGTAGCAGGTGTTCCAGATTACCGTGCGGTTGGTGCAGATTCAGCACCAGGGCATGGTAGAGGGTGTCCGCCATGATTGAGCCTCCTCCTGTGATCGGATGAGCGGATGCAGCGTCAGGATCACACTTTGCTCATCCGGTATTTTTATCATGATAATTCGGAACCGGTCCTGGCTGCATGACCGGAGCGGCTAAATGTTTTCAGCGATAGCGATGGCCCGCCGGCAAATTTCGCGGCCATAGTCCGTCCACAGCCCCTGCCCCCAGTAGCGGTAACAACTGGTTTGCGAACACATCAGGTGGAACAGCGCATTGCGATAGCGTGGATCGTCGGTCGCCACGCCCGGTTTAAGCACCCTCTCGTAGAATTGCGAGCTGGCCTTTTCCATCGGGCCAAGGACATTATCGTAGCCCCGCACCCAGGAAATATCGTTAGTCCAACTGCCGCCTTCCATGTGGAAACGTCCGTCTTCCTGCTTCAGTTCCGTAATGACCTTCTCCAGTTTTTCCGGTCCATCGCCCGGCTTGAAACGATCCCAAATCCGCTTTTGGAGCAACGGCTGCAAGACCGGTAAATCGGCTTCCTTGATGCCCAGCGCAAATAGATGCTCCAGATACTCGGTCGCGTTCATCATCGGCACATCCGATCCAGCGGCCTCGTTCGCCACCTGGAAGAACATACCCGGAAATTCGTTCATCATGACCCCGCCGTTCTCGCCATCAGCGATCTGGGTCACCAGCGGCGGCACAGATTTTCCAGCCAGTTCCCAGCGCGACAAGCTCTTGGCTTCGTAATAGGGCTGCATCTGCGCCACCAGCTTGGTGTCGCTGCCCTGGGTCTTGATGATGGCGATGATGCTGACGGTTTCGCCCTTAGAATTGGTGCAGACCAGCCGATGCGGCAGGTGCTTCTTCTCCGGCCCCCACCCATTTTCCGGACGTTCCACCGTGTGTTCCTGCACTAGCAGCCATTGATAGCCACAGTCCACCAAGGTCTTGATGTACTCATAGGCGGTATCAGGATGGTTGGGCAACGCCATTTCTGAAGGCGAAAAGCCGCGCACCCGTTCCAGCGCTTCCAGGCCAAAAATGCTGGCGAAATGCTGCTGCCAAGCCTTGACATGCAAACGGAAATCCTGCGCCGGGGTCGAGGGCGCCACCGCATGACCCCATGGACAACCCAACCACTCCACTCCCCGTCGATAATCCGGATGGCACGTTGCATTCTTGAGGGCATCAAAAACGTCATGCAACCCCATATCGCGCAAGCCGTGGAACAGGGTTCCCGAATACTCCAGCATCACCCGCGGTTCCTTACCTTGATTAATGAGCTGCGGGACGAATTCGCCGATGCGCTTGTAGCACCAATGGAAAACTGGAGCATTGTAGTTATCGCCAATGCCTTGGTTATCCATCATGTACTTGAGGTTGCTGATAATGCCGGCTGTGTACAGGTCGTGGCCGGCCGCGGGAATCAGTGGCTGGTGCATATGCAGAGCGATGGCGCAAGCCGCGCGGATATGGCCAAAATCGACCCGGCTCTCCGGCAAGAACACGGGGTGGTTGTGGCTGGCGCGCAAAGTCTGATCAATCAGGGATTCCGAGCCGCAGATATTGGGCAGGCCATCGACGTATTCCGGAAGCTGGCTCATGACGCAGGTTTCTCCCGTAAGGTAGTTAAGCAGCGATTAATCATCATTCATTGTGGCAAAAACAATGGGGTCATCAGGAAATAGCGAACAGGAAACTTTCTCTGTCTCCCTATCCCCGGATTACTTGGAACGGATCAGTTCATAGATGTTCAGGTAATCCTGACCGGGTCGGCACCAGGAATAGTCGCAACTCATACCATGGATCATCAATTGCCGGAAATCCTCGGGGTAGGCAAACCACAGGGCAATGGCGCGGTTCATGGCCGATTCGAGGCCGGCATGATCGGCGTTATGGAAGATGAAACCATTGCGCTGTTCCCATGGTCGGCCATCGTAATCTTTGTCAAAGACGGTATCCTGGAGTCCACCAACCGCCCGCACGATGGGAACTGTGCCGTATTTCAAGGCAATCATTTGGGTCAGACCACAGGGTTCAAACAGGCTGGGCATCACCACCATGTCGGCACCAGCATAGATCAGATGCGACAGTTCCTCGTCAAAACCCAGTTCAAGATGGCAATCCGGGCTATCGTTGAGATGTCGCTTCAGGTTCCAGAAGTGCTGGTTAATCTGCGGTTCGGGACTGGAGCCGAGCAGTACAAACTGGGCGTTGTTACGCAGTGCGTAAAAAATAGCGTGATGGATGAGATTCACGCCTTTCTGGCTATCAAGCCGGCCGACATAGGCAATGATCGGCTTGTACTCCTTGCTCAGCCATAGCCGGTCGCGCAGCGCTTCCTTATTAACATATTTCTGGTCGAGGGTTTCGATGCCGTAGCGACTGGGGATGTGCGGGTCAACCTCAGGATTCCAAATGTCATAATCAATGCCATTTAACACCCCGCCGAACTTGTTGTGATGCACATTCAAGGTGTGGCTTAATCCACTACCCTGATCAGTAAAGCGCGCCTCATGGGCATGAGTTGGCGACACCGTAGTGATGAAATTTGAATAAACAATGCCGCCCTTCATCAAATTAACTGCACTGTGGTTAAAATTATCGCGCAGGCGGTCGTAATTGAAATAGTGGGCGATATTGGTCAAGCCTGTGGCCCAGAGGGCGTATTCACCGGTCATGCCCTGGTGTTTGAAGTTGTGGATCGTATAGCAAACCCGTGACCAATGCATTCCACCCTGCGCGTACTGTTCAAACAGCAGCACCGGCACTAACCCAGTCTGCCAGTCGTGGCAGTGAATGATGTCGGGTCGGCGATTGTCCTTGAGCATAAACTCCATGGCTGCCTTGCTGAAAAACGCAAACCGGCTGACATCATCCGAGAAGCCGTAAAAATGCCCACGATTAAAGAAATTTTCCTGGGAATGTGGTTCGATAAAGAAACATTTTCGGCCATGCACAAAACCGAACCAGACTGAGCAATGAATCGCGCCGTTATACCACGGCACCCACAAATCTTTTATGCTGACTTGCAGGCCCCAAATCTGGTCATAGCGCATGCAGTCATATTTTGGCAGGATGATATGGACTTCATTGCCACGAATTTCCAGTTCCCGAGTCAGGCCAAAAACCACATCAGCCAATCCACCAACTTTGGCGACAGGGGCGCATTCTGGAGCAATTTGTACGATATACATGAACTTCCGTCCTTTATTGTCGGGTGCGGGCGCGGGCGCGGTAGTCCAGAGCGCCTTCATCCAGAAGGCCCGGAGCGCGACCTCTGCGCCCCGGTGGTTTTATTGCTGCGGCAAATGATCGCGGCTGGCGACCATCACGAATGCCTGTCCGGGCCGCAAGTCATAGGAAAACGGTCGCGGAATATATTCCAGCGGATATTCAGGTGACACATCCTGCAAAGGCGCGCCTGCCTGAATATAGGCACCGATGTTTTCGGCGTAGAAATACTGATGGTTCCACGGATCCTTGTTCAGGATAATCAGTGCTTCTTCCTGAGTGCGGGTTGAAGCTTTCCACATGAGCAGGATATTCGGATTCTGGTAGGGTAAAACGGTGGTCGGGCATTCCTCACGGAAAATCGAATACTGACGCTTGATTGCATTGACGCTGGTAATGAACTCACACAGATCAATATTGGGTTGTTCCCAATCACTGGGCCGGGTATTCACCACATGCATCCGGCGACGGAAGCCGTATTCGAAGCCCATGGGGATCATTACGCCAGCGGAGAACAGGGCGGAGAACAAATACCGTTGCTTCATCGCCGCTACGTTGCCGTTGACTTCCTGAAACAACCGCTCGGTATCATGGCTTTCAGGGAAGCTGATGGATGGGGCGATCTCGCGCACCAGTTGATACTGCTCCATCAACCAAGGGCCGTTGAAATCCCACCACTTGGAGCTGTTGAACACAAAATCGAAACCGGCCTGAGCCGTTTGCTTGGTCTGGTCGGCAGTGCAACCCAACGTTTCAGCGGTAAACAGCGTGTCGGGATACTTCTGGCGGATTTCATGAATCAGCCGCTTCCAGATCGGTCCGGGAATTTGATAGGCGGCATCGCAGCGGAAACCCTTGAAGCCCAGATCCAGCAGGTATTCGACGATCTTGTAGCAGTAGCGATAAAGCCCTTCTGGATCGGAGGTGTGTTGGTGATTGAACAGCGCCAGATCGCCCCAGACCACTTTGTGGCCGTCTTCCATGCAAAACGGATGGGCGATGCTGCCGTCGCCCTCACGGACGAACCATTCAGGATGCTGGCGGGTCAGCTCGGAATCGAAGGCGCAATGGTTGATGACCAAATCCACCATCACTTGGAGGCCCAGCTTCCCAGCTTGCGCCAGTGTCGCCTTGATCTGCTGTTCGAGAGACAGCTTGGATTCGGGGTCGGCCAGCAGCGGATGCAACTGAAAATAGTCAACAATGGAATACAAACTGCCCGAGTAGCCGGGTTTCTGGACGGGATTGACGAAAATCCAGTCAAATCCCATGTCAGCGGCGCGTTGAAGATGGGTTTCCCATTGGCTGCAAGGCCCGGCTAGCAAAGGAAAGAGGTTGTAAACAATCATCGGCGACTCCCTTGGGTTCTTTGTTTTAATTCAGGCACGGCAAAGCGCTCGGGCTTGAACAACATAAATTCGTAGAATCGTATCACGAAACCGCTGATGACAGCAGCTATGACTGCCAGCACCGGTAAATGACGCAGCCAGGGTTGATGGCTGCGCCAGCGGCGAGCAGTTATAACTGGGCTTGCAGGTAATGAGGCAAGCCGAGGCGTTCGATCAGCCCCAACTGGGTTTCCAGCCAGCCGATATGCTCTTCTTCACTGGCCAAAATAGCGGACAGCAGATCGCGGGTGACGTAGTCGCTGCAACTCTCGCAATAGGTGATGGCTTCCCGGTATAGCGGGTGAGCAAGTTGCTCCAGCTTGAGGTCGCCACGGAAAATTTCTTCAACGTTCTCGCCGACGTACAGTTTGCCGAGGTCTTGAAGATTCGGCAGGCCCTCCAGATGCAAAATCCGCTGCATCAACTGGTCAGCATGTTTCATTTCATCAATCGATTCGTCATATTCATGCTGGCCGAGTTGAGTGAACCCCCAATGATCAAACATGCGGGCGTGGAGAAAATATTGATTGATGGAGGTCAACTCATTCTTGAGCGCCTTGTTCAGGTACTCGATCACCTTGGCGTCACCTTTCATGGGAACTTGCTCCTGGAGGATTAGAGATCGACCGCAAACCAAGCAGCCTGCGCTGGAGCAGGCTTCGCCGCAGCGGGGGGTGGTGGGGAGGCGGTTACCGCTACTGATGAGGGTGGTGCAGAGTCCGTGGTTGCCGGTAACGGCGTCGCCAGACAAACATCGAGAAATTCCCGGACGCTGTCGATACACTTACCGCACTCAACGCCTATGCCCAAACGGACGCTCAAATCGCCAATGGTGCGTGCGCCCAATTCGACGGCCTCACGAATTTGCCGGTCGGAAACCGACTTGCAGATGCACAAATACACAGTGTGGACCTCCCGGTTAAAGCTTTTGAATGCATGATAAAGACTGCCTGTAAGCAGTTTGGTTGCGGCAGCGCCAACCTTCAACCCCCCTTATTCAACGGATTCACCATGTCGATTGCTCTCATCTGGTTTCGCTGCGACCTGCGGCTGGCCGACAACCCGGTCCTGCATCATGCAATGCAGGCGCATGAATGCGTGATCCCGGTCTACCTTCATGCCCCGCATGAGGAAGCGTCCTGGAAGCCGGGCGCGGCCTCGCGCTGGTGGTTGCATCACAGTCTGGCGGCGCTGGACGCCGAGCTACGGCAGCGCGGCTTGCGGCTGATTCTGCGTCAGGGCGACAGTTTGACTGTGCTGCGGGAACTGCTGCGCGAAACCGGCGCAACGGCGGTGTACTGGAATCGACGCTATGAACCGGCGGTGATCGCTCGCGACCGCACGATCAAGGCGGCATTACGCACTGAAGGTTTCGTGGCTGAAAGCGCGCAAGCGGCGTTGCTCATCGAGCCGTGGACTCTGCTGAAAGCCGATGAGACGCCTTATCAGGTCTTTACCCCGTTCTGGAAAGCCTGCCTGCGGAAATTGCCGCCCGCTGCACCGTTGCCCGTTCCAAAACTGACCGGGCCGGAACAGTGGCCGGATTCGCTGCCGCTCGATGCGCTGCAACTCTTGCCACGCATTCCCTGGGATGCGGGGTTGGCGATGGCCTGGCGACCTGGCGAAGCAGGGGCGCAGGCACAATTAGAATCGTTCTGCGCAACGGCATTGACCAGCTATGCCCAGGGGCGCGACTGGCCCGGACGGGAAGGCGTATCCCGGTTGTCGCCACACCTGCATTTTGGCGAGATCAGTCCCCGGCAAATCTGGGCGGCGGTGACGGACGCGACGGGCGGTGATCCGCTCTCCAGCAAGGGCGCGGAAACCTATCTGCGGGAAATCGGCTGGCGGGAATTTGCTCATTATGTGCTGTATCACTGGCCGCACACCCCGGAGCAGCCACTTCAGGAACGCTTCGCCGCCTATCCGTGGCGTAAGGAGTATGCAGAGTTATTGCATGCCTGGCAGCAGGGTCGGACGGGTTATCCCATAGTGGACGCGGGGATGCGGCAACTTTGGCAAACCGGCTGGATGCATAACCGGGTGCGGATGTTGGTCGCTTCATTCCTGGTCAAAAATTGCCGCATTCCCTGGCAGGAGGGCGCCCGCTGGTTCTGGGACACCTTGGTAGACGCCGATCTGGCGAGCAATACGCTCGGCTGGCAATGGACTGCCGGCTGCGGCGTCGATGCCGCGCCCTATTTCCGCGTGTTCAATCCGTTTGTTCAGGGTGAGAAGTTTGACCCGGACGGGGCCTATATCCGTCGCTGGATTCCCGAACTGGCGACCTTGCCGACCACGGTCATTCATCAACCGTGGAACTGCGCGTCGAAACTGGACTATCCCGCGCCGATCCTTGACTTCGCCGCCAGCCGGGCCGAAGCCCTGGCCGGATGGGAGCGGATCAAGGGCGGTTGACGCGGCGTCAGACCACTGGCCGCCGATAGGCCAGCGCCAGCAAAAGAATGCCCACGACAATTAGCGGCACGGACAACACTTGGCCCATGGTCAGCCAGCCAAACGCCAGATAACCCAGTTGTGAATCCGGCTGGCGGACAAATTCCACGAGAAACCGGAACACGCCATAGCTCAAGGCGAACACGCCCGACACCGCCATGGTCGGGCGCGGCTTGGCGGAAAACAGCCAGACGATGAGGAATAACGCCACGCCTTCCAGCGCCGCCTGGTACAACTGCGAAGGATGGCGCGGCAGGTGATCGCCGGTCTGGCTAAAGACCATTCCCCAAGGCAGATCGGTCACCCGCCCCCACAACTCACCGTTGATGAAATTGCCGATGCGTCCGAACAGGAGACCGGGAGCAATCAGCGGTGCGATGAAATCGACGGTCACCCAAAACGGTTTCTGATATTTGCGGGCAAACAGCACCATCGCCAGCAATACGCCCAGAAAGCCGCCATGGAACGACATGCCGCCTTCCCAGACCCGGAATAGCATCAGCGGATCGTGGAAAAAGTTGCTGAAGCCATAGAACAGCAGATAGCCGATCCGTCCACCGAGAATGACGCCCAGGGCGATATAAAACACCAAATCGTCCATTTGCACAGCGGTCCAGCCGGAGTTGGGCTGCTTGACGCGGTAACGGCCCAGCGCCCAACCGACCAGAAAGCCGAGCAGGTACATCAGACCGTACCAGCGAACGTGCAACGGCCCTAGACTGAACGCCACGGGGTCGAAATCAGGATGAACCAGCATGGCAAACGCTCCTCTCAGGCCGGCAACACCCGTGCGAACACGGCTTTGAGATAATCGGTTTCGGGAATCGCCGGAGGAACCGGATGATCCGGCCCCTGCCGCCCCTGTTCCAGAATGACCAAGTTGCGGTCCAAATGCCGCGAGGCTTGCAATAAGGTTTCCTGCAATGCTTCGCGGGGAAACAGTTGCGAACAGGAACAGGACACCAATAAACCATCGCGCTCCAGCACTTGCATCGCCATTTCGTTGATGCGTCGATACGCCAGCGTTCCTTCCTTCAAATCCTTGCGGCGCTTGATGAAGGCGGGCGGATCGATGATCACCACATCAAATCGCTGGCGAGCTTCACGTAACGCCTTCAACACCTCGAACGCATCGCCTTGCTGGAATTGCACCCGGTCGCTGACCCCGTTCAATGCAGCATTGGCGGCGGCCAATTCCAAAGCGGGCGCGGAACTGTCCACGCACTGCACTTCACGGGCGCCGTGCGCCGCCACCCGGATACCCCAGGCCCCGACATAGCTGAACACGTCCAGCACGCGCCGGTCGCGGATATAGCGATCCAGTCGGGCGCGATTATCGCGCTGATCATAAAACCAGCCGGTTTTTTGCCCAGTGCGTGCCGCGACTTGGAAACGCAACCCGTCCTCCTCAACCGTCATCGTTTCGGAAATCTCGCCCACAGCATCGACGACATAACGCTCCAGCCCTTCAATTTCCCGCACCGGACTGTCATTACGCCAAAGCACCGTCTGAGGTTTCAGCACTTTTTGCAGGGCGGCCAGTACATCCTCTTTCATCCGCTCCATGCCGGCAGTCGTGAGTTGTGCAACGTACTGGTCGCCATAGCGATCCACGATCAAGCCCGGCAGACCGTCGCCTTCGCCGTGAACCAGTCGGTAAAATGGCTGCGCATACAACCGTTCGCGCAGACGCAGAGCGACATTCAGGCGATGGACCAACAGCGAAGCATTCAGGGGATGTTCTGAATCACGGCTGACCAAACGTGCGCAGAGCAGAACGTGCGGATTGATATAGCCGGTGCCGATGAATTTGCCATTGCTGGCTTGAATCGTGACCGGTTGGCCCGGCTGGAAATCGCGCAACGGCGTGGCTTCGACATCCACTTCGTTGCTGTAGACCCAGAGATGGCCCGCACGCAACCGGCGATCTTCGTTTTTACGCAGGCGCAACGGCGCGAGTTCAGTCGGGGAATCAGGATGTTCGGACATGAGGAGGAAATTCCGGGGTGCGGGATGTAAAAACCAGAAGCGAGAAGGCGCAACCGGCTGGAGACCGGTTCTACATTCGAGAGATTAACCCGGCGGCCAGCCCAGTTCCCGACCTGCCAGCAAGTGCATGTGGATATGGAAAACCAGTTGCCCGGCATTGTGGTTGCAATTGATCACGGTTCGATAGCCGCTGTCCGCAACACCTAGTTCCGCCGCTAACTGTTTCGCCGCCAGGTGCATCCGACCAATCAGCGCCGCGTCAACTTCGGTCAAATCGTTCAGGGTCGGAATGTGCTTGCGAGGGATGATCAGCAGATGAATCGGCGCTTCCGGGTTGATGTCCGAGAAAGCCAGCACTTCACCGTCATCGTAAAGCGCAGTAGCTGGAATGTCGCCAGCGGCGATCTTGCAGAAAATGCAATCGTTCATCGCGTTTGCTCCTGTCGCGTTCAAAAATCCCGGCGGCCCGCGAACGCATGGGCCAGGGTGCCGCCATCCACCGATTCCAGTTCGCCACCCAGTGGCACGCCATGGGCGATGCGAGTGGCGCGGATGCCCCGCTCACGGGCCAGTTCTCCGATGTAATAGGCGGTCGCTTCGCCTTCTACGGTCGGATTGGTGGCCAGAATGATCTCGCAGATTTCGCCTTCATCCAGCCGCGCCTCCAGAACGTCCAGCCCCAGTTCCGCCGGGCCAATCCCGTCCAGTGGCGATAAATGACCCATCAGCACGAAGTAGCGGCCCTGAAAACCGGTGGCCTGCTCGACCGCCAGCACGTCCGCCGGCGTTTCGATCACACATAACTGGGAAGAGTCACGACTGGGGCTGGCGCACAGAGTACACAGGTCCGTTTCGCTCAGGTCGCGGCACAACCGGCAATGCCCGATGCGCTCCAGCGCCATCCGCAAGGTTTCTACCAGCCGTCCGGCCCCGATACGATCCCGTTCCAGCAGATGCAGCGCCATCCGCTGAGCGGATTTTGGTCCGACCCCCGGCAAGCAACGCAACGCCGTCATCAACTGATTGAGCAGCGGCGAAGTGGCCATGGGATCAGAACGGCATCTTCAAATCGCCCAACATGCCCGGCGGCAAACCCATACCAGCGGTCAGACCGGACATTTTTTCCTGAACCGTGCGTTCGACCTTATGCACGGCGTCGTTGACCGCAGCGGCAACTAGATCTTCCAGCATGTCCTTGTCGTCGCCCACCAAGCTGTCGTCGATATGAATTCGCCGCACCTCGTAGCGTCCGGTCATTAACACGCTGACCAGCCCACCGCCGGATTCGCCGGCAATCTCCAGCGTCGCAATTTCCGCCTGCGCCTTTTGCAGGTTTTCCTGCATCTTCTGCGCCTGCTTCATGATATTGCCCAAACCGCCTTTCATGGTTTCTCTCCTATGATTCAACGAGTCTCGTCAGTTTCATCCAGTGGATGAACAGCGGCAATCTTCGCATCGAACATTTCCTGCATATCCCGCACATGCGGATCCTGGCGGATCTGCTCGGCGGCGGTCTGCTGCCGTTCGGCCTGCTGCTGTTTTTGTTGAATAGCCGGGGTCGTCGCTACGGTCGCGCCCACCTGAATTTTCAGGGTGACTGGCCTGCCCAAATATTGTTGCAGCGCCGCCTGGATACGATCTTCAACAGCTTTATTCAACATCTGCGCGTAGCCGGGTTCCAGGGTCAGCCGGAAAGCATCGCCATTCCGTTCCGCCAGAGCGCTATTCAGCGCTACCTGCTTGGGGATGCCTGCCAAGGAGAGTTGCGCGACCAGTTCGCCCCATTCCGAAGCAGGTGGCGCAGACATTGCCGGAGGCGGCATGATACGCGGCACGTTTGCCGTAGCGGGAACCGGTGTTGACGTCAGTGCTGGAGCAACCGTCGTAGCCACTCGCATCGGTGCGGTTGCGGGTTCCGACGCCGCCGGACGGAAGCACAACATCCGCAACAGCGCCATCTCAAACCCACCGCGCGGGTCGGGAGCCAGCGGTAAATCGCGCCGGCCCAGCAGGGCGATCTGATAGAACAGTTGCACATCTTCGGGCGGCAGCAGTTCCGCGAACCGTCGCAATTCGGCAGGATCAACTACCTCGTCATCGGCCAGCGCATCTGGCACGGCCTGCGTTAAGGCCACCCGTTGCAACAGCGATAAAAGTTCGGCCAGCACCGCTGCATAATCAGGCACGTTCTCATCCAGCGCTGCTACCTGCCGCAACAAACCCGGCGCATCATTGGCCGCCAGCGCTTCCAGCAAGGCCGTCACCTGCCGCCGGTCAATGCTGCCGAGCATGGTACTCACTGCGGCGGTTTCCACTTGGCCGCTGCCAAAAGCGATGGCTTGATCAAGCAGGCTCAGTGCATCGCGCATACTGCCATCGCCGGCGTGAGCAATCAGTTGCAGCGCCCCCGCTTCGGCCGGGATACCTTCCTGGTCCAGCACCTGCTGTAGATACCGGGCGATCATCCCGGCGGGCAGGCGTTTGAGACTGAATTGAAGACAGCGCGACAGGATGGTGACGGGTAGTTTCTGCGGATCGGTAGTCGCCAACAGGAATTTCACATGCGGCGGCGGCTCTTCCAGGGTCTTGAGCAGGGCGTTGAAACTGTGGTTGGAAAACATGTGTACCTCGTCAATCAGGTACACCTTAAAACGCCCCCGGCTGGGCGCGTACTGCACGTTCTCCAGCAATTCGCGGGTTTCATCGACCTTGGTGCGGGAGGCGGCGTCTACTTCGATCAAATCGACAAAGCGGCCCGCGTCGATCTCCTGGCACGCGGAACACTGACCGCAAGGCGTAGACGAAACGCCCGTCTCGCAATTCAGGGATTTGGCGAAAATTCGGGCAATAGTGGTCTTGCCGACGCCCCGGGTGCCGGTGAACAGAAAGGCGTGATGCAAGCGTTGCCGGTCGAGGGCATTCGTCAAGGCGCGGACGACATGCTCCTGACCGACCAGTTCATGAAACGTGCGCGGTCGCCACTTGCGAGCCAGGACTTGGTAGCTCATAAAACTCTTGGGATGGACACCCGATGTCGGGATTCAGGTGCCTTGAAGAGGGTGGTGACTCCTACCCGCCGCACCCCGGCGCCCGAGGCCACTGCTGCCGCTGCTCCCTTCCGGGCCTGACGGGGTTCACAGCTTGTCGTCGCGAGGGGACCGACAGGAGCCACCATTGAACGAAATAGGCAGGCGGCTATCCCTGCGGCCTGCATCGCAGGGACGCTTATAACCACTACACGGCTATAAATCAAGGTATTTCCAGCCAGAGGAACTCGCTGGACCGGATTGTCGCGACAGCGTCTTGGACCAGCGCCGCCATTTTCTGAATCCGATGGAGGTTGTTAAGCAGCTCGCACGGTTTACCAACAAGCTTGGCAATATCCAACCCCTTCGCTTCCTCGGCTGTTAAACCTCTCACTCGTCAGGCGTCAATAATCGGCATGAGAATGCCCTGCTTAGAGAGGGTCGCGCCAAACTGACGGGACATCACGAACGGGTACCCATCGTCCATCGAGCAGTTCGGTAATTCCCAACCCATCAGGATTTTCTGCTTCACACCGAACGGCATTGACTGCATTCTCAAATCAACCACCATTGTACAAATCGCGTTGTGTAATCCAGCAGGGGCCGGGGTAAAGGTTGCGCCTTCTGACCGTTTTAAAGCCATGATGAAAAGAAAAACAGCAGCGCCGGTTTTCACCCGTCTATTGGGAAATCACCTCCGGCGGTTCCAAGGCTAGCCGCTCTAATCGCCTGAAGAGGTACAGCAGTTTGCAACTGGCGACATAGACCGATGAGGGAAGGGAGGACTGTTCAGCGGCTTCATCATGAGCGGCTACCAATTCAGCCAGGGCTGAATCGAGGGATTCAACAAGGGTGAGCAGTTGGCAGGCGTTCATGCCGCCTCCGCAAGGCGACCTTGCGCGATTTTGGCGTGAATCCAATGGGTGACTTCGGATTTCGGCCAAGTGACGGCCTTTTCAGTCAGGCGAATCAGTTTGGGAAATTCGCTGGTCGCCATGCGATTGTAAATGGCCGACCGCTTCAATCCGGTGCGGCGTTCAACTTCGGGCAGTCTTAACAGTGATTCCATAGTGCGCCCCTTAAAGCGTAAAGGAGCAAGGAATCTATAGCATTGAAAGAACGCTCGTCATGGGGCAGTTTCAGCCCAAAAGTGCCGCAACCTCATCGCCCGCAATCTTTTGGCGTACCCGTTCCAAGATATCGGGTTCCAAAAGTCCATCATCGATCAGCGCAATGTTTTTTCCACTCATCCGTTTAAGTATTTGAGATGAAATCTTTTGGTAACGAAATTCATCACCGGTAACGATTGCGCAAATCCTTGGCGAAGGAGTCTCCAAATACGTCATCAATTTCAGCCCATGTTGCCCCATACGCAATCATCAGCGCCGCTGATTGAAGCTTGCGGCGGGTGACGGGCATAATCCGACTGGTCCGCAATTTGTCAGCCAACAGGCGCTTGATTTGCAAGATGGGACGGTTGCTGGGCAACGCCAGTTGTCGAATTCCCGCTTCATCAGGTAGCGAGTAGTGAAGATCAAGTTCTTCATCACAAAGTCGGTAGATCGTCATCAGAAACTCCCTCTCGTTTTTTTTCATGACGCACCTCGCCGGATCGGAATGACGGTCGCCCCTTCCGCCAGGGCGTCCAGATCATCCGACCAGGCTTGCATCATGCGGCGACGCTCGGGCAGATATTGGGCGCGATTGTAGGCAGCGCGGATTTTGTTGCGCTCGGCATGGGCTAGCTGACGTTCAATCACGTCGGGTGTCCAGCCCTGTTCATTCAACCGGGTAGACGCCAGGGCGCGAAACCCATGACCACAGATTTTTTCCTGGGGGAATCCCAGTCGGTGCAAGGCGGTGTTGACCGTGTTTTCACTCATGGGCCGGTCGGAATGGCGAATGCTGGGAAACACGTAACGCCCGCGTCCCGTGAGCGGGTACAGTTCCTTCAAGATCGCCACGGCTTGGCGAGACAGCGGAACAATATGCGATTCCCGCATCTTCATCTTGGCGGCGGGGATGCGCCATTCAGCCGCTTCCCAGTCGAATTCACTCCATTCCGCTTGACGCAATTCGCCGGGCCGCACCATCAGCCGGGGCGCTAACCGCAACGCGCAACGCACGGGGAAACTACCCGGATAACCGTCCAGGGCGTGAATCAATGCGCCGATGGCCGGGGGTTCAGTGATCGTGGCGAAGTGCGTCCGGGCCGGGGCGGGTAGCCAGCCTTTTAGATCCGCGGCGGGGTTGCGCTCGGCATGGTGTCCGGCCATGGCGTAACGGAAGACCTGCCCGCACATCTGTAAAACCCGATGGGCGCTATCCACGGCGCCACGTTCCTGAATCCGTTGCAGGATCGCTTTCAAGTCCGGCGCGGTGATCGTGCGAATCGACTTTTTCCCGATTCCGGGGAACACGTCTTTTTCCAGGTCGCGCAACAGCCGGGCCGCGTGACCCGCTGACCAGCGCGGGGCGCGGTCGCCGTGCCAGGCGCGGGCCATGATTTCAAACGTATCCACCTGCACTGCATCGCAGGCTTTGCGCGCCGCGCTGGGGTTGATCCCGTCGCGCAACTGCTTTTGGATTGCCTCTCGCGCTAGCCGGGCCAGCCGCAAGCTGACTTTCGGATAAGTACCCAGCGAGAGCGTTTGTTCTTTCCCCTGCCAGCGATACCGGCAACGCCACCATTTCCCGCCTTCCGGGGTGATGATCAGGAACAGTCCGGTTTCATCGAACAGCTTGTAGCGGCGCTCACGGGGCTTGGCGTTGCGCACGGCGGCATCACTCAAAGGCATGGCGGGGTCACTCCACAGCCAGGGGTCAATGTGAAGGGTGATTTTTCGGGGTTCAGCACAGTGACCCCGGAAAGTGACCCCTAGATTACCTTGGATGCGAGCGGAACGCTACGGAATACCGTGGAGTAAAAGGCATGAAAAAACACACACTTGGCGGGTTCGAAAATTCATCATGGATGGCTATGGGTTAGAATTTGGCGGAGAGAGAGGGATTCGAACCCTCGTTAGAGTTACCCCTAAACAGCATTTCCAGTGCTGCGCCTTCGACCGCTCGGCCACCTCTCCGAAAAACCGCCCGCTTCCCTGCGATAAGAAGCGGAATTGTAATAGAAGCGCTCACGCCAGGGCAAGGCGTGCATCGCTTCCCGCGTCAGTTCAGACCTTTCATGGTCAGGCGGATGCGACCCTGTTTGTCGATTTCCATGATCCGCACCTTCACCACATCGCCGATTGCCAGTTTATCGCTGACGTTCTGTACCCGCTCCTCGGAGATTTGCGAAACATGCACCATGCCATCGCGGCCCGGCAAAATCGCTACGAACGCGCCAAAGTCCATAATCCGCACTACTTTGCCTTCGTAGACCTGCCCGGCTTCCACATCCATGGTGATCTGCTCAATACGGCTGCGGGCCGCGTCACCAGCAGCCTTGTCCACGGCGGCAATCTTGATCACACCGTCATCGGTGATATCAATCGTCGCACCGGTTTCCTCCGTGATCGAGCGGATGGTGACACCACCCTTGCCAATAACGTCCCGAATCTTGTCCGGGTTAATCCGCATCGTGGTATAGCGCGGCGCATACTCGGACAATTCCTGACTGTGCGTACTGATCACAACGCCCATTTTGCCGAGAATGTGCAGCCGCCCCTCGCGAGCCTGGGCTAGGGCCTTTTCCATGATCTCGTGGGTGATGCCGTCGATCTTGATGTCCATCTGCAGGGCCGTGACGCCCTCCGTCGTGCCGGCCACCTTAAAGTCCATGTCGCCAAGATGATCTTCGTCGCCGATGATGTCGGTCAGCACGGCAAAGCGGTCGCCTTCCTTGATCAGGCCCATGGCGATGCCTGCCACTGGCGCTTTGATCGGCACTCCGGCATCCATCAGCGACAGACTGGCGCCACAGACGGAAGCCATGGAACTGGAGCCGTTGGACTCGGTGATTTCCGACACCACCCGCACCGTGTACGGAAATTGCTCCGGCTTGGGCATGACTGCCTGAACACCGCGTTTGGCCAGTCGACCATGACCGATTTCCCGGCGTTTGGGGCTGCCGACCTGACCGATCTCGCCCACCGAATACGGCGGGAAGTTGTAGTGCAGCAGGAACGGCTGGCGGTATTCGCCTTCAATGGCGTCGATGATCTGGGCGTCCCGATCCGTGCCGAGGGTCGTGATCACCAGCGCCTGAGTTTCGCCCCGGGTGAACAGCGCGGAACCATGGGTGCGCGGCAGAACGCCCGTTCGGATCGTGATGGGACGCACGGTGCGCGTGTCGCGACCGTCAATGCGCGGCTGGCCAGCCAGAATGCGCCCACGGACGATTACGCTTTCCAGCGCCGAGAAGGCGTTTTCGATCACCAGCGCCGTCCAGCGCTCCGGCTCCTGGGTCGTCAACTGGGCGACCAACTGCTCGCGAATCTCACGCACTCGCTGCTGGCGCGTCAGCTTTTCAGCGATCTGATAGGCGTCAGTCAGCGCCGGTTCAACCGTGCGCACCGCACTCGCTAATACTTCATCTTTGGCCGGCGCATACCAATCCCACGGCTGGACGCCCGCCTCGACCACTAATTCCTTAATGGCGCGGATGGCCGTTTGCATCTGCTCATGGCCGAACAGCACCGCGCCGAGCATGACTTCTTCGGACAAGCCGTCGGCTTCGGATTCCACCATCAGCACGGCCCGCTCGGTCCCGGCCACCACTAAATCCAACTGCGAAGTTTTCAACTCGCGGCGGGTTGGATTGAGCAGATACTGACCGTTACGATAGCCTATCCGGGCTGCGCCAATCGGGCCGTTGAACGGGACGCCGGACAGTGCTACCGCCGCTGAAGCACCCAGCAACGCCGGGATTTCCGGGTCCACCTGGCTGTTCAGCGACATCACCGTGGCGATGATTTGCAGTTCGTTGGTGAAACCCTCGGCAAACAGTGGCCGCAGCGGCCGGTCAATCAGCCGGGCGGTCAGGGTTTCGCTCTCGGAAGGACGCCCCTCGCGGCGGAAAAAGCCGCCAGGAATACGGCCCGCCGCATAAGTGCGTTCCTGGTAATCCACCCGTAGTGGGAGAAAATCCCGGCCTTCATCTTCCCTGGCAGCGACCAGGGTGACCAGTACGACGGTATCAGCCATGTTGACCAGCACGGCGCCGCTGGCTTGCCGGGCGATTTCACCCGTTTCCAGCGTGACAGTGTGCTGGCCGTATTGAAAGGTCTTTTTAATGGGGGTCACGGAAACGTCCTGTGCGGCAAAAGAGCGATGGAAAATATCAACGACGCAAGCCGAGGCGGCTGATTAAGGTTTGATAGCGCTGCAAATCTTTACGCTTCAGGTAGTCCAGCAGCTTGCGGCGCTGGTTAACCATCTTCAGCAGTCCGCGCCGGGAATGATGGTCCTTCTTGTGTTGACCAAAGTGCGGCTGCAAGCCATTGATGCGGTTAGTCAGCAGCGCGACTTGTACTTCCGGCGAGCCGGTATCGGCGGAACCCCGTTGATAATCCTGCACGATTTGCGATTTCTGCTCAGTGTTAAGCGGCATTGGGTCAAACTCCAATTCGGATGGATGATTTTAGTCAAAAAATATTAACCCCATCAGGGGTAACCAACAAGTCAAGCGGTTAGTCCGATTCAACGGGCCAGCAACCGGCGCGGCCCGACCCGGCCATCATCGAGAATCTCGCCGAGGCCGAGAAAGTGTTGTTCGCCCTCATACAGGCGTACCCAGCCCTGCACCGGAGCATGGGGAACGAGGACCGGCTGACCCTGCCGCAGGTAAAAAGCGGCATCGCCTCGCACCCGCACCGCTGGCCATTGCATCACTGCACTGTCAAGTGGCAGCAACACCTCATCCAGCGCCGCCAGCCCTTGTTCCGCCCGCTCACGCAAGGCGTCCAGCAACATCATCCGGCTGGCGTCGTAGGGTTCTACCGCCGTGCGACGCAGCACCGAAATATGTGCGCCACAGCCCAGCGCCTCGCCGAGATCAACGGCCAGTGTTCGAACGTAAGTGCCCTTGGAACAGCGCATCATGCATTCCAGTTCCTCGCCTTCCAGCCGCAACAACTGTAGTTCATGGATGGTGACTTGACGCGGTTCCCGCTCGACTTCGATGCCTTGACGGGCCAGCTTGTACAACGGTTGACCCTGGCGCTTCAGGGCGGAATACATCGGCGGAATTTGTTCAATGACACCGGTGAACCGCTGCAACACTGACACAACTTGCTCGCGGCTGAACGGTCCCACAGGACGGGTGGCGGTCACCTCGCCTTCAGCATCGCCGGTGGTCGTCACTATTCCCAGTCGGCAGGTGAACTGGTAACTCTTGTCGGCATTCAATAGAAATCCCGACATCTTGGTGGCCTCGCCCAGACAGATGGGCAGCAAACCACTGGCCAGCGGATCGAGACTGCCCGTATGGCCGGCCTTGGCGGCCTGATACAGCCGCTTGACCGTCTGCAACGCGGCATTGGAAGTCAAGCCGACGGGTTTATCCAACAGCAAGACCCCGTCCACCGGGCGGTGGGGCCGGCTTTGGCCCTTCATGTCCCTGACTCCGCGTCGACATGGTCGGCTTCGTCGTGATGGCGATAGGTGTCCGAAGCCACGGCAGCGTCAATCAATGCTGACAACCGGGCGCCCTGCTCGACAATTTCATCGTAGCGAAACTCCAACTTTGGAATGACTCGCAGTCGCATCCGCCGACCCAGTTCCCGGCGCAGCAGGGGTGCGGCCCGGTTGAGTTCAGCCACCCGTTCGCTCCGTTCCGCTGGATCGCCCATCAACGTCACAAAAATTCGGGCATAGGCCAGGTCGCGGCTAACCTCGACGCTGGTCATAGAGATCAGCGCCAGGCGCGGATCGCGCAATTCATCGCGGATCAGTTCCGCCAGTTCCCGGCGCAGTTGCTCGCCGACCCGGCGAGTGCGCGGAATGGTTTTTGTCGCCATCGCTTGGATTTCCCCGGCTGCGGACTACAAAGTGCGCTCGACCTGCACCCGTTCAAAGACCTCGATGTGATCGCCTTCATGGATATCGCTGTAGTTCTTCACACCCATACCGCACTCCATGCCGGCGCGCACTTCGTTGGTGTCATCTTTGAAGCGCCGCAGGGAATCGAGCGCGCCCTCGAAAATCACCACATGGTTGCGCAGAACCCGAACCGGGTTATGGCGGCGCACCACGCCATCGACCACCATACAACCGGCCACTACACCAAACTTGGGCGTGCGGAACACCTGGCGCACTTCAGCCAGGCCGATAATCTCTTCCTTGAATTCCGGCTTGAGCATCCCAACCATCGCCTGCTTGATGTGATCAATCAGCTCATAGATGATGCTGTAGTAGTGCAGCTTCAGCCCTGCTTCTTCCGCCAGCTTGCGGGCGACCGTATCGGCGCGGACGTTAAAGCCGATCAGAAGGGCCTTGGCGTTGCTCGCCAGATTGACATCCCCTTCATTGATGCCGCCGACGCCACTGGCGATAATCTTGACCTGCACTTCGTCGGTGGACAACCGGGTGAGCGCGTCGACAATCGCTTCGGCGGAACCCTGCACATCGGCCTTGAGTACCACGTTGAGAATGTTGATTTGACCGGCTTCAAATTGTTTAGAAATCCCATTGATATCAATGATCGGCTTCTGGGCCTGGCCTTCGCGCAATTTGTTTTGCCGGAACAGAGCGATTTCTCGCGCCTTGCGCTCGTCAGCGACGGCAATGACCTCATCGCCCGCTTTGGGGGTGCCGGACAAGCCGAGAATTTCCACCGGAATTGAGGGGCCGGCCTCGCTGACCGTCTGGCCCTTTTCGTTGAGCATGGCCCGTACTCGACCATACTCAAGACCACTCAGGATCATGTCGCCCTTGCGCAGAGTACCGCTCTGCACCAATACCGTCGCTACCGGACCCCGACCTTTATCGAGCCGCGATTCAATCACAACACCCTTGGCGGGGCCGTCCACCGGTGATTTCAGCTCCAGTACTTCCGCCTGGACCAAAATCTTGTCGAGCAATTCGTCGATCCCTTGGCCGGCTTTGGCTGAGACATAGGCAAACAGGGTATCGCCACCCCATTCCTCGGAAATCACACCCTGCACCGACAATTCGCTCTTGACCCGCTCGGGATCGGCTCCGGATTTATCCATCTTGTTGACCGCCACCACCAGCGGTACTCCGGCAGCACGTGCGTGCTGAATGGCCTCCTGAGTCTGCGGCATCACACCGTCATCCGCCGCCACCACCAGCACCACGACGTCAGTGGCCTTGGCGCCCCGGGCGCGCATGGCGGTAAACGCGGCGTGCCCTGGGGTATCCAGGAAGGTGATGACGCCTTTGGGCGTTTTGACATGGTAAGCGCCGATATGCTGGGTAATGCCGCCCGCTTCGCCCGCAGCGACCCGGGTGCGGCGGATATAGTCGAGCAACGAGGTTTTGCCATGGTCAACGTGGCCCATGATCGTCACCACCGGCGGACGCGGCAGCGCTTCGCCGCCCCCGCCTTCAGCAGTCAGATCTTCTTCGAGGGCGTTTTCCCTGAGCAGTTTATAGGTATGGCCCATTTCTTCGACCGCCAAGGCGGCTGTTTCCTGATCAATGACCTGGTTAATGGTCACCATCAACCCCATTTTCAGGAAGGTCTTAATCACCTCGGTCGCCTTGACCGACATTTTCTGGGCCAGATCGGAAACGCTGATGGTCTCCGGTAAGACGACTTCCCGCACGACCGGCGCAGTCGGTTTGGCAAAGCCATGACGTGGCAATGGCGCGGGTATGGGCGTCTTGGCCACCTTGCTCTTCCGGGGTCGGCGGCGTTCACTCTTTTCGAGCGCGCCTTGCACATCACCTCGCGGGAAACGATCACCGCCAGCGGGTTCTTCACGGCGTGTGCTGTGCAACTGGCCTTCACCCCGGCCCTTAGCAGCAGGGCGGGCAGGCGCATCCGAACGTTTCCGGGCGGGTGTCGGTTCGGCAGGTTTTCTGGGCCGGGCTTCGGCCCCCGCTCCAGTGCCGGGTTCACGCCGCTGCATTGTAGCCGCTCCAACACTGATGGTTTTACGCACGGGCGGTTCGCCTGGACGTACCGATGCGGGTCTCTCTGCCGGTTTGCGGCGCTGATCCGGTTCCGACCGACGCCGGACGGGTCCTTCAGCCTGCCGGCGGGGTTGTTCTTCAGTCTGCCGTTGCTCTTCAGCCGGTCGTTTCTTTTCAACCGGGCGCTGGGCGGGTTCGTCAGGTTGGGCGAGGGGACGAGTGTCCTCCACAGCCACACCGGGATGCGCATCCTCTACGGTCACTGCCGGAACTACCTCTGCGACCACCGCCGATGGCGGCGATAGGTCTGGCTGGCCGGGCGCTTCCAGTGTAATTTCCGGCGGCGGCATCTCCGATTCCACCACGACGGGTGGCGGTGTTTCGACAGCAACCACGACTTCCCGGCGGCGCGTTGCTTCGTCGTCCGCCAGACTGCGCTTGACATAAGTGCGCTTCTTGCGGACTTCGACGCTGACAGTTTTGACTTGTCCGGTCACGCCGCCGCCCATCCTGATTTCACTATGCGTCTTGCGCTTGAGGATGATTTTTTTCGGCTCGACCGCGCCCTGGGTCGGCTGGCCACCATGGCTTCGGCGTAGATGGGCCAGAAGATCCACTTTTTGCTTTTCCGTAATCGCTGACTCCGCACTGGCGACTGCGATACCGGCTTCGGCAAATTGCTCCAACAGGCGATCCACCGGGATACCGACCACCGTCGCAAACTGTTTGACCGTTACATCCGTCATTGTCCACCCCCAAGACGCGCTGGGTTACTGTTCATTCTTTCGAAAACCAAGGCGCCCGCGCCGTCATGATCAGTTTCGCGGCCTGTTGATCATCCAGACCGGCTATTTCATTCAGATCGTCTACCGACAACTCGGCCAAATCATCCATCGTCACGATGCCATGACGCGCCAACTTGAAAGCCAGCGTTTCGTTCATCCCCGCCATCCGGCGGAGATCTTCGGCCGGTTGGGCATCGCCGAACCGTTCTTCAGCGGCAATGGCGCGCGTCAACAACACATCGCGTGCCCGTCCGCGCAGCTCATCCACGACTTCCTCATCGAATTCAGCGATCTCCAGCATCTCTTGAGCCGGCACATAGGCGACTTCCTCCAGGCTGGCAAACCCCTCGCGCACCAAAATCGCGGCGATTTCATCATCAACCCCCAGTTGTTCCATGAACATCTGCTGGAGCGTCTCGTCTTCCTGGCCACGCCGCGCGCGCGCCTGGTCCCGGGTCATCACATTCAGCGTCCAGCCCGTCAGTCGGCTGGCCAACTGGACGTTCTGTCCGCCCTTGCCAATCGCCTGCGCCAATTGTTTCTCTTCAGAAACAATAATATCCATGCTGTGGGTGTCTTCGTCGACGATGACCGAATCCACCTCCGCCGGCGACATGGCGTTCATAACGAAGCGCACCGAATCATCATCCCACTGCACGATGTCGACCCGCTCGCCGGCCAGTTCGTTAGTGACGCTCTGCACCCGTGCGCCGCGCATCCCTACACAAGCGCCAATCGGGTCGATCCGGGCATCCTTGCTCTTGACCGCAATCTTGGCCCGGGAACCGGGATCGCGGGCAGCGCCCTTGATTTCGATGACGCCCTGGTTGATTTCGGGAACTTCCAGGGTAAACAGCGCAATCAGGAATTCCGGTGCGACCCGGCTGATGAACAGTTGCGGCCCGCGCTGTTCACTACGCACGTCTTTCAAATAGCCGCGCAACCGCTCGCCGATGCGGAACGACTCGCGGGGAATCAGCTCGTCACGGGCGACCTTGGCCTCGACGTTGCCGCCCACATCGATGATCACGTCGCCGCGCTCCAGGCGTTTGACCACACCGCCGATCAGCTCGCCCTTGCGATGCAGATAGGCGTCGACGATCTGGGCGCGCTCTGCATCCCGCACTTTCTGCACGATCACCTGTTTGGCGGTCTGGGCAGCGATGCGTCCGCCGAAATCGGCGTTTTCCAGCAGCGATTCGATAAACTCATCGACCTGAACATCAACTTTGAGCTGACGGGCCTCGGACAGCTTCATCTGCCAGTCTGGATGTTCAATCGGCGCGGAGTCGGCCACGACGACCCAACGCCGGAAGGTTTCATAACCGCCGGTGCGCCGGTTGATCGCCACCCGCACGTCAGGGTCGCCGGAATAGCGTTTTTTGGCGGCCGACGCCAGCGCCACTTCCAGCGCGCCGAATATGATTTCTTTATTGACGCCCTTCTCGTTGGAAACGGCATCCACCACCAGCAGGATTTCTTTGTGACCTTCTTTACTGTCTTTAACGCGCATGTCGCTCTGCCTCCCAGCCGGTTCCGCCCGCTGTCATCCCGTCTTAGAGTTGGGGCGCCAGCCGAGCCTTCTCAATCCGCTCGAGCGGCACCTGCCATTCCTGTCCCTCGCTGTCCACGATCACCACGTCGTCGCCCCGCATTCCGCACAAACGGCCGATCAGTTTCCGCCGACCCTTCAGCAATTCCTGTAATTGCAGCCGCACCTCCGAACCGGTGAAGCGTTCAAAATGCCGCGCTTCGAACAGGGGGCGATCCAGTCCTGGTGAGGACACCTCCAAGGTATATTGCCCGGCGATGGGATCCTCAACATCCAATACGCCGCTTACCTGATGGCTAACCCGCTGGCAGTCGTCCAACGTGATGCCGGTCGCGCTGTCGATGTAGATCCGCAACAGCGCGTTGGCGTGGCGGGGATGAAACTCCATACCGACCCATTCATAGCCCATCGCTTCCACCACGGAGGTCAGGATCCGTCTGAGCGTTTGCAGATTTTCGCGCATTTTGACCCCCGGAAATAAAAAAGGGGCCTGCGGCCCACTTGTTCACCCTCATTTGGTTGACCCATCGCGGCACTCACTCTCGTATCAACTCCTCCCAACACTGTCCATGGACAACGCCGTGAACGTCCCCCACAAAAAAAGCCCTTGACGGGCTTTCCTTGAAAGTTGGTAGCGGGGGCAGGATTCGAACCTACGACCTTCGGGTTATGAGCCCGACGAGCTACCGGACTGCTCCACCCCGCATCTAAGAAAATCAAGATAGCACAAAAGGTCAAAACTTTGCAAGCCTATTTCATGTCCCTGACAACCGCTGCGCGACTTCCGCCAGCCGTCGACCTAGCGCCCGACACAGCCGTTTTTCCTCACTATCCAGTGTTATTCTGGATTCTGGTCCCGACCAGTGGCTCGAACCATAGGGCGTACCACCACTACGGGTCTCATGCAGCGCCCTTTCGGTAAACGGCAGGCCTACCAGCAGCATCCCGTGGTGCAGCAGCGGCAGCATCATGGTTAACAGCGTCGATTCATGGCCGCCGTGCAGGGTCGAAGCCGAAGTAAACACCGCCGCCGGTTTTCCGCACAAGACGCCGGCTAGCCATAGTCCACCAGTCGAATCCAGAAAATACTTAAGCGGTGCGGCCATGTTGCCGAACCGGGTTGGACTGCCCAAGGCTAATCCTGCGCATTCTTTGAGATCCTCCAGGCTGGCGTAGGGCGGCCCCGCCGCGGGAATGGGGTCTTCCACTGCTTCGCAAACCGTCGAAATTGCGGGTACGGTGCGCAGCCGCGCCGTCATGCTGGGGGTTTCTTCTACGCCCCGTGCGATTTGTCGCGCCATTTCAGTGGTCCCTCCGGTACGAGAGTAGTACAGCACCAAAATTTCCGCCATTCGTTTTCACCTCAATGATTCTGATTGACCACTACCGCTCTATCCGCATCCGTCTACTGGCTTGACGACTGGGGTCACCAGTGCTAGCGTTAAACGCTAAATATGTTGTTAACTGCATGACTTCCCGTACTGCGGTAATGCTGGATCCTTCAAGGCCTTGATGAAGCAACTCACGCAACTCGCCATCCTGATACTGGCGTTGGCGGCTTGCGCGACAGCTCCCGTGCAAGAGATGAGCGACGCCCGTCAGGCCATTCGCTCAGCCGAGGCTGTCGGCGCGGCGCAGCGCTCGCCTGAAAGCCTGACAGCAGCGCAACTGCTGCTGCGCAAGGCCCAGGCTTATCTGGAAACCGGCGCCTACGACGATGCGCGCCGACTTGCACTCGATGCCCGGACGCAAGCCATTAAGGCCCGGGAAACCGCGTCGCGCCGCCCGACACTCCGATCAGCGCCGCCCCAGGGGGTTCCATGAAAGCGTTTTGTTTACGTTGCCAGGTCAGTGGCCGCGTCCAGGGCGTCGGCTTCCGCTATGCGACGGTCGACAAGGCACAGGCGCTGGGCGTCACCGGCTACGTCCGCAACTTGCCAGATCGACGGGTAGAAGTCCTAGCCTGCGGTGAAGAACAGGCAGTCACCGCCCTCCGCAACTGGCTCTGGCAAGGCCCGCCGCTAGCGCGGGTCAGCGATGTGCGCTGTGAAACTGCGTCTCTTCAGGATTTCCGTGATTTCTGGATCGAATAAAAATTCAGATCCGTTCCGTCATCAACCAACTTGACTTATCCACAGGCTTGTGAAATCCCCAAACCTGATGGTTTCGCTCTTCCCTTTCAGTTCAAAATCCTGTCCAGATTCCAAGTCTTATATTCAATCTATTGATAATAATAAGAAAAATAAACCGATCAAAAAGCCATCAAACTGTTATTCACACCATAGCCATGCACAGTTAGGCAATGATCGAGAAAGTTATCCACAGACTTATCCACAGGTTCTGTGGATAACTTTTCGCAGCTACTCAACCGCGAATCATCCTCGCTCCCGCAACCAATCCAGCAGACGCTCCCGCGCCACCTGCGTACTTTCCGCCTCGCGCCGACCACGGCACTCCACTTGACCTGCCGCCAGATTGCGCTCGCTGATCACCACTCGCTGCGGAATGCCGATCAGCTCCATATCCGCAAACATCACGCCGGGGCGAGCGTCGCGGTCGTCCAATAACACCTCGATACCCGCCGCCTGCAATTCCTGATACAGCGCCTCTGCCGCCTCGCGGACCGCCGCCGAACGGCCCGCGCCAATCGGCAGTACTGCGACCTGAAAGGGGGCCATCGCCGCCGGCCAGATAATGCCGCGTTCATCATGATTCTGCTCAATCGCCGACGCCACCACCCGTGACACGCCGATGCCATAACAACCCATGGTCACGGTTACCGGTTGACCATCCTCTCCTAGCACCTCCGCTTTCATCGCCTCGCTGTACTTGCGGCCCAGTTGGAAAACATGACCGACTTCAATACCCCGAGCAATCGCCAGCGTCCCCTGGCCGTCCGGACTGGGATCGCCCGTAACCACATTGCGCAGATCAGCGACCAGCGGCTCCGGGCAATCGCGGCCAAAGTTGACGCCGGTTAAATGCCAGTCATCTTCATTCGCGCCGGTGACAAAATCGGCCATTTTCATCACGGTGCGGTCGGCGATGACCACGCCGTTGAAACCGATCGCGCCCAGCGAACCGGGACTCGCTCCGAATGCCGTGCGAATGGTTTCGGGGCTAGCGAACGTCAGTGGTTCCCGAACCTGCGGCAGCTTCGCCGCTTTGATCGCATTGACCTCATGATCGCCGCGCACCAACAGCAGTACCGGTTGCTCATCCTCACCTTCAACCACCACCGCCTTCACCGTCCGCTCGGCAGGGACGTGCAAAAACGCGCAGAGTTCCTCAATCGTCTTGACCCCCGGCGTCTGCACTCGGATCAATGGCTCAGCAGGCGCAGGGCGTTCACCAGGAGGAGCCAATGCCTCCGCCATTTCGACATTGGCGGCATAATCGCTGCCGGTGGAAAAAGCGATGGCATCCTCGCCAGATTCAGCCAGGACGTGGAATTCATGGGAATGCGCCCCGCCGATGGTGCCGGTATCCGCCAACACCGCCCGGAATTTCAGGCCCAGCCGGGTGAAAATTCGCATATAGGCCTGATACATGGCGTCATACGTGTCCTGCAATGAAGCCTGATCCAGATGGAAGGAATAAGCGTCCTTCATCAGGAATTCCCGCGCCCGCATCACCCCAAAGCGTGGCCGCACCTCGTCGCGGAATTTGGTCTGAATCTGGTAGAAATTGATCGGCAGTTGCTTGTAACTCTTGATCTCGCGGCGGAACAGGTCGGTGATCACCTCCTCGTGGGTCGGCCCAAAGCAAAAGTCGCGCTCGTGGCGATCCTTGATGCGCAACAGTTCCGGGCCGTATTTCTGCCAGCGGCCGGATTCCTGCCACAATTCCGCCGGCTGCACTGCTGGCATGAACAGCTCCAGCGCCCCGGCGCGGTTCATTTCTTCCCGCACCACCGCTTCGGCCTTGCGCAATACGCGCAGACCCAGCGGCAGCCAAGTGTAGATGCCGGCGGCGAGCTTGCGGATCAGCCCCGCCCGCAGCATGAGTTGGTGACTGACGACCTCGGCATCGGCCGGGGTTTCCTTGACGGTGAACAGCGGAAAACGGGATACACGCATGAATCGACTCTGGGAAATAGGAAAATCAGGGGTTGCAGAAATAATCCTGGTCTTTTTTGGCCTTTTGCAACTCGGCCTCGCGTTGCGGAGCGTCGAGCGTCACTTTATTGCCCTTGGCATCGGCCCTGACCACCGGACGGTCACCCTGCAACACCTCAACATTCTTCCGGGCGATCTCGCAATTTTTCGCCCGAGCATCGGCAACTTCCTTTTGTGCCTGTTCCTGCTGTTCCTGGGTTTTGGCTTCCTCTTCGGCCAGTTTGCGGGCCAATTCTTCCTGCTCCTTGGCTAAATCCTTGGTTTCCGCGCCCGAAGCCACCCCGCCCGGTTTACGCACCGTTTCATAAGGCACACCAGGAGGAGGCAGCAGCTCGGAATATTTCAGCTGACCCTGCTCATCCGTCCATTTATAAATAAACTGCTGAGCTTGGGCAGTGGCCATGAGTCCGCAACTGCCGACCAGCAGGATGCATAATAGTGTTCGTTTCAACATAAAACCTCCCAGTTCAGCCTTTCTACTTGAGAGCGGGATTTTGCTGGAAAATAAAGTTGTGTAGTATAGCCGGTTCGCAAGACCCGCGCTTAGCGCGTACTGGCGATGTTCATGACCGGTTGCGCCCACCGGGGATACCCCAGCCGTGCGGCGGCGACCCTGCCAGCCACGGCCCCGGCCATGCCACTGATGGACCGGTCATGATGCCCCGTACTTCAGCGAGGATTTGTCTTGCTGGTTCACCCTGTTCAACCCGATTCGCCAACGAGGAACCCACATCGTGGAACCTATCACTGGTGCTGAAATTCTAGTCCGCTGCCTCAAGGATGAAGGCGTCGAATATCTGTTTGGCTATCCGGGCGGTTCCGTCCTGCATATTTACGATGAACTCTACAAGCAGGAGGACGTCAAGCACATCCTGGTGCGCCATGAGCAAGGCGCGGTTCATGCCGCCGATGGCTATTCCCGCGCCAGCGGCAAGCCGGGCGTAGTGCTGGTCACTTCTGGCCCTGGCGTCACCAATGCGGTGACGGGCATCGCCACCGCCTACATGGATTCTATTCCGCTGGTCGTCTTCACCGGCCAGGTGCCCACCGCCTTGATCGGCAACGACGCCTTCCAGGAAGTGGATACAGTCGGCATTACCCGGCCCTGCGTCAAACACAACTTTCTGGTCAAGGATGTCCGCCTGCTGGCGGAGACCGTCAAAAAGGCCTTCTACATCGCCATGACGGGGCGTCCCGGCCCGGTGCTGGTCGATTTGCCGAAAGACATCACGATCACCAAGACCGAATACCACTACCCGAAGAAGGTCAAGCTGCGTTCTTACAACCCGACCGTGAAGGGCCACGCCGGGCAGATTCGCAAAGCGGTAGATATGATCCTGTCGGCCAAGCGGCCGATGCTCTACACCGGCGGCGGCGTGATCTTGAGCGACGGCTCGGCGGAACTGGTGGAACTCACGCAACTGCTCGGCTACCCGATCACCCAAACGTTGATGGGTCTGGGCGCGTATCCGGCCACCGACAAGCAATTTATCGGTATGTTGGGGATGCATGGCACCTATGAAGCCAATATGGCCATGCATGAATGCGACACGCTGATCGCCATCGGCGCACGCTTCGATGACCGAGTCACGGGGAAGATTGACAAATTCTGCCCGACCGCCCGAATTGTCCACGTCGATATCGATCCGTCCTCGATCTCCAAGAATGTCAAGGTGGACATCCCGATCGTCGGCTCGGTGCCGAATGTGCTGCGGGCCATGATCAATGTCATCCGCGACGAGAAGCTCAAGCCGGATACCGAGGCGCTGACCCAGTGGTGGCGGCAAATCGACGAATGGCGGAAGATGGAATCGTTGCGTTATCGCCCCAGCACCGAAGTGATCAAGCCGCAATTCGTCGTTGAGAAGCTGTACCAGGTCACTGAAGGCCAGGCGATCATCACCTCCGACGTCGGCCAGCATCAGATGTGGGCGGCGCAATACTATCTGTTCGACCGGCCCCGGCAATGGATCAACTCCGGCGGTCTCGGCACGATGGGCTTTGGCTTGCCGGCGGCGATGGGCGCTAAATTCGCCTTCCCTGATCAGGACGTGGCCTGCATCACCGGCGATGGCAGCATCCAGATGATGTTGCAGGAACTGGCGACCATGAAGCAGTACAACACCCCGGTCAAAATCATCAATCTGAACAACGGCTACCTCGGTATGGTGCGGCAATGGCAGGAATTCTTCTATCAGAAGCGCTACTCCATGACCTACTTCGAGGCGCTGCCGAATTTCGTGATGCTGGCTGAAGCCTATGGCCATGTCGGCATGAAGATTGAGAGGCCGGGCGATGTGGAAGGAGCGTTGCGCGAAGCGTTCGCCATGAAGGATCGGACCGTGTTCCTCGACTTCGTCACGGATCCCAGTGAAAACGTCTTCCCGATGATCCCTGCGGGCGGTGGCCAGAACGAGATGCTGCTGGCCGAACGCGACGATATGGTTTCGACTCACGAAGAAGGGATGGTGCTGGTGTGAACAATAGCAATCGTCATGTCATTTCCATTTTGATGGAAAACGAATCCGGCGCGTTGTCGCGGGTGGCCAATCTATTTTCGGCGCGGGGCTACAACATCGAGAGCCTGACAGTCGCGCCTACGGATGACCCGACCCTGTCGCGGCTGACTTTGGTGACCTCCGGCAATGAGCAGGTGATCGAGCAGATTGTCAAGCAGCTCAACAAGCTGATCGATGTGGTCAAACTGATCGACCTGAGCGAGACCGATTCCATCGAGCGCGAACTGATGTTGATCAAGACCAAGGCGCTAGGCGAACAGCGGGCGGAGATGATGCGGCTGTCGGAAATCTTCGGCGGCCACATTCTCGATGTCACTGATTCGACCTACACCATTGAGTTGACCGGCCCTGGCGGGAAACTGGACAGTTTTCTGCGCGCTGTCGAGAAAGACGCCATTCTGGAAGTGGTGCGTTCCGGAGCTACGGGCATTGCCCTGGGCCAGAAGGCGCTGCACGTCTGACTTCCTCCCGATGACTCCTTAGACCGTCCCTGGCGCTGCGTCAGGGGCGGTTTGCTTTTCATAGTTGAACCCTGTTCCAAGGAAAATGACCCCATGAAAGTTTACTACGACAAAGACGCTGACCTGTCCCTGATCAAGGGTAAAACCGTCGCCATCATCGGCTATGGCTCCCAAGGCCATGCCCACGCTCTTAACCTGCGCGATTCCGGCGTCAAGGTCATCGTCGGCCTGCGTCCGGGTTCTTCTTCAGCGGTCAAGGCGGAAACTGCTGGTCTGACCGTCAAGCCGCTTGAAGATGCAATCGCCGCCGCAGATGTCGTGATGATTCTGGCCCCCGATGAGCATCAGAGCGCCATCTACCGGCAGATCGAAGCGAAGCTCAAGCAAGGCGCGGCGCTGGCTTTCGCCCACGGCTTCAACATCCATTTTGGCGGCGTCGTCCCCCGTGCTGATCTCGACGTGATCATGATCGCGCCCAAAGGACCGGGGCATCTGGTGCGCTCTACTTACACGCAAGGCGGCGGCGTTCCTTCATTGATCGCGGTCGCGCAGGACGCCTCCGGCCAGGCTCGGGATATTGCTTTGTCCTATGCCTCGGCGAATGGCGGTGGCCGCGCCGGCGTCATTGAAACCACGTTCCGCGAAGAATGTGAGACCGATCTGTTCGGCGAACAGGTGGTGTTGTGCGGCGGCCTGACCGCGCTTATTCAAGCCGGGTTTGAAACATTGGTGGAAGCCGGTTACGCGCCGGAAATGGCCTATTTCGAGTGCCTGCACGAGGTGAAGCTGATCGTGGATCTGATCTACGAAGGCGGCATCGCCAATATGCGCTACTCGATTTCCAACACCGCGGAATACGGCGATTTCACTCGTGGCCCGCGCATCATTACCGATCAAACCAAGGTCGAAATGCGCCGGATTCTCAAGGAAATTCAGACCGGTCAATTCGCCCGCGAATTCATCTTGGAAAATCAGGCGGGCGCGCCGGTACTCAAGGCCAATCGCCGCATCAGCCGCGAACATCCGATTGAACAGGTTGGCGACAAGCTGCGCGGGATGATGCCGTGGATCAAGGCCAATCGACTGGTGGATACCAGCAAGAATTGAGGCTTACTAAAATGGGCAGGGTGTGTATCAATAACTAACATCATATCCTGCCTTTTCATTCGCGATGAAAGTCAGCGAAGTCATCAAGCGTCTTGAAGCGGAAGGATGGTTTGTCGTTGCACAGAACGGTAGCCATCGTCAGTACAAACACCCGGTCATTTCAGGCCGGGTGACTGTTGCAGGAAAGCGCAGTGACGACCTAGCGCCGGGAACACTCAACAGTATTGCTAAACAAGCAGGCTGGAAAAAGTGAGGTCTTCATGAAATATGCGGTAGTGATCGAGAAAACTCAAACCAACTACTCAGCCTATGTCCCTGATTTGCCGGGTTGTATAGCTACTGGGCAAACCCTGACTGAAGTCGAGTCTGAAATTCAGTTGGCCATCGAACTTCATATCCAGGGATTGCTTGAAGATGACCTTACCGTCCCTTCAGCAACTTCGATTGTCGAATACATCGAGGCAATAGCGGCCTAGCACTTCCCCATGACCCCAGACACCCCCGAAGTTCGCCGTTCACGCGGCGTCTACCTGCTGCCGAATCTGTTCACCACCGCCGCGCTATTCTGCGGTTTCTACGCCATCATTGCCGCCCTGCGTGGCCGCTTCGAAGCAGCGGCCGTGGCAGTCTTCATCGCCATGGTGCTGGACGGGCTGGATGGCCGGGTCGCCCGGATGACCCATACCGAAAGCGAATTCGGTGCCCAATACGACAGCTTGGCCGATCTGGTGTCCTTCGGTTTGGCTCCGGCGCTGATCATGTACGAATGGGCGCTCGGTTCGATGGTCAGTATGGGACCGCTGCTGTCCAAACTCGGCTGGCTGGCGGCGTTTTTCTACACGGTCATGGCGGCGCTGCGGTTAGCCCGCTTCAATGTGCAGATTGGCCACACCGACAAGCGCTACTTCATCGGCTTGCCCAGCCCCTCGGCGGCGGCGATCGTAGCGGGCTTGGTCTGGTTCTGTACCGATTTGGGCCTGACCGGCGAGCACATGCTCTGGCCGGCGCTGGTCATCACCATCGGCACTGGCGCGTTAATGTTCAGCAATATCCTGTATTTCAGCTTCAAGCAACTCAATCTGCGGGGACCGGTGCCCTTTATTACCGCGCTGCTGGTCGTGTTGCTATTCGTCTTCACATCTATCGATCCTCCTAAAGTGCTATTCCTGGGATTTCTGCTTTATGGCCTGTCCGGGCCGGTGATGTATTTGGCGCGACTGCGACAACGCGCTCGCCGCCGCGCTCAGGGTTTGCATGAACCGCCGCATAAATAGTCGTCCGGTCAACCCGGTTCGTTGATCAGCAGCGCGACCGGGAAATGCTGCAATACCTCCCGCAGCCATAACGCCTCTTCGCCCTGCACCGTTTGCCCGGTCAAGACGTTGCGCCAGTGCAGGCGTGAACCGGGCGGCGGCAGCACCCGGGTTTCATGCCAGATCGCCTCGCCCAAGGGATATTCGCCATCCTTGACCAAGCCACTTGGAAAACGCGGCGCGACGATCAATGCCCGCCGCTCACCCAGTTCCCGGGCAAAGGCGACCACATGCCCCTTCAACCCCCCGATCACCGTCAATTTCTGGTAAGCGCCGTGCTGGAACAATTCGCATTCCACCCCCCGCGCCTGCAAGGCGTGATAAATCAGCAACAGTTTGATCCGGCCATCTTCCGGGGCGGCCAACAATTCCGTGATCAGTTGCACAATTCCCGCGCTGGCCCGGGACTGGAGATCCTTGAGCAACGTACTGCGCCGTTCAAAATCCACCGGCCGCCGATTGTCCGGGTCCACCAGACTTAAATCCCAGAGTTCCGTCCCCTGGTAGAAATCAGGCAGGCCGGGCGCAGTCAGTTTGAGCAGCGTCTGGGCGAGTGAATTGAGAACGCCGTAGTGCTGAATTCGCCGTTGGAATGGCAAAAACGCCTGAAGAAAGGGATTGTCCTTGCCCGGCTTCATCACCGCTTCGGCGAAGGCGAGCAGCGCATCTTCATAGCGGCAGTTCGGCTCCAGCCAGTTGGTGTGGACTTTCGCCTCGCGGACCGCCTTGATCAGATAGGCTTTGACCCGTTCGATGAAGATCGGGTATTCAGCCAGATCAAAAGGATAAGCCCCCAGCAGGGTCTGATACAGCAGATATTCATCGTCCTTGCCGGGAGCTTCCCCGTCATCGAGGCGCATCTTGCATTCCCGATTGATGTCATGCCACTCCCGCAGGCAACGTTCCCACTCGGCGGGCATTTCCGATAGCACGTTCAACCGGGCGCGGACATCCTCGCCGCGCTTGGTGTCATGGGTGGCGCTGGCGTTCATCGCATGGGGCCAGCAGGACACGCGATGCTGGTTGAAGGCGTGGAATTCGTCGAGATCAATGCCGAACTGCAAGGGACCCGCGCCCACCTCGTTTAACGACAACAGGCGGTTGTAGACATAGAAGACCGTATCTTCCACGCCCTTGGCCATCAGCGGGCCGGTGAACTGCTGCAAGCGCATGACGAAGTGCAGCCACTGATCCTTGTCTTCAGCGGCCATATGTTCATCAAATTCCAGGTACAGGAAGCGTTTGATGAATTCCAGTTCATTGCGAAAATCGGGAATATTGGGCCGGGCCTGGGCCAGAACCCGACCGATGCATTCCTGGTCCGCCCGACTGGCGCCAGCGCGGCCCATGTAGCTGCGATACACCGGGAATTGCACCATGATCTCGACCAGCGCCATCTGAAGTCCGTACAGGGTAAAGTCGCTGGCGTAGCGGTAGCGCTCGGAGATGCGTTTGAGCAGATGCACGAGGTTGTCAATATCCCCGGCCAGATGCTTGTCGATGATCATGCGCTTGTTGCGGTCAATCAACATTTCGCAGGAAGTCGCATCGCCGATGAAGGCGTGGTAGAGCGCGGTAAACGCCGCTTCGGACGCTGGTTGGCAGAACAGATTGTTGACGACGCCGAGAAAATCGTAGCCGCTGGTGCCCTGGCACGGCCAGCTCACTGGCAATTCCTCGCCATGCTCCAGAATCTTCTCGACCACCAGATACACATAGGGCGCTTGTTCGCGCAGGCGCTGGAGATACTGGGCCGGGTCATAAAGACCGTCGATATGATCAACGCGCAGGCCGTTAATCTTGCCTTCGGCGACCAGGCGCAGGATCAGCTCATGGGTGTGGGCGAAGACTTTGGCTTCCTCGATCCGCAGTGAAATCAGATCGTTGATCGTGAAGAAGCGCCGATAGTTGAGTTCTTCATTGCCCACTTTCCAGTAGGACAGGCGAAAGAATTGCTCATCAAGCAAGTTGTCGAGCAGATCGAAACTTTCCGGTTTGCCCGCTTCGCCGTTAAAGATGCGGATATTCTCCTCAATGAAGGTGCGCACTTCGGGGGCGCTGTTCCACAGTTCCCACAACAACTGCTTGATGAAAGAAATCTGGTTGTAGCGTTCCTGCCCTTCTTCGCCGGAAGGGATGTATTTGAGCAGATAGAGAACGCCCAGCAGCTTGATGAAATGGGGATGGCTGCGGCCTAACTGGTTGCGCAACCGGGCCAGATCGTAGCTGATCACCCGGTAATAGGATTCGATGCGGATCGGGAAGCGGAACTCGTAGTAGTGAACCGCCAAGCCCTGCTCGCTGTAGCGTAATTGCAGTTCGCCGCTTTCCAGACAGTCGCCGTAGAACTTGCCGAGAAACGGCGCGAGTACCCGGCCACGAATCCCCTCATAAAGATGGTTCCAGTTGATGTCGAAGAATTCGTGGTAGGGTGAATCCGGGCCATTTTCCAGCACGTCCACCAGCATTTGATTCTGGCTGTTGAACGACATGTGATTGGGAACGATGTCCTGCACCCAGCCCAGACCATGCTGTTTGAGAATCTGACTGAGCATCTCGAACCGTTCCAAGCCACCCAGTTCCGGATTGATGGCATGGCAATCCACCACATCGTAACCGTGCGCACTACCCCGGCGCGGGGTGAGAATTGGCGAGGCGTAGAGATCAGAGATGCCGAGATTGGCCAGATAGGGTGCAATCACTATGGCGGCGTCAAAATCGAAATCCGGAGTGAACTGCAGACGATAGGTCGCAACGGGAATGCGCATCATAGGATGGCCCTCAGCAGTGGAAAAAGAAGACGGAACAGGGGCGGTTCACCCGTTAAGCCAGCCAGCAGCGTCTACCGTTCAGCTATGTAGACCACAACGGCGTAAGCCGGCAACATCAGCGCATTCGGCAGATTCCCGTCAGTCCACTGCATGGGCAGAGCCGAACCGTCGCCGCCCCAGACAGAATCAGCGGCGTCAAGCTGTTTCCGCCAAGCCCCGGCGCCCGGTTGAACGGTCACGGTCGCCGGCTCGGCGGCAAAATTCATCCAGATCGCGACCCGGCTTTCATTACACCAGCGTCGCAGTTCCAGCACGCCCGGCGCAATCACCGTCGCGGTCAGACTGGCGTTATCAAGATGCGTCAGGGCGGGCAGTTCCCGCCGCAAGCGCAGCAGTTCGCGGTAAAAGGCGCGCAACCGGCCATGTTGACCGGTTTGACGGAGTTCCCATTGCAGCTTGGAACCCTGAAAAGTCGCCTCGGACTGCGGATCGGGCGCTTCGCCGGCGGCGTGGAAGGCCATGAATTCCTGCTTCCGGCCCTCGCGCACGTTTTCAATCAACGCCGGGTCGCCGTGGCTGATGAAATACTGGAACGGGCGCAGTTCGCCGTATTCCTCGCCCATGAACAGCAGCGGCAGGTAGGGCGACAGCAAGACCGCCGCCGCCGCCAGTTTTAAAGCTGGAAACGGTAGCAGACCGGATAGCCGTTCACCGAGCGCCCGGTTGCCCACCTGATCATGATTCTGGCTGCACACGACGAAGCGCCAGGCCGGGCAGTCTGCGGCGTCAGCGCCGTGAAAACGCTGGCGGTGTGCGGAGTAGTCGCCAGCGTAGACGAAGGGCTGACAGTAGGCTTGCGCCAGTAGCTCCAGCGCGCCGAAATCTTCGTAATAGCCGTGGCGCTCGCCAGTCAGCACGGTATGCAGGGCATGATGAAAATCGTCACTCCACTGGGCGTCCAGCCCGTAACCGCCGATGTCCGGGGAACGAATCAGCCGGGGATCATTCAAATCGCTTTCGGCGATGAGATGGCAAGATCGGCCTGAACGCCGCCCGCAATGTGCAGCGGCTTCCGCCAATTCCGCCAGAATGTGCCGGGCGCCGAAGTCGTAAATGGCGTGAACCGCGTCCAGCCGCAGCGCATCGCAATGGCAGGTCTCGAACCAGTAGCGGACATTCTCGACCATGTATTCGCGCACGCCGGGGCTGTGCGGGCCGTCGTAATTGACTGCATCGCCCCAAGGAGTGCGGTAGCGGTCGGTAAAGTAGGTTCCCAGTCCCCAGAGATAATTGCCTTCCGGGCCGAGGTGGTTGTAAACCACATCCATAATGACTGCCAGGCCCTCGCGATGGCAGGCGTCCACCAGCCGCTTGAGGCCCGCGACGCCACCGTAGGAATGTTGTACGGCGTAAGGATAAACGCCGTCGTAACCCCAGTTGCGTTGGCCGGGGAATTGGGCGACCGGCATCAACTCCAGGGCGTTCACCCCCAGTTCGCGCAGTTCCGGCAAACGCGGGATGATCGCGTCGAACGTGCCTTCCGGGGTAAAGGTTCCAATATGCAGTTCGTACATCACCCATTGCGCGAGCGGTAAAGATCGCCAACCGGCGTCGCTCCAGGCGAAAGCGTGATCGACTACTGCGGAGGGTCCGTGAACGCCTTGTGGTTGACTGTGGGAGGCGGGATCAGGGCGGTCAATTTCCCCATTCCACTGGTAGAAGTAGCGCACGCCGGGGTCGATGCCGGTGACGGTGGCGCGCCAGTAACCCCGTTCATCGCGGGTCATGGGAATGAGCCGGTCTTCGGGAGCGACGAGGTGGACCGCCGCCTGTTTCAGCAAGGGTGCCCACAGGGTAAAGGCGCAGGAGCGGTCGCTGTGATAAACAGCGCCAAGGGTTGATCGGTTCATGGGAGTGCATCCTTCGGTTAGTCCCTCTTGGATCGCAGGAAAAATTCCCTCTTTTTTCGATTAAAACACATCAAAACCGGTTTCTGGAAACCCCATGGCCCCCTTGGAACCCCCGGCGTCCCCGGTTTATACGGAATATTCGGCTGACAAAACTGGCAAAATCGCCATAATCGTTATCCTTAAATCGCTGCCGCCCGCTAGCTTTTCCCAGCTCCGGCGCGGTGGGTGAACCTGACTGGAGAGCGCCGCATGAACAAACTGATCATTTTCGACACGACCCTGCGCGATGGCGAACAAAGCCCTGGCGCGTCCATGACCAAGGAAGAGAAAGTCCGCATCGCCAAGATGCTGGAGCGGATGAAAGTCGACGTCATCGAAGCCGGTTTCCCGATTGCCAGTCCCGGCGATTTTGAAGCAGTGCGGGCGGTGGCGCGGGCGGTCAAGGACAGCACGGTGTGCGGCCTGGCGCGGGCGGCTGATGTAGACATTGACCGGGCTGGCGAAGCGTTGAAAGAGGCGGCGGCGGGCCGTATTCACACCTTTATCGCCACCTCGCCGATCCATATGCAGATGAAACTGCGGATGGAGCCGGATCAGGTGCTGGAGCGGGCGGTCGAAGCGGTGCGCCGCGCCCGGCGCTGGACGGACGATGTAGAATTCTCCGCTGAGGACGCGGGCCGTTCGGAACTGGATTTTCTCTGTCGAATTACCGAAGCGGTGATCGCCGCCGGGGCGCGCACGATCAATATTCCCGATACGGTCGGCTACAACGTCCCCGATCAGTTCGCCCACACCATCCGCAGTCTGATCGAGCGGGTGCCGAACGCCGATCAAGCCATCTTCTCGGTGCATTGCCATAACGACCTGGGGCTGGCGGTGGCCAACTCGCTGGCGGCGGTGCTGGCCGGGGCGCGACAGGTCGAATGCACGATCAATGGTCTGGGCGAACGGGCCGGCAATGCCTCGCTGGAGGAAATCGTCATGGCGGTGCGTACCCGCCGCGACGTGTTTAACCTGGAAACCGGCATCGACACGACGCAGATCGTCCCGGCCTCGCGGCTGGTCGCCAACATCACCGGCTTCCCGGTGCAGCCCAACAAGGCCATCGTCGGCGCTAACGCCTTTGCTCACGAATCCGGCATTCATCAGGACGGCGTACTCAAGCATCGGGAAACCTACGAAATCATGCGCGCCGAAGACGTAGGCTGGAGCGCCAACCGCATGGTCATGGGCAAGCATTCCGGTCGCAACGCCTTCCGGACCCGCCTGGAAGAACTGGGGGCCAGTTTCGCCACCGAGGAAGAATTGAACGCCGCCTTCGCCCGCTTCAAGGAACTGGCGGATAAAAAGCACGAGATTTACGACGAGGATTTGCAGGCGCTGGTCACCGACGCCTATTTGGTCGCCGAAAATGAACGGGTGAAATTGCTCTATCTGCGGGTCTGCTCGGAAACCGGCGAGACGCCGTATGCCCAGGTGACGTTGGCGGTGGACGGTCAGGAACGTCAGGCGGCTGCCGAAGGTGGCGGCCCGGTGGACGCCGCGTTTAAAGCCATTGAAAGCATGTTGCAAACCGGTACTGACCTGTTGCTGTACTCGGTGAACAACATCACCAGCGGCACCGATTCGCAGGGCGAGGTGACGGTGCGGGTGGCCAAGGGCGGACGGATTTTCAACGGTCAGGGCGCGGATACGGACATCGTCATCGCCTCTGCCAAGGCTTATGTGAACGCGCTCAACAAGGTGCTGCAACCGGTCGAGCGGGCGCATCCGCAATTGCTATAAATTTGATAATGACGGCCAAACGCCCTTATCTGGAAGCGCTCGGCATCCCTCTGTGGCTGCCGCGTCAGACGCTGGCGGTGCATCCGCAATCGGTGGACGTATCACCTCCGCCAGCGGGAGAGAAGTTGGGGGAGAGAGCGGAAGAATCCAACCACCCCGGCGCTACGCGCCACCCCTCCTTATCCGAGGAGGGGAATACTCAAGATCGCCCCTGGTCCGCTATGAATATTGACGAGAGAGATTTGCCCGAACCCTTGCCGCCCGATGACTGGGTGCCGGATGACCACTGGGAGCCGGTCAGCGAACTCGACATGGCTGATTTTTCACCGCCGCCGCCCGCCCTGAGCCGTGAAGTGCGCATTGCCGGAATGGACTGGGAGGAACTCATCGCGGAGGCACGTCAATGCCAGGCGTGCGGATTGTGTACTACCCGCACCCAAGTTGTATTCGGCGTCGGCAACCGCCAGGCCGACTGGTTGATCATTGGTGAAGGTCCCGGCGCAGATGAAGACCAGCAAGGCGAACCCTTCGTCGGGCGAGCAGGCAAATTGCTGAATCCGATGTTGCTCGCTATCGGTGTCCAGCGCGAGCAAGCGTATATCACTAACATCGTCCGTTGCCGTCCGCCGGAAAATCGAGAGCCGACGCCGGAAGAAGCGGCGAAATGCCGGCCCTTTCTGGAACGGCAGATGGCATTAATCCGACCACGCATCATTCTCGCGCTGGGTCGTATCGCCGCCCAGAATCTGTTGAATACCGACACGCCGATTGGCAAGCTGCGTGGTCAGGTGCATCGTTTCGGGCCATCGCGCATTCCGGTGGTGGTTATCTACCATCCCGCCTATCTGTTGCGTTCGCCGCGCGAGAAGCGCAAAGCCTGGGACGATCTACGTCTTGCGCGTCGTACACTGGCGGCTGAATTGGCGGATTCGGAGCGGAGACGCGCCGATCCATGAGCGCATTACCAGTCAACGTGTTGCGCGAACCCGTGAGCAGCCAATTTCGCAGAATGCTTTACGCCGATCTGCGGGAAATCATCCTGATCGAAAATCGGGCTTATCAATTCTGCTGGACCGAGGGCGTTTTCCGCGATTGCCTGCGAGCCGGCTATCACTGTCAGGTGCTGGCGGTTCCGAACGGAGGGGCTATCCAGGGCTATGGGATCCTGTCCGTAGCGGTCGGTGAGGCGCATATTTTCAATGTCTGTGTGCGACCGGAATTGCAGGGACGCGGCCTGGCGCGGCGGATCCTGGATCATCTGCTGGGCATCGCACGCGCCGAGGCGGTGAAAACGGTGTTTCTGGAAGTACGGGCCTCCAATACCCCTGCCCTCCGCCTCTATTCAGCCGCTGGCTTTTGCGAAATTGGCGTCCGGTCCAGCTATTACCCTGCCGCCAAGGGTCGCCGGGAAAATGCGCTAGTCATGGCCAAGGAACTCTAACCACTCCCGGAGGACGCCGTATCCGCTGCGAATTCTCTTAACTCCGCCAACCGCAGCGTCCCGGCAGCCCTGACCGGATTCGCCCCGTAGGGTGTCACCCCTAGTAAAGGGGCATTCAACCGAGTGCTTAACGTCTCGATATTCGCATCAAAGCGCGCCATTGCCGGTTCGATCCGGTTAGCGACCCAGCCCGCCAAGCGTATCCCCCGCCCCTGGATCGCCTCGGCGGTCAACAAGGCATGATTGAGGCAGCCCAGTCGCATCCCCACGACCAAAATCACCGGCAACGCCAGCGCCTGAACCAGGTCGGTCGTATCTGTTCGTTCATCGAGGGGCACGCGAAATCCGCCCACGCCTTCCACCCAAACCACCTCTACCAGTTCCTGCAACTGTTCAAAGGCTTGGCGAATCACCGCAATGTCAATGGGCCGGTTGGCTTCATGGGCAGCGATATGCGGCGCGATAGGAGGAATGAACAGAAAGGGGTTGATCAAGGCCAGGGGCGGCTGGATGGAACTGGCGGCCAGCAGTTGCGTGACATCGCCATTGCGCCCGTCATCCTCGACGCCTGCCGCAATCGGTTTCATGCCGACCGTGATCAGTCCCAACTGACGGGTGGCGTGCAACAAAGCGCAGGTTACATGGGTTTTACCCGCGCCGGTGTCGGTGCCCGTCACGAAAAAAGCGTGTTTCATGTTCAATCCCCTTTCACTCTCTCTCCGCATCGGTCAGCGATCAGCCAAACCCCATCATAAGTTAACGGTAGTCCCCGGTCTTCGCGCAACCGCTCGTAACGGGTGGTAATCGCTTGCCAGGCGGTGCGACTGAATGGGGCGGGCCGCCGCTGTTCCACCTCGCGCGCGCCGACCGCCTTGACGCGGCGCAACAGGGCGCGCAAATCAGGATAGTACCGGCGCACCGGCTGCCGCCGCCAAAGCCGAACCTGCCAACCCCCGACCTCGCAGCCCGCCAGCAACCGCGCCGGATCGGGAATCGCCAGCACATGGCTGTAATCGTCGATCTCGTTAAAGGCATGGCGCAACTCGGGAAAATTGTCCGTACCCAGCGTCGCCACCGCCAGCATCCCGTCAGGCTTGAGCACCCGTCCGGCCTCGGTCAGGCACCGTTCAGGATCGTTCCACTGCCAGGCCAGGCTCGACCAGTACAGGTCAAATTGACTATCCGCGAATGGCAGCGCCTCAATGTCAGCGCACACCCGCCGCGCCTGAGGACTGCGGGTGCATGAGGCAAGCAACATGCCGGGCGCAAAATCGACCAGGCTGAGTTCAGCCAACGGCCAGCGTTGCGCCAGCCAATGGATGCCGTAGCCAGTGCCGCAGCCCGCATCCAGAATAGCGTCAGGTTCAGAACTGGGGGCGACCTGCTCGAAATAATCGGCTAACCGGTCGCACACCTCGCGCTGCACATCCGCTGCCTCGTCGTAAGTGGTCGCGGCCTGATCGAATGCCTGACGAATCCGCTGTTTGCCGGGCAAGTTCGGGGATGAACTCAGCATCGGTTAACAGGCGCTCCCTCCCCCTTGGCGGGGGAGGGTCGGAGGGTCGCGCATTCCCGCAGCGCCGCAATCAGCGCATCAATTTGCATTTCACTGTGCGCCGCCGAGAGCGAAATCCGCAGCCGGGCGGTCCCAGTCGGCACGGTCGGCGGGCGGATGGCGGGAACCCACAGGCCACGAATCAACAGTTGTTCGGCCAGCGCCACGGCAGCCTGATTTTCGCCAATGATCAGCGGCTGAATCGCAGTTAGCGAGGGTATCAATCGCCACGGCAACCCGGCCAGTCCATTCCGCAGGCGGGCAATCAACGCTTGCAGATGCGCCCGCCGGTCGTCGCCCGCTGCAATCAGTTCCAGACTGGTCAACAACGCGGCGGCAATGACGGGACTGGAAGCCGTGGTGAAAATGTAGGGTCGCGCCCGCTGCATCAGCCATTCCAGCACGCGATGATCGCCGGCCACAAACGCCCCGGAAACGCCCGCCGCCTTGCCCAGCGTACCCATCAGTATCAGGCGCGGTGACGGCGGCAGATCAAAATAAGCCAGACTACCCCGCCCGCCGGGACCGAGTACGCCGAAACCGTGGGCGTCATCGACGACCAGCCAGGCGTCAAACCGCTCGGCCAGTTCCAACAATTCCGGCAGCGGCGCCAGATCACCATCCATGCTGAAGACCGCATCAGTGAGTATCAGTTTGCGGCGAGCGCGGTTGCTCTTCAGGTAGTCGGCCAGCGTGGCCAGATCGCCATGCGGATAGCGGATATGCTCCGCGCGGGCCAGTTGGGCGGCGTCGATCAATGAGGCGTGGTTGAGCCGGTCAGCGAAAATGGCGTCATGGCGTTCCACCAGCGTCGGCGCAACGGCCAGATTGGCCATGTAGCCGGTAGTGAAATACAGCGCCCGCTCCCGACCGACAAACGCCGCCAGCCGCTGTTCCAATTCCTCATGCGGGTGCAGATGACCGCTGACCACATGCGATGCGCCACTGCCCACGCCCCACCGCGCCGCTGCTTCCTGAACGGCTGCAATGAGAGCCGGATGGTTGGCCAGGCCCAGGTAATCATTGCTGCAAAAAGCGATGAGGCGGCGGCCATCGATCACGGCTTCCGGGCCGCAGGGAGAATCCAGCGTCCGGCGACGACGCACCAGACCTTCCGCCGCTAACTGGGTCAGACGGGTTTCCAGTTCATCCCAAATCATATCCCCTCACCCTGACCCTCTCCCCCAAGGGCGAGGGGGATCGAAAAATGGTGATCACGCCAGCGCCGCATCCAGCGCCGCGACCGCCCGTTCCGCCAGCAACGCCGCCTCCGCCTCATCAAGAATGTAGGGTGGCATGAAATAAATCGTTTTTCCCAGCGGCCGCAACAGGATTTCACGGTGCAGCGCTTCACGGTAAAAGCGCAACCGGAACTCGGGATCATCGGTCGCGATGTCCACCGCCCAGATCATGCCGCAATGGCGGAAGTGCCGCGCCTGGCGATGCTTCGCCAACGGTGTAAGCAATCCGGTAAACCGTTCGGCAAACTGCCGGTTGCGCTCCAGAACCGCCTCCTCGGCGAAAAGATCCAAAGTCGCCAGCGCTGCCCGACAAGCCAGGGGATTGCCCGTATAGGAATGGGAATGGAGAAAACCGCGCGTGAGGGCGTCATCATAAAATGCGGCGTACACAGCATCGGTCGTTAATACCACCGATAACGGCAAATAGCCCCCGGTCAGTCCTTTGGACAGACAGAGAAAATCCGGGCGGATGTCGGCTTGCTCGTGGGCGAACAAGGTCCCGGTGCGGCCAAATCCCACCATGATTTCATCGGCGATCAGATGGACGTTGTAACGGTCGCACAGAGCGCAGGCCAGCCGCAGATATTCGGGATCGTACATCACCATCCCCCCTGCGCCCTGCACCAGGGGTTCGACGATCAGGGCAGCCACCGAGGCATGATGGGCCGCCAGCGCCGCCTCCAATCCCGCTGCCGCCCGCTGCGCCACGTCTGCTGCTGTTTCCCCGTATTCCGCCAGCCGGGCGTCGGGAGAAGGCACGGTGATCGCCTGACGCAGCAGAGGACCGTAAGCTTCCCGGTAGAGGTCCACATCGCCCACGCTCAGCGTTCCCAGAGTCTCCCCATGGTAACTGCCAGTGAGGCAGAGAAACTGATTTTTCTCTGGCCGGCCGTGGTTACGCCAATAGTGAAACGACATTTTCAGCGCAATTTCCACTGCTGAAGAGCCGTCCGAGGCGTAGAAACAGTGGCCGAGCATCTTGCCGGTCAGGGCCGACAAGCGTTCCGACAATTCCACGACCGGCGCATGGGTGAAGCCGGCCAGAATGACGTGCTCCAGCCGATCCAGTTGATCTTTAATCGCGGCGTTGATACGCGGGTGGGCATGGCCGAACAGGTTGACCCACCAGGAACTGATCGCGTCCAGATAACGCCGATCCTCGAAGTCGTACAACCACGCGCCCTGACCACGGGCAATCGGGATCAGCGGCAACACCCCGGTCTCGTGGAATTTCATCTGGGTGCAGGGATGCCAGACCGCAGCGCGGCTGCGCGCCAACCAATCAGAGTGATTCATAGGGAAACGAATAATCGCAGTGGGCTGCTTTCAGCCATCCTTCCACACGTATTCAGACGCCCTGCAATCCCAGTTTCTCGAACAGCGCATTATCACGGTCTGCCTGGGAGTTGTTGGTCGTCAACAGTTTATCGCCATAGAAGATGGAATTAGCCCCGGCCAGGAAGCACAGCGCCTGTTCGGCTTCGCTCATCGACTCCCGTCCGGCAGACAGGCGCACATAGCTGCGCGGCATGGTGATGCGGGCGGCGGCGATAGTGCGGACGAATTCAAAAATATCGACCGGATCACTGTTGGCCAACGGGGTGCCGGGAATCGACACCAGATTATTGATCGGTACAGACTCCGGCGGTGGGTCGAGATTAGCCAGTGTGGCGATCAATCCGGCGCGATGCAGGCGCGATTCGCCCAGGCCGACGATGCCGCCGCTGCACACTTTGAGACCGGCCTCGCGCACGCTGCGCAGGGTATCGAGCCGATTCTCATAGGTATGGGTAGTGACGACCTCCGGGTAAAACTCCGGGGCGGTGTCGAGGTTATGGTTGTAGTAATCCAGACCGGCTTCGCGCAACTGCGTCGCCTGCCCGTCCTTGAGCATCCCCAGAGTCACGCAAGTTTCCAGACCAAGCGCCTTAACCGCCCGCACCATGTCAAGGACAGGACCCATGTCTTTATCCTTGGGGCCGCGCCAGGCCGCGCCCATACAGAATCGCGTAGCGCCCTTGTCTTTGGCGGCCTGAGCGGCGGCGACCACCTCGTCCAGCGCCAGCAGATTCTGAGTCTCCAGTTCGGTTTGATGGCGCTTGGACTGGGAACAGTAGCCGCAATCTTCGGAACAGTTGCCGGTCTTGATCGACAACAGGCTGGAGCGTTGCACGGCGTTGGGATCAAAATTGGCCCGCAGGACTTCCTGGGCCTGGAACAGCAGATCGGCGAAGGGCAGCTCAAACAGTGCCAGTACGGCGTCCAGGGTCCAGGCGGGGGTGTGGAAGAGCGGCGGCTGCGCGGGCGAAAGCGGTTGTGAGAGAATGGCTGGGTTGTTCATGGCGTGATTTCCGAAGAAGATTCCAAATGATTCTGACCGGCGCTTAAGATAGCATTCCCGGCCTGAAAAACCATGCCATGTTTCCTCTAAATCTCACTGCCTGACACCGCTATTTTGCACCCACAAACCTCTCTTTCGCCCATAGACCGTCCGCCATTATCCGCTTTTCAGGAATTCCAGGCCGGCCTGCTGGGAGTCGCGCCGCTGCTGATCGGCGTTATACCCTTCGGGATGATCTACGGCGCGCTGGCCTTGAGTCAGGGCCTGAGTCCTGCGGCGGCGCTGGCCATGTCCAGCATTTTATTCGCCGGTTCGGCGCAATTCCTGTTTTGCCAATTGTTCGGCGCGGGCGCTCCGGCGCTGGTCACGGTCGCCGAGGTCAGCCTGCTCAATCTGCGTCATGCGTTGTACAGCGCGGCGCTGGCTCCGCACATCGCGCAGCTACCCCGGCGCTGGAAGCTGGCGCTGGCCTATCTGCTGACCGATGAAGCCTACGCCACGATTGCCCGGCGCGAGGCGTCCGGTGAGGCATGCGGTCCCTATCGACACTGGTTTTATCTGGGCGCGGGTTTGGGGCTATGGGGCAGTTGGCAACTGTCCACGGCGTTGGGCGTACTGCTCGGTGCGCGGCTGCCGACGGACTGGCCGCTGGATTTCGCCCTGCCGCTGACCTTTATCGCCATTGTGGTTCCGCTGATCCGCAACCGGACGATGCTGGCTGTAGCGGCGGTTTCCGGGATCGCCGCGCTGTTGCTGGCCGGGTTGTCGTTCAAACTGGGGTTGCTCGTTGCAGCGCTGGCGGGCATGGCGGTCGGCTGGCGGTTGGCCGGGAGCGCTGCGTGAGCGTCTGGTGGCTGATCGTGTTGTGCGGGGTGGTGACCTTCGCCATCCGCCTGTCGTTCATCGCCGCCGAGGGCAAGGTGACATTTCCGCCGGGCTTTCGCCGGTTGCTGACGTTCGTGCCGGTCGCGACGCTGACGGCGCTGGTCATTCCCGATCTGTTGATGCCGCAGGGAACGTGGTGGCTGGCCTGGGATAACGCCCGGTTGATAGCGGGACTGGCGGCGGTGGCGATTGCCGCGACGACACGCAGCGTGTTGTGGACGTTGGCGGGGGGATTTGTGGTGTTAGGGGTGTGGTCGTAGCACCGGGTTTCCTCAGGTGTTGCGCGGAAACTCAACCTTGTCATAAACCTCGGCCAACGCCAGATCACAGTCAATGGAACCCAGCCGCAACACACTTTCCAGATCGCGGCTTTCCGTCAACAGCCAATGCTGATCCGGTTGCCGCCGGTAGGATTCGACTTGCGGGCGATCCTGGGCGATCAACACATATTCCGCCAGCGAGGCCAGACTGCGGTAATGGGCAAACTTGCGGCCCCGGTCATAGGCTTCGGTGGAATCCGACAAGACCTCGATGATCAGGATGGGGTTTAACAGCGTATCGAGATGAGCGTCGTTGAATTGGGCTTGGCCGCAGACCACAACCAGATCAGGATAGGTGTACAAGCCGGTTGAACTGACCTTCACTCGCATGTCGTTTGCGTAGAGTTTGCAGGGACGTTTTTTCAGTTGCTGGCGGAGTTCAGCGCTGACATTGACCACAATCATGTTGTGCGCCTCGCTGGCGCCGCTCATGGCGAACATTTCGCCATCAAAATATTCACTCTTGAATTCGGCGCTGCGCTCGATGGACAGATAGTCTGCGGGACTCAGATATGACTGGGGTTGCAGGGACATGGCGGAATCTCCGATCAGCGATACATTGAAGGTATTGTGCCACAAGCAAAATTGAGAAGGTGGCATCACACTCAACGAAAAACCCGCTTTATCGGGTTGAAGTGCTGAACCGGCTTTATGAATTTGGTTCTCGTTCCCACGCTCCAGCGTGGGAGTACGTTCAGACGCTCCAGCGGCTCGTGCTACAGCATCATCTTGGCCGGCGGTCGGCTCCAGAACAGCGCATGTAGCCGTAACAGCGTTTCCGGCTCAGCGATCAATTCACGCTTTTGCGTTGGACTCAAACTGTTCGGTCCCTCTTCTTCCAACTGATGGATCAACCCTTCCAGATAATGGCGGCGGCGCTTACCCGGCGGCTCACGTTCCGGTAGCAGTGAACGATGCAGCGCATTGACGTAGGGATCGATCAGCACCTGCACGAAACGGCTGGACGGCGTTTCTCGCAAGACCGGCAAGACCGGTTCGTTTTCGCGCAGGCCGTCTTCCAGATCGCGCAGCACGGTCGGTGATTCAGTCTCCTCCGGGGTCATGAATAGACCCCATTGTCGCGCCCGGCGACCCAGCGCCATGCTGCTCGACAGCATCGATACGGGAATCGCCAGTCCCAGCCCCAGCAACACCGGGATGAACCACCAGAAAAACGCCGGCACATAGAGATAACTCAGGACCCCGGCGACTACACCGATCAACGTATGCCCACCATGCGCCAGCACCGCTTCAGTAAAGCCCGTCTGGTGATCGCCGCGTTGTTGCGGTGGCCAGCCCACCGCTTTGCGCATTAAAATCGCCAGCACGAACTTGGTCTGGAACAGCATCAGCACCGGCGCGGTCAGCACAGAAAATATCGTCTCCAGGAGGACGCTCAACGTCGCTCCCAGCATTCCGCCATAAGCGCGGCGCAACTGACGGTCCTTCAGCAACAGGAGCAGGGCCAGCAACTTGGGCAGAAACAGCATGGTCAGAGTCACCAGCAACACCGTGGTCATTTCCACGGCAAACGACACCGGCCAGACCGGCTGCCAGTTTTCCCCGAAGAAGTACACCAGTTCCTGCTGAGTCTGGAGATAGGCCTCAACCCCGGTGGCGATCAGGAACAGCAGCCAGAGCGGCGAGGCGGCATAGGACATGACGCCCATCAGAAAATGCAACCGACTCAGCGCGTTGAGTCCCTTGGAAAAGGCCAGTCGCAGATGCTGGAGATTGCCCTGACACCAACGACGATCCCGCTTGGCGTAGTCAATCAGCGTGGGTGGAATTTCCTCGTAGCTGCCCACCAGATCGTAGGCCAGCCAGACTTCCCAGCCCGCCCGGCGCAGCAACGCCGCTTCAACAAAGTCATGACTGAGAATCTCGCCGCCGAACGGCTCGCGCCCTGGCAGTTTCGGCAGACCGCAATAGTCGAGAAAGGGCTGGATGCGGATGATGGCGTTGTGGCCCCAGTAATTACTCTCGCCCAGTTGCCAGTAATTTAACCCGGCAGTGAACATCCGCCCATAAAGGCTGCTGGCGAATTGCAGAATGCGGGCGAACAGGGATTCACGGTTGACCGGCACCGGCGGAGTCTGAATGAGCGCGACACGCGGATGGAGTTCCATCAACCGCACCATCTCGACCAGCGTTTCACCCTGCATGATGCTGTCGGCGTCCAGCACGATCATGTAGCGATACCGCCCGCCCCAGCGGGTGCAGAAATCCTCCAGATTGCCGCTCTTGCGGCTGGTATTCTCCGGGCGGTTGCGATAGAAAATGCGCCCCTTACCGTCCAGCGCCCGCACCATATCCTGCCAGCGCAATTCTTCTTCCACCCAGACGTCAGGGTCACGGGTGTCGCTGAGGATGAAGAAATCGAATCTGTCCAGTTGGCCCGTGGTGGCCAGCGACCGGTGAATGGCGCGCAGGCCGGCGAACACTCGCTCGGAATCTTCGTTGTAAATCGGCATCAGGATCGCCGTGCGCGGTGGCGCGGCCATGGGATCAGGGGACGTATCCGGCGACTGGCGGGAAATCGCCCAGCGGTCGCGTCCAAATAAAAGGACCCAGAACCCCATGAACGCGGTCCAGAACGAAATGCAAATCCAGGCAAACAGGATCGTATACAGGAGGAGGAGCAGCAACTCCATTGGACTGAAGCCGTCGGGTTGAAACACACTGACCAGCAGGCCAAGGGCGATCAGCGTAGTCAGCGTGACCAGCACAAAAAAGATCACTCGCCGGAGCGTATGCCCCATGATCGAGGAGGGAGGTTGCGTCATGATCGTTTCCAGAGCGGTTCAATGCGTTGCGCCGGCATGGAGCCGGGACTGGGCGCCGGGGTGGGTTCAGCAATCGCCGCGCGCAACCGCTCCAGCGCGATGCCCGCTGCGCCAGGTGGGGCAAACAGCGCGGCGGGCCACTCCGGCACGATGCCACTCAACAGCGCCGCCCGCGCCGCAGTCAACGCCGGCGAGGGCCGGGGTAGACCGAGCGCCGCCGCCAGCCAATCATCCAGCAGTTCGCCCGCAGCGATAATGGCCCGTGCGGCGATTTCCCCCTCTTCCGGGAAATCGGGTAACCGCCGCAGCGTTTGTTCGCTGAGGGCCAGCGCTAGGTTCGGATCGCTCACCCCCAACGCCATCCAATAGGCCTGGAGACGCTCCAGCAACGGCGGGCCGAACGGCGTTGCCAGCGACGACCGAAGTGTATTCACCGGACGACGGTCCACTGATAGTTCCAGGTTTCGGTCAGTACATCGTCGCCGAGCTTGAGGAAACAGCGCAGATCCGCCGGTTCATCACCTTTGGGCAGGAGTTCGAAAGATACTCGCCAACCCTGGGTATGCACGTTCTTGTGCGCGACGACATTTTCGATCCGGCCGCTGGAACCGGTGACCACGGCGGTCACTGGCGCATCTTCGGCCAATTTGGCCAGCGCCTCGCCGCCGAAGTCGATGACAAACCGCCGCCGCGAGGCATCCAAATCACCAGCCCCACCGGCACCAACCCGGCTGGCCAGGGTGCGTCCGCCCGGTGACAGATTCGGCATATCCAGGAAGAAGAACAGCCGATAGTTGAATTCCAGTTGCTGGCCGGGTTCGACCGGCTTTTCCGGCGTCCAGAAAGCGGCGATATTATCGTAGCGTTCGGCGTCGCTGGGAATTTCGATCAACTGCACCGATCCTTTGCCCCATTCGCCCTGTGGTTCGACCCAGACGCCGGGCCGAATGTGGTAATGCGCTTCCAAATCCTGGTAATTGTCGAAATTGCGGTCGCGCTGCAACAGTCCGAAACCCCGTGGGTTATCGTCCTGAAAGGCGCTGATCCGCAAGCGGGTCGGGTTGTTCAGCGGTCGCCAGATCCATTCGCCGTTGCCCGCCGCCATCAGCAGTCCGTCGGAATCATGCACCTGTGGACGGAAATCGTCGAAGAACCGCTCGTTGAGCGCGCCGTGGAAGAACATGCTGGTCAGCGGCGCGACGCCGAATTTCTGCACCTTTTCCCGGACGAAAATATTGGCTTTGACCTCAATCTGGGTATTGACGCCCGGTTTGATGATGAAGCGATAGGCGCCGGTCACGCTCTGGCTGTCGAGCAGGGCGTAGGCCGTCATCTCGGTGGCGTCCTTGCCGGGTTTTTCCAGCCAGAACTCGCGGAAATACGGAAATTCCTCCGGCTTGGGCAGGCCGGTATCAATCGCCAGGCCGCGCACCGAAATACCGTAATTCTGATTTTGGCCGACGGCACGGAAGTAGCTGGCGCCCAGGAACACCGCGACCTCATCGTAATAGCTGTCGGTATGCAGCGGATACATCACCTTGAAGCCGGCGAACCCCAGGTCTTTGGGAAGCGAGTCCGGCGCCTGGTTTTTGCCGTAATCAAATAGGTCGTTGGCGTATTCGACCGCCTGGCTCTCACCATCGGCGATGATGTTGATAACGACCGGCTGTTTAAACAGGAATCCCAACGGGGCGAATTGCACTTCGAAGGGCAACCCTTCGGCGCGCCACAGGCTGTGGTCGGCCCGAAACCGGATATCGCGATATCGATCGTAATTCAGGCTCTTGAAGAAATCGGGCAGATTATCGCCGGGCGTCTGGAACGGCTGGTTGGCCAGCACCTCGGCGCGGCGGCGGACATCAGCGAAATTAAAGCGCTTGGGGGGCGGCGTAGTCGCCGGGACGGCTTCAGGCGCGCTCGGCGCGCTCAGGCTCGCCACCGGACCCGCGCACAGACCGGCCAGCAGGACAACACTTAGCAGCATTCGGAGTTTCACGGCGTCAAGGCTCCGTCGACGGTTCGATTCAGTGGAATTTGAGTGATGGGTTTTGGAAGAAAGGTTTCAGCGCGGTATTGTATTGCGGTCTGGGCGTTCCGACTATCTTGTTTAACGTTCAGTGGTCAGCATTCACGGATCCAGGGAGAATTTCATGAATCTGCGCGATAGCACTCTTTTTCGGCAGCAGTGTCCGGTCGCGGGCGCTTGGATCGAGGCCGATCAGGGCGGGGCTTCGATCATCGCTAATCCAGCCACCGGTGAGACGCTGGGTCAGGTCCCCGATCTGGGCGCGGCGGAAACCCGCCGGGCGATTGAAGCGGCGCACGCGGCGCTGCCCGGCTGGCGGGCGTTGACCGCCCAGGCACGGGCCGTGATTCTGCGGCGCTGGTTTAACCTGCTGCTGGAAAATCAGGAAGATCTGGCGACGCTGATGACCCTGGAACAGGGTCAGGACTTTCGCTTGGAGTTCCAGGTTGTTGATTGTTTTGGTATAATCTCGACATGATAACCAAACAGCAATACGTTCAATATTTGATTAGCACGCCAGTCAATTATACGTGCACGAATCTTG
>JAKLIY010000029.1 GCA_022709365.1 Pseudomonadota bacterium
CCAAGTCCTTGTGCTTGCCCTTGTATTCCCAGGCAAAGCAATGGCGTCGCCAGACATCGGCCCACCCATCGCCGCCGCCGGTCTTCTTCGCGCCCTTTTCGAACGCAAACCAGTCACCGTGCGGATCGGCCTCGATCGGGGACGGGATGCCAAGCAACCGACACAAGGCGATGAAATGCCCTTGCGAACCGCTGCGCTCCTTGAGCGTACTGTCGCGCCAGAAGGCGATGAATTGTGCAATGTCCGTGGGCGTCGTCATATCAGACCTTATTCGCGTTGTCCCGAATCATGGTTGACCTGGAATAATCTCGTTAGCAGACTGGAGCCATTGAACAGGCTCTTCGAAGGACATGACCATGCCCGCGATCAATCTCAATGAAGCCAAAGCCAATCTATCCCGCGTAGTTGATGGAACAGCAGGTCTTGAATAGCGGATCAGCGCTCGACGGATCGGGCAATAGTGCGGCTGGAATACGACTAGAATGAGAGAAATTCCGGCGTATTGTGCGCCTCATCATCGCCGCTCAGGAGGTCTCCCATGCGTGAACTGCCTTTTGAATTGTACCGCGCCGCTCAGGTGCGGGAACTGGATCGCATCGCGATTCAGGAGCGCGGCATTCCCGGCTATACGTTGATGAACCGGGCCGGTGAAGCCGCTTTTCAGCGACTGCGCCAGCGCTGGCCCAATGCACGTCGCATCGCTGTGATTTGCGGCGGCGGCAACAACGGCGGCGATGGTTATGTTGTGGCGCGACTGGCCCGTCAGGCCGGGTTGGAAGTTCAGGTATTGACCCTGGCCAATCCGGAAACGTTGCGCGGCGATGCGCAAACCGCCTGGCGGGATGCCGGCGCTGCGGCAGTCTCCATCCAACCCTTCAATGCTGTGACGTTGAAGGGTGTCGATCTGCTGGTGGACGCCATTCTCGGCACCGGTCTGGAGCGTCCGGTCAGCGGTGCCTGGCGAGAAGCGATTGAGGTGATGAACACCCACCCCGCCGATATTTTCGCCCTCGACATCCCCTCCGGCCTGCATGCAGATACCGGCGCGATCCTCGGCGTCGCCATTCAAGCCGCCGCAACGATCACCTTCATCGGTCTTAAACAGGGACTATTTACTGGTCAAGGCCCGGCCTGTTGTGGCGAAATAAATTTCGCTGATCTCGGTGTGCCGCCGGACATCTATCCGGCGTTGCATCCGGCCAGTTGGCGCTATGCCGGCGACGATTTGCCGACACTGCTGCCCCGGCGGCCCCGCAGCGCCCATAAGGGCCATTTCGGCCATGTACTGGTGATCGGCGGCGAACTGGGCATGGCTGGCGCAGCGCGGATGGCGGGGGAAGCGGCGGCGCGTTGCGGAGCGGGATTGATCAGTATCGCCACCCGCGCCGCTCATGCCGGCCTGCAAGCGGCAGTGCGCCCGGAACTGATGTTCCACGGTATCGAACAGCCCGACGATCTCGCGCCGCTGCTGGACCGGGCCACGGTGATTGCCATTGGGCCGGGACTCGGTCGCAGCGATTGGGGCCGGGTCATGCTCCACGCCGCCCTGGCCAGCGATAAACCCCTGGTCGTCGATGCGGACGGTCTGAATTTGCTGGCCATTGAACCGGCCTTCCGCGAAAACTGGATTCTGACGCCGCACCCCGGCGAAGCCGCCCGGTTGCTGAAAATGACGCCTGTTGAAGTCGAAGCGGATCGTTTCGCCTCTGTTGAAGATTTAGCGTTGCGCTATGGTGGCGTCGCCGTACTCAAGGGCGCGGGTTCGCTGATCGCCAGCCGGGAAGAGGGGCAGGTCGCGCTTTGTACTGCGGGCAATCCGGGCATGGCCAGCGGCGGCATGGGCGATGTGCTGACCGGAGTGATCGCCGCCCTCGTCGCCCAGGGTCTGCCCCTGTTCGCTGCGGCTAAAGCGGGCGTTTACCTGCACGGGCTGGCCGGCGACCAGGCAGCGCTGGCGGGCGGTGAACGCGGGTTGCTCGCGACCGATCTCCTCTCCTTCTTGCGTCAAGCGGTCAATCCTTGAACCATGCTGAAATACAATCTCGATTCCGCACCCGCCACTGAAGCGCTCGGTGCCCGGTTGGCGGTCAGGCTGAGACCCGGCAATATTCTCTATTTGAGCGGCGATCTCGGCGCGGGCAAGACCACGCTGGTGCGCGGTCTGCTCCACGCGCTCGGTCATCGCGGCACGGTGAAAAGTCCGACCTACACGCTGGTGGAACCTTATCAAATCGGCGACTGGCGGCTGTTTCACTGGGATTTGTACCGACTGGCCGATCCAGAGGAACTGGATTTTCTCGGCCTGCGCGATCAGCTCGACGGTCAGGCGGCGCTACTGATCGAATGGCCGGAACGGGGTCAAGGGGAATTACCGGCGGCGGATGTGGAAATTGCCTTGAGCTATGCTGGCGAAGGCCGCGCTTGCCGGCTGATTGCCCTCTCCTCGGTCGGCCAGGCGTTGCTGGCTGACCTTTGAGTTCATCGGTGGTCGGAGGAGTGATGAGGGCGAGGCGGTGTAGCGCGGCGCGGTGAGTTGGGACGGACCGGCTTCTTGGTTCGGGAATCTGGACGCGGCACTGGTTCAGGCCGAGGTTCGGGCGCAATACCGACCGCCTTCCGCAATTCATCGATCTGCGCTTCGGTTAATTCATCCCAGTGTCCCACATGTAGCCCTCGCCGCAACGCTATCGGTCCATAGCGCACCCGGACCAGCCGGCTGACCGCCACACCCTGCGACTCCCACAACCGGCGCACTTCGCGATGACGGCCTTCCCGTAAAATGACGTGATACCAGTGATTGGCCCCTTCGCCGCCTGCTTCGCGGATGCTGTCAAAGCGGGCGACGCCATCCTCCAGCGGCACGCCTTCCTGCAATTGCTGCAAGGTCGCCAGCGGAATGTCGCCCAGAATGCGCACCGCATATTCACGTTCAATCTGCGAAGATGGGTGCATCAACCGGTTGGCCAGTTCACCGTCATTGGTCAGCAGCAACAGGCCCTGGGTATTGAGATCGAGCCGACCGACCGCAATCCAGCGGCTATCGCGCAAAATCGGCAGCTTCTCGAAAATCGTTGGTCGGCCTTCGGGATCACTGCGGCTGGTCACTTCACCGACCGGCTTGTAGTAGGCCAGTACCCGCCGCTTTTGCCCGAAGGCGCGAACCTGTACCGGCTTGCCGTCGATTTCAATTCGCTCTGCGCCGTTCACCGAAACGCCTAACTGGGCGGGAACGCCGTTAATGGTAATCCGACCCTGGCGAATCCAGTCTTCGATCTGGCGTCGGGAGCCTTGGCCGACGCGGGCCAGGAATTTTTGTAAACGTTCAGACATGGAAAGGCTCCGGGAGCGGTGGGGAATCAGGAGTGACGGAGGCGCGGCGTTCCAGCTCAGCGCTGATGACGTCCAGATCACGCGGCGTAGTCAGTGGCGGCAGTTCGCTCAGGCTTTTCAGACCAAAATAATCTAGGAAATCGCGGGTGGTGGCGTAGAGCGCCGGGCGGCCAGGGACTTCGCGATGACCGATCACCTTGATCCAGTCGCGTTCCTGCAAAGTTTTCATGATACTACTGCTGAGGCTGACCCCGCGCACTTCCTCGATTTCGCCCCGGGTGATCGGCTGGCGGTAGGCAATCAACGCCAGCGTTTCCAGCAACGCCCGCGAGTAATGGGCGGCCCGTTCTTCCCAGAGGCGCGAGACCCAGGGCGCGAAAGTGCCGGGGACTTGCAGGCGGAAACCGCTGGCGACTTCGGCCAGTTCCATGCCGCGTCCCGCATAATCCGCCGCCAGTTTGACCAAGGTGCTACGCAGCACCTCCCGTTCGGGGCGCTCGGTTTCCGGGAAGATGTCCAACAGACGATCCAGCGACAGCGGTTCACCCGCCGCTAATAACACCGCTTCTAGGATGATTTTCAACTCCGGCATGTTGTCGCTCAAATCCGTCGCCGCAGATGAATCGGCGCAAACGGTTCGACCTGCACCAGTTCCAGCAGCGCCTCACGCAACAATTCCAGCACGGCCATAAACGTCACCACGATGCCTCTTCGTCCTTCCTCGGGTCGGAATAGCGCGGTGAAGGACGTAAAATGCTGGGCGTCCAGTTGTTCCAGAACCTGGCTCATCCGTTCGCGTACCGACAGGGCTTCTTGTTGAATCTGATGGTGACCGAACAGTTCAGCACGGGTCATGACGTCGCGCAGAGCGTTCAGCAGATCGGCCAGATTAACCGGCGGCGGCTCGCGCTGAATCTGCCGCTCTACGGGCGCGGCGCTGGCGGCGAATACGTCCCGTTCCAAGCGTGGCAAAGCATCCAGACGCTGCGCCGCTTGCTGAAACCGCTCGTATTCCTGGAGTCGGCGCACCAGTTCGGCGCGTGGGTCCAGCTCCTCAGCCTCGGCCTGCGCCGGGCGTGGCAACAGGAGTCGTGATTTGATTTCCGCCAGCCAGGCCGCCATCAACAAATATTCCGCCGCCAGCTCCAGCCGCATGTCCTGCATCAACGCCAGATAGTTCATGTATTGCCGGGTCACTTCGGCAATGGGAATATCGAGAATGTTGAGATTCTGCCGCCGAATGAGATAGAGCAGTAAATCCAGTGGCCCCTCAAACGCTTCCAGGAACACTTCCAGGGCGTCGGGCGGAATGTAGAGGTCCTGGGGAATCTCGGTCCAGGGCTGGCCGCCAACCTTGGCGAGAGGGGGAGCCTCATTGAGGGTGTCTATTAGCACAGGATCGACGCTGATCCGCAAGGCGCAGATTGCTGCACTACTACGCTGCTCCCAACGGCCGAATGCCTACCGCCTGCCGCAATTCCTGCAAAAACGGTGTGCTGTATTCACGCGCCTGAACCGCACCCCGTTTGAGGATTTTTTCGATATGATCCGGCGCTTTTAACAGCTCGTGATAGTGCTGGCGGGGTTCGCTCAACCGGACGTTCAGATATTCAAATAACATCTGCTTCATCTCACCCCAGGCGATGCCTTGGGCGTAACGAATCCGCAAAGCGGCGGTTTCTTCAACCGTAGCAAACGCCTGATAAATCTGAAACAGGATGCAGGTTTCGGGATCCTTGGGCGCTTCCGGCGGCAGCGAGTTGGTCTTAATCCGCATAATCAGCTTGCGCAGCGCTTTTTCCGGCTCGAACAACGGAATCGTATTGCCGTAGCTCTTGCTCATCTTGCGCCCATCCAGCCCCACCAGCACCGACGCTTTTTCATCCACCACCGCTTCGGGCAGCACGAAATGTTCGCCGTATAAATGGTTGAAACGAGCTGCGATGTCGCGGGCCATTTCCAGATGCTGAATCTGATCCTTGCCGACCGGCACCTTGTTCGCCTTGAACATCAGAATATCCGCCGCCATCAGTACCGGATAGCAAAACAGGCCCATCGTCACGCCCTTGTCCGGGTCCTTGTCGGGATCGGCCAGATTCTCAGCCACCGCCGCCTTATAGGCATGGGCGCGATTCATCAACCCCTTGGCGGTGACGCAAGTGATCATCCAGGTTAATTCCAGAATTTCCGGGATATCGGTCTGCGCGTAGAAAATAACGTTCTCAACATCCAGCCCCAGCGCCAGCCAGGTCGCCGCGACTTCCAGCCGGGAACGATGCACCAGCGCCGGGTCCTGACATTTGACCAGCGCGTGATAATCCGCCAGGAAATAAAAAGATTGCACGTCCTTACGGCGGCTGGCTTCGATGGCGGGCAAAATCGCGCCAACATAGTTGCCTAGATGCGGAGTGCCAGTAGTAGTAATGCCAGTCAGGGTAATTTCCATGGATGACAACAATCGGTTCGATAACGGAATCAGAAGAAAAACAGGGTCATGATGAAATGCCGGATGCTATTGACAATCGGCATCAACACATTGAACAGCCCCAATGCCATCAGCGCCACCAGGATGATCAGGCCATAAGGTTCCATCTGCGCCATGACTTCACCGGCGCGATCCGGCAGTACGCCCGCCAGCACGCGCGAACCGTCCAGTGGCGGAATCGGCGCGAGGTTGAGGACGCCCAGCATGACGTTGACGTTGATACCGGCCCCGCCCATCAACAGCAACGGCTCACCCAGCCACGCCATCCTTGCTTGCAGGTGATAGCCGATGACCATGACCAGTCCCCAGCCCAGCGCCATGATGAAGTTAGCGCCCGGCCCGGCCAGCGCCACGAATGCCATGTCGCGTTTCGGCTGGCGCAGGCGATGGTAATTGACCGGCACGGGTTTAGCCCAGCCAAAGATGAACCCGCCGAAGATCGCCAGCAACGCCGGCACCAGTACGGTGCCCACGGGGTCGATGTGCCGCAGCGGATTGAGGCTGAGGCGGCCTTGAGACTTAGCGGTCGCGTCACCGCAGCGCAGCGCCACCCAGCCATGGGCGACCTCGTGCAGGGTGATCGCCAGCAGTAGCGGCGGCGCCAGCACGATGAGAAGTTGAATCGTGTTGAGTTCTTGCATCGGGCGATTATACGCGGCGCCTTGAGCGAAGAGTTAGAGAAACGGCTCGGCATCGCCCAGCCCCTGGCGGAGCAGTTGTGGCGCGTCGTCGGTCAGATCGATCACCGTAGTTGGCTCGTGCTGACCAGGGCCACCGTCGATGATCAAATCCACATCATGATGCAACCGTTCCTCGATCTCTTCCACATCCGACAACGGCCATTCATCCCCAGGCAGAATCAGCGTACAACTCATCAGCGGTTCGCCCAACTCCGCGAGCAGGGCGCGCACGATAATATTGTCCGGCACCCGGATGCCAATCGTCTTGCGGCGGAGATGTTGCAAGCGGCGCGGCACCTCGTGCGTCGCCTGCAAAATGAAGGTGAACGGTCCCGGCGTGGCGGCTTTGAGCAGCCGGTAACGCTGATTATCCACCTTGGCGTAGGTCGCAATTTCCGAAAGATCGCGGCAAACCAGAGTGAAATTGTGATGGCGATCGGTCTGGCGAATGTGGCGAATCCGCTCCGCCGCCGCCTTATCGCCTAACTGGCAACCCAGCGCATAGCTGGAATCCGTCGGATAGACGATCACATCGCCTTCACGCAGTCGCTCAACCGCCTGCGCGATCAGGCGCGGCTGCGGGTTGGCGGGATGAATTTGTAAAAAACGGCTCATGGCCTTAATATTCTCAAGATTAGGGTAAATTCAACTCGGCGGAGCAACTTGCCAGTCCGGCAAGCTCCGGTCAAGGCAGCGACCGCAAGGCCGCTTTTCTTTTGCTGGATGGCTCCTTCCAGCCCGCCATGGAAATCCGCAACCGGTATGAAACTGCTGTTTGACTTCCTGCCCATCCTGTTGTTCTTCATTGCCTACAAGATGGCCGACATCTATGTCGCTACCGGGGTGCTCATTGTCGTCACCCTGGCGCAAACCGGCTGGATCTGGCTGCGGCAACGCCGGATCGAGAAGTTGCCGCTGTTTACCGCCGGACTGGTGCTGGTGCTGGGCGGCGCGACTTTGCTGCTCAAAGATCCGATGTTCGTCAAGTGGAAACCGACGGTCGTTAACTGGTTGTTCGCCGTGGCGTTTCTGGGTAGTCTCTTCATCGGTCAGAAAACCTTGCTGGAACGGATGATGGGGGGGCAATTGGAACTTCCCGCGCCGGTCTGGGTCAAGCTGACATTTGCCTGGACGATCTTCTTTTTTACCATGGGCGTGGCTAATCTGTACGTCGCTTTCAATTTCGACGAGAACACCTGGGTTAACTTCAAGCTGTTCGGGATGCTGGGCCTGACCTTGGCGTTCGTGCTGGCGCAGGCGGCCTATATGAGCCGCCATCTCAAACTCGACGACACTCCGCCGGAGAAATCCTGAACCATGTTGTACGCTATCCTGGGCCGTGATACACCGAATAGTCTGGAGCGGCGACTGGCCGTCCGCCCCACCCATTTGGAACGCCTGAACGCCTTGTTTGCCGAGGGACGCCTGATCCTGGCTGGACCCCTGCCGACTATTGACAGTCCCGATCCCGGCCCAGCCGGCTTCCAGGGCAGCCTGGTCGTCGCCGAATTCCCCTCGCTCGAAGACGCCCGCGCCTGGGCGAATGCCGATCCCTATGTAGCCGCTGGTGTCTACACCACGGTCGAAGTGTACCCGTTCCGCAAGGTGTTGCCGGCATGAGCGACCGAGTCGCCCTGATTGAGGAACGGTTGCGAACTGTGCTGGCTCCTGTTTCGCTGGACATCATTGACGACAGCGCCGCCCATGCGGGTCACGCCGGGGCCAGGGACGGTGGTCATTTCACGGTCCGTATCGTTTCCGCCGCCTTTGCCGGCAAAACCCTGATTCAGCGCCATCGCCTGATCTACGCAGCGCTGGCCGATCTGATGCACCGGGACATTCACGCCTTGAGTATCAGCAAGGCAAAAACCCCCGATGAAGCCTAACCTTTCTGGCCACTGGCCTACCCCTGGAAACAACGAGATGAATACATTGAACTCACGGATTTTCCCCCTGCTGGCCCTCTCTTCCGCCCTATTGCTGTCGACTGCGGTGCTAGCCGCTGAAGACAAGAAGCCGGAAGCTGCTCCTGCTGCCCCCACTGCGATCCCGGTCAAGCCTGTTGCCGCCTCGCAACCCGCGTTCACTGTTCCTGATCCGGTCGCAGTGGTCAATGGAACACCGATTCCCAAGGCGACTTTCAATCAGTACGCTCAGAGAATGAGTGGCCGGGTCAAGACGGATACGCCGGAAGCCAGCAAGGCGCTGGTTGACCAATTGGTCATGGAAGAATTGCTGGTGCAGGAAGCCAAGAAGCAAAAGCTGACAGACGATCCGGAGATCAAGCAGCAGTTGGCCATGGTTGAGCGTAGTCTGCTGGCCAGCACCGTCGTGCGGCGGATGCTGAGCGAGAGCGCACCCAGCGAAGACGCCATCAAGAAAGAATACGAAACCGCCGTCGCGGCGATGAAAGGCAAGGAATACAAAGCCGCTCATATCCTGGTTGATTCTGAGGACAAGGCCAAGGAAATCGTTGCTGAACTGAAGAAAGACGGCAGTAAATTCGCCGAACTGGCCAAGGCCAAATCCAGCGACAGTTCCGCCGCCAACGGTGGCGATCTGGGCTGGTTCACGCCCAGCATGATGGTCCCGCCCTTTGCGCAGGCGGTCGCCAAGATGGAGAAAGGCAAATTCAGCGAAGAGCCAGTGCAAACGCCGTTCGGTTGGCATGTCATCCTGCTGGAGGATACTCGCGATGCCACTCCGCCGTCGCTGGATGAACTGAAGCCACAAATTCAGCAAATGCTGCAAAGCAAGCTGGTCAACGACTATCTGGAAAAGCTGAAGTCCGGCGCCAAGATTGAGGTGACGGAAATTCAGGTCAGCGCGGCCAAGCCGACTGCCCCGGAAGCGGCCAAGGAAGAGAAGAAGTAAGAAATAGCAAGATAGCGAGATAGCGCTGTTGATGCGCTACTCGCTATTCTCATCGCTCCAATCCCATGGAGTTTTCATTTATTGCCATCCCAGAAACACCCGCAACTCCGCTTCATTCAACACCGCCACGCCCATTTTCCGCGCCTTGTCCAGTTTGGAACCGGCATCGCGGCCCACCACCAGATAATGGGTTTTCTGCGAGACCATGCTTGAGACCTTGGCGCCCAGCGCCCGCAATCGATCAGCCGCTTCATCGCGAGTCAGGGATTCCAGCGTCCCCGTCAACACGAAGGTCAATCCCGCGAGTTGCTGAGAGTCCGCCGGCCTGACCGGGTCAGGCCAGCATACGCCGGCAGCCTGCAAGCGGGTGATCACTTGCTGGTTATGCGGTTCCTGGAAAAACGCCCGGATCGCGGCGGCCACCACCGGACCAATCTCCGGCGCCTGCTGCAACTGCTCCTCATCAGCCGCCATCAGCGCCTCCAGTGCACTGAAATGGGTGGCCAGCGCGCTGGCCGTCGCGACGCCGACTTCACGAATGCCCAATGCGTAGAGAAAGCGCGCCAGAGTCGTAGTCTTGCTGCGTTCCAGCGCCTCTATCAGATTAGTGGCCGATTTGGCGGCCATTCGCTCCAGACTGGCCAGCGTCCCCGCACTGAGGGCGTATAGATCGGCCGGACTGCGCACCAGATCCCGATCCACCAACTGTTCCACCAGTTTGTCGCCCAGCCCTTCAATGTCCATCGCCCGGCGCGAGGCAAAATGCAGAATCGCCTCCTTACACTGGGCGCGACAGCACAGTCCACCGAGGCAACGCGCAACGGCTTCTCCTTGCGGGCGGGCGATGTGCGACCCGCAGACCGGGCAGGTTTCCGGCATCACAAACGGCTGGGCATCCGGCGGGCGGCGCTTCAACACCACTCCAACCACTTCGGGAATCACATCGCCAGCCCGACGCACGATCACGGTATCGCCCACCCGCACATCCTTGCGCGCCACTTCATCGGCATTATGCAGGGTAGCGTTGGTCACGGTTACGCCGCCCACGAACACCGGCTTGAGCCGCGCCACCGGGGTCAGCGCTCCCGTGCGCCCGACCTGAACCTCAATGGCCTCGACCACCGTCAGTTCTTCCTGAGCCGGAAATTTATGCGCGATGGCCCAGTGTGGCTCGCGAGCGAGGAGATTTTGTCGCTGTTGCTGTCGCCAAAGCCGCTGCTGCCAGTCCAGACGGTTGACCTTGTACACCACGCCATCGATATCGAAGGGCAAGGCATCGCGCTTTTCGGCAATCACCCGGTGAAATGCGAGCAAACCCTCGGCGCCCTGCGTCACCGTGCGCTCGCTGCTCACCGGCAAGCCCCAAGCCGCCAGCACGTCGAGAACTGCGCTATGCGTGGCCGGTGCTGTCCAGCCCCGCGTTTCGCCCAGACCGTAGGCAAAAAAGGACAATGGCCGCTGCGCCGTCAGTGTCGGATCGAGTTGCCGGAGGCTGCCGGCTGCGCCATTGCGCGGGTTGACCAGCGTCGGCCGCCCGGCGGCTCGTTGCTGGGCGTTATAGCGTTCAAAGTCGGGGCGACTGATGTAAACCTCGCCGCGCACCTCCAGGACTTCGGGGGCAGCGCCTTGCAGCCGCAACGGCACCGTTTTAATGGTGCGGACGTTCTGCGTCACCTCCTCGCCAATTTCCCCATCGCCGCGCGTGGCTGCTTGCGTGAGGATGCCGTTTTCGTAACGCAAATTGACGGCCAAACCGTCGAATTTGAGTTCACAGATATATTCAATGGGCGGCGCATCCTTGCCCAGATCGAGTCTGCGCCGCACCTGGGCGTCAAAGGCCGCCGCGCCACCGGCACTGGTCTCGGTGTGGATCGATAGCATCGGAACGGTATGCCGTACCGGCGCAAACGCCTCCAGGGGTTGACCGCCCACGCGATGCGTCGGTGAATCGGGCGTGACCAGCTCCGGATGCGCGGCTTCGAGATCCCGCAACTCCTGGAACAGCCGGTCGTACTCGGCATCGGGGATTTCCGGCTGATCCAGGACATAATAAAGGAAGTTATGTTTATGCAACTGCTCTCGCAGTTGAGCAGCGCGAGTCCATAAAGGGTTAGAAGCCATCGCCGTGTTTTCCTGATGCATCACCCGGATGACTGAGCCCAAATCCGCCGCTGCCGCTGGAATTCAGCAACCTCGCTGCGCAGATGCATGAGTCCCTGATTGGTCAAACGATTACGGCGTTCGTCACAGATCATTCCCCCCAGTTTCTGCGCCAGTTGATCCACCGCCACCACCAACCGTTCCAGCGCTTGCATCTCCTCCAGCGGACCGGGCAGATTCATGAACAGTAGCAGCCCCGGCGTCGCCAGATCATCGAGCATCTTTAGATCGAACGAACCCGGTTTACGTAAATGCGCCATGCTGAAAATCGGATCGCTATCGTCTTCCGGGCCGTAATCGAATAAGCCCAGGGCGCTGAGCTGGAAGCCCAATTCATGGGCCGCCACCTGAATGGCGGCGCCTTTGAAGGACTGCCCGCGCGGCGCGATCACGGTTAAGGCGACAGTCATCTTTGGCGGTGCCGGGATGGCCGGTTCCCGACGCAACTCGCGGGTCAGCTCCACAACCATCGGCGAAGGTTGGGCATTCGCCTCGGCGATCGGTGGACTTTCCTGGCGCAAAATCGGCCGGATTTCGACATCGACCAGCACCTTGCCCGCCAGATGATGGTCTGGAGTGATGCGTCCCAGTTCGCCAAAGTCATGGGCATCTACCAGCAAGTCCTCCGACATAGGTTCTGTTGCGCTACCCAGCACGGGTTCGTTGCCCTCGGTGGGCCGGCGTCGACGTTTGCGGATGCCTTCCTTAATGCGGCTGCGCATGCCCCACAGATAGATCAGGGCCACGACGACCGCTCCGATGCCCGTCAATAGCCATTGCAATTGTGTTTTGTCCAACATTTCCATGAGTCGAAAGCCCGGTTGTTTGCCTGTTTCAAGCCTATTGTAGGAGGGTGGCGGCTGATACTGAAATCCTGTTGCCCATCCGCCTAACCGACCCCGGCCAAGCGCACGGCTTCCGCGACATCGACTGCGACTAGCCGAGACACACCTGGTTCCTGCATGGTGACGCCCGCCAAATGCTGGGCGATTTCCATCGTCGCCTTATTATGCGTGATGAAAATGAACTGCACCCGCGCCGCCATATCCTGGACCAGCGACCCGAAGCGCCGGACATTGGCCTCATCCAGGGGGGCGTCCACCTCATCCAGCAGGCAGAAGGGCGCTGGATTGAGCTGGAAAATGGCGAACACCAGGGCGACCGCAGTGAGCGCCTTTTCCCCGCCGGACATGAGGCTGATCGAACCGATGCGCTTGCCGGGCGGCTTGGCCATGATGGCGATCCCGGCATCCAGCACATCTTCGCCGGTCAATTCCAGATGAGCTTCACCGCCACCGAACAGGCGAGGAAATAATTCCTGCAAACCGGCGTTGACCAGCTCGAACGTCTCGCGAAACCGGGCGCGGGTTTCGCGATCGATCTTGCGGATCGCGTCTTCCAGCGTAGTCAGCGCTTCCAGCAAATCGGCATTCTGGGCATCGAGATATTGTTGGCGCTCCGAGGCTTGGGCGAACTCTTCTATCGCCGCCAAGTTAATCGCCCCCAACCGCTGGATGCGCCGCTCCACCTGTTCCAGCCGCGCTAGCCAATCGCTTTCAATCGCGGTTGCCGGCAGTGTCGGCGACACCGTTTCCGGGGTAGTCTCCCACTCTTGTAACTGTTCACGCAGGTTTTGCTGCTTGACGCGCGCCTCACCCAGCGCTAACCGCTGCTCCTCGATCTGTCGGCGCTGGGCCTCAGCCTGCCGCTCGCAGCGGCCGCGGCCCTGTTCGCCCGCAGCCAGTTCGGCATCCTGAGCCTCCAATCGCCGGCGGGCTTCACCCAGTTCTGCCTCAACCGCCAGTCGGGTTTCCAGCCAGTCCGCTAATTCATCTCCCGCCGCCGCCAGGAGTTCATCGCTGTCCGCGGTTCGTTCCATAGCCAATCGGTCACGCCGTTCCTGTAACTGGCGTTGCTGAAGGTCCAAACGTTCCAGCGCCCGGTCAGCAGAAGCGACCTGCACCCGCAGCCCTTCCAACGTCGCCGCTTGCCGGGTTGCCGCTTGCCGGGCTGTTTCGATGCGGGCGCGACATTGCCGGTGTTCCACCTGCAACCGCTCCCGGCGGGCGCTCAGTTCCGTCTGCTCTGTGCGCAGACCCTCCAGAGTCAGCAACGCTTCTTCCAGCCGCAATCGGGCCAGTTGCACCTGTTCCCGATCCTGTTCGCATTGATCATCCAGTTCGGCCTGTTCCCCGACCAGCGCCTCGGTGCGGGCGCGGGCCTGTTCCCAGCGGGCCTGCGCCGTATTGACCGCCGCCTGAGCACCGGCCTGATCACGATGGCCCTGATTAACCGCCTGTTGCCCGTCGCGGCGCTGCTGTTCCAGTTCGCGTTGCTGATCGCGCAGTTGGCTAAGTTGCACGGTTTGTCGTTCAACCTCCAGCGCATCCCCGTCCAGCGCCACTTCCAGTTGGCGAATTTCCCGCTCACGGGCCAGTACGCCATTCTCCTCAGCGCCACGCCGCAACCGCAGCCAATGGCGACCGCACCAGATGCCTTCCGGCGTGACCAGGGTTTCGCCCTCCCGCAAGCCCGGGCGGTTCGCCAAGGCCTCGGTGAGATTAGCGGCGGTTTGCACTCCGTCCACTAGGCCCATCAGCGGCCATGGTGCTTGAATTCGCGCGGCTAACGCTCCCCCTCCCCGACCCTCCCCCACGAGGGGGGAGGGAGTATAGTCGGATTCCCCTTTCTCTACGAGAGGAGAGGGAGTGTGGTCCGGCCCCCCCTCCCCTCGTGGGAGGGGGCTGGGGGGAGGGGGAGATAACGGTGGTTCGAACAGCGTCAGCCGACCGTGGGACAGTGCGGTGTGCGCAGCAGATGCCGGTTCATCGAGGTCGGAAACGCAGATCGCGTCCAGCCAGCCGGCCAGCGTCGCCTCCACTGCTGCCTCCCAGCCGGATTCCACATTCAGTTGCTCTGCCAGGCGAGGCGTATCAGCCAACCCTTGGGTATGCAACCAATCGTTCACACCACCCTTATGCCGGCCCAGCGCCGCCTCTTGGAGCGTATTCAACGAGGTCAGTCGGCCCCGTTCGGTCTGCAACCGTTCCTGCGTAGCCCGCAGTTGTTGATCCACCTGCTGACGGACTTCCCGGGTGGCATTTAGCTCAACCTCGGTTTGCGCCAGTTGCTCCTGAGCGCCGCGCAACACCTCAGCAATTGACTGTTCCATTTCCCGCAGTTCGACCAGTTGTTCTTCCAGGTCTGCACTGGCCAACTGCTCCTGTTCAAAGCGCAGCCGTTCCAGCCGGCGTTCACCCTGCAACAATTGCCGGTCCAGATGTTCGATCCGGGTGCGCTCCACTTCGATCTGCCGCTGGATTTCGCCGTGACGCCGGTTGAAATCCTCCCAATCACCCTGACCTTCCCGCAAAGCGGCTTCAGTCGCCGACAATGCCGCGTCAGCTTCCGTCTCGTCGGTCAGCCATCGCGCTCGTTCCGGCTCAGCCTCCGCCAGAGCCACGGCTAATTCATCCCGTTGTTCCCGGTCCAGCGCCCATTGCGTCTCGACCTGTTCCAGCGCTAGCAACGTCTGTCGCCAGTCCTCGTCGCGCCGACGTTGCAATTCCCGCTGATGCTGCAGGTACTGTTCCAGCCGGCTGATTTCAGCGCCCGCCTGGTAATAACGCCCTTGGGCGGCATTGAACGCCTCGTTGTAATCCGCCCGTCGCGCCCGGCCAGTTTCCATTAGCGTCTCCAGCCGGCGCTGTTCAGCGAACAGCGCCTCCAGGGCCGTTTCCTGCTGGCGCACCGCTTGCTCGTGATCTTGCATTTCATCGTGCAGGGTGCGCCAGCGCAAGGTCAATAATTCCGCCCGCAACCGGCGTTCTTCGGCACGATAATCGCGGTACTGTTCGGCAGCCTTAGCCTGGCGTTGCAAGTGTTGAAGCTGCCGGTTTAATTCCTCGCGCACATCATTGAGCCGGTCGAGATTTTCCCGGGCATGACGAATACGGGTCTCAGTCTCGCGGCGACGCTCCTTGTATTTGGAGATGCCTGCTGCTTCTTCCAGAAACAGTCGCAAATCCTCCGGTCGGGCCTCGACCACCCGCGAAATCATGCCCTGTTCAATAATGGCGTAGCTGCGCGGCCCCAGTCCGGTGCCCAGGAAAATGTCGGCAATGTCGCGGCGACGACAACGGCTGCCATTCAGAAAATAGCTGGACTGGCCATCACGACCGACCAGCCGCCGGATCGCGATTTCGGCATAACTGGCCCAGGGACCGCCCAGACGGCCGGCGCTGTTGTCAAACACCAGTTCGATGGATGCTTGGCCGACCGGTTTGCGGCTGGCGGAACCGTTGAAAATCACATCGCTCATCGTCTCGCCGCGCAGGCTGCGGGCCGAGCTTTCGCCCATCACCCAGCGCACAGCGTCGATGATATTGGATTTGCCGCAACCGTTAGGACCCACCACGCCGACCAGGTTACCGGGCAAATGCAGCACCGTAGGGTCCACGAATGACTTGAACCCCGCCAGCTTGATCTTGCTTAACCGCATGGAAACGTCAGACGTCGACTCCGCACCGGTCAGGCCCGCCGCACCAGCGGTTGTAGTACCGCCTCAATCGCGTCCATATCGGGAATCAGCACTGACTGATCCTGATAGCGCGCCCAGCTCAGGACGCCCGGCCGTTGTTGCTCAGCCTCGGCGATTTCCCGATCCTGATCGATATCTTGGCGTTGCAGGTTCAGCGGGCGCGGCGCGGCGGTGCCCAGGATGCCGAAATGTGGCAACCGGGAATCAGCGCCCAGGGTGTTGACAATGATCACCCGGGAATTGAGATCGGCATCCGGCGCCACGCTAAAAATCCACCGTCCCAGGCTGATCAAGGGAGTCGTCAGGTTATGCCACAGCATGGCCCCGACCACCCAGTTGGGAGCCGATTCGATGCGCAAGGGCGTGGCGAAGGGCAAAACCTCGACGACGAGGCTATTGGGCAGGATCACTTGTCCACCCTGGACGGTGATGAGGAGACAACGGAGATTATCCATTTGCGGGTATCAGGTCATCAAATCCAGGGCGCGTTCGCCGAGGATGTTGCGAATCGATTCCATCAACTGATCTTCCTGATAGGGCTTGGTCAGGTAGTCATTGACCCCGAGACTCATGGCCCGCTCGCGGTGCTTTTCACCGCTGCGCGAAGTGACCATGATGATCGGCAAATGCCGAAGATTACTCTGATTACGGACATGGGCAACTACTTCAAAGCCATCCATGCGCGGCATTTCGATGTCCAAAATCGCCAGATCAGGCACCTGAGTTTGCAGCATGGCCACGGCGTCCAGACCGTCCTTGGCGGTGATCGCATGAATGTTATGGCGCTCCAGAATGCGCGCTGTCACCTTGCGCATGGTAATCGAGTCGTCGATGACCATAATGGTGAATTTCTCTTGGCGGGCCTCCTGACGCGCCGCCCGCAGGGCGCGGCTTTCCATCTGCTTCTGGCGCTGGGAACCGATGTTACGTACCAACGCCGCCAGTTCCAAAACCACCACCACCCGACCGTCGCCCAGCACCGTCGCCCCGGAAATACCCGGCACGCCGTTAAACTGAGGGCTGATCGGCTTGACGATAATTTCCTGGTTGCCCATCACCGCTTCAACTTGCAGGGCGGCGCTGGCTTCCGCACTGCGGAACAACAGTGTCGGCGGGCGGCGATCCTTGACTTCCTCAAAGGGCAGGACGTGCTCGCTGCTGACCAGAATACCGAGATTATGCACTGGATAATGGCGATCGCTGTATGGATGCTGCACCGGCTCGCCGGTCAGATAGGCCTGGAACTCGCTCTCCTTGAGCCGGGTCACCACTTCGATGCTCAGCAGGGGAATAGCGAACACGCCCTCGCCAGCCTGCACCAACAGCGCCTGCGTGACCGCCAGCGAGAAGGGCAAACGGATAATGAAACGGGTGCCTTGGCCAGGGTCGGTCTGGATTAATAATGCGCCGCGCATGGCACGGATGGCTTCATTGACTACGTCCATGCCGACGCCGCGCCCGGAGACTTGGGTGACGGTAACGGCAGTGGAAAATCCGGGGCGCAGCAGCAAAGCAATCAGTTCCTCCGGGGTCGCCGGCTGTCCCGGCAATAACAAGCCTTTTTCTTCCCCCTTAGTACGGATCGCCGCGAAATTGAGGCCTGCGCCGTCATCGTTCAATTCCAGCACCAATTCCGCGCCTTCCCGGCGCAGACTGAGCGCGATCGTACCAATTTCGGGCTTGCCCGCCGTCCGACGTTGCTCCGGCGCTTCGATACCATGCGCCAGGGAATTGCGTAGCATGTGCTCCAGCGGCGCCAACATGCTCTCCAACACTGTGCGGTCGACCTCCGCTTCCTCACCGCCGACCAGCAGTTCAGCACGCTTGCCCAAATCCTGGGATGCCTGCCGCACAACCCGGCGCAGTCGGGGAATGACGCTGCCGAAGCGCACCATGCCAGTGCGCATCAGCCCTTGCTGGATTTCCTTGTTCACCTTGCCCTGCTGATCAAGCAGCGTGGTGATCTCCCGGGCGTGCTCGCCCAGCGTATTGCCGACATTGCCCAAGTCGTCGGCGATTTCCATCAATGACCGGCTGACTTGTTGCAATTCGGTGAAGCGATCCAGTTCCAGCGGATCAAATTCCTGTTGATGCGCTTTCGTGCCTTGATCCTGACGGGATTGAATGCGCGCCTCAGCCTGAGTGGCCAGATGGGTGACCTGGCGACGCAAGCGGGTGATGGTTTGCTCCAGGTCATTGAGGTTGTTACCCATCGCACTGATGCCCTGATCGATACGGGCGCGGAAGATGCTACTCTCGCCCATCTGGTTGACCAAGGTATTCAACAACGCGGCACTGACGCGGATAGCGTCCGTCGGCGCGGCAGCGGGCGGTTCGGCGGGACGACGCGCCGCAAGAATCGCCATGGGCGCGGTCAACGCGACGGGCGCAGGTGCCGCTGGCTTGAGCCGTTCTGCGGATTGGCTACTCAGCACGTCATGCAATGCGTTGATCAACTCGGGGCGGGTCACGGGTTGTACGCCGCTTAGAATCCCGGCCAACATCTGATGCAGACCATCCATGGCGCTCTGCACTTGGTCCAATACCAACGCGGACATTTTCAAGACGCCCTTGCCCAGAGCGTCCAGCACCGCTTCGGCAGCGTGGGCGACATCGCCGACGGTCATGAAACCGGCCATCCGCGAACTGCCCTTGAGAGTGTGCATTTCGCGGCGCAGATCATTCAGCAACTCGACGCTATCCGGTTGGCCGCGCAATTGCTGCAAGATGGTATCGCTGGAGTCGAGAATCTCGCCGGCCTCGATCTGAAAGACCTGCACCAGTTCCTGATCGAGTTCGGTCATGGCCCGGAACGAAACCGGCTCCACGACCGCTGCCGCCGGTTCCAGAACGCCGACCGGCCGAGCGTCTGGCTGCTCGCCGGTGGTCACCGTATCAGCTAACCGGTGCAGATCATGAATCAGCTCGGTTGCAGCCGCCGGATTCACGCCACTGGCAGCTTCCGCCAGCATCTGATTCAAACGGTCCAAAGCATGCTGCAGGGTATCGAGCACCACCGGCGTTGCCTGACCCAACCCCTTACCCAGCGCATCCAGCACCGATTCAGCAGCGTGGGCCAGATCGCCGACCGTCATGATGCCGGCCATCCGCGAACTGCCTTTCAGGGTATGCATACCCCGGCGCAAGTCGTTCAGCAATCCAGTGTGGCCCGGCTCAGCGCCCAATCGTTGCAGGATAGCGTCGCTGGCATCAAGAATCTCGGCAGCTTCGTATTGGAAAACCTGCGCCAGTTCCACATCGATCGCCAGGGCCATGACCGGCTCTGGAATCGCTGTCTTGACCGGCGTAACGCCTTCAACAGGAAGCGCTTCAGGCGGCGGCACCTCGATAGCAACGGATTTGATCGATGCTTCCGCTTCAAGCGCTTCGACCAACGGAGGCGTAGCGGCCGGCACTGCCTGTGACAGCGCCTCAGCACGGGCGGTCAGGCCCGGCAGTTGTTTGAATGCCTCATCGGCCAGCGCCTCTTTACTGAGCAGCGCATCCAGCACAGCAGTCGCTTCGTCGAGCAGATCGGCCATTGCCGGCGATGCCGTCACAGTACCGTTAACTATCTGATTCAGAAGATTTTCGAAACACCAGGCGAAATCGCCGATCGCTGTCGCCCCGACCACACGCCCGCTGCCTTTGAGAGTATGAAACGCCCGGCGCAGGATAGTCAGCGCCTGGCGATCCTCGAAATTTGCCCGCCAGACCACCAACTGCTCGCGAATAACCGCCAGTTCGCCGTGCGCTTCTTCGAGAAAGACCTCGACGAACTCTGCATCCATGTCTGGCGCGATGATCCGGGTAGACAGCATCGTCTCGGACTCCGCTTCGACCGCCGGTTCACGCCGTTCTGGCGTAGCAACCGATGCAGATTCTGGCGCGGCCAGCAGGCTTTGTGGCAACGCCCGCGCCTGCGCGGCCAGAGCTGCCAAGGTCTCCAGTTCGTTCCCGCGCAGCGGCGCCGCACCCACCAGTGGCGACAGAGTCTCGACGGCAGCGGTGGTGACATCGATGATCTCCAGGTGGGCGGGTAGACTGCCCTCCAGCACCTGATTCAACAGGCTTTCGAATTCCCAGGCAAAATCGCCGATCGCCATAGCGCTGACCATGCGCCCACTACCCTTGAGGGTGTGGAACGCCCGACGGATGGCGATCAACGCCTGGCGATCAGTCAAATCGCTCCGCCAAAGGGCCAACTGCTCCCGAATGGCCGCCAATTCGCCGCGTGCTTCCTCGAGGAAAACCTCGACGAATTCTGGATCGGTATTATCCAGCCCAATCAGGTTGATCAAGCCTTCCGTACTCGTTCCGACTGTTTCCGAAGGGTCTTCAGGCCGAGGCAAGACCCAATCCGGTGCTTCGCCGGCGATTACCGTTGGCGTCTTATTAATAGATTCTTCGAGCGAAGCCTGTTGCGACATATCCCTGACGACCACCGGCGTCTCCGCGATAGATGAATCGAGCGGCGTCAATGCAAAGTCCGGAAATTCGATATCCGCTGTCGGTACGGACTTCATCGGAGTTGGCAAGAATTGCGATGACGCAGCGCCCGGCGCATCAAACTCCGGCAAATCGGGAAGGATCAGGTTGCTCGTCAGCTCCGTGGTTGGCGGCGCGCGTAGCGGAGGTTTCGGGGTAGCTCCCAGTTCAGCAGGCAACCCGAGTAGGGTATCCAGTTGCGCCAACTGCGCTTCGGCGCTGCTCAACACCGTCGTCGCTGCCGGGACGCCATTGCCCAGTGATTCCAGCGAATAGCTCAAACCCGCCAGGACTTCGGCGCAAACGCCGCTGACCAGCACCCCGTAATGCTCTGCGCCGCCGGTGGCGAGTGCGCTAACGATCCGGCTCAGACGTTCGAGAATCTGGGTAGCGCGGTTCCAACCCCGTTCAGCAATCAACTGGCGGAGGATGGGCAAATCCTCCTGCAGGGCTTCCCAGGAAACTGCTTCTTCAGCGGCTTTCTCCACTTTCTCAGCGACGGTGCGCTGAAGCCGTTCCAAGAGATGGCGCAGGTCACGCAAACCGGTAGAGGACTCCATCCGGTCTGGCTCGGCGGCGTCGCTCTGGCGCGCCTGACGCAAGGCCGTGGTGGTTTCCATCAGCAAGCCGGGACTTGCCTGCCGGTTGCCTGGGGACAGGTAGGTTTCCAGATAGACCGTTAGCTGTTGGGCAGCCTGCTGCAGCAATGCAGTATCCAGGAGCACGTTGCGCATGCCTTCCAGGACGGTGGCGCGCATCTCGTCCAGCAGGGCCACTGCATCCCGATGTTCCAGGACGGCCAGCGGGTTGCGAACCTGATCGATGGCATCGACCATCGCTTCCAGCGCCGCTGAATCCGCCGGCTCTTCATCGCAGGCATCCAGATTGATTTGGATCCGTCGCAAGGCCAGCAGTAAATCATCCTTGAGAAAGCCCAATGGGTTATCGGTGATGCGACGCGATGTGATCACGCTATCTCCTCCCCGCGAAAAAACCGTCCAGTCCGTTGTTACCTGAAATGCACTGGTGAAATCCAGTCACGTCAGCATGCTCAATCAGGCAGCCGAAAGCCCGCTACCGACTGACGCAGTTCCTGCGCCAACTGATTCAGCTTGCCAATGGCCGAGGCGGTGGCCACGCTGCTCTCGGCGGTTTGGCCGGTGATTTCGTTGATGGAGATCATGGCGCTCGACACCCGCGAGGCCATTTCGGACACCTGGCCGGCGGATTTGGAAATCTCGTCGATCAGTTCAGCCAGTCTGGCGGACACTTTTTCGATCTCTTCTAGCGCTTCGCCGGCCTTTTCCGCCAGCCCAGCGCCGCCGACCACTTCGCCGGTGCTTTTTTCCATGGAGATGACCGCTTCGTTCGTGTCGGCCTGAATCGTCTTCACCAGAGTTTCGATACGCTTGGTGGCGTTGCTGGAGCGCTCCGCCAACCGCTGCACTTCGTCGGCGACCACTGCAAAGCCGCGCCCGGCCTCGCCAGCCGCCGAGGCTTGAATGGCGGCGTTGAGCGCCAGGATGTTGGTCTGGTCAGCAATGTCGTTGATGAGCGCCACGATGTCGCCGATTTCCTGTGAGGATTCACCCAGCCGCTTGATGCGTTTGGAGGTGTCCTGAATATGCTCGCGGATGGCGTTCATGCCGTGGATGGTGCGCCGCACCCGGTCGCCGCCCTCGTGAGCGATGCCCACGGATTTTTCCGCCACCTCGGCGGAAGCCGCAGTTTTGGAGGACACCTCGTCCATGGACTGCGCCATTTGCATGACCGTGGCGCTGGCGTTTTCGATCTGCCGGGCCTGAATCTCGCTGGATTTGGCCAACCGGTCGGCGATAGCGCTGGTTTCCTGCACCGCGGCAGCGACCAGCCCGGAGGTACTATTGATGGTCGACACCAGGTCGCGCAGGGCCTCGATGGCGTAATTGACCGAGTCAGCGATGGCACCAGTGATGTCCTCGGTGACGCTGGCTTGAACGGTCAAATCGCCCTCAGCCAAGTTGCCCAGTTCATCCAGCAATCGCAGGATCGCGTCCTGGTTGCGGCGGTTCTGCTCTTCAGTTTCCTGCTTGCGTTGTTCGGCATCGACCAACTGCCGGCGGCTTTCGCGGTTCTGCACATACAGCAGCGTGAGCAGCAGAAATAGGGCGATGATCCCGAGAAAATAAGCGATCGGATAGCTGAGCGGGACGCCAAGCAGATGAACCTGGCGGCTTTGCGTCGTATAGGCCTCCAGCAGTCGGGTGGCTGCTTCCAGCAGGGCATCGCCCTTGTCAGCGACACCCTGCGCAGCGTTTTGCACCTTGACCAGTTCAGGCGCTTTCTCGACGATACGGGCGGTTTCGGCCTCCAGGGATTTGAACAGGTCGGCGAGATCGGTCAGCTTGCTGGCGCTATCGGGGAGGGTTACGCGGGTATCGCCCTCCCGCATCCCTTTGAGCACCCGGCCAAACAGGTTGACGCTGCGGCTAAACCGGTCGGCCGCCACTGCGGCGCTCAGGCCGCCCTCGGTCAACATCCGCTTGAGATCGCTGACGATTTGCTCACCCAATTGCAGTTGCTTGGTAGCCAGGTACACCTGCCGGGCATCGCCTCGGTTGTTGGACAGGCTCTTGGCGATATCATCAGACAGTCCGTTTATCCGCGTCAGCGAGTCTTCCAGCAGTGGCACGAAGTTGTTGGTCGACACCACCGGTTCACGCCCAGCTAGAATGATATCGATTTCGCCCCGAACCGGCTTCCAGAGGTTGTCCAGTTCATCCAGGGCTGGCAAGATTGCGGGTGCCGTCGGCGGCAGGGCGGCAACGCCGTTACGCTGATCTTTCAAAATCTGCTCGAAGCGGTCGCGGGTGTTCTTGAGCCGGGCAAAGGCGCTTTCCTTGCCGCGCGCCGCTTCGAGAGCTTCCGTCACTGCAGCGCGCGACAGCAAGCGCTGTTCGCTGGTCAGATTGAACTGGGCTTCGCTCCGTTCGTTCTGTTGCGCCAGCAGGATGAAAATGACGCCCATCAGCACGATAAACAACACTAGAGCGCTGAGTAGACTCAGATAAGTGACAGAAAAGCTTTTTAACGCTGAATGATTTCGCGAGTTACGCATTGTTATTTCTCATCACACAAAATTCCATGGCCCTACCCGTGCGTCCGACAGAAACTCCGAAAGGAACCGGTTCTCACCGTTGTTGCTTAGTTAGCGGCATTCAAAAATCGACTATCTGTCAATAACTTGCCAGCATTGAACGCCAACCAGTGCAGGTTTTCGTTTAGAAACGCCTCAATCACATAGGGGCGCAGGTTCGCCTCCAGCTCGTCCAGTGAGGGCAATCGATGTTGTGGTCCGAAGTGTCTCATACCAATGATTTCATCCACCAGCAGGCCGTAGTCCCATTCACCGGAGCGCAACACGACGATCTGGCTGCCGGGCAGTCGCGTGGTGGGCCGGTCGATCAGAAAATCCCGCAAATCCGAAACCGAGATCACCTTGCCGCGCAGATTAGCGATACCCAGCAGCCAGCGCTTGACCCCAGGCACTCGGGTAATAATGCGCGGCACCGGGATGATCTCGGCCACATCATCCATGGAGAATAGCAGGTTCCAACCGGCGAGGCGTAACGCCAGCCTGCCGCGAATCTCCGAAAGCTGCGCACCAGTTTCCTTGACCGGTGTCCGTTCGCGGCTGCGCTGGTCGAGCCGCAGCAACACATCGAAGGGATGCGACGGCGGAGACGCTTGGGAGGGGGGTATTGCCGCATCTGCCACAATCACTGTCCTCTGGAGACGGGATTCAGAATCTGTCGCTTCGTACCAAATCCGGAGGGGATTTGATGCTCTCGCTGGCCGATTTTATCAGCACCGCGCTGGGCTGCGACGGAAGATTGGTTTTTTTAGCATGATATTTAGCATACTACTCATCACAACGCCACGACAGAACCGGGAATCTTTGTATGCAGAGGCGGTACAAACATTCAAGTCGTTGATAGGTTCAGACTCGCGCAACCTGACGGACAGATGACCATGACGCTCAAAATCGGCGTAGTGATGGATCCCATCGCCACGATCACTATCAAGAAGGACACCACGTTCGCCATGCTGCTGGCCGCACAAGCGCGCGGCTGGGCGCTGCATTATTTTGAACAGGCCGACCTTTACGCTCGTGGCAGCAAGGCGTTCGGGCGCTCCCGAAAGTTGAGCGTTCGAGACGATAAGAGTGGCTGGTTTGCGTTCCACGGCGAACAGGAGCTGTCCCTGGCGGAACTGGATGTCATCCTGATGCGCAAGGATCCGCCCTTCGATATGGAGTACATCTATACCACCTATTTGCTGGAATTGGCCGAGCAAAGCGGCGTCCTGGTGGTGAATAAACCCCGCAGCCTGCGCGACGCCAATGAAAAGCTGTTCGCACTGCATTTTCCCCAGTGTGGTCCCCCGACCCTGGTGAGTCGGGAACCGGCGCGACTCAAAGCATTCCTGGGTGAACAGACCGATATGGTGGTCAAGCCGCTGGATGGCATGGGTGGGGCGTCGGTGTTCCGGCTGCGGGAAGATGATCCCAATCTGAACGTGATTCTGGAGACGCTGACCGGGCATGGCCGGCGGTTGACCATGGCGCAGCGCTACATTCCGGAGATCGTGGCCGGCGACAAGCGCATTTTGCTGATTGATGGCGAGCCGATTCCCTATGCGTTGGCGCGAATTCCGCAGGCGGGGGAGACGCGAGCCAATCTGGCGGCGGGCGGGCGCGGCGAAGGCATTCCGCTGAACGCACGCGATCGCTGGATTTGCGAGCAGGTAGCGCCGACGCTGCGGGAGATGGGATTGCTGTTTGTCGGACTGGATGTAATCGGTGATTATTTGACCGAGATCAACGTCACCAGCCCGACCTGCGCCCGGGAATTGGATGCGCAGTTTGGGTTGAATATCGGCGATGACTTGATGGCAGCCATTGAACGGCAGTTACAACGCTGACTGGCGTCAGGCCGGTATGAGGGCGTTTCGCCACGCTCCCGATCAAGGTCGGCTGGCGTTGGCGTTGTTGCTGGCGTTCGGCTTGCACGCCGCGCTGTTGTTCGGCGTCTCGGCGGACTGGCGGCGATCATTCCCGCAGGCCACGCTGCCGTCGTTCGAGATGCGACTGGCGAGGTTGGAACCCGCACTGATGGCGCCGCCGGCAGAACCGGTGTTGATGGAATGGCTTCCGCCTGCGCCGCCCAAGCCAGCCTTGCCGGAAACGACTGTTGTGGAAGCGGCGCCGAAACCACGACCTAAGCCGGTCGCCGCCCCAACACCGAAACCACAGCCTAAGCCGGTCGTCACGCCAACGCCGAAACCACAGCCGACGCCAATTGCCAAACCGGCCCCAAAATCCCCCCCGGCGGTTAAATCCATACCAAAGCCGGCGACTCCGTCGATGTCCAAGCCGATGTCGAGGCCCCAGCCACGCACGGATGACCTGTCGTTGCCGAAACCGGCGGCGCCGATCAAACCAGCAGCGGCGCCAGTTGCCCGCCGTTCGCAAAATGCCGAACGAAGTCGTAGCTCCGCCCGGGTCGCACCGGCGCGCGGCCCGTTGGACAGCACCGCCCTGCTCGACCAGATCGCCAGCCTGGAAACCGAGCAACAGCGTAAGGAATCGGTTGGCGTGCGTGTCCAGCGAGTCAGCAGGACTGATACCCGCTCAGCAGCAGGGTTCTACGCCGCTGGCTGGGAGCGCAAGATCATACGGGTGGGGGAAATGAATTTTCCGGACGTTGCCCGGCGGTTGAATACGAGCGCCGGGCCATCGCTGGAGGTAGCGATCCACGCCGATGGTCGTTTGCAGGCGGTGCGAGTGATTCGTTCTTCAGGTAATGAGGAACTTGACCGAGCGGCCCAGCGGATTGTGGAATTGGCTGCACCTTATTCGCCGTTTCCGCCCGAATTGCGCCAGGAAATCGATTTGTTGCGGATCGAAGCACCCTGGCGTTTTGACCCCGGTGGCCGAATCCGGGCGCGTTGAAGGTTATGACCGAGCTGCTTGGTGGGTGGTGCCCCGAACAGGAATTGAACCTGTGACCTCACCCTTAGGAGGGGTGCGCTCTATCCAACTGAGCTACCGGGGCCAGGAAAGCGGACAAGGCCAAGAATAGCCGATCCGGCTTGACTCAAACAAGCGGAACTGCTCACGTTGACCGGGCCGGCCAGTTCAACTGAAACTCACGGCGGCTGGCGTCAGACCAGGTCGTTTCAGCCATACAGGCGTTGCCGCCGCTATCCACCAGCAACGCTGTCGATGAGCGAGTGCCATAGCCCGGCGCGTCGATAAAGATCGCTGACAGCCACCGTTCCCACTCCAGTGGCACGCCGGTTTGTGGCAGTTCCGCATCCGGAGCCAAGGTGCGATCTGTCAGTATTTGCAACAGATCATCCGGGGCCGGGTCGCGCCGTCGTTCCAGCAAACGGTGCAGCATTGCCAGACCTCGTTTTAGTTTCGGCCAGGGCGTATCCAGCAAGTGATTGCTGAGACCATAGAATCCCGGCGGCAGCGCCCGGGGTTCGTCGGCGCGATTGGAGTAGTAATACAGGCCGGTTTCATCGCCCAGCAACAGATTGAAGCTGTTATAGCGATCAGCGGTCGCCCGCAACCGCTCCAGCGCATCGCCGGCCGACTGCTCCCCTTGCAGATAACCGCTGACCAGGTGGCCTCGCGAAGGCGCATCCGATTTCACCCGGCAGGGATCGCGGTAATTAGTGATGGCCGCGAAACGCCCGGTGCGAGTGATCCCCATCCAAGTGCCGCCTTCCTGAAGATCACGCCCTGCTAACAGATCTGGCGCATCCTCCCAGAACGCCAACGGCGCCGTGGGTCGGTCATGGAATTCATCACGATTGGCGGCGACGAGCAGCTCGTATCCAGGATGACAACGATAGGCCATTAGAACCAGGCACATGTTGATAAAACCTCTCACTCGTCTCCGTCATAAAGCTTGAGAATGCCCAAGGCCATTGCCATTCGGATCAGTTGTGACAGGGTACGGGCGCCCATCTTCTGCATGACCTTGGCCCGGTGAACTTCTACGGTCTTGTGGCTCAATGCCAGTCGATCCGCAATCTCCCGGTTGGACAAGCCCTCGGCGACCCGCTGCAAAATATCTTGCTCGCGCGGGGTCAAGGTCGAGAACCGACCCAGCAACGCCTGCCGCCATGCCCGAGTGCGCCGCCGGACCCGATCCTCGGCCACGGCATGATGGACACAGTCCAACAGCAACTGCTCGTTCACCGGTTTTTCCAAAAAATCCATTGCTCCCTGCTTCATGGCGGCGACTGCCGTCGCCACATCGCTGCGATAGGTCATCACGATAACCGGCAAATCGACACCTTGAGCGCGCAAATCTTCCTGGATACTGGATTTGGTAGACCCTGGAATCCGGAGATCGAGCAGCATACAGGCCGGACGCTCTGGCTGATAGGCGATCAGGAACGCTTCCACCTCAGCAGAGGCCCAAGTGGATAAGCCGACCGACTCCACTAACCTGCGCAGCGCGTCGCGCAACGCGGCGTCCGGGTCCAAAATATAGATGATGGCCGTATCACAATGACTCAAATTAGTTGACTCACAGTAGTCGACACACTCAGGAGAAGAGCACGGGAGTATAAAACATCCCAATCAGCGCCGGAGGAGTTCGATACAATTAATCGCAACCTTGTCCATCCTGGAGAATTCAAACCATGACTGCATCCACCTATGCTGAAGACGTTCTCGTTCTGCGCCAGGACGAAGCGGGCGTCGCTACGCTGACCCTCAATCGCCCCAAGCAATATAACGCCCTGTCCCAAGCCATGTTGAGCGCCTTGCAGGCGGCGCTGGACGCTGTGGCTGCTGATGCGACGGTTCGGGTCGTGGTCATTGCCGGGAGTGGTCCGGCGTTCTGTGCGGGCCACGACCTCAAGGAAATGCGCGCCAATACCGACCGGGCGTTTCATCAGGCGCTGTTCGCCCAGTGCGGACAGGTCATGTTGACCATCAACCGTTTGCCGCAACCGGTTATCGCCCGGGTACAGGGCATCGCCACCGCCGCCGGTTGCCAATTGGTCGCTGCCTGTGATCTGGCCGTCGCTGCTGATAATGCCCGTTTCGCTGTCTCCGGCATCAATGTCGGCCTGTTCTGCGGCACCCCCGGCGTGGCGTTGAGCCGCAACCTGGGCCGCAAGCAGGCTCTGGAACTGCTGTTGACCGGTGAATTCATCGATGCTTCGACGGCTCAGCGCCAAGGTCTGATCAACCGGGTCACGCCGCTGGATCAACTGGACGCTGAGATCTGGCGACTGGCCGACGCCATCTGCAACAAGTCCCCGTTGGCGATCCGTATGGGTAAGGAACTGTACTATCGACAACTGGGGTTGCCGCTGGAAGAAGCCTATGCCTGCGCCAGTCAGGCCATGGCTTGCAATATGGACAGCGAAGACGCCCGCGAAGGGATCGACGCTTTCATCGCCAAGCGCAAACCGACGTGGAAAGGCTGTTAACGGGCCTTCCCTGGACACCACAATAACCAAACCACTTCTGGAGGAACTCCCTATGAGCGCCAGCGCCCACAACATCTATGAAATCAGCCTGGATCAGAACCCGGCCAATTACGTACCGCTGACTCCATTAACCTTCATCGAACGCGCCGCTGCGGTTTATCCCCACTACACTGCCGTGGTGCATGGCGATATCCGCCGCGACTGGGCGCAGATCTACGCCCGCTGTCGGCAACTAGGTTCGGCGCTGCAAAAGCGTGGCATCGGCATCGGTGATACGGTGGCGGCGATGCTGCCCAACATCCCGGAAATGTTTGAGGTGCATTTTGGCGTCCCGATGTCCGGTGCGACGCTGAATACGCTGAATATTCGACTCGACGCCGAAACGATTGCGTTCATGCTCGAACACGGCGAAGCGAAAATCCTGTTCACTGACCGCGAGTTCTCCGAGACCATCAGCAAGGCGCTGCGGCTAATGCCGGTGGCCAAGCGGCCCATGGTGGTCGATGTGGATGATCCGCAGTTTGTCGGTGGCGAGAAGCTGGGAACGCTGGATTATGAAACATTGCTGGCTGAGGGCGACCCGGAATTTGCCTGGCAGAACCCGGCCAGCGAATGGCAGGCCATTACCCTGAACTACACCTCCGGCACCACCGGCAATCCCAAGGGCGTGGTCTATCATCATCGTGGCGCGTATCTGAACGCGGTCAGCAACGCCATGGTGTGGAACATGGGCCTGCATCCGGTGTATTTGTGGACCCTGCCCATGTTCCACTGCAACGGCTGGTGCTTCCCGTGGACCATCGCCGCTACGGTCGGCGTGAACGTCTGCCTGCGGCAGGTGCGCGCTGACCTGGTGTTCGATCTGATCAAGCGGGAAAAGGTCAACCACTTCTGCGGTGCGCCGATCGTGTTGAACCTGCTCAAGAACGCCCCGGATGAGATGAAGGCCGGCATCGATCACCCGGTGAAAGTGATGACGGCGGGTGCCGCGCCGCCGGCGGCGGTGATCGAAGGGATGCAGCGAATGAATTTCGATGTCACCCACACTTACGGCCTGACCGAGAGTTATGGGCCAGCGGTGGTGTGCGCCTGGCACAGCGAATGGGATGAGTTGAGCCTGCCGGAACGGGCGGCGCTGAAATCCCGTCAGGGCGTGCGCTATCCGATGCTGGAGGCGTTGATGGTGGCCGATCCCCAGACCCTCGAACCGGTGGCGAAGGACGGCGAAACCATCGGCGAAATCTTTATGCGCGGCAACAACGTCATGAAGGGTTATTTGAAGAACCCCGCCGCGACCGATGAGGCGTTCCAGGGCGGCTGGTTCCACAGCGGCGATTTGGCGGTCTGGCATGAGGACGGCTATATCGATATCAAGGATCGCTCCAAAGACATCATTATCTCCGGCGGCGAGAACATCTCCACAATTGAGGTTGAAGATGTGCTGTACCGGCATCCAGCGGTGCTGGAAGTGGCGGTGGTGGCGCGGCCCGATGAGAAATGGGGTGAAACGCCCTGTGCGTTCGTCACCGTCAAAGCCGGCATGGAGCATGTCACCGAGGAGGAGATCATCGAGTTCTGCCGTAGTCAGTTGGCGCGGTTCAAGGTGCCGAAGACGGTAGTATTCGGCCCCCTGCCGAAGACCTCGACCGGCAAGATGCAAAAGTTCATCCTGCGTGAGCAGGCCAAGCATTTGTAGCCAGAGTAGAGCCGGCTTAAACGGGCACGGGCTGGAAGCCGGCTCTACATCAAGCCCCGCGTACCCGTTGGCCACTGCGCAAATCCCGAATTTCCGTCGGCTTCGCCGCGCCGCCCGTAGGGCCGATTAGCAGTGCATCAATAGTCCGGCCCAGTTGCCGGCGCACCGCCAGCGCAGTGCGCGCCGGCGGACGACCGCTGAAATTGGCGCTCGTCGAAACCAGTGCATGACCGCAAGCCTGGCACAGTGCCGCCGCGAGCGGATGAGCAGTGACCCGCACCGCCAGGGTGTCATGCCGACCCCGCAACCAGCGTGGCGTGGCGGTCCGGGCTGGAATTAACCAAGTGTATGGACCCGGCCAGGTCGCGACGAGTCGGGCTTGATCGGCAGGAGCAAGGGGTTGCAAAAAAGGTTCAAGCTGGGCGAAGTCGGCGGCGATCAGAATCAGACCCTTGTACATCGGCCGGCGTTTGAGCGCCAGCAACCGCCGTACCGCTTGCTCATTGCACGGATCACAACCTAGCCCATAAACGGCTTCTGTGGGATAGGCGACGATGCCGCCGGCGTGAATCGTGCGGGCTACGGCATGCAGCCGTAATTGGTCCATGTGCCTGGCATTCCAGCAGGCGACTAACCGTTGCTGGCCCGTTTGGCTTTGGCTTTCACCGGCGCAGCGGTGCGGCGGCGGACCACGCGCTTCTTCTTCTCCGGCGCTTCCCGAACCAGGGTTTCGCACTCGTCCAGGCGCAAACTCTCTGGCTCCCGGCCCTTGGGTACCCGGACGTTCTTCTTGCCGTCGGTGATATATGGACCAAAGCGGCCATTGAGAATCTGGAGAGGGGAATCCGGGAACGTCCGCAGGATTCGATTCGCCAGCACCTCCTGATGAGCAGCGATCAATGCCAAAGCCTGTTCGCGACTGACTGTGTAGGGATCGGCGTTTTTCAGCGAGACATAACTCTTGCCGTAGCGCACATAAGGTCCGAACCGGCCGATGTTGGCTTGAATCGGTTCGCCTTCCGCCGTCGCGCCCAGATCGCGCGGCAACTGGAACAAAGCCAGGGCTTCGTCCAGAGTGATCGTGTCCAGGCGCTGGTCGGGCCGCAGACTGGCGAAACGCGGCTTGTCGGCATCCTCTTTAACGCCGATCTGGGCGAACGCGCCGAACCGACCCATCCGCACCGACACTGGCTTGCTGGTCTTGGGATCGGTTCCCAACTCCCGGCTTTGCACGACTTCCTGCCGTGAGACGTTTTCAGTTTTCTCATCCACCCGCTGCTTAAAGGGATCCCAGAACCCGCGCATCAATGGCAGCCAGTCCTCTTCGCCCCGCGCCACCGCGTCCAACTCATCCTCCAGCCGGGCGGTGAACTCATAGTCCACATACGGGTTGAAATGCTGGGTCAGGAAGCGGTTGACAATTCGGCCAATGTCAGTGGGTTTAAACCGGCGGTTGTCCAGCACCGCATATTCGCGGGCCAGCAGGGTGGAGATGATCGTCGCATACGTCGAAGGCCGGCCAATACCGTGTTCTTCAAGCGTCTTGACCAGGCTGGCCTCGGAATAGCGCGGCGGCGGTTCGGTGAAATGCTGCTCCGGGCGCAGCGCCAACAACTCCACCCACTCACCCTGCCTCAACGGTGGCAGGGTCCGGCTCTCTTCTTCATGCGGGTCATCGACATCTTCCTGATAGACCGCCATGAAACCCGGATCGGCAATGGTCGAGCCGGTGGCGCGAAAGAGGTTGCTCACGCCGCAGGTTAGATCGACCGCGACGGTGTCCAGCGTGGCCGGGATCATCTGGCAGGCGACCGTGCGCTTCCAGATCAGTTCGTACAACGCATATTGATCGGCATTGAGATGAGCGCGGATGGATTCCGGCGTAACGGTTACCACGGTGGGCCGAATCGCTTCATGCGCTTCCTGCGCGTTCTTGGCTTTGGTTTTGAAAAGACGTGGGCTGGTTGGCAGGTTATTCGCACCGTAGCGCTGGGCGATCAGCGCCCGAATCTCGTTGAGCGCCTCCTGCGCCAGATTGACCGAATCGGTGCGCATATAGGTGATCAAACCGACCGCGCCGCCGCCAATATCGATGCCCTCGTACAATTGTTGGGCGACCCGCATGGTGCGCTGGGTGGAAAAGCCGAGCTTGCGCGAGGCTTCCTGTTGCAGGGTTGAAGTGGTGAACGGCGCAGCGGGATTGCGCTTGCGCTGCTTGCGCTCAACCTTGGCGACCCGCAATCGGCCAATGGCCGTTTCGTTGGCGGCAATGCCAGATTCAGCAAGTTGCGCGTGGGCGGCGGCTAACAAATTCTGCTCCATGGCGTGGGCCTGTTCGCCCTGGACGATGCTGAATTGCGTCAGCTTCTCCCCGCCATATTCCGTCAGTCGGGCCAGCAGCGGTTGGCCGGCTTTGGCCGCGTCCGCTTCCAGCGTCCAGTATTCCTGCGCCTGGAAACGTTCAATCTCTTCCTCACGCTCGACGATCATCCGCAGTGCCGGCGACTGCACCCGGCCCGCAGACAGGCCCGGACGAATCTTTTTCCATAACAGCGGCGACAGATTGAATCCGACCAAGTAATCCAGCGCCCGCCGCGCCTGCTGGGCGTTAACCAGGTCCAGCGACAGATCGCGCGGATGGGCCACAGCATCGACAATCGCCCGCTGGGTCACTTCGTGAAATACGACGCGCCGTACCGGCTTGTCGCGCAAGAGATCGCGTTGCCGGAGAATCTCGGCCAGGTGCCAGGAAATCGCTTCGCCTTCCCGATCCGGGTCGGTCGCCAGATACAGTGTTTCAGCCTTGGCCACCGCTCTGGCGATTGCCTCGACATGGCGCTCGTTCTTGTCGATGAGCTGATATTTCATAGCGAAGTCGTGATCGGGATCGACCGCGCCTTCCTTGGGCACCAAATCGCGGACATGGCCATACGAGGCCAGCACCTCGAAATCCTTGCCCAGATATTTTTTGATGGTCTTCGCCTTGGCCGGCGATTCCACAATGACCAGATTTTTGCTCATGACCTTCAACGGGATTAGCAGCAACGAAGGATTGCCGGTAACACAATCCGGCCGGGATAGCAGCGCTGTTCGCTGCAACCCGTAGCGTAGTAGCGCAGGAATCCGATGACTAATGAAGATAGCCGGGGACGGCGTCGAAGACCAAATTTTCCATCCAGGCGTAGGCCTCCTCCTGGCCGGGCTGATTGAACAGCACCATGAGGATGATCCACTTCAACTGGTGCAAATCGATTTCGTCGGTTTCCAGCGCCATGACCCGGTCGATCACCCCTTCGCGGGTTTCCGGGTCGAGAATGCCGCTCTGTTCCAGCAGCAATAGAAAACCCCGGCATTCGACATCCAGTCGGGCCAGTTCCGCCGCGACATAGATACGATAGGAGCGGGGATTGACCGGCAGCGGGAGCGATGGGCGATCAACCAGGCTATCCAGCCAGACAAAAGCCTGGTCGATTTCCCGCGATGGAAAGCCGGCGGCTAGCAATTCCATCTGGACTGATTCGCGGTCAGGATCGACATCCACATCCTCTTCCATAGCGTTCTGAAATAAATACATCAAGACATCCAGTACGTTTTCTTTCATGCGGGAACTCAGCGTTTAAAGTACAAAGCCCTCGCCGTTTGGCGAGGGCAGCGGGGTGCCGCTGAACCGGATTTCAGGGTTTCAGGCGGCAGTACAAGCCGCCCGGTACAGCCGCCACATACCCTTCCAGTTCCAGAATCAACAGCATGGAGGAAACCACTTCCGCCGTCAATCCGCAACGTTCCACCAGCGAATCCACGCCGGCCGGTTCATCGCCGATCGCCGCCAGCAATTGCCGATAATCATCATCCAGTGGATTCGCCGCCGGGGAAGCCTCCACCGGGAGCGTGGAAGTCTCAGCGCTCACCGCCGCCAGTGATCCCAGTTCTTCCAAAATGTCGGCAGCGGTTTCCACCAGCTTCGCGCCCTGGCGAATCAGGGAATGACAACCCTTGGCCAGCGGGTTGTGAATAGAGCCGGGAATGGCGAACACTTCGCGACCTTGTTCGACCGCCTGCCGGGCGGTGATCAATGAGCCGCTTTGCGCAGCCGCCTCGACCACCAGCACCCCCAGCGCCAGGCCGCTGATCAATCGGTTGCGCTGGGGAAAGTTACTCGCTGCTGGCGAAGTGCCAATGGGAAATTCTGAAACCAGCGCGCCCTGCTCAGCGATGGCGTGCGCTAAATCCCGATGCTTGGCGGGATAAACCCGGTCCAGGCTGGTGCCCATTACGGCAATGGTCCGTCCGCCGCTGGCCAGCGCGCCCTGATGAGCAGCGGCGTCGATGCCGAGCGCCAGGCCACTGGTGATGACCATACCGGCCCCGGCTAGATAGGCGGCGAAACTGTGTGCAGTTTCCCGACCCATGGGGGTGGGATTGCGGGTGCCCACAATCGCTAACTGCGGTGCCCGCAGACAACCGGGGTCGCCGCGAACAAACAGCAGCGGCGGCGGGTAGGGGATTTGCCGCAACAACGGCGGATAGCGCCGATCATCCAGCGCCAGCAGGTGACTGCCGGATTCCTCCAGCCAAGCCAGATCCTGCTCGACCCCTGGCCAGTCCGGGGCGCTCAGATAGTCGAGCGCCGTGGCGGGCAAATCCAGCCGGACCCATTCAGCGCGGCCAGCGGCGAAAGCCTCGGCGGCGGAACCGAAATGTTCCAGCAGCCGGGCAAATCGCGCTGGCCCGATGCCCGGCGCTCGCAACAATGCCAGCAGCCAGGCCGGATCGTGAGCCGGGGGCGCGTCGTTCAGGGCGTTGTTACCCGATCTTGCAGGCGAATGGCGCGTTCGGCCTGCATCACCAGCGCGTAACTGACCAGATCGTACACTTTGTAAACCATCACCAGCCCGGAGCGCTCGCCCGGTATCTTGATGGTTCCGCCCGACACCTGATCTTCGACTTCACGATCTTTGCCGTAAATGGCCAAGACATGGCCCGGCTCCAGACCCTCCTGTGCGCCCAGATTGATGACGACGCTGCTGTATTGGGTGATCTGGGTCACATCGGGATCAAGATTGACCAGGATGAACCCGTCGGTGTCTGGTGGGACAGGATGAGGTTCAAAGCTGTAAAGTTCAGTCTCCGCCTCGAAGGGGAACAGCCGGTCGCCGACGCGGACCGGCGCGACGGTATTCGCCAGCACCAGCGTGGCCGGGTCAGCATCCTTTTCCAGAATCGCCTGACCCATGTAAATGCCGGCAACACCCAGCGAACGGCCCGAACCCGGTTCGATGAGCGGCTCGCTGGGGCGGAACACCTGATAGCGCGGCTGGTCGAAAATAGCGCCACGCGCATAAACCCGGTCGCGGTCGGCATAGATGATCTGATTGTCATCGTCGGCCACGATATAAGGCGCGCCTTTCCACTGTGCATCGCTCAGCACCAGAGCGCGGGTCAGGAAGGATTCGACAGCGTCGCGGGGTACGGGCGGAATGGGCCGGCTGAGTTCTTCCACCCGGATTTCCGGCGACAGCTTGAGCAACGGCGTTTCCTCCCGCTCGGCGATTTCCAACTGGGGTTGGCCGTTGGCGTCGTAACTGAAGCGCAATACATCGCCGGGGTAAATGCGGTTGGGGTTGCGGATTTGCGGGTTTTGCCGCCAGATTTGCCGCCATTGCCAGGGGTTTTGGAGAAACCGTCCGGCAATGCTCCACAGGGTATCACCTGGAACCACGGTATAGGTTTGCGGGTGGTCGGGGCGCAACGCGACCGGCAGGGGGGCTGCTTGAGTCGCGGGGGATTCCGCCAGCAAGGGCGGCTCGCTGGCGGTTGCCCGGCCCGGGCCAGATGCGGATTGATCGGGCGGGGCAGGAGTTTGGGCGCAGGCCCCGAGCAGAATCGCCGTCGCCAACGATAAAGCGGTTCTAAAGCGCCTTGAGGAATGCGAGATGTTCATGTCCGTGCTCATCCTCCGAGGGAAACAGGCGGGAGCGGTGCACCACGGCCCCCATCGCGCAAAGTATAGCCCCGACACTGGGGTTTCTCGTATGATTTCGCATCGAATGATTGAAAATGATCGAAGCAGGGCATTTACGGAGCAGCCATGGCACGATTAAACGTATTGCATTATCCCGATTCCCGGCTGCGCAAACTGGCGTTGCCGGTCGAAACCGTCGACGCCAGCATCCGAAACTTGGTCGCTGATATGCTGGAAACTATGTACGCCGCGCCAGGCATTGGGCTGGCGGCGACCCAGGTCAATGTTCAGAAGCGGGTGGTGGTGATGGACCTGTCCGAAGAGAAGAGCCAGCCCTGGGTGTTTATCAACCCGACCGTGCTGGCGCGGGCGGGCGAAAGCGAGCGCGAAGAAGGCTGTCTGTCGGTTCCAGGTTTCTATGAGACCGTCCGTCGCGCCGAACAAGTTCGGGTTAGTGCGCTGGATCTTGACGGCGAACCCTTTGAACTCGAAGCCCATGGCCTGTTGGCGGTATGCATTCAGCACGAGATTGATCACCTGGACGGCAAGCTGTTCGTGGATTATCTGTCAACGCTCAAACGCGACCGCATCCGCAAAAAGCTGGAGAAGCAGGCCCGTCACGAATCCCGTGCGTCCTGAACATGGATGCGCCGCGCCTGATTTTCGCCGGTACTCCCGATTTCGCAGTTCCCTCCCTGCGAGGGTTGCTGGAGGCCGGCTATCCGGTCGTTGCGATTTACACTCAGCCGGATCGCCCAGCCGGACGGGGCCGCCAACTGCGGGCCAGTCCCCTCAAAATCCGCGCCCAGTCCGCCGGCATCCCGGTCTACCAGCCCACCACCCTGCGTGATCCTGCCGTGCAGGCGGAACTGGCGGCGTTGCAACCGGACCTGCTGATCGTCGCCGCCTACGGATTGATCCTGCCGCCGGAGGTGCTGGCGATCCCCCGACTGGACTGCCTCAATGTCCATGCTTCGCTGTTGCCGCGCTGGCGCGGTGCGGCGCCGATTCACCGGGCGCTCATGGCCGGCGATGCCGAGACGGGCATCAGCATCATGCGCATGGAAGCCGGTCTCGATACCGGCCCGGTGTTCGCACGAGCCGCCTTCCCGATCGAACGCGGCCTGACCGGCGGCGAATTGCATGATGCCCTGGCTATGTTGGGCGGCTTGACGTTGCGGGCGACGCTGCCGGAGTTATTGGCGGGTCGCCTGACGCCGGAACCGCAGGACGATGCGCTCGCCACCTACGCCCCCAAGTTGAGCAAGAGTGATCTGGAACTGGACTGGACCCGGCCAGCACTGGATTTGGAACGACAGGTCCTGGCGTTTAACCCTTATCCAGTCGCCCAGACCTGGCTGGAAGAGCATGTTTTGCGCATCTGGCGGGCGGTCGCTGAGGAAGAGTCGGTCACTGCGCTACCCGGCACCGTGTTGCGCGAAGGGCCGTCCGGAATTGTCGTCGCTACCGGTTCCGGGGTACTGCGACTGACCGAAGTGCAATTGCCCGGCGGCAAGCTACTGCCGGCAGCCGCCTTTCTGAATGCGCGTCAACTGGCCGGTCGGCGGCTGGGCGCGGCATGAGCGTTCGCGCCAGCGCGGCCCGGGCGCTGGGTCAAGTCTTGGGTGGAGGAGCATCACTAAGTACCGTGTTGCCGCCCGCGCTGGAGCAAACCGATCCGCGTGATCGCGGCCTGCTCCAGGAATTGTGCCATGGGGTCTGTCGCTGGCATCCACAGTTGCAGGCTAGGCTGGACCGGTTGTTGGCGCGGCCGCTCGACCCGCGTGAACATGTCATTCGGGCTTTGCTGCTGGTGGGCCTGTATCAATTGCAGCATCTGCGCATTCCCGAACACGCCGCTGTCGCGGAAACCGTCGCTGCCGCCCGCGAATTGCACAAGCCGTGGGCGGTCGGTTTAACCAACGCCGTGTTGCGCGCAGCCCTGCGCCGCCGGGCGGAACTGGCTGAGATTCTGGAAACGGATGGGGTCGCCCGCACCGCCCATCCACCTTGGTTGCTGGCGCGGCTGCAACAGGATTGGCCGGACGACTGGCCGGCCATCGTCGCTGCTAATAATGCCCGCCCGCCGTTCACTCTGCGGGTTAACCGGGGCGTTCTCGACCGCGAGCAATACCGGCAACGGCTGGACAGCGGGCGAATCGCTGAACCGGTAGCTCCGGTAGAAACCGCGCTGGTTTTGCGCGAACCGGCTGATCCGGTCACCTTGCCCGGATTCACCGAGGGTTGGGTGTCGGTGCAAGATGCCGCCGCGCAACTGGCCGCGCCGCTGCTGGACGTTCAACCGGGAATGTGCGTGCTGGACGCCTGCGCCGCGCCCGGCGGCAAGACCGGCCATCTGCTGGAATGCGTCCCCGATTTAGACTTGACTGCTCTGGATCAGGACGCGGCCCGACTGGAACGGGTGCAGGAGAATCTGACCCGGCTGGGCTTAAAAGCGCGGCTGGTCGCTGGCGACGCCCGGCAGCCGGCGAACTGGTGGGATGGCGCTCCCTATGACCGGATTCTGCTGGACGCCCCCTGTTCGGCGACCGGCGTAATCCGCCGCCATCCCGACATTAAACTCCTGCGCCGGGAGAGCGACATCGCCGCATTGGCCGGCCAACAGCACCTCCTCCTCGCCAGCTTGTGGCCGTTGCTGCGCCCCGGTGGCCGGTTGCTGTACGTGACCTGCTCCGTCCTGCGCCAGGAGAATGAGCAGGTCATCGCGGGCTTTCTCACGGCGCAACCGGACGCTGAGGAGCAACCCATTTTCGCGTCCTGGGGTCGACCTTTGTCGCACGGGCGGCAAATTCTGCCTGGCGAAGCCGGCATGGACGGCTTTTATTACGCCCTGTTGTTGAAGCGCTGCCGATCCCCGGAGTTCACCTGATGCCCGCCCGTATGCTGACCGGGATGCGTTGGCTAGCGCTGCTGGCGACCTTGCTGATGGCGTCGATCGCCTGGGCGGCGGGTTTTGACGTGATCAGCGCCTCGACCCGACTGGAAGGTGGCGTGTATCGCCTCAACGCCCAAATCCAGTATCGTTTCAGCGAGGCGGCGCGGGACGCCTTGCAAAACGGGGTGCCGCTGACCATTGCACTAGAGATGGAGGTGCGTCGGCGCCGACCCTGGGTGTGGGATGAAACCGTTTATGCCTTGGAGCAGCACTTCCGGCTGGAGTATCACACCCTCAGCCGGCAATATCTGGTCAGAAATCTCAACAGCGGCGAACGCCGGGCCTTCCCCACCCGGGAAGGCGCTTTGCAGCATATGGGGCAGATCACAGACTTTCCCATGCTCGATAAAGGCTTGCTCGATCCCAACGAGCGTTATGAAGGCGCCTTGCGCGCCCGGCTGGATATCGATGCGCTACCGACGCCGTTGCGCTTGTTTGCCTATATCTCGGACGACTGGCGATTAGCCAGCGAGTGGCGCACATGGCGACTCTAATCCGCCGGCTGGCCCGGGGTCAGGGGCTATCGGCGGTCCTGGGGCTGCTGGGACTGCTGGTCATTATCCTGGTGCTGATGAGCGGCGCGACGACCGACTCTACGCAATTCGAGCAGATCTACGGCTGGCTGCTGCTGATCAGCGCTGTCGGTCTGGGCGCGCTGGCGATCTTGATTCTCTACAACCTGATCGAACTGCTGCGCCGCTACCGCCGCCGGGCACCGGGCGCCGGACTGACGCTGCGGCTGGCCGGCATCTTCGCGGTACTGGCTATCGTCCCGATGGCGCTGGTCTACAGCTTTTCGCTGAATTTCCTGCAACGCGGCATCGATAGCTGGTTCAATGTCCAGGTGGATCGCGGCCTGGAAGACGCCCTGGAACTGAGCCGCACCGCGCTCGACCTGCGGATGCGCGATGTCCTCAAGCAAACTTCGCGTATGGCCGAAAACGTCGCGGAGAGCGACGGGGAACAGATCGGCCGCCGCCTCGATGAGATGCTCGATCTGGGCGAAGCTTCTGAATTGACCCTGTTTGGTCGCGATGGCCGCATCATCGCTACCGCCGCCGCCGCCCCTGCCCTGATCATGCCCGATCCACCGCCCGACTCGGTGCTGCTGCAAGTCCGGCAGGGCCACAACTATGTCGGTTTGGAGCCGATCCGCGATACCGGTTTCCACATCCGGGTGGCCGTGCGGCTGTTGCTCCCCGGCGGCGAGGAAGGACTGTTGCAGTCACTGTTTCCCGTCACGGATCGCCTGAGTCTGCTGGCGGACGCGGTGCAGGCTGCGTTCGACAGCTACAAGGAACTGCTTTTTCTGCGGGCACCGCTCAAAGCCAGCTTCACCCTGATCCTGTCACTGGCGCTGTTGCTGGCCATACTGGCGGCGTTCTGGGCGGCGTTTTATACCGCCCGCCGGTTGGTGCAACCCTTGCGAGAGTTAGCGGAAGGCGCTCAAGCGGTCGCCGCCGGGCAGTTCGACCAGCAGATCGCGCGGGAGGGCAACGACGAACTGGGCTTTCTCGTGGAATCTTTCAACCAAATGACCCGCAATCTGGCTCAGGCCCGTGACGCGGCGCAGCGCAGCCAGCAGCTCCTCGAAAGCCAGCACGCTTATCTGGAAACGGTGCTGGCGCGGCTCTCTTCAGGGGTACTGACTCTTGATCAGGCCGGTCGCCTGCAAACCTGCAACGCCGCTGCCAGTCAGATTCTGGGGGTGGATCTGCAGACGCTGATTGGCGCGGACAGCCAGCACATGGTCGCTGCTCAGCCGGTTTTGCAAGACTTGATTGATGTGATCGGCCCGCAGTTGACCCAAACGGGCGACTGGCGGCAGGAAATCACCTGGTTCAGCGGCGCGGGCCGGCGCATTCTGATGGGGCGCGGCAGCTCATTACCCGACGCGGTGGGCCTGCGCGGCGGTCATGTCATCGTGTTTGACGACATCACTCATCTGGTGCAAGCCGAGCGCTCCGCCGCCTGGGCCGAAGTGGCGCGCCGCTTGGCTCATGAAATCAAGAATCCGCTGACGCCAATCCAGCTTGCCGCCGAACGCATCCGCCACAAGTACCTTAAACAGATGGGTGAAGAACAAGGCCGGATTCTGGATCGTGGCACGCACACCATCGTGCAGCAGGTCCAGGCGATGAAGGAAATGGTGGACGCTTTCAATGAATACGCCCGTCCGCCGCGTCTGCAACTGGCGCCGCTGGAGTTGAATGAGTTCGTGGCCGAGGTGCTCTACCTCTATCGTGATTATCCCGCCAATGTGGAAATCCGGCTGGAGCTGGCTCAGGAACCGCTGTGGATTAACGCCGACAAGGGCCGATTACGGCAATTGCTGCATAATCTGGTCAAGAACGCCATCGAAGCGATCCGCGATGGCCACGGCTCGACCCTGTGGATTAGTACCCACCGCGAACATGTCACTGGAGCCGACTGTGTCGAATTGACCGTGCGCGATAATGGGCCAGGCTTCCCGGAACACCTTCTGGCGAGCGCTTTTGAACCCTATGTGACTACCAAACCCAAGGGAACCGGGCTAGGATTAGCCGTTGTCAAAAAAATTGTCGAGGAGCACGGCGGCTGGATCCAGTTGGAAACGCCCGCAGAGGGCGGTGCCCGAATCGTGATCCGACTCCCGTTCCGCCCCGAGGCCGCCGGGTCTATGACTCCGCCCGCGGTTCCTGCCGTGCCGTCAAACCCCGATAAGGAGACCGGATGAGCACGTCCTATATTCTGGTCGTTGATGATGAACCTGATATCCGCGACCTGGTGAAGGAAATTCTGGAAGACGAAGGTTATAGCGTAGCGACGGCGGAAAATGCCGCCGCTGCCCGCGAGGCCCGCCGCGCCCAGCGGCCCGACCTGATCCTGCTTGATATCTGGATGCCGGATACCGACGGCATCACCCTGCTCAAGGAATGGAGCGAAGGCGATCACCTGCCCTGCCCGGTGGTGATGATGTCGGGGCACGGGACCGTAGAAACCGCGGTGGAGGCGACCCGGTTGGGTGCCTACGATTTCATCGAAAAACCGCTCTCCATGGCCAAACTGTTGCTGACGGTCGAGCGGGCGCTGGATGCTGACCGGCTAGCGCGGGAAAACCAGAACCTGCGCCGTCAGCAGCGCACCGTCTCCGAGCCGGTCGGACGCAGCGATGTCGTCCAGCGATTGCGCGCCCAGGTGTTAAAAATTGCCCAGCATGACGCGCCAGTGCTGATTTTTGGCGAGCCGGGCACCGGCAAGGAAGTTTATGCCCGCTTCCTGCACGCCCACAGCTTGCGTCGCCAGGGACCGTTCATCGACGTGGGCGTCGGCTCCATCGCCCGCGAGAATGCGACGCTGGAGCTGTTCGGTTCCGAACAGGGCGAGCGGATTCACTATGGCCGGCTGGAGCAGGCCAGCGGCGGCACCCTGTTCCTCGACGAGCTGGCCGATATGGACCTGGAAGCCCAGGCCAAACTGGCCAGCGCCCTGGAGAACGGTTCCTTCCTGCGCATCGGCGGCAAGGAGCCGGTGCGGGTCAACGTGCGCGTGGTCGCGGCGACTCATCGGGACTTGGAGCAGGAAGTGGCGCTCAGCCGGTTCCGCGAAGATTTGTACTACCAGTTGAACGTGGTGCCCATCAAGCTGCCGCCGCTGCGCGAGCACATTGAAGACGTGCCGGAGTTGTTGAACTACTACGTCAGTTACTTCGTCGATCAGGAAAATCTGACCTACCGTCATTTCACGATGGCCGCCCAGAACCGGCTGCGCAACTACAACTGGCCCGGCAATATCCGCGAACTCAAGAACCTGGTGCAGCGTCTGCTGATTCTGGGCGGCGAGGAGGATATCACCCAGGAAGAAGTCGATGTCGCTGTGCGGGGCGCCACCACCGCCAAGTCCCATGATGTCGGCAGCATTCCTCTGAATCTGCCGCTGCGCGAAGCGCGGGAACAGTTCGAGCGGACCTACCTGATGCAGCAATTCCGCGAATGTGAGGGCAATGTGGCGCGCCTGGCCGAGCGGGTCGGCATGGAACGCACCAATCTTTATCGCAAACTGCGTGCGCTGGGCATCGATCCCAAAAAAGCGCTCGATGAGTAAAGGCTGGCTATGAAAATCGTCATTCTTGGCGCTGGACAGGTGGGAGGATCGGTCGCCCACATCCTGGCGAGTGAAGCGAACGATGTAACCGTAGTCGACGCCAACGCCGAGCGGTTGCAGGCGTTGCAGGATCGGCTCGATCTTCGCACCCTGTGCGGTCATGCGTCTCATCCGGCGATCCTGGAGCAGGCCGGCACCGCCGATGCCGACATGTTGATCGCGCTCACTGACAACGATGAAGTCAATATGGTCGCCTGCCAGATTGCATACACCCTGTTCAATACCCCGACCAAGATAGCCCGGGTGCGGTCGAGCAGTTATATCGCCCATCAGGATGCGCTGTTCAAGGACGAAGCCTTGCCGATTGATGTGTTGATCAGCCCTGAGCAACTGGTGACCGAATACATTCAGCGCATCATCGAACACCCCGGCGCGCTGCAGGTGCTGGACTTTGCCGACGGCCAGGTGCGGCTCATGGGCGTCAAGGCCTATGAGAGCAGTTCCCTGGTCGGCCAGGCGTTGCGGTTGCTGCCGGATCGGATGCCGGGCATCGAAACCCGGGTCGCCGCCATTTTTCGCCAGGGTCGGCCGATCCAGCCGGAAGGCAATACGCAGATCGAGGCGGATGACGAAGTGTTCTTCATCGCCGCCCGCAAAAACGCCCGCGCTATCGTCAATGAACTACGCAAACTGGACCGGATAGTCAAGCGCGTGATCGTGGCGGGCGGCGGGCATATCGGCGCCCGACTGGCTCAGGGGCTGGAGGAAAAATTCCAGGTCAAGATCATCGAGCACAATATCGAAACCTCCCGCCGACTGTCCGAACGTCTGAGTCGGGCCATTGTCTTGCAGGGCGACGCCGCCGACGAAAATTTACTGCGACAGGAAAATATCGAGCATGTCGATGTGTTCTGCGCCGTCACCAACGACGACGAGGCGAATATCCTGTCGGCGATGTTGGCCAAGCGGATGGGTGCCCATAAGGTGATGGCGTTGATCAACCGGGTATCCTATGTCGATCTGGTCGAGTCGTCCGGCATTATCGATGTCGCTATCTCACCACAACAGGCCACGATCGGCAGTCTGCTGGCCTATGTCCGGCGCGGCGATGTCGCCAAGGTGCATTCCCTGCGGCGCGGGGCCGCCGAGGCCATTGAAGCCGTCGCTCACGGCGATTACAAAACCTCCAAGGTGGTGGGCCGGCGTCTCGATGAAATCCGCCTGCCGCCCGGCACTACCATTGGCGCCGTCGCCCGCGAAGATGAGGTGATCATCTGCCATCACGACACCATGATCCAGGCCGAAGACCATGTCATCCTGTTCCTGGTCGATAAGAAGCAGATTCCTGAAGTCGAACGGCTGTTTTCGGTGGGAGCGACCTTCCTCTAACCCCGCGCTGCAACAAAAGACCTTGTGTTAGAATAAGCCCGCCCTGAATCCGAACCGGGGCCTCGCCCCCGTTAAAATCCCCAAAAATCAACCCGCGTTGACAGGACTCCCGAACATGACCGCATTCAATTTCGAGCAGGCGCGTTTCAACATGATCGAACAGCAGATCCGGCCTTGGGATGTGCTGGATCAGCGGGCGCTGGATACCCTCGCCCGGATTCCGCGCGAGGACTTTGTGCCAGAGCGCTACCGCAATCTGGCGTTCAGCGATGTCGCGATTCCGCTGGGTCATGGCGAATTCATGCTCAAGCCCAATGTTGAGGGCCGCATCCTGCAGGCGCTGGCCCTGCAATCGACCGATCATGTCCTGGAAGTCGGCACGGGCAGCGGCTACCTGACTGCTTGTCTGGCGCGCATGACCGCCAGCGTCGTCAGTGTGGATATGATTCCCGACTTTACCGAAAACGCCCGCCGCAAGCTCAAGGCGCATGGGCTGAGCAACGTCGTGCTGCATACCGGCGACGCCAGTCGGGGCTGGGGTGAACAGCGCTACCCGGCGATTGCGGTGACCGGTTCGGTCGCCATCCTCGACGAGGTCTGGCGGCAAAGCCTGAGTCTGGGAGGACGGTTGTTCATCGTGGTCGGCCAGCCGCCGGTCATGGAAGCGTTGCTGATCACCCGGGTCGGCGAGCGGGAATGGACCCGGGAAAGCCTGTTCGACACCGAATTGCCGCCGTTGCGTGGCGCGGCCCCGGTCAAGACCTTCGAGTTTTGAACAGTCGCTATTATCAGGGGGAACTTGCTCGTTATGTCCAGAGTGCATCGTTGGGTATGGGTCGGGATGTTCGCCGCGCTATGCGGCCAGCCGGCGGCGGCGGAAGATTTGCTGCAAGTCTATCGCCAGGCCTTGGACAGCGATCCAGTGCTCAAGGCCGCCGTCGCCAGTCGTGAAGCCGCTCAGGAAGCGAAACCCCAGGCCCGCGCCCTGCTGCTGCCCAATGTGGGCATCAACGCGGAACAGGGTCGCACTTCCGTGTCAGGTCAGGCCGATTTTAATAGCCACAACTATGTGATTGGTTTAGAGCAACCTATTTACAATCGCGACAGTTTGGTGCGGCAACGCTTGGCGGACTCCGTGGTCGGTCAATCCGACGTGGACTTGCGCAACACCAATAACGAACTGATCCTGCGGGTTTCAACAAACTATTTCGGCGTCTTGTTTGCGCTGGACAACCTGACCTACGCCACCGCCGAGAAGAACGCCTTCGCCCGCCAACTGGAACAGGCTAACCGGCGCTTTGAGGTGGGGCTGGCGACCATCACGGATGTCTACGATGCCCAGGCGCGTTTTGACGACGCCGTCTCGCAGGAAATCGATGCGACGACTAAACTGGCCGACGCCCGCGAATCGCTGCGGCAATTGACGGGTCAGGAATATGCGCGACTGAACCTGCTCAGCGAACGGATGCCGCTGTCACTGCCCAAACCGAATGATGCCGAAGCGTGGGTGCGCATGGCGCTGGACAATAATCTGCAGTTGCTCAGCGCCGGTTTCAGCGTTGACCAAGCGCGGCAGAACATCCAGTTGCAAAAGGCCGGCCACTATCCAACGCTGGATTTGCGAGCCAGCAGCACCGACCTTGATAACAGCATTACGAATACCACCAGCCATCAGGTCAACTTGCAACTGGTGATTCCGCTGTACACCGGCGGCGCGGTGTCCTCGCGCTCCCGGCAAGCGGCTTATGACTATGAAGCGAGCCGGCAGAATCTGGAAGACCGGCAACGCCAGACCGTTCGTATCGTTCGCAATGCCTACCGGGGCCAGGAAACCGCCATCAGCCTGATCAAGGCGCGGGATCAGACCCGTGTGTCGACCCGCAGCGCGCTGGAAGCCAATCAGGCCGGCTATGAAGTCGGCACCCGCACCATCGTGGACGTGCTGGATGCGGAGAGCAAGGTCTATCTGGCCGCACGGCAATACGCCGAGGCCCGGTATTCCTATATCAAAAATTATCTGACCTTGCGCCAAGCGGCCGGGCAGTTGTCGGAAACCGATGTGGCGGAGATTAACGGCTGGTTAGGCGAGCCTCGCTCCACTTCGGACATTGCCTCGGGGCTGGAGTCCTCGGCCAAACCGATCAGTCAGGGCGCCGGGCCAGAAATCTCCGCCAAACCCATGGGCGAGGAACCGATCCAACCGGCGCCACCCAAGAACAAGGCTAACGGCAAACGGGCCAGCAAGGCCCCCGTGGAGTCCGGCGCTCCTCCATCAAAGCAGTGACCTTTCATACCTCCCCCCCCTCCCATGAAGGAGAGGGGCTGGCCAAGTTACCGCGCCGGCTGGCGGCTATTGTTTACGATGGCTTACTGTTAATCGGCGTGCTGATCGCCGCTACCGGGCTGGCTATGGGAATGATTGCGCTCGTCTCGGGCAGTGGCGAATCGGTCAAGGCCGGTGGCTCATTGACCCACAACCCCTTCTTCCAAACCTATCTGCTCTTGATCTGTTTCTTTTTCTACGGCGGATTCTGGGTTCACGGCGGCCAGACGCTGGGCCTGCGCGCCTGGCGGTTGCGGCTGCAACGGCGCGACGGCGGAAATATCCGCTGGCAGCAGGCGCTACTGCGGTTTTTGAGCGGCGGGCTATGGCTAGTTGCGATGATGGGCGTCCATCAGGCGTTGAAACCGGGGATTGGCTGGAGTCTGGGCGTCGGATTGAGCGCTTTGCTACTCCTGCTGGCGCTGCGCCTGCCCGATCGCTGGGCGGAGACGGAGCTGGTGGTGGTGCCCAAGACGGTCGTTTAGCGCAATCGGCGCAGCGCATAGAACCCTGCCCCCAGGAACAACAGCGACGGCAGCATCGCTCCGACCAGTGGCGGATAGCCGTACAGCAACACCACGTTGCCCAGCAAGTAGTTGATCAGGAAGAACGCCAGGCCCAGCAGCAATCCGATCAGCAATCGCTGACCAGCGCCCGCTTTGCGCTGTGGGCCAAATACAAACGGCATGGCGATCACCAGCATCGCCAGATAAGTCAACGGCGCCAGCGCCTTGCGCCACAACGCCAGTCGGTAGTTCTGCGCGTCCAGCCCGTTGCGCTCCAGATAATCGACATAAATCCACAAATCGCGGATCGACAGTTCATCAGGATCAGCCGCCAGCACATCCAGAATCTGCGGGCTGATCGCCGACGCCACCGCCAGACCGGTTAAATGCTCGGTTTGCACCGCATCGCCATCGAGAAGACTGCGGCTGACGCCTTCCAGCAACCAGCGCCCTTGCTCATAGCGGGCACCTTCGGCGCGAGTGACCGCTTCCAGTCGGGCGTCGGAATTCACCTTGAAAACATGAATATTCGCCAGGCGAACGCCGGGCCGCACGGCCTGGACATGGATAAAATCCTCCCCGTCCCGCGCCCAGAATCCCCGGCCGCTGCGAATGTCCAGATTTTCGCCCTTGGCCAAGGCCCGTTGTTCGCGGGCGAATTGTTCCAAGGGCGGCGCGATGAACTCGCCGACCAGCACCACCGCTACGCTCAACAGTAAACCGGCCCATGCCACTGATCCCGTTAATCGGGTCAGCGACAGACCGGCAGCGCGCATCACGATCAATTCACTGCCGCTGGCCAGCGCTCCCATACCCAACAGGCTGCCCACTAACAGCGCCATGGGAAACAGCTCATACAGCCGTTGCGGCTGGATCAAGAGCAGATAGCGAATCGCCGCCAGGAAGTCGTAACTCCCCTTGCCCACGCTTTTCACTTCCACCAGCAAGGTCAGGAACAGTTCCAGCAGCAGCAGCACCAGCAAGGCGACCAGCGTCGCGGTGGCGACGGTGCGAAACAGATAACGATCCAGAATCTTCATGATCGGCCTCGCGCCAGCCGCCATAACCGTTGAAACCCGGGACTGCCGGCATAGTAATAAAGCAGCAACCCCAAGCCAAACAGCAAAAACAGGCCATGCACCCACCACAGGCCGACCCAGGCGCTGACGACGCCGTGATTCAACCAGGATTCACCGACGCCGATCAGATTGAAATAGATCGCGTAGATCAAAGCGGCGGCGACGATGCGGCCATACCGGCCCTCTCGGGGCTGGGCGCGAGCCAGCAACGGCGCCCACAGGGCGATCAGCAATATCTGGATCGGGCTGTTGAGCCGCATCTGCAATTCGGCAACGTACAGGGAATTGGTGGAATCCAGCAATTCCCGGGTCGGCAAGGTTTCCCGGTGTCGCCAAGTTTCGACTGGCGCATAGGTGTCAATACGCACCAAGGCCCGTTCAAAGTTTAGCAGGTCGTAATTGCCGCGCCCGGGAACGCCCCGATAGCGGTGGCCCTGTTCCAGCACGATATGGCGGATGCCCTGCTCGTCGGTCTCTTGCCGGCCTCGCGTGCTGGTGGTGATGCTAAGATCACCATCTAACTCACGGCTCTGGATAAAGACGTTGCGTAACCCGCGCTCGTCCAGCGCTCCGACATAAACGACATGCCGACCGTCCATCACCTCGCGGAAGGTTCCCGGTACAAACAGGGACACTTCCGCTTCCTTGCGCGCCTTGGCCAAGGCCTCGAACTGCCATTCCATAATGGTCGGTAACAGAAAGAGCGCGACGCTGACGGTCAACAGGGTCAGCGGCGTCGCCAGCAGAAACACCGCCCGGTAAACCGCCAATGGCCCCTGACCGCAAGCCGCCAGCGCCGTCATTTCGTGATCGCGGTACAGTCGGCCCAGAGCCAGCATGATACTCAGCAGGAATGCCAGCGGCGCCAGCGTGATCACTATGTCCATCGCTTGCAGGCTCAGCAGCAGAAAAATGGAATCCTTGGCCAGCAGGCCGGTGGCAGCTTTACTCAAATACCCGGCGAGGCGGTGGCTGAGGGCAATCGCCATGAGCGCCAGCAGGGTCGCCAGCAGCGTCAGTCCGATTTCACGGATCAGGTAGCGGTCGATGATCGAGGGCACGATTGACGGAGTCTCCTCATGCTGGCGACTGTGAGACGATGCTATTTCCGGCTACACTCCCTGGCGCGAGCGTAGCGCCGGGCGTTCCCGGCAGTTCATTGAACCACTATCTTCAAGCAGAGGGCAGCCTCCCCATGGAATTCACCGTCAAAAGCGGCAATCCCGAAAAACAGCGAACCGCCTGCCTGGTTCTCGGTGTGTACGAATCCCGGCGGCTGACGCCGCCTGCCGAACAGTTCGACAGCGCCTGCGGCGGTTATCTCGGTAACCTGCTACGCCGGGGCGATCTGGAAGGCAAACCCGGCCAATCGCTGCTGCTGTTCAACGTCCCCGAGGCGCTGTGCGAACGGGTGCTGCTGGTCGGCTGCGGCCGCGAACGCGAGATCGATGATCGCCGCCTCCGGCAAATTCTCACCCACACCGCGACCGCGTTGAACGACATTGGCGCCACTGAGGCAACGGTGTATCTGACCGATCTTGCCGTCAAAGGCCGCGATCTCGGCTGGAAAATCCGCCAGACCATTGAGGCGGTCGAGGAGGCGTTATACCGCTTCGACGCGCTCAAGAGCAAAAAGGACATGCCGCGCCGGCCGTTGCGGCGGATTATACTCAGCGTTCCCGGTCGACGCGAACTGCCGGGCGCGGAACAGGCTGTCCGGGAAAGCGCCGCCATTGCCGCCGGCGTCAAGTTCGCCAAGGATTTGGGCAACATGCCGCCTAATCTCTGTACTCCGACCTGGCTGGCGGAACAGGCCCAGGCGCTGGCTGGGGAATTTCCGACGCTGCATGTGCAAATTCTGGAAGAAGCCGAGTTGGAGCAGATGGGGATGCATGCCCTGCTGGCGGTGAGCCGGGGCAGCGCCCAACCGGCCAAGCTGATTCGCCTCGACTATCGCCAAGGACCGGCGAAGCAGAAACCCCATATCCTGGTCGGCAAAGGCGTGACCTTCGACACGGGCGGTATCTCGCTCAAGCCCGGCGAAGGCATGGACGAGATGAAATTCGATATGTGTGGCGCCGCCAGTGTGCTGGGAACCTTCCGGGCTTTTGCCGAGTTGCAACTACCGTTGAATGTCACTGGGCTGATTCCAGCGGTCGAGAATATGCCCGGCGGGCGGGCGACTCGGCCGGGTGACATCGTGACCAGTTTATCGGGTCAAACGGTGGAAATTCTCAACACCGACGCCGAGGGCCGACTGATCCTCTGCGATACGTTGACCTATGCCGAACGCGACGAGCCAGCGGCGGTGATCGACATCGCCACGCTGACCGGCGCCTGCATCATCGCGCTGGGCCGTCATCCGCACGGTCTGTTCAGCAACCATCCGCCGCTGACCCATGCCCTGCAAACCGCCGCCCAAGCCGCCGGCGACCGGGTGTGGGAATTGCCGCTGTGGGACGATTATCAGGAGGCGCTGGACAGCAATTTCGCCGATATGGCCAATATTGCCTCGAACCGTGATGGCGGGGCGATCATCGCTGCCTGCTTTCTGGCGCGCTTCGCCAAAAAATTCCACTGGGCGCATCTGGATATCGCCGGTACAGCCTGGAAAACCGGTAAGGCCAAAGGCGCTACGGGCCGGCCGGTGCCGCTGTTGACTCAGTATCTGCTGGATCGGGTTGCTGAAGCAGATCGAGATGATGACCGCGCCGCGCATTGATTTCTACGTCCTGTCCGACGCTAAAGAGAATAGCCGGGCGCTGCTGGCCTGCCGGTTGGCGGATAAAGCCTATCGCCTCGGTCATATCGTCTATATCGTCACGTCCTCCGAGGTGCGAGCCGCAGCGTTGGACGATCTGCTATGGACCTTCCGCCAGGACAGTTTCGTTCCGCACGAGCGTTATCCGCTGATCAGCGCCGAGGGATCCCCCGTCCTGATCGGCGTCGCCTCTCCGGCGGAGGTGAACGCTCAGGTACTCGTCAATTTCACCGATGTTCTGCCCGACGGTTTCGAGCGTTATGAGCGAGTAGTGGAACTGGTGGACATGCATCCTGATGTGCGGGCGAAATCACGGGAGCGGTTCAAGCAGTACCGCGAGCGCGGTTTCACCCCGGAGACGTATAAGCTGTGATTTTGCGTGGCTTGTTCATTCTGCTGTTGTCCCTGTGGGTTTCATTACTGGCGGTTGCCGCGCAACCAGATACGTCGGTGGTAGCGCCGACTGATCCGGCCAAGGTTGTTGAACAGCAGACCGCCCGCCGACAGGCCCTGGAGCGGGATCGAGAGACCGTCGAACGCACCCGGCAGGATTTGCAGACCCGGATCGCTGACTTGCCCTGGCAGATGGAAAGCCTGCGCCCGGAACAGATCGGCGAGGCGCTGGTTGAGCAGACGGCAGTGGACGTGAAATCAGCACTCCTGCATCAGGAAAGCGCCGCGACCGAACTGAACAACGCTGAACGCCGCATTCAGGAACTGCAAAAAACTATTACCGATCTCGAAGCGCGTGAGCAGTTACTGAAAAACCCGGCCAAGGATGCCACGGATGGCGTGTCGGATCGCGCCGCACAGTTGCAGCAGACCAGTCAGATGCTTGCCCAGCAGCGCGCCGAACTGGAACTGGAGTCACTCAATCTCGCCAATCTGCGCGCTCAGGGCGAAGTCGCCAAGCTACGGTTGAACTTGGCGACGCAATGGCAGGAACGGGTTGAGCGGCTGTACCGGCAACAGCAGGAGCAGTCCCGACAGGACGCGCAGGCGGAACTGATCAGCCGGTTGCAAACCGACCTCACCGGGTTGCAGAACCGGGCCGATGCGCTTAAGCAGCGACTGGTTCAAGAGCGCGGTGTGCTGCCGGTTGCCGCCTGGCAGCGACTGGAAACCGAACTGCGTACTCTCGAAGAGCAGATCAACCTGCGCACACAAGACCGGTACTTGGCGGAAGTCAGCGCGACCCTGGCGCGGCTGAATGATCTGCTGAAAAAGACCGATGCCCCGCCCGCTGAACTGCAACAGGCGCTGGAACAACTGGAGACGGCGCGCATTGATCTGCGCCGCACCGATGAATTACTGCAACAAAAAACCACCGTTTACGCCGAGCAGCGCCAGGTGATCGAACGGCGCGACAATCTGACCGGCGTCAGTCGGCACTTGCGCGATGAAGAGTTGCAACTGATCGACCGGCTGTTGGCGGAACTGAGTCAGCGCACTGACCAAGTGAAAAACCAGGCAGCGCAACTGGATGCGGTCGAGACCCGACTGACTCAGTACTACCAGGAACGGCGGCGGCAGGATTTATTCACCCGCAGGCCCTACCCGGACAGCGCCGAAGCCTGGGGGCAACTCTGGCAGGAACTGACGACGGTGCCCCAGGTGTTGTTCTATCAGGTGCGCCTGAGTGGTGAATCAGCGCTCAAGGCCATGCTGGACGAACCGCCTTGGCGCTGGCTGAGCCTGATCGCCCTGGAAGCGATATTGTTCTGGCTGGTGTTCAAGGCCCGAACGGGCTTGCGCAAGGCGTCACAGCGCTTCGGCGAGCGGGCGGTTGGCGACAGCTTTTTGCGTCAGATCACCGGCATCGGACTGTTGCTGGCGCGGGCCAATCTGTTGGGCGCTGGCGCTGCCGCCGCGTTGTTGTTGCTGTTGTGGCTGGTCGAGGCGCCACAGCCAGGTAGGGGCATTCTGATGACGCTGGCGCTGGTCTGGGTCGGCATCAAGCTGCCGATCAGTCTGGCCTGGTTGCTGCTGGCGTCGCCCCATCTGTCGGAGGAACGGCGACAAATGCCGCTCTACCGTCAGTTATTCTGGACGCTGATCAGCGGCGGGGCGTTGGCTGCGCTGGTGATTCTGGTGCATTTGAGCGCCCTGCCCGACAGCGTGGTCAACGTGTTTGACCGGCTGTTCATGCTGTACTGGTTCTGGGCGTTCGTGCCGGGGATGCGCATTCGCCGGCTGATCATGGACCGGCTCAGTGCGGCCTACGGCGACCGGCTGTGGTTTGCAATGTTGCGGTTCGGCAGCTTGCTGTTGCCGCTGTCGTTGCTGGGCGCGGCCATTCTCGGTCTGTTCGGTTATCCCCGGCTGGCCTGGCTGGTCGCTGGCCGCCTGTTGATTTTTATGACCGTGCTGATCAGCGGGCTGTTACTCCGCAGTTTGCTGAATGACCTGGCGGTGGCGTTGAAGAACTATGCCGTCACCCATTCCGGCTACGGCCTGTTGTGGTCTCAAGACGTGATTGCTCCTGTGCATCGCATCATGAATTTGTTGCTGCTGCTGGGCGCGGGACGGGCGTTGTTCTGGGCTTACGGCTGGACGGGCGAATCAACAGCTATCAGGTCGCTTCGAGCCTTTTTGGAACAGTCGCTGTTCACGGTCGGCAACGCGGATATTACTCTTTGGCGGATTGCGCTCACCACGATCATTTTGCTGGTGGTGATCTGGCTGGGGCAGTGGAGCCGGGCGGTGACTTACCGCTGGCTGTTCTCGCGCATGGGTGATCTGGGCGTGCGCCACAGTCTGTCGGTGTTCACTCAGTATACGGTAGTGCTCATTGGCTTGTTGGTGCTTTTGCGCATCATTGGCATTGATCTCACCACGCTGGCCGTGTTTGCCGGCGCGATGGGCGTCGGCCTGGGTCTGGGCCTGAAGGATTTGGCGAACAATTTTGTCAGCGGGCTGTTCCTGCTGATCGAGCGGCCATTGCGCAGCGGCGACATCGTCAAGATCGGCGCGCATGAAGGCGAGGTGTCCAGCATCGGGATGCGCTCGTTGACTCTGCGCACGTTTGACAATCAGATGGTGATCATTCCCAACTCGGCGGTCACGAATGACGCTTTCACCAACTGGACTCATCAGGATCAAATCTTGCGCACGATGCTGGTGATTGGCATCAGTTACGATTCCGATCCGCATACCGCCAAGACGCTCATTGAGCGTGCGGTACGCGAACATGAGGCGGTGCTGAAGGAGCCTGAACCGTCGGTGCTGTTATGGGAATTTGCGGATTCCTCGATCAATTTTCGCGTCTACTATTTCGTGGACATCGGCCAGCACAGCGGATTGAAGACCCGCGACCAGATTCTGTTCACCATCTGGGACCGATTCAAGGGGGCTGACATCCGCATTCCCTACCCGCAGCGTGATTTGTATATCAAGGCGTGGCCAGGCGCGGGTGAGTCGGCGGGATCAGCGAGCGAGATTTCCGGGCCGACGTTTCCGGGGTTGGAAAAGTGAATTTCGGGTTCGTCCAGAATCCGCCACAGTCAGGTTTTCGGGTCAGTCTTCTAATTCGGCAGAACACCGCTCCCAGGCAAACCCGGACAGGTTGCGTTGTTCACGGCTGAAATCAATGCCGATCAGGGTCACCGGTTGGCCGGCGTAGCGCTGGTGGTAGCCTTTGCTTTTGATCTGCGCCAGCGCTTTTTGCCCGTCGTTACCGTCATCTATCTTGAACTCCAGCAGCCAGTTACGTCCCTGATATTGAATCACCAAATCCACTTGTCCCCGATTCGTCGCCTCCTCGGCGCGGGTCTCCACACCTAATCCGGCGAACAGACAATAGACCAGCGAAGCCCAGTAGCCTTCGTAGCCCGCCAGGTTGTTCTTGCGATACCAATCATGGGGAATTGAGGCGAAGAAAGTGTGCAGGGCAGTCCGTAATCGATCGGGATCATCCTGCGCCAGTGCCTCGAAGACCTCATCTGCCGCCCGCTGTTGCGCCTGCCGGTCGGGGACATAGCGGCGGAGGATCGCCCGGGGCAGGCTGATGCGCACTTCTTCATTGGGAAAGCCCAGTCGGTAGCGCAGACCGTAGGGACGCTGCTGAGTTTCGTGAATAGTGGCGTAGCCGGTCTGGAACAACAGGGCTTCCGGTTCAATCGCCTCCACATCGAACGCCCCCAGCAGATCTTCGCTGGCCCAGTAGTGATCCATTGTGGGGATAGCGAACTGTCGTTGTCGCAGCAATTCGATGAGAAAGGTCGGTGTGCCGGTCTCGAACCAGTACGCCTTGAACTGGCGGCTGTCGAGATACAGGAGGATATCGAAGGGGTTATAGACCGGTTCACCGAGGAAGTTGTAGCCATTGTACCAGCGCCGCACTTCGTCCAAATCAACCCCGTCCAGATACTCGGCAAAGGTCGTCGTCAGCTCGTTCTCCGTATAACCGCATAGGGTCGCCACGCGCGGATCGAGGGTCATATCTTTGAGATTATTGAGATCGGAGAACAGCGAGACCTTGGAGAATTTGCTGACGCCGGTGAGCAGCACGAATTTCAGGTGGGGATCGAGGCGCTTGATGACCGAGTAGAAATTCCGCAAGCCCTCGCGCATGGCCCGCGCCTGTTCGGGGTTTTGCAGATTATCCAGGATCGGTTTGTCGTATTCGTCCACCAGCGCCACGACGGGTTGACCGGTGGTTTCAGTCAGGCGCAACACCAGTTCCTCAAAGCGGCTGGGGATATCGTCCCGCGTCAGGGTGAGGCTCCAGCGGTGCGCCAGTTCGTCGAGTTGCGCGATGATGCGCTGATCCAGTTCTTCTCGGGAACGCAACACGCCGGGACTGAAATCAAAGCGCAGCACCGGATAGCGGCGGCTCCAGTCCCAGTGATCCTCCAGGTACAGTCCCTCGAACAGGTCCCGGTTGCCCATGAAAGCCTCGGCGAGGGTATCGACGAACAGGCTCTTGCCGAAGCGGCGGGGCCGGGCTAGGAAGTAGTATTTGCCCTGCTCGGCCAGTTGGGCGACGAACGGGGTTTTATCGACGTAGGCATAGCCCTGGGTGCGCATCTCGCGCAGGTTTTGCAGACCGATGGGGAGTTTTTTGGTCCTGTAAATTTTCCCGTGATGAAATATTAGTATATACTAATATCGAAAGTTTATAACTTAACATGAGGAACAACGAATGCCTACTATTGAATGGGTTCTGCGCGATGACGATAACCAAATTA
>JAKLIY010000003.1 GCA_022709365.1 Pseudomonadota bacterium
GGCCTGGCGACCCTAGCGCGCGGGAACCACCCGACCCCATCCCGAACTCGGCCGTGAAACCGCGCCGCGCCTATGATCGTGTGAGAGTACTCATGCTAAAGTCGGTCATCGCCAGGCTCCTATTCCATAAGCCCACTGTAAACCGCAGTGGGCTTTTTTCTTTGCTGAAAGAAATATGATTGGGCGAAGCAAGCTGGACACAATCGCCTACCTACTGTTCGAGGCCAATTCCTCTAAAAGCAACTGCAGTTCTACTGCATACTGATAATGCAGGTTCGGGTCGCTGGCCAGCGACGTATCACGGTCGCCGTTGAGAATCGCTCGTAGTTTGTCGATCAGCAACTTGCCAGTGGGAGGCACGTTCGGGCTGGTGGCGATTTGTTCCAGTTTGGCGACCAGCACACTGATTGTTTCCGGATTGCCGTTCCGTAATGCTTGGCTGATCTGGGCGCATAACCGGATGCCGGGATTGGTATTTTCGCCACCGGATCGCCGATAGGCCAGATATTTATGGATCGCCTGCTGCCGTGCCTGATCGGCGATTTCGACATTTTTCACCGCTTGGCTGACATCGCGCAGTCCGCGTCGAATCGTCCAATTGCGGGCAGTAGGGCTTTCAGGAAGATTGCATTCACTGGCGCGGTACAGTTCCTGACGGGCTTCATCGGGCCGCCGCAATTGAATCAGTACATTTGCCAGTTTATTGCGGCTGGCTTCCTCGCTGCGTCCATCGCCGAGTTGCGCATACAACTCCGCCATCCGACGATAGGCCAGGACGGCTTCCTCTAGTTGGTCCAGTACCTGGTGCAGGTGGCCAACCTCGCCCAGAATTTCGGCCACGCTCCGGCGGTTACGCTGTTGTTCGTAGAGATACAGCGACTTTTGACCGGCCTGCAGCGCCCGTTCCATCTGACCATCCAGTTTGTGGGCCATACTGAGTTGCCGCCAAGCTTGGGCGGTTTTTTCCGTCTGCCCCAGTGTTTCGAAGGTACGCCGGGCAGCGTCATACAGAGTGGCGGCAGCAGCGTACTTGCCCTGGCGCTGGTAAACCAGTCCCAGTTGCAGCCGATTAGCCGCACCCGTAGGACTGCCAGGATCGGCTTGAGCGAGGGCCGCTTCGTAGGCCGTGGCGGCATCCTGCAAGCGCCGCAGATAGGCCAGGCAATCGCCAATTTCAGCGTCAGCGACTGCCGCCATACGGGCGGCGCTGGAATTGCCTGCCTCCACCAAGGTCTGGAACTGCTGGCGGGCTGCCGTCAATTCCCGAACTGCTGGTTCGGCAGCGTTGGCCATTTTTAGCAATTTGCCCAGTTCAAAGTGAGTACGAGCTTGATCGTAGGGCGCGCCGGTGTAGGCATCGGCTCCCGCTTCCTGACATTGGCGCACCAGTTGCCGGGCGGCTTGCACGGCTTCTTCCAGTGATTCGCCATCGCGCAGCCGCTCAATACGCAGCCGCTCGGTTTCAAAACGGGTCCGGCTCCAACCGGGTAGCGCTTGACCCGCTCGTTCACGAGTGGCGACTGTTTCGGCCAGTGCGGCGGGAACGCCGAGATGTGCTAGCAGTTGCTCCATCTGACTGGCCAGCCGGGCAGTGCGCTCGGGCAGGGATTGCTGCTGGCAGTCCCGCAATAGGGCCAATAGATTGGGGAGTTCCAGCCGCAGTAGGCGGAGGGTTCGGACGTTATCCTTGAAATACTGCTGGTAAAGAAACGCCAGCAATTGCTCCATGGCAACGCGCCAGCGTTTCCGCCATTCTGCTCGCTGATCGGCACTCAGCCGGCTATTTAAATAGCTCGCCAGCGCTGGATCAATGCGCAGGTGGCTATAACCCTCATCTTCGGCCAGATTTAACGCGATCAACCGCTCGCATAGCGCATCAGTGGTCAGGTTATCGAGTTCCAGGGCATGGCCCAGCGCCAGACGATTGATCCCGCCTTTGGTGAAGGCCAGGATAGCCAGTCGTTCCCGGTCGCTCGCAGATAGCCGATTCAGGGCCAGTTCTATCTCCAGGTAAAGCGGCCATTGGAGGTCATCGCCCTGACGGCGCAGCAGTTCGGAGCGGATAGTGCGGAGATGCTCCAGAGCGGCGCTGACGCCCCGGTCGCCGATTTCATGAGCCAGGCGCCGCACTGCGCCGGGATGGCCGCCGACCAGGGTGACCAGTTCGCACAAGGGCTGGAAGCTGTTGCTGCTGTCGGCGGCAGGCGGGATCTCGCCAGTCACGGTCAGGGTTCGGCTCATCAAGGTAATGGCATCCTGATCATCGAGGGGACCCAGGACGATCTCTCGCCAAGGTGCAGCGAAGGCAGGCGGCCCCAATCGGCCAAGTCCCAGCAGTCGTAGTTTTGGCCATTCATTGAGCAGTTTTTTCCAGAAAAGCTGGAACATCTCATCGTGTTCCGCGGGCCACTGTTCCATCTGGTCGAGTACGATCAACGTCGATTGGGTATGCCGCGTTTGCCAGAGATGATCCACGGCTTGCCACAGATTCGGATAACTGGCGACGGTCCAGTGGTGACCATTGGCTAGCAGTTGCTGGCCCAGACTTTCCACCAGGGTGCGCAGCTCGCCAGCGTCTTCATCCCGTAAGTAAGCAATATGCGGGTAACGACCGCAGCGCATTAGCCAGGTCGCCAGCGCAGCCGCAGTTGCGGTTTTGCCGCAACCGCCGGGTCCTCGGATAAAAATGGCGGTGTGATGGGCGAGCAACCGTTCCAGGATTAGCAGGTTACGTCCGCGTCCGACAAAACCTGTAGGTGGCGGTTCGGGCAGCCGACCCACTGAGCCTGCACCACTCTGGTTGAGCAGTCGCCGCCACAGGTCCAGCGGAGGGCGTAGCGCCAATCGCGGATCCTGGTGGCCGAGATAGAGTTGGACGGCGAACCAGTCGTGGAGATGAACCCCGCCGCCACCTAATCCCTGGGCGCGGTAACTGTCGCTGGCCAGTCGACGCTGACCGGCGAGAACCGCCTGACTGACCCGGGCACCCCGCAGTAATTCTTCGTGGAACGCCCCCCAGAACCGGCGCAGAGCGTCCGCTGGAGTATTGGGATGAATGGTTATGACGGCTGCAGTACCTGTCGCCAGCAGAGTGGCCGCCAGCGCGGCGGCGGCAGGACCAGCGCCGGTTAGGACCACCAGGCGGATGCGATAGGTCGCCAGCAGGGAGGCCAGCATCGGAACCGGCATGAATTCAGCTTCGCGGTACTTGGCCGTTGGGGAGTCCGGATCGGCTTCAAACGCGAATAGCGGTACATCTGCAGGGGTTGTGGATCGCAGATAGCCGTCCAGATGCAGAGCGAAGAAGGGGCGTCCTGCCGCCCAGTCCTCGTTCAATTCCTTTTCCAGCGCGGTCTGGGTCGGCGGCGCCAGCACCCGTACCTCGACTAGCCCACCCAGGCTCTTCAAAGCCTCGAACAGCGGTAATGCACTGCGCCGATGGTCGGGATGCCCCGTGGGTTCGGTATCGGGGCGCGGGTTGACCATCAAGAGTCGCAGGGGAACCGGGGCCGGGAGAGTGGGATCGCCGCCGCCAGGCAGCCGGCGCAGAAACTCGATAGGTTGCTTGCTCTGAACGAGGAAGCCGGTCGGATCATGGAGCAGTTCCCAGGGCAACGCCAGCAGGTTGACGGCGTTCGGATCAGCTACATCGGCTTGGATGGTCAGCCGACGTTCACGGAAGTCCATCCAGTCGGTGATCAGGGTCTGCAACTCGGGATTAGCAAGTGTGGCCTGATACAGGGCACGGCCGCATTTCGCCAGCAGGGCGTCGATGTGGCGGGCGAATTGCCGTACGGTGTCGATGGGCCAGCGGGGATGATCCTGCCAATACCAGCGCAAGGTTCGATCCGGGACTGGCGACGGCAAGGGACCGACCATTGCCTCGGCGCTGGTGGAAGGCGTTGACTCGGGACCGTGATTCAGGCGGGCGGTGAGGGGCCGGCGTCCCATTGGTTCGGCATCCATCGGGCCAAAAGTTAAAGCCAGTTCCACCAAGGACGAGGGACTGCGGTCGGCGTCGAAGAGCGGCGGCGCACCCAATGCGGCTAATAAAGCTGGCAGCGCCGCACCCAGTCCTTCGGCGGTCAGGCCAATGGGCGCGGTCGGCGGCAGGGGCGTGAACCAGCGGTTGAGAATGGCTGGATCCACGCCGGGCAGCAACAGTGGAATCACCCGGTACGTATCGGCCCGCCGCCGTTCCGCTTCCTGGGCCATTTCGATTTCCCGACGCAACCAGGCTTGATCGCCGGTGTTCAACCCGATGACCACGATGACTTGCCGGGCCTGTTCGATCACCCAGCGGACGTCTGGGGCGAGGCGCTCGCTGCCACGCAATTGGCGACTGTCGCGCCAGACCGGGAGGCGGCTGGTTTCCAGCGCCAGCCCTAAATCCCGGGCAAAATCATTTTCGGTAAAGGCGTGACAAATGAAGACAGGAGCAGCAGCCATCGGGCGATTCCGGGCAACGGGGAAAAGAGAGGAATATGAACATAGCGTAGCGCAAAAGACGGTCAGAGGGACTTGAAAATCATCGATTCATCCCCATTTCTCCATCGAGAGCAAAGGGCGTTCAGCGGAACGCCAGAATCTGAAACCCAACGAGAGGAGGCGCTACGATGGCACTGATGCGCTACGAACCCTTGAATCTGCTGAATCAGCTACAGCGGGAAATGAACCGGCTGTTCGAGAGCAGTCGGCTGGGAGATGAAGAAACCGGTCACTTGCTGGCCGACTGGGCACCGGCAGTGGATATTAAGGAAGAGCCGAACCAGTTCGTCATTCACGCCGATTTGCCGGGCGTTGACGTCAAGGACATTGATATCACCCTGGAGAACGGGGTGTTGACCCTGAAAGGCCAGCGGGCGTCCGAGAAGAAAGAGGAAACCGAGAATTACCGCCGGGTTGAGCGGGTTCGCGGAACGTTCCTGCGACGGTTCTCGCTCCCGGATGCGGTAGACGCCGAAAAGGTGGCCGCCAAGTGCAAGGATGGGGTGCTGGAACTAGTCGTTCCGAAGCGCGAAGCGGCCCAGCCTCGCCGAATCGCGATTGAAGGCTGATCGAGGCATAACCTCGGTTGCCCCCTAAACCAGCCCACTCCCCGCAACGAGGGGTGGGCGTTTGACATCCAGGGGTGAGAGCGGTCAAGCGGATTCTCGCACGATCTCTCCTAACCCCGCCTGCCGAAGCGCATCATTGATTAATCGGCGAACTTGGGCGGTCGTGTCCAATGTCATCGCCTGTTGCGCCAAGTTGCGCGCTCCGTCCAGTGTAAAACTGCGAATTGCCCATTTCACCCGTGGCACACTGACCGTGCCAGCGCTCAGACTGTCGACACCCATCCCCAGCAGCAGCACCGCCGCGCCCGGATCAGCCGCCATTTCGCCGCACAGATTCACTGGCCGTTCGGCTTGGTGACCTTCGGCAATGATGTGGGTGATCGCCTTGAGCATCGCCGGATGCAGGTTATCGTACAGCCCGGCCACCCGGGCATTGTCCCGATCCACTGCCAGCATGTACTGGGTCAGGTCATTGGTGCCGACCGATAAAAAATCGACCCGCCGCGCCAGTTGCCCGGCCTGCCAAACGGCAGAGGGAATTTCAATCATCACGCCCACCTCCGGTCGCGCTGCTGGCCAGCCTTCCTCCTGTAATTCCTGATGGGCGCGTTCTAGCAATCTTAGCGCTTCGTCAACCTCTTCGACGGTGGTGATCATCGGGAACAGGATACGCAGGTTGTTCAAGCCCGCATTGGCGCGCAGCATGGCCCGCAACTGAGTCAGGAAGAGGTCCGGGTGATCGAGGGTGAAGCGCATCCCGCGCCAGCCAAGAAAGGGATTGTTTTCCTCGATCTTGAAGTAAGGCAGAGTCTTGTCACCGCCGATATCCAAGGTGCGCATAACGACCGGCTGTGGGGTAAAAGACGCTAGCATTTGCCGATAGATATCGCATTGCTCGTCCTCACTGGGGAACGATTCGCGCACCATAAAGGCAAATTCGGTGCGATACAAGCCGACACCCTCCGCGCCACAATCCTGCGCAGCGGCGATGTCCGTGAGTAAACCAGCCTTAACGTAGAGCGGAATCCGATGACCGTCGCAGGTGATGGCCGGCAGGTTGCGTAGCTCCTGCAATTCCACCGTCAGTTCCGCCTCGGCGGCGAGCAGTTGCTGATATTCCTCGCGCAGCGCCGGATCGGGGTTGAGATAGACCCGGCCCTGATAGCCATCCACGATAATGCTGCTGCCCTCGAAGCGACCCAGCGGACGGTCGCCCAGGCCCATGACCGCCGGGATGCCCATCGCCCGGGCTAACAGGGCGACATGCGACAAGGCGGAACCCCGCAAACAAACGATGCCAGCCAGCCGGTCCGGCGGCACCGCCGCCAGATGCGCTACACTCATTTCCTCGGCGACCAGGATGCAATGTTCCGCCGCCAGTTCCGGTAACTGGGCGGGGCCAGCGCGCAAGTGATTCAACACCCGCCGACCCAGATCGCGGATGTCCTCAGCGCGAGCGCTGAGATAGGGATCTTCGGCTTGTTCCAGCAGCCGAATCCGGGACTGAATCGCATCACGCCAAGCGGCGGGCGCCCAGCAACCAGCTTCCATGCGGGTCCGCGTATCGGTTAGCAAACTGTCGCTGCTCAGCATCATCCGGTAGACGGTAAAAAGCGCTTGTTCAGTCGGCGGCAGCAGGGGCGCCAATCGGTCGCTGGCAGCGCGCAACTCCTGTTCAACGGCGGCAATGGCAGCCTGGAACGCGGCGATCTCGGCAGCGGGATCAGTCGCTGGACGGTCGGGTACATCGTCGAGGTCGGCTAGCAGGTGCGGGATGGTGACCGTGCCGATGGCGACTCCAGGAGCACCCGCTACTCCTTGCAGGGCGCGGTTGCCTGTGATCAGGGGATTCAGCAGTTCCTGGGTCGCGCCGCTGAGAATGGCGTGATTCAAAGTGCTGGCCAGTTGCGCCGCGATAGTGACCAGGAAATCCACTTCGGCGGGCTGAAATTGGCGAGTAGCGGTATCCTGGATGATCAGCACCCCCAGCACTCGCCGGTACTGGATCAGCGGGACACCCAGAAAAGCGTGGTAGCTCTCCTCGCACACTTCACAAACCGGATGGAAGCGCGGATGGTGCGGTGCATCGGGCAAATTCAGGGGTTCCTGCCGTTCGGCCACCAGTCCGATCAAGCCTTGCTGGCGATTCAGCCGTACCCGGCCCACCGCTTGGGGATTCAGCCCGGCAGTCGCCATCAGCACATATTCACGGTTGTCCTCATCGGCCAGATAGACGGTGCAGGCCGCGACGCGCATTGCATCCCGAATCCGGTTGACCGTGATCGCCAGCGCGCTGGGCAGGTCCGGCGCGGCGCTGACATCCTGGACGATACGGCGGAGGGTTTCGAGCATAGGGGAAAATTCCTTCCGGCTGGAAATGGTTCGGAATACAGCATACGTCGCCACCATAGATTGAGATAGCGCTAAGTAATTGAATAGATGATGTATCAAGATTACAACTCCTCTATCCACGTGGCTCCTGCTGGATCCCGGGTTATGAATAGATAACACGGTGCTTAGGGTTGCTTTCTCGTTCAATGGTTCAGCCGCATGGGAAACGGAAGGCGAGTAGAATGCTAGCAAATCAGTCCTTAAATTGAGTGTAATCGCATGAATGATGAGACGCAGATAACTATCGATCCGGCGCGAGCGGGCCGCTTGCTGCGATGGGCGACTTACGCCTCAGTGGCCACTGCCATGATCCTGATTGCGGGAAAACTGGCGGCGGCGCTGATGACGGGATCGGTCAGCGTTCTGGCGTCGCTGGTGGATTCGATGATGGATGCCGCGGCGTCGATCATTAACCTGCTGGCGGTGCATTATGCTCTGCAACCACCCGACCACGATCATCGCTTCGGCCATGGCAAAGCCGAGCCGCTGGCCGGGTTGGTGCAAGCCGCGTTTATCACCGGTTCGGCGGTGTTTCTGATCCTGCACGCTGTGGATCGGCTCGTGCATCCGCAACCTTTGAATGCGGGACTGGTGGGCGTTGGGGTGCTGGTCTTCTCGATGGTCGCGACCGGAGTCTTGTTGTTGTTCCAGCATTATGTCATCCGCCTGACCCAATCCACGGCGATCCGGGCGGATGCGCTGCATTATGCCACTGATTTGCTGACCAATGGCGCAACCATCATGGCTTTGGGGCTGGCGATGCTGGGCTGGCCCATCGTCGATCCGATATTCGCCATTGGCATCGCTTTGTACATTCTCTACAGCGCTGGGCAGATTGGCCACGAATCCGTCCAGTTGCTCATGGATCGGGAATTGCCGCCAGAGGTGCATGCCCGCATTAAAGAGATCGTGCGCGGCCATCCGCTGGTGCGTGGCGTCCATGATGTGCGCACCCGCAAATCCGGGCCAACGTATTTCATCCAGTTGCATCTGATGTTGGATGATCAGATGCCGCTGGTGGATGCGCATCGGGTAACGGATGAAGTCGAAACCGCCATCCTGAACGTCTTTCCTAACGCTGATGTGCTGATTCATGAAGATCCGGCCAGCGAAGCGCCACCGGAACCCTTGCCGGGGTGAAAAGCGAATTCTTTTTTCCCGTGCCTACGCCGGGGAATCGCGGTTAAGATAGTTTCATTCTGTTTCCGGCTACTCAGGAGATTGCCTCATGACTTTTGTCGTTACCGAAAACTGCATCAAATGCAAGTACACCGACTGTGTAGAAGTCTGTCCAGTGGACTGCTTCCACGAAGGACCGAACTTCCTGGTCATCGACCCTGATGAATGCATCGACTGTACGTTGTGCGAGCCGGAATGTCCGGCGCAGGCGATTTTTGCCGAGGATGATCTGCCAGCGGATCAGCAACAATTCCTCGCGCTCAACGCCGAGTTGACCAAACAATGGCCGGTGATCACTACCCGGAAGGAGCCGCCACCTGATGCAACGGACTGGGATGGTAAGCCCGATAAATTGCAGTATCTGGATACGCTAATGCCTGTGGAAATTCGATATGAGTGAATCGTCTTATGTTTTTGAAGTAACCCAGCATAACTTTGCCTCGGTGGTGGAAGCCTCACAGCAAGTGCCGGTGCTGATTGATTTCTGGGTTGACGGACACCTGCCCTGTCAGCAGCTCACCCCGCTCCTGACCAAGCTGGCGCAGGAATACCAGGGCAAATTTATCCTGGCCAAAGTTAACGCCGATGCGGAGCAGGCGCTGGCCGCGCATTTCCGGGTGCGCAGCTTGCCGACGGTGATGGTGATCTGGCAGGGACAGATTGTGGAGCAGTTGGTGGGTTTACAGCCGGAATCCGCCTATCGCCAGATCATCGACCGGTTCCATATGAGTCCCGGCGACCAGATCCGGGAACAGGTCGACGCGCTCTGGCAACGCGGTCGTCAAAAAGAGGCCATTCAATTACTACGCGAGGCGCTCAAGCAGGAGCAGAGCGTTGAACTGAAGGTGATACTGGCGGAGAAGCTGTTGCAACTGGATCAAGGCGAAGAGGCGCGTCAGCTATTGCAGAGTCTGCCAGTCGAGGAACGGGAGCGGCAACCGGTCAGTGGTCTGCTGGCGCGACTGCAATTTGCCGATTTGGCCCAGGGCGCGCCGGATCGCGGGGCGCTGGAGAAGAAAATACAGACCGACCCGACGGATAGCGCGGCGCGCCGACAACTGGCGGCCCGCTGTGTGCTGGCCGGCGATTACGAAGCGGCGCTGGAGCAGTTTATGGAGATTTTACGGCGCGATCCAAAGTTTGAGGATGAAGCGGGCCGCAAGGGGTTGATTGCGATTTTTGAGATTCTCGGCAATGAGGATCCGCTTGTGACCACCTACCGGCGGCGGATGTTTTCATTGCTGCATTGAGAAACGCCCCTCTCCCGCAAAGGGAGAGGAGTTAATGGGCTACAGAGAACAGTTTCCAGGCAAAACGCAATTGCTTAACCCTTCGCCGCTTCCTCCTGTACCGGATTGCCGAACCATTTATTCCGGGCCGCCTTGCGCAGCAGATCCACCGGAATGATGATCACCGCCAGCAGCAGCACCGCGATCCATTCGGAAACCGACAATCCTACCGTGCGCAGCACCTGACCGCCAAAGGTAATAAAAAACGCCTGAATCAGCATGATTCCCGGAATAATGATCGGGAACAGCCGGTTGTCGAACAAGTGTTCAAGCAGATTCAGCCCCTGAGTACGGGCGTTAAATGTGTTGAAGATGTGCAGGAACACGAAGAAGGTGAAGAAGGCCGTCAGGAATTTGGCCGTTGCCTCCGGCGTACCCACTGCATGACCACCGGCAAACAGGGCATGGGTCCAGTCGCTGGTCAGGAATAGCAGACTCAACAAGGCCACCATTAACCCGTTCAGCAGGATCGCTGACCACATATCGGCATTGATCAACGGTTCGTCGCGGCGAATGGGTTTTTCCAGCATATAGCGTTGCAACGCCGCTTCACCGGCGAAAGCCAGCCCCGCCAGAGTGTCCATGATGATGTTGACCCACAACAACTGCGTCATGGTCAGCGGCAGATCGTAGCCGAAGAATGGCCCTAAAAACGCCACCAGCACGGCGGAAATGCCGACCGTTAACTGAAAAATCAGGAACTTGCGGATCGACTTGAATAAGGTGCGTCCGTACAGCACCGCCTTGGTCAGCGAGGAGAAGTTGTCGTCGAGAATGACGATATCGCCGGATTCCTTGGTCATCTCGGTGCCGCTGCCCATGGCGAAGCCGACATCGGCATTTTTCACCGCCGGGGCGTCGTTAACCCCATCGCCGGTCATACCGACCACCAGGCCGATTTCCTTGGCCAACTTGACCAACCGGCTCTTATCGGTCGGGAAGGCCCGCGCTACCACGTACAGATGCGGCAACTTCTGTTTCACTTCCCCATCCGACAATTGCGCCAATTCGGCGGAAGTCAGAATAATCGCCTGGGGATCATCCTCCAGCAGCCCCACGTCTTTAGCAATAGCCTGTGCAGTTTCCTTGGCGTCGCCGGTGATCATCACGACATGAATACCGGCGTTCTTGGCGGTTTTGACGGAAGCATAGGACGTTTCGCGCAATTCATCGCGCATCCCGAACACGCCGACTAGGGTCAAATTGGGCGGCAGCACCTTGCTGTCGTCAATCGGCGCATCGGTGACCGCCACCGCCAGCAAACGCATGGCCCGGGAGGACAGTTCGCGCATAGCGGCTTGCAGGGCGCTTTGATCGCTCAGGTCGATCGTATTGCCATCAGCGTCTAAACAGCGCACGCAGTTTTGCAGGATCACTTCCGGCGCGCCCTTGACCAGAGTCACCGTCCGGTCGCCCGTGACTTGGGTCGCGGAGAATTTGCGGGTACTGTTGAACGGGATGAGATCGACAATATCGACATTCCCGCTCTGCGCCAGATACGGCTTGACGAAACGCAGCAGCGCCTGCTCAGTGCGGTCCGCGCCGACCATTTTCGGATCGTTCGGGTCGCTGGCGTCGATCACTGCGCTGGTGTTATTGCGCAGGGCAAAACCGGCAGTGTCACGCAGCGTCTGGGGAATCGCTTCCAGCTTGTCGTACTGGGTGCCAGCGCCGGTGAGGAAGGCGCTGACCGACAGCCGACCTTGGGTCAGGGTACCCGTCTTATCGGTGAACAGCAGATTCAGACTGCCAGCGGTTTCGATGCCTAGCAACTTGCGCACCAGCACCTTGACGCTGAGCAGTTTCTTCATATTGATCGCCAGCACCATCGCGATCATCATCGGCAAACCTTCGGGAACGGCGACGACGATCACGATGATGGCGAGAATGGCGGCAGTGATGAAGTCCTTGATGATGATGCCACTATCCAACGCCCAGTAGCTGTCGATGCCTTGGGGCAGCGGCTCCCAGAAGATATTGTTCAGCATGAAGGCGAAGAAAATGAAAGTTGCGCCGATATAGCCAAACAGGGCGATATGGCCGCCCAGAACCGACAACTTATGTTGCAGGGGCGACAGGCGGTCTTCGGCGGTTAACAGCTCCCGCATGGTTTGGCCGTAGCGGGTCTTGTCGCCGACGGCGCTGGCCTGCATGACGCACTCGCCATCGACCAGCAGACCGGCGCGGAACAGGCGATGATGTTCATCCTCGGGATTGGCGCCTTCGGGCAACGCAGTCTTTTTGACCGGCTCCGATTCCCCGGTCAGTGCCGCTTCATCGACTTCAGCGTGTCCAGCGATCAGTTGGCCATCGGTCGGTACGGTGTCGCCCGGTTGCAGCAGGAGATAGTCGCCGACGACCAGATCGTTGATCGAGATTTCCGTCAGGTGGCCGTTGCGGAACACCTTGACCAGAATCAGTGAAGCCTCTTCCATCAGTTTTTGGAAGGATTGCTCATTGCTGTGTTCCGACCAGGTGGCGACAAGGGTGGCGATGACGACCGCGAAGGCAATGCCGACGCCTTCATACCAGTCAGCGTAGCCGAACCCCCAGAGCACTAAGGTAATCACCAGGGCGACTACCAGAATAATGATGATCGGGTCTTTCAGATTGCCCAGCAGTTTGTCCCAGAAGGTTTCCACCTCCTGGCTGGCGACGGCGTTGGAGCCATACTGGGCGCGGGAAGCTTCGACTTCCTGATCGGTTAATCCGGGATAGGTAAATTTCATAGCGACCTTTCTTGATGAGAACGGTGTGGAGGAAAAAGGCCAGAGCTTCCACCAAGCCGCAGGGTGTGGAATGGCCCAAACAAACAAAGTGTATCAGAGCGCGCAAAGCGGATAGAGTGCCATTGACGCCATACGTGTCGATGGTTCCGGTGTTTATCATCGGTTACGATAATCATCAAACGCCGTATCTAACTGGAACCCCATGAAAACCCGTACTCAGGATTCCCCCGCCATTTACCGCACTGATCGTACTGAGACCGGGCGACAACTGCGCTTTGACCGGGGTACGTTGCTGCTGGAAGGCGTGGCCGAATTGCCGGCGGGATTGGAAAACTGCTTCCAATACGATCCCCGGGTCGAAGCCTACCGTGCCCCGGCTCATCGCTACAGTGAAATCATCGGCCCATTGAAGGGCGAACTGGCGCGCAATAAAGCGCCGCGCTACCAGCGCCGGGAATTGATTTGTGCGCTGGAGATGACGCCCTACCCCCATCAACAGGAAGCGCTCGCTGCCTGGAAAGTTGCCCGAGGACGCGGGGTGATTGTATTGCCGACCGGCGCGGGTAAAACCCTGGTCGGGTTATTGGCGATGGGCTGGGCGCAGCGCGATGCGCTGATCATGGTCCCGACCCTGGATTTGATGCAGCAATGGTATGCGTTGCTGCGGGCAGCGTTCCCGGATCAGGAAATCGGCTTGATCGGCGGCGGCTATCATGAACCGCAGCCATTGACCATTGCCACTTACGACTCCGCCGCACGGCATGTGGAACGGCTCGGCGACCGCTTCGGCCTGCTGATTTTCGATGAAGTGCATCATTTACCTTCCGAGTTTTATCGCAGCATCGCTGAATTTTCCCTGGCCCCTTACCGATTGGGGTTAACCGCGACCCCGGAACGCAGTGATGGGCGGGATGCCGATTTACTGGAATTGGTCGGCCCGATGGTTTACCGTCGCTGTCCCGAACAACTCGCGGGCGATGTGCTGGCCGAGTTTCAAATCCGGGTGATCCATGTCGATCTATCCCCGACTGAGCGGGAGGCTTACCGGCAGGCGCTGGAAGAACGCAACGCCTTTTTGCAGGCCAATCGGTTATCGCTGAATGCGCTGGAAGGCTGGAATCGTTTTGTGATGCTGTCGGCGCGCAGTGTGGAAGGTCGCCGGGCCATGCGCGCTCATCGCGACGCCCGGCGCATTGCTCATGCCACCCCGGCCAAATTGCGGGCGCTGGGCCTGATTCTGGCTAACCATCCGGGAGCCAGAACGGTGATTTTCACCGAGGACAATGCAACGGCTTATGAAGTCTCGCAGCGATTTTTAATTCCCTGCTTGACCCATCAGACGGCGATCAAGGAACGGCAGGATATTCTCGACCGTTTCAAGGCCGGAACTTACGCGGCGATTACCACCAGCAATGTCCTCAATGAAGGCGTGGACGTGCCGGAAGCTTCCATCGGCGTCATTCTGTCCGGTAGCGCCTCAGCACGGGAGTTTATCCAGCGGCTGGGACGGATTCTGCGGCGCGGCGAGGGTAAAAAGGCGGTGCTTTATGAGGTGATCGCCCGAGAGACCCGCGAGGAACGGGTCGCGGACCGACGGCGGGAGCGTGGAATCCATGACCGGTCCGGAATGCCAGGAAATGTGGAACTCGCTGAGGAGACTAAAGGAACAGCAGTTTCTCAATCATTGCTTTGGGATGACCGCCAGAATTGACCCGCAAGGTGTCCAAGCAATCTGTCAGGAAGGCGAGCGCCTGGAGGAAGGGCCTCTACTGGGGGCGGTGAGCGTCATGGCGCGACCCTGCGCCAGGGCTGCCAGCAATTTCAGTTGCCAGTGCGGTGAAAATCCGGGTCAACTCCGTATAATCACCTCTTTCGCAAATTTGCAAACAGCACGAACGGCATGGAATTTATCCGCGGTCAACATAATCTTCGTCCCCGGCATCATGGTTGTGTCGCCACCATCGGCAATTTCGATGGGGTGCATCTCGGCCATCAGGCGATTCTCACCCAACTGGCCGAACCGGCCAGGCAGTTGCGTTTGCCCCGGTTGGTCATTACTTTTGAACCGCAGCCGCAGGAATTCTTCGCCGACCCGACGGCCCCGCCCGCCCGGTTAATGCGCCTGCGTGAGAAACTGCTCGCGCTGAATGGGCTGGGCATCGAGCGGGTGCTGTGCCTGGAATTCGACCACCGGCTGGCAGCGTTGCCGGCGGAACGCTTCATCGAGGAGTTGCTGGTTCGCCGACTGGGCCTCCGCTATCTGGTCATCGGCGATGATTTCCGCTTTGGCCATCGCCGCGCCGGGGATTTCGCTATGCTGGTCAAGGCCGGCCAGCAACACGGGTTCGAGGTCGTCGATAATCACAGTTATATGGTCGACGGCGAGCGCGCCAGCAGTACCCGGGTGCGGCAGGCGTTGAGCTGGGGCGATCTGGAACTGGCGGCGCGGCTGCTAGGTCGGCCTTATGACATGTGCGGGCGGGTGGCGCATGGCGACGAGCGTGGCCGCACCATCGGCTTTCCGACTGCTAATATTTACCTGCACCGCCGCGCCACGCCGGTGTATGGCGTCTACGCTGTTCTGATGAGCGGCCCCGGCCTGAAACTCTGGCCCGGCATCGCCAATGTGGGTCGCCGCCCGACCGTCGATGGCGTTCGCGAGCAACTGGAAGTCCATCTGCTGGATTTTCAGGGTGATCTCTACGGCAAGCACGTCAAGGTCGATTTTCTGCGCTATCTACGCCCGGAACGGCGTTTCGAGTCGCTGGACGCCTTGCGTTTGCAAATCCAGAAGGACGAGCAGGAAGCCCGCGCCTGGTTGACGGCACGCGGGATATTGCAAGCTCCTCCCGCGCCGCGCCCATCAGGAGCAGGAGGTCAGATGCACTCACCTCATTCCGGGGAAAGCAACGCAAATTCCTCATTCCCCGCCTCTCTCTCGCCAGAGAAGAAGGGCGCTTAAGCACCGGTTTCCAGAGGTTCTCACCGTGGCCGATTACAAAGACACCCTCAACCTGCCCCAAACCGCTTTCCCGATGAAAGCCGACCTCGCCAAGCGTGAGCTGGATGTGTTGCGCTACTGGCAAGAAATGGATTTGTACCGCCGCCAGCGCACCGAATTCGCCGGTCGGCCCAAATTTGTCCTGCATGATGGCCCGCCCTATGCCAATGGCGTTATCCATATCGGCCATGCCGTTAATAAAGTCATCAAGGACATGATTGTTAAAGCGAAAACCCTGAGCGGTTTCGACGCGCCGTATGTGCCAGGTTGGGATTGCCATGGTTTGCCGATTGAACAGGTCGTCGAGAAGAAACTGGGCAAGGTCGGCGTCAAGGTGGACGCCCGCCAGTTCCGCAACGCCTGCCGGGTATTCGCGACGGAGCAGGTCGCCAGTCAGAGCGCCGATTTCCAGCGACTGGGGGTGTTAGGTGACTGGGCGAATCCCTATCTGACCATGGATTTCCGCGCCGAGGCGGATATCGTGCGCTCGCTGGCGCGGATCATCGCCAACGGCCATCTCTATCGCGGCTCCAAGCCGGTGTATTGGTGCATCGACTGCGGCTCATCGCTGGCCGAGGCGGAAGTCGAGTACGAAGACCGCGATTCGCCGGCGATTGACGTGCGTTTTCCCGTGGCCGACCCCGAAGCGTTGCTGGCCCGCCTGCATCATGTCGAAGGTCATGAAGGCCAGGGGCCGTTGTCGGTGGTGATCTGGACCACCACACCGTGGACCCTGCCCGCCAATCAGGCGGTAGCGCTGAATCCGGGGCTGGAATATCTGGTCGTACAGGTGGAAACCGACCGGGGACAGGAGCGGCTGGTGGTCGCCGAGGCGCTGTTGCAAGATTCATTGGCCCGCTGGCAGGTGGAGAGTTATCGAGTATTGGCCCATGGTCTGGGTCGCGATCTGGAAGGGCTGGCGCTGCGCCATCCGTTCTATGACCGGGAAGTGCCGGTCATCCTCGGCGACCATGTCACCACCGAAGCCGGCACCGGTGCGGTGCATACTGCTCCTGCCCACGGTCAGGAAGATTATGTGGTCGGTTCCCGCTATGGGTTGCCGGTGGATAATCCGGTCGGCCCGGACGGCAAGTTTTTACCGGACATCCCGCTGTTTGCCGGGCTGCACGTTTTCGCCGCCAATGAGCGGGTCATCGATGCCCTCAAAGTCCATGGGATGTTGCTGCGCGTCGCCCGGCTGACCCATAGTTACCCGCACTGCTGGCGGCATAAGACCCCGATCATCTTCCGCGCCACCCCGCAATGGTTCGTCGGCATGGATCATCATGGCTTGCGCACCCGCGCCCTAGAGGAGATCAAAAAACTGCGGTTTACCCCGGACTGGGGCGAAGCGCGCTTGCAGGGCATGGTGGAAAATCGCCCTGACTGGTGCGTGTCCCGCCAGCGCTATTGGGGCGTCCCGATGACCTTGTTCACCGATAAAAAAACCGGTGAACTGCATCCGCGCACCCAGGAACTGATGGAGCAGGTTGCCCAGCGCATTGAACAGGGCGGCGTCGACGCCTGGTTTGAACTCGATCCCGCCGAATTGTTGGGCGCGGAAGCAGCGCATTACGACAAGGCGTCAGATACCCTGGATGTGTGGTTCGATTCCGGCACGACGCATCTTTCCGTGCTGGATCGCCGCCCGGAATTGCATTTTCCCGCCGACCTGTATCTCGAAGGTTCGGACCAGCATCGCGGCTGGTTCCAATCCTCGTTGCTGGCGTCGGTGGCGATGCGCAGCATTGCACCCTATAAGGGTTTGCTGACCCACGGCTTCACCGTGGACGCCCAGGGCCGCAAGATGTCGAAATCGCTGGGCAATGTGGTCGCGCCGCAAAAGGTGTTTAACTCGCTGGGCGCGGATGTGCTGCGCCTGTGGGTCGCAGCCACTGACTATCGCGGCGAAATGGGCGTGTCCGACGAGATTCTCAAGCGCATGGCTGATTCCTATCGGCGGATGCGCAATACCGCCCGGTTCCTGCTGGCCAATCTCAACGGCTTCGACCCGGTGCAGCACTTATTGCCGCCGGAACAGATGCTGGCGCTGGATCGCTGGGCGGTGGATCGCGCCCGGCGCTTGCAGGAGGAGATTCTGGAAGCTTACGACCAGTACCTGTTTCATTTGATTTATCAGAAGATTCACAACTTCTGTTCCGTCGATATGGGCAGTTTGTATCTGGACATCATCAAGGATCGCCAGTACACCACCGGCAAGGACAGCATCGCCCGGCGCTCGGCGCAGACCGCGATGCACCATATTCTCGAAGCGATGACCCGCTGGCTGGCGCCGATTCTCAGCTTTACCGCTGAAGAAATCTGGCAAAACCTGCCGGGTGAACGCGGCCCCTCGGTGTTCCTGACCACCTGGTATCCAGGACTGTTCGCGGTCAGCGATGAAGATGCGTTCAACGCGGCGTACTGGGAACGGCTGCTCAATGTCCGCGAGGTGGTCAGCAAAAAGCTGGAGCGGTTACGGGTCGAGGGCGGCATCGGCTCCAGCCTGGATGCTGAGGTGAGTCTGTACTGCGATGGCGACCTGGCGACCGACCTGACCCGGATCGGCGATGAACTGCGTTTCTTCTTCATCACGTCCTACGTCCATGTGTACCCGCTGGCCGATGCGCCGAGCGATGCAGAGACCGTGCAGGTCAATAGTCAGCCGTTGGTGCTGGAGGCCCTGTCGAGCGATCACGATAAATGTGTGCGCTGCTGGCACCACCGGATCGATGTCGGCCATTATCCCGATCACCCGGAACTGTGCGGGCGCTGCGTAGAGAATGCCTTTGGCGCGGGCGAAGCGCGACAGTTTGCCTGAGTGCGCGGCACGAATTGCGGCCCATCACCTGGAATCTTTCATGCTCAAATCCTGGATTTGGCTCAGCGTTCTGATCGTCGCGCTGGACCAGGCGACCAAATATCTGGCGGAAACGCTGCTGGTCATGCATCAGCCCGTGCCGATCCTGTCGTGGTTCAATCTGATGCTGACCTACAACACCGGTGCAGCCTTCAGCTTCCTGGCCGACGCCGGTGGTTGGCAACGCTGGTTCTTTCTCGGCCTGGGGTCCGCGGTCAGTATTGGCTTGGTCATCTGGTTAATGCGGCTCAAACCGGAAGAGAAATGGCTGGCGGCGGCGCTGGCGCTGATTCTGGGTGGGGCGGTCGGCAATCTGATTGACCGGGTCTGGCTGGGTCAGGTCATCGACTTCATTCAGCTTTATTACGACCGCTGGTATTGGCCCGCCTTCAATATCGCCGATTCGGCCATCACGGTCGGCGCAATTTTGCTGGTCATGGACAGCCTATGGTCGCGGAATACGCCTTCCACCCCACCTCCTGCTGACGCCTGACACCGATGAGCGCACACATTCATCTCGCCAACCCTCGCGGCTTTTGCGCCGGCGTCGACCGAGCTATCGGCATTGTTGAACGAGCGTTAGATCTGTTTGGCGCACCGATCTATGTCCGCCATGAAGTCGTACATAACCGCTTCGTGGTGGACAACCTGCGCCAGCGGGGCGCGGTGTTCGTCGAGGAGCTGGATGAAGTCCCGGATGGGGCGACAGTGATTTTCAGCGCCCACGGTGTCGCGCAGGTCGTCCGGGAACAGGCGGCGCAACGCGGATTAAAAGTGTTCGATGCCACCTGTCCCTTGGTCACCAAGGTGCATACCGAGGTGAGCCGTCACGCCCGCGCCGGCCACGAAGTGATCCTGATCGGCCATGCCGGCCATCCCGAAGTTGAGGGCAGCATGGGGCAGTATGACGAGCGCGCCGGCGGGCGGATGTACCTCGTGGAAACGGTCGAGGATGTGCAGTCGCTCACCGTGCGCCATCCCGACGAACTGGCTTATGTGACCCAAACCACACTATCGGTCGATGACACGGCGCGGATCGTCGCTGCCCTGCGCGACCGCTTTCCCGCCATCGAGGGGCCGCGCAAGGATGATATCTGTTACGCCACGCAGAACCGGCAGGATGCCGTGAAAGATCTGTCGCGCAACTGTGAATTGCTGCTAGTGGTCGGCTCGCGCAACAGTTCCAATTCCAATCGCCTGCGGGAATTGGCCGAGAAGGCCGGCACGCCGGCGCATCTGATCGATGGGCCGGAGGACATCGACCCCCATTGGCTGGTCGGCAAAACCGCTATCGGTGTGACGGCTGGAGCCTCGGCGCCAGAGGTGTTGGTGGAGCAGGTCATTGCCCGGTTGCGGGAACTGGGCGCAACCACCCTGACGGAAAGCGCTGGTCGGGAAGAGAATGTGGTGTTCGCGCTGCCGAAGGAGTTGCGGTAATTGCCCGGCTTTCTGCCCAATTTCTGCGCCAACACTACGGTTTTCCTGACGGTCCTGCTGGCGGAATTGTTTGCTCTGGTGCTGGCCCTCAGCGAGGCGGACCGGTTGGGCGATTTCTGGAACCGGCTGGCGTTGATCTCGCTGTTCGTGCAATGGGTGGTGCTGGGCGCTGCCGCCGTGTTATGCCTGAGTCGGCGTTGGCTGGCCCAACTGGGTCCTGCCGCCGCCACCTGCGCTGTATTCGGCCTGACGCAGTTGGTGACTCTGGGCTTCTCGCTGCTCGGTGGCGGGTTTCTGAACCCCTCACCGGAACTGGTCATCCCTTCGCTCGCCTTCATCGCCCGTAATTTGGCGATTGCCGGTATCATCACCCTGATTGCTCTGCGTTATTTCTACATCCGCCATCAGTGGCAACAGCAGATCGAGGCGGAATCCCGCGCCCGTTTGCGCGCCTTGCAAGCTCGTATCCATCCCCATTTTCTGTTCAACACCCTCAACACCATCGCCAGCCTGATTCCCGGCCAACCCGACCAGGCGGAACAGGCCGTGCTCGATTTAGCCGATCTGTTGCGTTCTGCCCTCGCTGACCGAACCTCTATTCCCCTCACCGAGGAACTGGAACTGACCCGCCGCTATTTAGCCATCGAACGGCTGCGCATGGGCGAACGGTTGATCGTAGATTGGCAGTTGGCGGAGGATCTGCCGCTGGATATGCCCTTGCCGCTGCTGGTGTTGCAACCACTGGTCGAAAACGCGATCCGCCACGGGTTGCAGCGCTTGCCGGAAGGGGGAACGCTGACGCTGCGCATCGACCGGCAACCCGCCGCGCTGTGCTTCACTCTTGTCAATCCCTGCCTGCAAGAGGATGCCCCGCAGCACGGTCAACATATCGCCCAAGACAACATTCGCCAGCGGCTGGCGCTGGCCTACCCCATGGCCCCGCCGCTGGAGATTGTCGAAACTGCTGGACAGTATCGGGTCACCTTCACGATTCCGCTGACGCCGGAGATGCCATGCGCGTCCTGATTGTCGATGACGAACCGCCGGCCCGCGCCCGGTTGCAGGAGTTGCTTAACCGGCTGTCCAACTACGAGTTCTGCGGTGAAGCTGGCACAGGCGCTGACGCTCTGCGCCTGACGCAACGGCTGAATCCCGACATCGTGTTGCTCGATATCCAGATGCCGGGGTTGAACGGTCTGGAAACCGCCCGTCAGTTGGCCGAACTGGAGCAACCGCCGGCGGTGGTCTTCACTACAGCCCACGGTGATCATGCGTTGGAGGCTTTCGAGACCGACGCCATGGCCTATCTGCTCAAGCCGGTGCGGCTGGAGCGACTGGAGCAGGCCTTGATTCGCGCCGGACGCATCAACCGCGCTCAATTGAGCCGATTGGCGGCTGATCAACCGGCGGACGGCAGCCGCGCCCATCTCTGCGCCCGCATCGGCCAGCGCCTGGAGTTGATTCCACTGGCGGAGGTGTTCTATTTCCAGGCGGATCAGAAATATGTCACGGTTCGCCACCGGCATGGCGAGGCGCTGATTGAAGAAGCGTTGAAGACTCTGGAACAAGAGCTGGGGGCACGGGTGGTGCGGGTTCACCGCAACGCGCTGGCAGTGGCGATCCACATTGCTGGACTGGAAAGGGCAGCAGATGGTAGTACCGTGCTGGTCTTTCACGATATCCCCGACCGGCTGGAGGTCAGCCGTCGTCATCTCCCGGCCCTCCGCCAGTTCCTCAAGGAAACCTGACAACTATTGTCAATGCTTGGCTGAGTGGACTATCATCCCCACTTTCAAATTCGCCGGAATAGCTCAGTCGGTAGAGCAGCTGATTCGTAATTAGCAGGTCGGAGGTTCGATTCCTCTTTCCGGCACCATAAAAATCAACGCCTTGGCGCAACATCGCTGAGGCTTTTTTTACGCCCTGCGTAATTCCTGCGTAATCGCACGTGGAAAAACCGGGTAAGAGGAAATCAACTGCCGTAACGTATCTGGCAAGAAGTTTGAGTAGCCTCTTCGGAGTGAGGCCAGCAATGCGCACCAATGGTCAGCTGGGTTAACCGCTGGAGCGCAGTGCAGTCTTCAGCTATAGCGCCCGCTCGATCCGCGTCATCCAGATCATCGCCTCGTCCTGGGTTAGCAACAGGATTTGCCACTGGTTACGGAAATCCTGCCAGGATTTTTCCACACATTCGCTCGCGGTCTGCACGCAGACCACCATCCATTTTTTCGCGGGATCACCTGGCCGGATGGTTTTCGCCGACTCCGCTCCGTGTTGCAGACACAACAGGTAAGTATCCAACGTCTTGCGCACTGAACTGAGAGCCGCGATGTTGAGCAATCCGGTCACACGCATCGTGCATTGCCAAGCAAGCAGTTGGGCCGCTTTCTGGCGTTCAAACAGCTTTTCGTTCTTCATATCCACTCCTCACCCCGGTTTTATTGTGCATCGCAACATAATTTGTGGAAGCCGTCAAGTCATAGTCACTGTCATCACAACATTTTTAGACCGCTACCGGTGCCTTGATCGCTGGATGGCGCCGATAATCGAGAATCTCGAAATCCTCATACCGATAATCGAACAGCGAATCCGGTCGGCGGCGGAGGGTTAATCGCGGCGGCGGATAAGGCTCGCGGCTGAGTTGTAATTGAACCTGCTCTAAATGATTCAGATACAGATGGCAATCGCCGCCCGTCCAGATGAATTCACCGACGCGCAAATCGGTCTGCTGGGCGACCAGGCAGGTCAACAGCGCATAACTGGCGATATTGAACGGAACCCCCAGAAAAAGATCGGCGCTGCGCTGATAAAGTTGACAGGATAGTTCGCCATTGGCGACATAAAATTGAAAGAGCAAATGGCAGGGCGGTAAACGCATCCGTTCCAATTCCCCAACATTCCAGGCCGAAACGACGATCCGCCGTGAATCCGGATCGTGCTGCAGCAGATCGACCGCGTTAGCTAACTGGTCGATGCAACGCCCATCAATCGTTTGCCAAGCTCGCCATTGTTGACCGTAGATCGGCCCCAGATCGCCGTTCTCATCCGCCCATTCGTCCCAAATTGTCACACCCTGTTCGCGCAAATAGCGAAGATTCGTATCACCGCGCAGGAACCACAGCAACTCATGAATGATCGAGCGCAGATGTAACTGCTTGGTGGTGACCAGCGGAAAACCGACGCGCAGATCGAAGCGCAATTGCGCGCCGAACACGCTGAGCGCGCCGATCCCGGTGCGATCCGCCTTGCGGACTCCTTCGGTCAGCGCCCGGCGCAGCAAATCGAGATACGGTTTCATTCTACTTTCCCCAGTCCCGACGAAAAATCTGGAATTTTATGCTGCAATGCAATATAGTATTTTCAATTCCACGATACATGAATAAGTTACCGCACTCAGGGTTGAAAATGGCTGCCAAAACAACTTCCTCGATTCAAGTGATTGCCCGGGTATCCCGGCTGTTGGATACCCTCGCCGCTCACGATGAACCGGTCAGCCTCAAAACCCTGTCTGGCGCTACCGGGCTGCATCCCTCGACCGCTTTCCGCATCCTGGCGTCACTCATTGAACACGGTTTTGTCGAGCGCAGCATGGCTGGACACTATCGGTTGGGAAGCCGGTTGCTCCAACTAGGCAGTCAGGTACAAGGCCGAATCGACCGCCATTCAGTGATTCGCCCCGCGCTGCCCGAGGAGTTAAACACCGTCGTTCATGTTCCCCGGCCCTTGTCCTCGCCGGGAGACAGGGAGATAGGGCGATAGAGAAAGTTCCTTATTCACGCGCTACTTCCTGGCTTCCTCCCCGTCTCGCGTCTTGCCTGGTAATTCGACAACAAACGTTGCGCCTTGGCCGATTTCACTTTCCACCCAGATGCGGCCATGGTGGTGTTCGACGATCTTTTGACTGATCGGTAGACCCAGGCCAGTACCCTTGGGTTTACCAGCATGGCTATCGTTGACCTGGTGAAATTTTTCAAAGATCAGCTTGTGCTGGTCAGGCGCGATGCCGGGACCGTTGTCAATCACCTCGATACGCCAGCGGTTCAGGCTGGGTCGCAGACGAATGATCACCTCACCCCCCTGTTCCTGGCAAAACTTCACCGCATTGGACAACAAGTTGATAATCACCTGGATCAGCCGATCACGATCGCCGGCGATAATCACCCGTTCGTCGCCCAAGTCTTCGCGCAGCGCCACGGCTTTGTCATGGAACAACTGGCTGGTCGAGTTAATTGCGTCCTGAATCAATGCGCCGAGATCAAGGTCGTCGATATGCCAGTCGATCCGCCCGGAATCGATTTTGGCCATATCCAACACCTGATTGATCAACCGGGTCAGCCGCTCGCTCTCCTTGACGATAATGCTCAGGAATTTGCTGCGCTGGGCGACCTCCATATCCGGGTTAGCCAGCAAGATTTCCGAGAAGGCGCGAATCGACGTCAGCGGGGTGCGCAGCTCATGCGTGACCGTGGAGATAAATTCGTCCTTGAGCCGGTCGAGTTCCCGCAGCCGGTTATTGGCCTCGCGCAATTCAGCGGATGCGGCTTCCAGTTCGCGGGACTTTTGCTCCAGCCGGCGGCTGTATTCGAGAACCTGGGTGCTCTCGTCGAGGATGGTCATGACTTCCTCGATGCTCAACACCTCGCCCATCACAATCGACGAGATCATCACCCGGGCGGAAGCGGCGCCAATCGCCCCGGCTAATAACCGTTCGGTGTAATGGATCAGCCGGGAATCCGCCTGGAACGGATAGCCGCCCTGATCGGCCGCATAGCGGTCGAACGCCTCGCTGGCGCGTTGCGGACCGAGGAAGCGGGCCAGCAGATCATACAAATCCGCCGTTTCCACGACGCCTCGCCAGAGCAGGGAATCGCCGTCATGGCGTTCCCGCTTGAAGATATCCACGAACTGGCTGCCCTGCACCTGCTCAATCGGATCGGGCCGGCCCGGCAGCGAGCCGTACACCAGTCCCCCGATATTGACCAACATGCTCCAGAACACCGCGTGCATGTAGGGATCGAGACCTTCCAGACCAAACAGCGCATAGGGTTTCAACAGCTCCAGACCGAACGGCCCAGTCTCGACGAAATTGGCACTGATCCAGCCGGAGCGCGCCATAGCTGGCAGAAACAGGGTGTAGGCCCACACCACAAAACCGCTGCTCAGGCCGATCAACGCGCCACGCCGGTTGGCGCGCTTCCAGAACAAGCCGATCAGGATCGGCGGCGCGAACTGGGCAGCGGCAGCGAAAGAGACCAGCCCACTGGCCACTAAGGCGTAGGATTCTCCGACAAAGCGGAAATACAGATAACCCAGCAGAATCAAAATGACAATGCCGGCCCGGCGGATGCCGAGCAGCAGTCCGGACAGATCAGAACGTCCGGCCAACCAGCGTGGATTGGTACGCAGCAGGATCGGCATGACCAGATCATTGCACACCATGGTGGACAGCGTGACGGTTTCAAACATGATCATGCTGGTCGCAGCCGATAGTCCGCCCAGGAAGGCCAGCAGCGCCAGCAGCGGCATCTGTTCGGCCATGGGCAGCGCCAGCACGAAGGTGTCGGCGTCCACGCTGCCATTATTGAACACCAGTCGCCCGCCCAAGGCGATGGGCAGCACAAACAGGTTGATGGCGAACAGGTACAGGGGAAACAGCCAGATCGCTTTGCGGATATGCGCTTCGTTGACGTTTTCCACCACCAGCACCTGAAATTGCCGAGGCAGGAACAGAAAGGCCATCATCGACAGAAACGTCAGCGACAGCCACCCGCCGTAGCCGCCGGGCACGACCTCAAAGCGCAGCAGCGGCGCTAAATCTGGATCAGTCGCAGCTTTTTGGAACAAATCGCCGGGACCGTTGAAAATGACGAAGGTCACCACCGCGCCCACCAGCACGAAGGCGACCAGCTTAAACAGCGACTCGAAGGCCGCCGCCGCCACCATGCCCTCATGGCGTTCGGTGTTATCGATGTGGCGGGTGCCAAACAGAATGGTGAAGACGATCAGCACCAGGGCCACGTAGAAAGTGGTGTCCATCCAGAACGGATGCTGTGTGGAAATTGCCAGCCGACTCACCTCCGGATACTGGCGCAGCAGGCTGAAACTGGCGGCGATGGCTTTCAGTTGAATCGAGATATACGGCAGGATGCCGAGCATGACGATCAGCGTCACCATGCCGGCCAGCAGACCGCTCTTGCCGTAGCGGGACCCGATGAAATCGGCGATGGAGGTAATGCGATGCACTTTAGTGATGCGAATAATGCGCCGCAATACGAACCAGAACAGCACCGCCATCAGGGTGGGGCCGAGGTACACGGGCAGGAAATCCACCCCACTGACCGCCGCCAGTCCGACGCTGCCGTAGAACGTCCAGGCGGTGCAATAGATCGCCAATGACAGGGTGTAGATGTAGGGATTGGCGATGATCGAACGGCCCGCGTCAGCGCGCTGATCGCCATAGTAGGCGATGCCGAACAGGACGCCCATATACGCCAGGGCGCTGGCAATGATAACGCCGTCACCCATGTCAGGGCGGCTCCGCCGGAGGGTGGCCGCTGGAATCGCCGGATCGGGATACGCTTTCCGATTCCAGCGCCCCGGGTTTAGGCGGTTCTTCGGATTTATGGATTTCCGAGCTTTCCACGACGGCGATCAAGACGATAATGAGAACGAGCCACACCAGATAGAGGTAAAAATACAGTAGGGGTATGCCAAACGGCGCCCACGGCCGGTCGAACAAATCCAGCACCGGATAGTTGATCGCCAGAACGGCACCAATAAATAGAATAACGATGTATTCCCGGGATTGTTGCCGCATGAGCGCCGCTTTCCTAAAAGTTCGCCTGCGTCTTGCGAATCTCGACCATCTTGTCCGAGACTTCCAGTGCCTGGCCGAGGGTGTTGACGCCTTGTGCTTCCATTAAATCCAGCAGCTTGAGGAACACTTGCGCGGTGACCAGCGAGTCGCCCAATGCAGTATGGCGCCCGTGGACGTCGACTCCCAACCGGTCAGCAATCGCATCTAGGTTGTGATCATCGGTGTAATCGTGCAGGTAGCCGGACAACAGCAGGGTGTCCAGCACCGGATTGCCGAAATGCACGCCGACCTTTTGTTCCTTGAGCTTGAGGAATTTCATATCAAACGCGGCGTTGTGTGCGACCAGTACGGTGCGTTCGCCGCCGACGAATTGGTGAAACTGCGGCAGCACGACGTCAATGCCGGCTTGGTCTTTAACCATATCCTCGGTAATGCCGTGGAAGCGGATCGAAGCCTTGGGAATGGGCCGACCGGGATTGACGAGTTGATCAAAGGTTTCTCCGGCCAGCAAGCGACGGTTGACGACGCGCACCCCGGCAATCTGAATGATCTCGTCACCCTTGGAGGGGGACAGGCCGGTGGTTTCAGTGTCGAATACGACGTAGGTCAGCGCGTTCAGCGGGTAGTTGAGCAGGTCGCCCCATTCCGCCCGATGTTCCGCCAGGGAAAAATCGTAGAATTCCGGCCGCTCCGGCAAATCCTTGGGGGGTTCGCGCCACTGACGGGTCGATGCCGGCAGCGGCAGCCGCAGCAGGGCATGGCCGGGCCGACGGTGGAACTGGCTCCAGATGTCGCTGTTGTGCCGACGCAGCACTTCACCCACGGTGGTGGCCCCGACCAGATCCTGCACATGTTCGCTCAGCCAGCTTTCCAGTTGATCGGTCGGCAGGGGTTTGCCCGGCCAGATGATATCCAGATAAACCTGACGGTTGCCGAGCAGGCATTCAATCTCGAACGTATCGCTGATGCCATGGGTTTGCAGGTGTTCGAGCGTGCGTTCGAGCAGCAGCATGATCGAGTGGTTATCCACGTTCAACCAGAGTGGCGCACCAATGGTGTTGACTCGGAGACTGGAGCGTTTCTCTAGGTGATGGAGGACACTGCCGATCAAATCCGCTGAGTAGACGTCATTCATCGGCCAGCGGCTGGCGTACAGATTGCGCAGGTCAAGGGCCAGTTCCTGCAGGCGCTGGCTGAGCTGTTCGCTTTCTTCAAAGATGATCCGCTGAAAGGCTTCGCGCTGTGCTTGATCCATGTCGGTGAAATGCATGACCATTTCCGCTGCTGCCCGCAGATTGGCCAGCGGCCGGCGCAAGTCCTCGGTGCGGGTCTTGACCAGTGAACGGTCGATCTGCGCAGTGACGTCGCGAAAAGTGATGACGAAGGGAGACGCCCGGTCGGCAGCGCCGGGCAACAGGCTCATCCGGCAATGAAACAGGGTCTCATCATCGACGGTGGCGCAAACGAATTCAGCGTCGCTGGCCGGCTTGCTTTCGCCGCTGCTCTGCTGACGGTAAAGCAACAGTTGCAGGGTGCTTTCAATCGGGGCGCGGGTCCAGAGATCGTAGAGTGAACGGCCCAGGCCCAGCGTTGCGCGGTTGGGCAACAGTTTCGCCGCCGCCGGGTTGTACAGCAAGATGCGGGCTTCGCCATCGCAGACCAGCACGCCTTCTGACAACTCGCGCAGCACGGTCTCCAGGCGGGCTTTCTGTGCCTCGATTTCCTGGGTGCCGGTGGCGGTCGCGGCGGCCACGTCGCGCCGGGCCTTGTGCAGAGCCTCGCCCAGTTCCAGTAACAGGGGGGGGAATTCACCCAGCCAGTGCTGTTTGGGCAGTTCCAGCGTATAGCCGGGATTGCTGCGGGTGATAATTCGTGCGCCGCGCGCCAGAGCGCCGAGCGGAATGAAACAATGCCAGTCGAGCAGCGACCAGACCACGGTGACGCCACCCACGATGGCGAACGCCGCCAGCATCAGCCACAGCAGCGTCAAATCGCGCTGGTCTGGGTCGGGAACGACCTGGAAAACCTGCCAGCCGATCCAGATCAGCGAGATCAGCGTCAGGATGGCCGGAATCAGCCACAGCAGCCAGAGCCGAGTCCGGTAGCGCATAGTGGCTTAACCCGCTTCCGCTAATAACTCGCGAACCCGCTCCACGACTTCCTGCGTGGAGAAGGGTTTGGTGATGTAGTCATCCGCGCCGAGCGCCAAACCCTTTTCACGTTCAACCTCGCGCCCCTTGGCGGTCAGCATGATGATGCGGATCGCCTTCCAGTCGGGATTGGCGCGGATTGCCTGACAGACTTCGTAGCCGTTCTTACGCGGCATCATGACATCCAGCAGTACCAGGTCAGGCTGTTCGGCGGCGATAGCAGCCAGCCCGGCTTCGCCGTCCGAAGCAGTTCGCACCAGGAAGCCCGCTTGCTTCATCAGAAATTCCAAAGACAGGACGATATTCGGTTCGTCGTCCACCACCAGAATCTTATTAGCCATATCCATTCCCCAGGTCGGCGGGTTTGCTCATGCAGGCATGATCACGCTGACTTTTCAGTACCGTTGCGCGCCGCGCTGTTCTCATACGGTTCCGTCGGGTTTTCGGTTTTTCGATCAGTCGCGTCCTTGCCTGCCGCCGTGTTGCCTCCGCTGGCCTTGGCGACCGCCTCCCAAAATTTCTGAACCATTTCCATCGAATGAAACTGGGTGGGCAATAACGGTTTAAGCAGACCGAGGGCGTCGAAGTTGATCACACCGCGCTGCATATTGTCGCGAACGGCCTGCAAAATATCATCATGTAGCGGTTGCACGTTGGGTAGGCCCAGAAATTCGCGCATTTCCTGGGCAGTGGCTTCAACACTAACATTGACTTTCATTGAGAGACTTCCTCGTGCTGCGGAATCGTGGGTCGGGCCACTGGGAGTGGGGTCATGGAATTCAAGTAGCGACCGGTTGATCAAGAATAGCAGGAATGGCGCTGACCTTGCGCGCTGGATATTATTGAAATCCGTTTCCAATGCGAGGTGAAACTAATGGAAATCACTGTTTCAGGCAACCATTAACCTACCGAGCAGCGAGCGTGGCGACGCTTGAGATGAACCAGCAGCAGAGAGACCGCAGCGGGAGTCAGACCCGGCAGGCGGCCCGCCTGACCCAGGGTGCGGGGCCGATGGCGATTCAGCTTCTCTCGCACTTCCCGCGACAGGCCCTGCACCTCGGCGTAGTCGAGATCCGCCGGCAGCAGCAACTCTTCATGGCGGCGCTGCCGTTCGATATCCCGGCGCTGCCGTTCGATGTAGCCGGCGTACTTGACCTGAATCTCCACCTGTTCAGCCACTTGTGGGTCGTCCACACTGGGACCGCAGCCGGGCATGCTCATCAATCCGGCATAGCTCACTTCAGGCCGGCGCAATAACTCGACAACGGAACTCTCCCGGGTCAACGACCCCTGAAAAACCCGTTGTGCGTCCGCCTCACTGATCTGGGCGGGACGAATCCAGACCTCTTGCAACCGCTGCGTTTCCCGTTCAATGGCCTCGCGCTTGGTGTCGAACGCCTGCCAGCGCTCATCATTGACCAGTCCCAGCCGGCGACCGATTTCGGTTAAGCGCAAATCAGCATTGTCTTCGCGCAGCAGCAGGCGATGTTCGGCGCGGCTGGTGAACATTCGGTACGGCTCGGTCACGCCACGGGTAATCAGATCATCGACCAGCACGCCAAGATACGCCTCATCACGGTTCGGTCGCCAAGGCGCTTCGCCCCTGGCGAACAAACCCGCGTTAATCCCGGCCAGTAGACCCTGCGCCGCCGCCTCCTCATAGCCGGTCGTACCGTTGATCTGCCCGGCGAAGAACAGGCCCTGAATTGAACGGGTTTGCAGCGCGTCATCGAGATCGCGGGGATCGAAAAAGTCATATTCAATTGCATAGCCGGGCCGGGTGAGATGGGCGTTCTCCAGACCTTTCATTGACTGCACCAGTGCCAGTTGGATGTCGAACGGCAGGCTGGTGGAAATGCCGTTGGGATAGAACTCGCGGGTCTGCAAGCCCTCCGGCTCCAGGAAAATCTGGTGGGAATTTTTGTCGGCGAAGCGGTGAATTTTGTCCTCAATCGACGGACAGTAGCGCGGACCGACGCCCTCGATGACGCCGGTGTACATCGGCGAACGGTCCAGCCCGCCGCGAATGATCTCGTGGGTTTGCTCGTTGGTGTGGGTGATCCAGCAGGAGATTTGTCGTGGATGTTCAGCGACCGAACCGAGATAAGAAAATACCGGGCAAGGATCATCGCCGGGCTGTTCGGTCAGTTGCGAAAAGTCGATGCTCCGGCCATCCAGACGCGGCGGTGTGCCGGTCTTGAGCCGTCCGACATGCAGCGGCAATTCGCGTAACCGGGCCGCTAACGCATTGGCGGGCGGATCACCCGCCCGTCCCCCTTCATAATTGGACAGCCCGACATGAATTCGCCCGGCCAGGAAGGTGCCGGCGGTCAGGATGACCGCTCGGGCGGTGAAGCGTACGCCGGTTTGCGTGATGACTCCGGTGACCCGTTCGCCCTCGATGACCAGATCAGCAGCGGCCTGCTGGAAGACCCGCAGATTTGGCTGGTTTTCAATCAACGTCCGCACCGCCGTCTTGTACAGCGCCCGGTCGGCCTGACAGCGGGTGGCGCGCACCGCCGGCCCCTTGCGGCTGTTGAGAATGCGGAACTGGATACCGGCCCGGTCCGCCGCCTGGGCCATGACGCCGCCGAGCGCGTCGATTTCCTTGACCAGATGACCTTTGCCGATGCCGCCAATGGCGGGATTGCAGCTCATCGCGCCGACCGTTTCAATGGTATGCGTCAGCAGCAGAGTGTTCAGCCCCATGCGCGCCGCCGCCATGCAGGCTTCGGTGCCGGCATGTCCGCCGCCAATCACGATCACATCAAAGGGTTCGGGGTAGTTCATCGCTCATCGTATCTATTGATACCCTCCTTTGGAGAAGGGGGGTTATGGAGAATTTCAAGATGTTAATCAAGTAGTTGCGCAGCGTAATTAGACACCGGCAGCGCCACGGTGATCACGCCTTGTTTGGCCAGGAACTGGGCGAATCGCCGGTAGCTCGCTTCGTCCAATGCCGCCGGACGACGAGCCAGTCGGGGCAACGTATCGCGCCAGGCGCGGCGATTCAGTTCGTCGTCCAAGTCCTTGTGCTGGGCAATGAACGCCTGCCAGGCTTCGTCCGGGTGATTCAGAATATACAGCGTTGCCTGCTCCAGCGCGGTCAGGAACCGCCGAAACCGGGGATCGTTTAACTGATCACGATTCGCCACTATGACCAGTTCTTCATACGGTGGTACGCCTTCTTCTTCGGGGTAAAACGCCCGTCCGGGCTTTTTGGCCAAATCCATCTGATTCAGCTCGAAATTGCGGAAAGCACCGATCACGGCGTCCACCTGCCCTGACAGCAGCGCCGGCGCCAGCGAGAAGTTGATATTGACTAGGGTCACGTCTTCCGGCTTGAGACTGGCCTTGGCGAGGAATGCCTTGAGCAGCGCTTCTTCGAAACCGCCGACCGAGTAGCCAATTTTGCGGCCCTTGAGATCAGCCAGCGTCTTGATCGGTCCGTTTTTAAGCACCACCAGCGAATTCAGCGGTGTGGCGACCAGCGTGCCGATGCGCTTGATCGGCAGGCCCGCGTTGACATGGATATGCACCTGCGGCTGGTAGCTGATGGCCAGATCGACTTTTTCAGCGGCCACCAGTTTGGGGGGATCGTTCGGATCCGCCGGGGTTTGCAGCTCAACATTCAAACCTTGGGCGGCGAAAAAGCCTTTTTCCTGAGCGATCACTAGCGCTGCATGATCGGGATTGACGAACCAGTCGAGCATGACCGTCAGTTTCTGCAAATCAGCCTTGGGCGGTTCGTCGGCCCAAGCGGTCGCCATCGTCAGGGTCATGAGCAACAACAGAAAAGCGTTGAAGGTTCTTTTCAAAATAATCACAGCTCACTCCATTCAATCGATGTCAAGATCTTCCGGGTTTGGGGAATGCCAAGGCAATAGCCATTTTAGCCCGGCGTCGACGGTGAAATAGAGACCCACTGCCAACGTCGCCAGCGTCAACAGCGCGGCGAACAGCAAGTCAATCTGCATCCGGCTGTTGGCGTGGAGCATCAGGTAGCCCAGCCCGGCGCTGGAGCCGACCCATTCGCCCAGAACGGCGCCGATGGGGGCGACCGCAGCGGCCACCCGCAATCCCGAACCGAGCGCCGGGAGGGCGGCGGGCATGACAATATACCGCAACACCGCCCAGCGCCGGTCTGCTGGCGCCATGACCCGCGCCAAATCCAGCCAGCCGTGCGGGGTATGGCGCAGACCGTCATAGAAATTGGCGGTGACGGGAAAATAGATGATCAGCGTCGCCATGGCAATTTTCGACGCTAAACCATAGCCCAGCCACAAGACTAGCAGTGGAGCGATGGCGAATACGGGAATGGCCTGAGAGGCGATCAATATGGGTAACAACCAATGCCGCACCCACTGCGAATAACTCAGAGCCAGCGCACTGATGCTGCCCAGCAGCGTTCCTAACAGCATTCCGAGGACGATCTCCAGCGCAGTGACCCCAGCGTGGCTGAGTAACAATCCCGCATCCCGCCAGAGCCGGGTGACCACCGCCCACGGATCGGGCAATAAATACGGCGGCAGTTCGCCAAGCGTGACCACCGCTTGCCAGATCAGCAGCAAACCGCCCATCGTCACCAGGGCGCGCCCTAGCCGACTCATTGTCACACGGCTCCCAACATGCGCAAAATAGCCCGATAGGCATCCTGTACTGCGGGATCGCCGGGGTCGCGAGGCGAAGCGCCGGGTAAATCCGGGAGTGCGGATAGCGTCGCCGGGCGACCGTTCATGATCAGAATATGATCCCCCATGCGCAACGCTTCCAGCGGATCGTGAGTAACCAGTAGAACGGTTCGTCCCGCCAGCAATTGGGCGGACAAGGCTTGCAAGCGTAATCGCGTCAGGGCGTCCAGGCCGGAAAACGGCTCGTCCATCAACACCACTGGACGATCTTCCATCAGGGTGCGTGCCAGCGCCGCTCGTTGACGCATCCCACCGGATAATGTATCGGGTCGAGTAAAAGCAGCATCGGCCAAACCGACGTGCTCCAATAAATTGAGCGCCTGCTGCTGATCCGCCTTTTCACCACGGAGCCGGTTGCCGAGAGTGATGTTATCCAGCACGCTCAGCCAGGGCAGTAATAAATCCTGTTGTGCCATATAGGCGACCCGTCCCGTGAGCGACTGGCCATCGCCGCCGCGCAGTTCGCCGCTGACGCCCGGCGAGGTCAGACCCGCTAACAATCGCAGCAGACTGCTCTTACCAATGCCGCTGGGACCGAGCAAACAGGTAAAACTGCCACCCGCCAGCTCTAGATCGAGCCCGTTGAACAGCGCCAGGCCGGAATAAACCAGCCAAGCAGCGCGCAGACTGACCGCTAACAGAGGAGGCATCGCTCCCGTGAATGAAGTGGATATGCTGGGCAACAAGGTCATTACGCCATTTTAATATCAAAGGGAAATAAATATATAGATATTCATTCCTTTTAGATTTATCAACGGACTGCTAAATTTACAATAAAATAGTCAGGCATTCAGGCTATAAACTTCTACTATGCGTTAAAATGACCAGGAAACCCCGTGATGACCCAGGTGCAGACCCTTTTTCAACCCAATGTCGATCTGCCCAGGTTCGACGTGGACACAATGAACCGCGAATTGGAGACTCAGAGCGCCGAGCAACGGGTCGCGTGGGCGCTGGCGAATTTCCCCAACCAGATCGTCATGACCTCCAGCTTTGGCGCGCAGTCAGCGGTCTGTCTGCACCTGGTCACTCAGCAATGTCCAGATATTCCGGTCGTGCTGGTCGATACCGGCTACCTGTTCCCGGAAACCTACCAGTTTATCGACCGGATGTCCGAACAACTGTCCCTGAACCTCCGTATCTATCGCGCTCCGCTTAGCGCGGCCTGGCAGGAAGCCCGTTACGGCAAGCTGTGGGAGCAGGGGCTGGAAGGCCTGGAGCGCTATAACCATGTGAACAAGGTCGAGCCGATGCAACGGGCCTTGCGCGATTTGGGCGCGGCCGCCTGGATTTCCGGGTTGCGGCGGCAACAAGCCAAGAGCCGTCAGTATCTCGATGTATTGCTATGGCGTAACGGCCGTTGCAAGATTCACCCGCTGATCGACTGGACCGACCGCGATGTTTATCGGTATCTGAGTCAACACGGGCTGCCCTATCATCCGCTGTGGGAGCAGGGCTATGTCTCCATCGGCGATGTGCACACCACCCGTCGGCTGGTGGACGGCATGAACCCGGAAGACACCCGGTTCTTCGGCCTCAAGCGTGAATGCGGCTTGCACGAGCATGTTTGAACCGTTGACCCGGTTCCCTTAATGCGCGATTTGGAGAACAAATCCGTTGGTGCGTCCCTATCCAATTGAATTGGAAGAAACTCTGCCTTTGCCGGATGGCTCCACTCTGCAAATTCGCCCGGTGCGCCCGGAAGACGCTCCCGCTTTTATCGCTGGTTTCGCCCGCTTGTCGCGTGAAGACGTCCGGATGCGCTTTATGCATATCGTCAAGGAGTTGACCGATGCTGAGGCGGCCCGGCTGACCCAGATTGATTACGACCAGGAAATGGCGCTGGTGGCGCTCCGGCAGCGTCCAAACGAAGTACCGGAGGGGTGCGGCGTCGCACGGATCATCAGCGAACCGAATCGGGAACGCGCCGAGTTCGCTATCATCCTGTTGCAGGAAGCGACCGGCATGGGTTTGAGCAGTCTGCTATTGCGCCGACTGATTGATTATGCCCGCGACCAGGGGCTTCAGGAAATCTATGGGGAAATCCTGCGGGAAAACGAGCCGATGCTGGAATTATGTCGAGCGATGGGTTTCATCCTTCGCGTTTGCCCGGAGGACGCCGGGGTGATGATCGCTACCCTGGCGCTGACGTCGCATCCTTAACCTCTCCCGTCTCCATCCACACCCGAAACCGGGTTAATAACCACAAACCTGGTATGGTAGCGACCATGCAGAACAGGAAGAAGCCTTCCCAGCCTAGCCATTCGGCCAGATAGCCGGTCGGGGTGTTGACGATGACCCGGGGAATGCCCATCAGACTGCTCAAGAGGGCGTACTGGGTGGCGGTGAATTTCCGGTTGGTCAGCGTGGCCATGAAGGCGACATAGGCGGTAGTCGCCATACCGCTGAACAGGTTTTCGCTGGTGACGGCCAGCGCCAGCCCGGGCAGGCTATGACCCAGCCGGGCCAGAATGACAAAGCCGAGCAGGCCGATGGCTTGTAACACGCCGAAGGTCCACAGCGAACGGTACAGTCCCATTCGCAGAATGAGCACTCCGCCGAGCAACCCGCCAATCACGGTTGCCCAGAAACCGAACAGCTTGACCACCGTGCCAATCTCGGTTTTGGTGAACGCTAGGTCCAGATAGAACGGCGTGGTCATCTGGCTGGCCATCATCTCGCCAACCTTGTACAGCAACACGAACAGCAGGATCAGCACCGCATCCTGGCGGGAAAAATACTCGGCGAAGGGTTGCACCACCGCTTCGCGCAAGGTGCGGGGCGTACCGGCCGCCACCAGCGGTTCCACACAGAACAGGGTCGTGATCAGACCGGGCAGCATAGCCGTCGCCATCACCCAGTACACCGCCTGGAACGGGATAAAATCGGCCAGGATTAACCCGCCGCCGGAGGACAGCAACATCCCGATACGGTAGCCATTGACGTACAACGAAGCGCCCAGGCCTTGCTCATCGTCGGCCAGCGATTCGCGGCGGTAGGCGTCGATCACGATGTCCTGCGAAGCGGAGAAGAACGCCGTCAGGAACGCCGCCAGCGTCACCAGCGGCAGGCTTTGCGTCGGATCGGTCAGCCCCAGACTGGCAATCGCCGCGATCAACGTCACTTGGATCAGCAGCAGCCAGCCACGCCGCCGACCCATGCCGGACAGCGGTGTAAAGCGATCCAGCAGCGGCGCCCACAGGAATTTCAGGGTGTAAGGCAGGCCGACCAGGGCGAACAGGCCAATCGTTCCCAGATCAACCCCGGCCTCTTTCAGCCAGGCCTGCAGCACGGAACCGGTCGCCAAGAGCAGCGGTAAGCCGGAGGAAAAACCCATCAGCAACGCCGTCAGCATCCGCCCGCTGAGGAAGATGCGCAGGATGTCGCGGGTGGAGCGTTGGCGGGAATCAGAAGGCATGGTCGTAATCCATGATCAGCGGCGCGTGATCGGAAAAGCGCTCATCGCAGTAAATGGCGGCGGCGCGCACTTTATCGGCCAGTCCCGGCGTGATGATCTGATAATCAATCCGCCAGCCGACATTTTTCGCCCAGGCCTGGCCGCGATGCGACCACCAGGTGTATTGCTCCGCTTCGGGATTCACCACCCGAAAGGCGTCCACCCAGCCGAGCGGGCCAAACAATTCATCCAGCCAGGCCCGCTCTTCCGGCAGAAAACCCGAATAGTTCTGATTGGCCCGCCAGTTTTTCAGGTCGATCTCCTTGTGGGCGATATTCCAGTCGCCGCACAGAATGTAGTCACGACCGCTGGCCTGCATCGCCCGCAAGGGTTCGGCCAGTCGCGCCATGAAGTCAAATTTTACTGTCTGCCGCTCCGGACTGGAGGAGCCGGAAGGTAGATACAGTGAGACGACGCTGAGAGGGCCAAACCGCGCCTCCAGCCAGCGCCCTTCCGTATCGCATTCTGGCCAGCCCAAGCCAGTCTGCACTTGATCCGGCTCCCGGCGGGCGTACAGCGCGACCCCGCTGTAGCCCTTGCGCTCGGCATCGTGGTAGTAGCAGTGATAACCGGGCGGATGATAGGACTCTGGCGGCAACTGGTGAGCCTGCGCCTTGGTTTCCTGAATGCAGACCACATCGGTGTTCTGCCCGGCCAGCCAGTCAAAGAAGCCCTTGCGGGCGGCGGCGCGGATGCCGTTGGCGTTGAAGGTGATGACGCGCATGGTGAAGGTCGATGATCAGGTGGCAGGCTCAGGGAGCGGCTATGATACGGCATTCTTCATCCACCACTGCTGGAATCTCCCACCATGCGCGACTATCAGCGGGACTTTCTCGACTTCGCCATTGACCGGGGCGTCTTGCGCTTCGGTGAGTTCACCCTCAAATCCGGGCGGGTCAGCCCGTATTTCTTCAACGCCGGATTGTTCAACAGCGGCGCAGCGCTGGCCCGATTAGGCCATTACTACGCCGCAACAATCACGGATGCCGGGCTGGAATTTGATGTTCTGTTCGGCCCGGCTTACAAGGGCATTCCACTGGTTTCCGCGGTCGCCATCGCCTTGGCTGAACAGCAGAATCGTGATTTGCCCTGGTGTTTTAACCGCAAGGAAGCCAAGGATCACGGCGAGGGTGGCCTGATCGTCGGCGCGCCGCTCCAGGGCCGGGTGCTGATTGTGGATGATGTCATCACCGCCGGCACCGCCATCCGCGAGACGATGCAGATTCTTGAAACACATCAAGCCACCCCATCCGGCGTGGTCATCGCTCTGGATCGGCAGGAGCGCGGCCAGGGGGAATTATCCGCAGTGCAGGAAGTGGAACACGCTTATGGCATCGCCGTCGCCGGCATGGTCACGCTGAGCGATCTGGTGGCGTACCTGACCGAGCAGCCGAAGTACGCGGAATATCTGGAGAAGATGCAAGATTATCGGGCGCAATATGGGATAGCGCGTCCGATCAGATAAAGCACGCCGGGTCGGGCAGATCGTCTGCCGCCAAAGCCTGGGGCCTGGCTTCCTGAATCGGTTGTTCCTGGGTGCCCAGCAGTAGCGTCGTTGCCTGTTCCACCCAGGCGGCAATCAATTCCGCTGCGGGCCGATCTTCGCACAGGTGGCAACCCTGACCCGCCCACAGCGCCATAAAGTCGGTCAAACCCCGTTCCGCCGCGGCCTGTCGCAGATCTTGGGTCAGAAACAGTTGCAGGGGAAAGCCTGGCAGTTCAGCCTCATGGGCGTGCAGCGCGTTGACCAGCCGGTTGCGCAGCACCCGGCCATGGCGTCCGGTGAAAACCCGGCTGAGGACGGTGGCGATTTCGCTGCCTTGGCTCAGCAGAGCCTTGTAGGCGGGATGCGCGCCGCTCTCCGGGCAGGCCAGAAAAGCGGTGCCCATTTGGACGCCGACGGCGCCCAGCATCTGGGCGGCAACGATGCCACGTCCGTCCATGATGCCACCAGCGGCGATGATGGGAACCGCCACATGCTTGGACAACAACGGCGTCAGCGTCATGGTGCCGACCAGGCCCTGTTCGGGATGACCGACAAAAGCGCCACGATGCCCACCCGCCTCAGCGCCCTGAGCAACGATGAAATCCACCCCGCTTTCCTCCAAAACGATCCCTTCCAGCAAGTGGGTCGCGGTGCCGAGCAGGGTGATTCCCGCCTCCCGCAACAGGGTCAGGTAGGCAGCGTCGGGCGCACCGAAGACGAAGCTTAAGACCGGGACCAGGGCTTCCAGAATCACGTCCAGTTGTTCATCAAATCCGGGCAATTCCGGCAACGGCGGCGGCTCCGGCGGCAATCCCAGTTCAGCGCGGAACGGCGCCAATAATTCCTGGGCGCGGGCGATGCGCACCGGATCGAGCTTGGCAGGATGCGCCGCCGACAGGTTGACGGCAAACGGTCGGTCGGTGAGGGCGCGTACTTCAGCAATCGCCTGACGCAGCGGTTCCGCGTGCAGATAGCCACCGGCCAGACAACCCAGTCCTCCCGCATTGGATACCGCTGCGACCAGTTGCGGCGTTCCGGGACCGCCGGCCATGGGCGCCTGAATGATCGGATAGCGGATGCCGATTTGCTCGGTCAGTGTAGTATTAGGCCAGTTCATGTGCGCTGGGGATCTATCGCTGGGAAACTGTCTGGAAGGTTAGGTGGAATCCCAACGGTTTGCCATACTGTTTCCCGATTCGCTCGGCCCACTGGAGGAAAAATGCAGCCGCACCCATCAGCTCCGCTTGCTTCAGCCACAGAGAGTGTTCACCCAAAGCCCTGCGCCCGCGTATTCCGCGACCCGGTGCATTTTCTGGCCTTGGGGTTTGGTTCCGGTTGCGCACCGAAAGCGCCCGGCACCTTTGGCACCCTGGCGGCGATTCCGCTGTATTTATTGATGCAACCGCTGCCGCTATGGATTTATCTGCTGCTGACGGTCGGCGGCTTTGCGCTGGGGGTGTGGATTTGCGACCGGACCGCCCGCGACCTGGGGGTGCATGACCATCCCGCCATTGTCTGGGACGAGGTGATCGGCTACTGGATCACCATGATCGCTGCGCCGTCTGGCGGGCTGTGGGTGATTGCCGGATTCGCGCTGTTCCGGCTGTTCGATATTGTCAAGCCTTGGCCGATTCGGCAGGTGGATCAGCAAGTCGGCGGCGGCTTCGGCATCATGTTCGATGATGTGCTGGCAGCGGGTTATGCCTGGCTGGTTTTGCAGGGTTTGGCTTGGATGTTCCGCTAACATTCTCCCCCTAGGTGGGGGAGGGTTGGGGTGGAGGCCAGAAACTCTACTTGTGGCTATCTTTGTAGCGTTCCACGCTGCGCAAGACCTCGGCCTTGGCTTCCTCCGGGCCGTCCCAACCGTCAATTTTTACCCACTTGCCAGAATCCAGGTCTTTGTAATGTTGGAAAAAGTGGGCGATTCGGGCCAACAGCGTCTTGGACATTTGTTCGTAGGAATTAATGTCGTCGAACTGGGTGCATTCCTTCTTGATCGGCACGGCCAGAATTTTGGCATCGCCACCGCTCTCATCGGTCATTTTCAATACGCCCAGCGGTCGAGCGCGCACTACGCAACCGCTGATCACCGGCAACGGGGCCACGACCAAGACGTCCATAGGGTCGCCATCCTCGCACAAGGTGTTGGGAATATAGCCGTAGTTGCAGGGATAGTGCATGGCGGCATTCATGAAGCGGTCCACAAACAATGCGCCGGTTTCCTTGTCGATTTCATACTTGACCGGGTCTGAATGCGCCGGAATTTCAATGATGACGTTGAATTCTTCGGGAAGGTAGTGACCGGCGTCCACTTTGTTCAGAAGCATGGCGTTGCCCTTCTGTGCTGCGGTTGATAGGAGAGCGCTTATACTACATCAAGGCGCTGGCCTTGACAGCAGTCACCCTCCCAGATACGCCTTCCGCACCTCATCATTGGCCAGCAGATTAGCGCCGGTATCCGCCAGCACGATCCGGCCGTTTTCCAGTACATAACCCCGATCCGCCAGTTGCAAGGCGCGATGAGCGTTCTGCTCCACCAGGAAGATGGTGACGCCTTCCTCGCGGATTTCCTTCAGAATCTGGAAAATCTGCGCGATGATGATCGGCGCCAGCCCCAATGACGGTTCATCCAGCAATAGCAGGCTGGGGCGGCCCATCAGCCCCCGGCCAATCGCCAGCATCTGTTGCTCGCCGCCGGACAAGGTGCCACCGCGCTGATTGCGCCGCTCCTTGAGGCGTGGAAATAGGGTGAATATCCGTTCCAGATCGGTTTCCAGCCGCGCCTTGTCGGCGAAGAACCCGCCCATTTGCAGATTTTCCTGCACGGTCAGGCCGGGAAAGATTCGCCGCCCCTCCGGCACCAGCGCCAATCCGCACTGCATGATGACGTGGGTCGGTTTATGGGTGATGTCCTGTCCCTCGAACAGCACCTTACCCTGGCTGGCTTGCGGCGAGCCGCAGATGGTGAGCAGTAGCGTGCTCTTACCCGCACCATTGGCCCCGATCAGGGTAACGATCTCGCCGGGGTGTACGTCCAGCGATACGCCCTTGAGCGCCTCGATCTGGCCGTAGAAGGTGTGGACATTGTCCAGTTTCAGCATCATGAAGGAGTTCCCTGTTAAAGCAATCGATCCTGCTTGTCCGGGTTTTCAGGTTTCGCCTGCTTGAAGGTTTCACCGCCCCGGCTCAAATCGGGATATAAAGCCCGCTCGGTGTGATTGAGCAGCCCTTCAATGGTCAGGATTTGCAACCGGGGATAGGAACCTAATAGCGGCGACTCGTAGTAACCGGCGGTGACGGCTTCCTTGAGCATGGGTTGGGTCGGCGGGGTCAGGGTGACAAACAGGCCGATCTGCGCTTTTTCCCGCTCCAGAACACCCTTGAGATCGCGGATCATACTGACGTTGACATTCTCCCCGCCCTTGACCGAGACAATGATTTTCTTGGCCAAGCCGTCATCATCGCGGAAATAGAGCAGTCCATCGATGCCGGAATCCGCACCTTTCTTTTTACCGAGATAGGGTTGAGCGTTGACCAGCGAACAGGCCCACCACTGAAATTGATATTTGTCCCGTCGCGCCAAATCCTGGGCGTTGGCGAAATCCTTGGGAATACCTTGGACATCAAAAACAATGCCGGGAAATGCGGTTTTTAGACGTTGTTCAATCGTTGAAATTGCTAAATGCGTAATATCAACGCCAATCCATTTCCGACCCAGCTTGTGTGCGGCGTGAACCGCAGTACCGCAACCACAAAATGGGTCCAGAACAACATCGCCTTCATGACTGGAAGCCAGGATAATTCTCTCCAGCAGCGCCAGTGGTTTTTGCGTCGGGTATCCCAGCCGTTCGGCGGCCTGGGAATTTACCGGAAAAATATCAATCCATAAATTATCAATTAATCCACCTTTTTGCTCATCAAGGTAACGCACCAGATAAGGCGTTCCGGTTTTTGACCAATACAACCGGCCAGCCTGATCAATTTCTTCCAGTTTCTCTTTCTTCATTCTCCAGCCGAACTCAGGAGTAAGGCCTTTATACTCATAAGATAAATTAGGACGTAATCCCATACTTTTAGAGCGAATGATATTATCTAATCGGTAAATGCGTCCGCTATTGTCTTTATGGTTGTAATGCGATGCAAGATAACTCTCGGAGTAGGATTGATATTGAGAATTCCATTTGGCCGGTTGGTTTTTTATATAAAACAATATGTTGTCGGTTATATGACTGAATCCGTATTTAGTGTCTCCATGCGATGTGGTTCGTTTCCAGATGATTTCATTCTTGAAATTTTTCACTCCAAAAATAGTATCCAGAAGAATTTTTAAGTAATGACTGGCGGTTGGATCACAATGCAGATACAGACTGCCGGTTGCTTTCAGCACCCGATGCAGCTCCAGCAGGCGACCGGCCATCATGGTGAGATAAGCGAGCATATCATTTTCACGCAGAGACCGACGCAATGACAGCATCAACTCCGCCACTTCGGTTCGGGGCTGATGCAGAATCAGATCGAATTCCCGTTCAGCCTGTTTTCCCCAGTGCCAGGAATCTTCAAACGCCGTGATTTGCGCATCCATCGCATGACCTTTAGGCGTTTTGAACAGAAGGTTATAATCCCGATTAGAGTTAAATGGTGGATCCAGATAAATCAAATCCACCGATTCATCAGGAATCTGTTCCCGGATAATCTCCAGACAATCTCCAAAAAATAGCGTATTCATTCCTCCCCCAAATACGCCTTGATCACCTTGGGATTATTACGAATCTCGGCGGGCGTCCCGGTCGCAATGGGCCGACCGTATTCCATGACCAGAATTTCATCGGAAATGCCCATCACCAAGCTCATGTCATGCTCAATCAGCAGCACCGCCACGCCATGCTCGGCGCGCAGTTCGTTAATCAACCGATCCAGATCGCGGGTTTCCTGGGGATTCAGACCCGCCGCCGGCTCGTCGAGCATCAGCAGCTTCGGCTGCGTGATCATGCAGCGGGCGATTTCCAGCCGCCGTTGCTGACCGTAAGCCAGATTGCCCGCCTCGCGGTTGGCGACGGACAGCAAACCGACTTTTTCCAGCCAAAACCCCGCCCGGTCGAGTGCTTCGGCCTCGGCGCGGCGATACCTCGGCGTTTTGAACAGGCCGGGAAACAACCGGGTTTCCAGTTGCGTGTGCTGCGAAACCAGCAGGTTCTCGACCACGGTCAGCGTTTTGAACAGGCGCACATTCTGGAAGGTGCGCACCAGGCCGCGCTGGGCAACGTGATGGCTGGACAGCCCGTGAAGCGGTTGACCGTCCAGCGTCACTATGCCGGTGGTGGGTCGATAAAAACCGCCCACACAGTTGAATACTGTGGTTTTACCTGCGCCGTTCGGGCCGATGATGGCGAAAATCTGCTCGCGGCGCACACCGAAATGCACAGTGTCCACCGCCAGCAGTCCGCCGAAACGCATACTCAGATGGCGCACTTGCAGCAGCGGAGACGGTGCAAGGTCAACCGCCGGCGCTGTTTTAGCCAGTTCCAGACTCATCGCTGCGTCTCCCGCTGTTCGGGCAGTTCCAACCGGGGCCGGACTGCGGGGATTAATCCCTGTGGCCGCCAGATCATCATCAGCACCATCACCAGACCGAACGCCAGCATCCGGTATTCATCGAAGCCCCGGGCCAACTCCGGCAAGGCGGTAATCGCGATGGCCGCCAGCATGACCCCGAATTGCGAACCCATGCCGCCCAGCACCACGATGGCCAGCACCATCGCCGATTCGATAAACGTGAACGACTCCGGGTTGATGTGGCCCTGACGGGCGGCGAAAAATGCTCCAGCCAGTCCGGCAAATGCGGCGCTCAGAGTCAACGCCGACAGTTTGATCGTGGTCGGATTCAGACCCAGTGAGCGGCAGGCGATTTCATCCTCGCGCAGCGCTTCCCAGGCCCGGCCCAGCGGCATCCGCAACAGGCGGTTGATGACGAACAAAATCAGCAACACCAGCGCCAGACCGAGCAGGTACATAAAAATTACGCCGTAGTCGCCACTGTAGTCCAGGCCGAAAAATTCATGGAAGGTCGTACCGCCTTCACTGGCTCGGCGACTGAATTCCAGACCGAACAGCGTCGGGCGCGGGATGTTGCCGATGCCGTCCGGACCGCCAGTTAACACATTGAGATTGTTCAGCAACAGTCGAGTAATTTCACCGAAACCCAAGGTGACGATGGCGAGATAATCCCCGCGTAGACGCAATACCGGCAGACCGAGCAGAAAGCCGATGAACGCTGCCAAGGCTCCGGCGACCGGCAGGCTGAGCCAGAACGACAGGGCGTAATGCTGGGCTAGCAGCGCATAGGTATACGCACCGACCGCGTAGAAGGCGGCATAACCGAGAACCAGCAGACCGGCGAAACCCACCACGATGTTCAGCCCCAGCCCCAGCATCACGTAGATCAGCGCCAGGGTCATCACATCCACCGCGCCGCGTGAGGCGGTGAACGGCCAGATCACGGCAGCAAGGAATAACAAAATCCAGAAGATCGCCTGATAGCGGGGTTGTTGTCGCATCTGGCTCAAGGCGGCGGTTGCGGCGTTCTCCCGCCAGGCAGTTGGAATAGGTCGCTTCGCCCAAGCTTGGCGCAACGGCTCTTGCAGCAGCCGCCAGAGAAAAACGATCACCACCGCGATGATCACCGGCGTAGGGTTGCGATTCAGCGTGACGTTGACCCCGTCAACATGGATACGCAGACCGAAGATCGGGGTGAGCAACAGGGCGGTTAAAGCCGCCGCGATCAGGGCTTTCGGCAGGATGCGGCGCATGATTTATACCTTCTCCACGTCGGGGCGACCCAACAGACCGGTCGGACGCACGAGCAACACCAGAATCAGCAGGCCAAAAGCCACCACGTCCTTATACTCGGTTTGCAGATAGGCTGAAGCGAAACTTTCCGCCAAGCCCAGCACCACTCCGCCCAACATCGCTCCGGGAATGCTGCCGATTCCGCCTAAAACAGCGGCGGTAAACGCTTTGAGTCCGGCGAGAAAGCCGATGAACGGGTTGACCAGTCCGTAATACATCGACACCAGCACGCCGGCGACTGCGGCCAACGCTGCGCCCAGCACGAAAGTCAGCGCGATCACCCGGTCGGTATCGATGCCCAGCAAGTTGGCCATGGCCCGATCCTGGGAGCAGGCCCGGCAGGCCCGGCCCATCCGCGACCGACCGATGAACAGACTTAAACCGGCCATAAAGGCAACCGTGACCACGGCGATCAACACCTGCATGTAGGACAGATAGACTTGGAAACCGTCTTCCGGGCCGAAACGCCAGCCGCCGGTCAACACCGGCTGCATAGACACATCGCGGGCGCCCTGACCGATTTGTACATAGTTTTGCAGGAAGATCGACACGCCAATGGCCGAAATCAGCGGTACCAATCGGGGGCTGCCGCGCAGCGGTCGATAGGCCAGCCGCTCCACCGTCCAGCCGTAGGAACCGGTGACCAGGATGCTGATCGCCAATGTCGCCAACAGAATCAGCGAAATGCTGTCCACGCCAAGTAGCCCGAACACCGTGATGACCAGCAGGCCGACGTAAGCGCCGATCATGTAGATTTCGCCGTGAGCGAAGTTGATCATGCCGATGATGCCGTACACCATGGTGTAACCGATGGCGATCAGCGCGTAGATGCTGCCCAGAGTCAGACCGTTGATGATCTGCTGGATGAATTCGAGGAGCGAGAAACCGGACATGAGCACTATGCCTGTGACGATCTATAGATGATTGAGCATAAGAAAATTATCATTTAATTTGAAATTAATATGATAGGTTATTTTTTATGAACTACTAAGAAAAAAGAGCCTACACGAGCCATTAAAAGTGTTAATTTCCAACGTAAACTCATTGGCCAAGGACGATACGATAAATGCTGTATCTCAAGCGGCTGCCTCTGGCTAATCTGATTGATAGTAGATATTATTTCGGTAGGATTCATAAAACTAACTACACAAATACCTGCTTGAAAGTACTTACAGCGAATTGTATAGCGATTAGCAATTTTGGAAAGGTAATAAACAAGCCTTGAGAAGATTTTAACTTGATTTATTTCTTCCTCAAATATCAGATAACCATTGTGCTTGGTAATTCTAAGCATTTCACATAGAGCTTGTTCCTGTAATTTAATCGATTGATTAGGTGTATCGCCTACCAAGTGATGCAAGACATGGCGAAAAGTTACAATATCAAACTGATTATCCGAAATACCACTATCCAAAATGGATGAATGAATAAAATTGATCTTTAAATCAATATATCGATTAGAAAATTTATTTTTATAATCAATTACATCAAGAATTGATCCATTGATTTTTCTGGAAGATCTACGAATAATTTCGCCGAGTATAACTCCACTTGCACCACCAATATCACAGATTGACATATTATCTCTGTCAATTTTAGAAAGTATTAGATCGATAATAAAAGAATCTTTAGCTGAAGCTTCTTCAAAAAGAAAGCGATCAACATCCAATATGAGATCTGGTGTAATTTGCTTAGGCAAATTATTTTTCATTATTGCTTCCCTAAAATATCATGAACACATGAAAAGTTGATACTATAAAGCCCAAAGAGCGAAGGTTTGATCCATCGCTCTGGTGATAGTTTAGACTATTTCACCGGCGTTTTGGTGGCGTCTTTGTGCCATTCAAAAATGACAAATTCGAATTCCTTGAGGTCGCCATTCTCCTTGAAGGCCACTTTGCCAATCGGCGTATCGAAGCTGTTCTGACGAATGTATTCAGCCAGCTTGACGGCGTCCTCGGTTTTAGCACCAGTGATCGCGTCAGCGATGATCTGCACCGCTGCATAAGACGGCATGACGAATGGGCCAGTCGGGTCCTGGCTCTTATCCGTAAAGACTTTGACTAGGTCCGCATTTTCCGGGTTGGTGCTGAAGTCGGCGGGCAGAGTGACCAGCAGACCTTCCGAGGCCGGGCCGGCGATGGCGCTGATGTCCTTGTTACCGACGCCTTCCGGACCCATGTAGGTCGCGTCAAAACCCTGTTCCTTGGATTGGCGCAGCAACAGGCCCAGTTCCGGGTGATAGCCGCCGTAGTAGACGAAATCGACGCCGTCCTTCTTCATCTTGGTGATCAGGGCGGAGAAGTCGGTCTGGCCTTTGTTGATGCCTTCGAACAGCACTGGCTTGATGCCGGCGGCCTTGACCGTCTTATCGACCTCCTTGGCGATACCTTCGCCGTATTGCTGCTTGTCATGGAGGATCGCCAGTTTCTTGGGCTTGATCGTTTGGGCGATGTAACGTCCGGCGGTCGGTCCCTGCTGATCGTCGGTGCCGATGGTGCGGAACACCATCTTGTATTTTTGCTGGGTAATGGCCGGGTTGGTGGCCGCCGGAGTGATCATCAGGACGCCTTCCTCCTCATAAAGCTTGGAGGCGGGCTGGGTGGAGCCGGAGCAGAGATGACCGACGACGTACTTGATCTTCTGGTTGACGATCTGGTTGGCGACGGCGACCGCCTGCTTGGGTTCGCAGACGTCGTCCATCAGCACCGCTTCGAGTTTCTTGCCGTTGACGCCGCCCTTGGCGTTGATCTGCGCGACGGCCATTTGCGCGCCGATCATCTGCATGTCGCCATATTGTGCGACCGGCCCGGTGATCGGCCCGGCGACGGCAATCTTGATGGTTTCTTCGGCGTGGGCCAGTCCGCCCAGGCTCAGGATGACCACGCTAACAGCGGCGCTCAGGACATTGCGGTTGAAGGCATTCATACGACGTTTTCTCCTGGTGATAATGACGGTAAGGGTTGGGGTCGCCACAAACGGGCGCTGGGTTGCAAAGAATTAGCTGAAATTCCCGGATAGAACAAGCCAGAAATGGAAAAATCCCGGTGACCCGTGGGTCAAATCACCTTGGAAAACCGTTGTTGCTGCTGTTCCCGCAGGTAGCGGTCGAACGCCATGCAGATATTGCGGATTAGCAACCGCCCTGGCGGCAAAACCTGAATCCCCGCATCGGACAGCGCCAGCAGCCCATCGGCCTGCATATCCGTTAACGTCGCCAGTTCCGCCGCGAAATAGTCGGGAAACACGATGCCGTATTGGCGTTCAATGGCGGCGAATTCCAACTCGAAATGGCAAATTAGCGCGGTAATCACCGCCCGCCGCAACCGGTCGTCTTCATCCAGCCGCACGCCCCGGAACACCGCCTGTCGCCCCTCGGCAATCCGGGCGTAATAGTCCTCCAGTCCCTTCAAATTCTGGCTGTAGCTGTTGCCGACCATGCCAATCGACGTCGCGCCCAGGCCGATCAAATCACAGTCGGCGTGGGTACTGTAGCCCTGGAAATTGCGATACAGCGTTCCCGCCTGCTGCGCCCGCGCCAGTTCGTCATCCGGCTTGGCGAAGTGATCCATGCCGATGTAGACATAGCCCGCTTCAGTCAATCGTTCGATGACCGTTTTCAGAATCTCCAGCTTGACCGCCGGCGGTGGCAGGGTGTCGGCGTCCATCTGGCGCTGGGTTTTAAATAAATCCGGCAGGTGGGCGTAGTTGAAGACGGAAATCCGGTCGGGATTCTGGGCGATAATGTCGTCGATAGTGCGGGTAAAACTGGCGACGGTTTGCAAAGGCAGGCCGTAAATTAAATCGACACTGATGGAATGAAAACCCTCGGCGCGGGCCGATTCAATCACCTTCAGGGTGATTTCGCGGGACTGGAGCCGATTCACCGCTTTCTGCACCTGCGGATCAAAGTCCTGCACGCCCAAACTCAGCCGGTTAAAACCGATATTCCGCAGCAGGCCCATGGTGCTGTCATCGGTTTCCCGTGGATCGACTTCGATGGAATACTCACCGCTATCGTCGGGCAATAACTGGAAATGTTCGCTGGTGACCCGCATCAATTCGCGCATTTGCTCCGCGCTGATAAACGTCGGCGTTCCCCCACCCCAATGCAGTTGCGTCACCGGCCGGGAGTGATCAAACAATGCGCCCTGCAAGGCGATTTCCTGATGGAGATGATCAAGATAAGGAATCGTGTGGCGGCGATTCTTCGTGATGATCTTATTGCAGGCGCAGTAGAAACAGACCGTATCGCAGAACGGGATATGCAGATACAGCGATAAGGGTCGGCCACTGGCGTTACTCGCTTGAGCTTGTTCCTGGTAGTCCGCTTCGCCGAAACCGGTGTGGAATTGGACAGCAGTTGGATAGGAGGTATAGCGGGGACCGGCCTTGTCGTATTTACCGATCAGGGTCGAGTCAAAAATAATCGCAGTATCCATCAAACGCTCCATCAATCGGGTTCGGTAGAAGGTGGACAAAACCAGCGGATTACCGATGAATTCTATCGTTTCAACCGCCAGCAGGATATGCTTTCGCAGAGTCAGCCGGTGGAAAAGTGGGGAGAGGGCGCAGGGTCAAGCCACCCCGACGCACCGCATGAACCCAGGAGCGAAGGAGATCACCATGCGTTTTCCCTACGGCATTGCCGATTTTGCCGCGATCATGAACGAAGGCTATTTCTATGTGGATCGCACCGACCGGATTCCGTTGCTGGAAGAGGCCGGCAAACAACTGCTGTTCCTGCGCCCGCGCCGGTTTGGCAAAAGCCTGTGGTTGTCCACGCTGGAGAACTATTACGACCTGGCGCGGGCCGGCGATTTCGAGCGGCTGTTTGGCGGCCTGAAAATCGGCCAGAACCCCACGCCACTGCACAACCGCTATTTCGTCCTTTCCCTCAATTTTTCCATGGTGGACCCGCAAGGCGACCCGGACACCATCCGGCGTTCGCTGTTCCATCATCTGAATATCCGGATCAAGGAAGCCATCGCCCGCTATCAGGATCACCTGGATGACCGCGTCGATATCGAACCGGACGATGGCATTGCCTCCTTTCAATCGCTCACAAGCGCTGTTTCGCAAACCCCGCACAAACTGTACGTCATGGTGGATGAATACGACAACTTCGCCAATGAAGTGATGATCAGTCCGTTGCGGGGGACAGATCGCTACCAGCGGCTGGTCGAAAATGAGGGCACGATCAAGACCTTTTTCAAGACGATCAAAGCGGGAGCGGAAGGGCGGGGGATCGACCGGGTGTTTTTGACTGGCGTGTCGCCGGTCGTCCTCAGCGACATCACCAGCGGTTACAACGTCGCGGAGAATCTTTCGCAACGGCCGCTTTTCCATGACCTGTGCGGCTTCAACGAGACGGAACTGCGGCTTGCCTTGGAGATGGTGGCGGTGGCGCACGGCCTGGACGCCGGCCAGGTAGAAACCGCTGTGACGCTGATGCGCGACTTCTACAACGGCTACCGGTTTACGTCGCAACGCGAGGAGCGGGTCTACAACCCGACCCTGGCGCTGTATTTCCTCAAGCGCCTGGCCGAGGACGGCGTTTTCCCGGAACAACTGCTGGACGACAACCTGGCGATGGATCGCAACCGGATTCAGTATGTGGCCCGGCTGCCGCACGGCGAAACGTTGGTGAATCAGGCGCTGAATGAAGCCGAACCGTTGGCGGTGGCGCAACTGGTCAATCGGTTCGGGGTGCAGGACATGCTGACCGCCCCGCGCAACCCAGACTTTCTCGCCACCCTGCTCTACTACTTTGGCGTCCTGACTCTGGCTGGACGGGATGCGCTGGGCAAGTTGCAACTCGCCATACCCAACCAGGTGATCCGCAAGCTCTACGTCGAGCGGCTCCAGGAACAGATGCTGCCGCGCTACGAAGACCAGGAACAGCGTCAGAAGGTGGTCGAGCGGTTCTACGCCACCGGTGATCTCGGCCCGCTGTGCGAGCTGCTCGAACAAACCTATTTCAAAGTCTTCGACAACCGGGATTTGTGCTGGAGCAACGAATTAGTCGTCAAGACCGCCTTTCTGGTGGTGCTGTTCAACGACGCCTTTTACCTCATGGACTCGGAACCGGCATTGGAACGACGCTACGCCGATTTACTCTTGCGGGTGCGACCTGACATGCGCCAGTACGCCCTGCTCGATCACCTGCTGGAATTCAAGGCGGTCAGTCTCAAGGCGGTCGGCTTGACCAGCGCCGAACTGGCGGCGAAGCCACGGGACGAGTTGCGTGTGCTGCCGGCGGTGGCGGAAAAGCTCAAGGAAGCGGAGCAGCAACTGGTGACCTACCGGGAAGTGCTGGAGAGCACCGAGGGAGCTACGATGAAGTTACGCATCCACGCCGTGGTCTGCATCGGCCTGGAACGGCTGGTGTGGTGAAGGTGGACAAGCCTACGGAAAATCAAGGAGGTAAGCGATGCGTAGATCAGCCCCCCCTCCCGCAAGCGGGAGAAGGAATTTTTTAGACAACCGCTTAAAGTCGGCGCACCTGCGCTGCATTCAATAAAAACACGCCCTGGCCACCCCGCTCGAACTCCAGCCAGGTAAAGGGTACATCCGGCAGCGTTTCACAGAGTGCGTACTGGGCGTTGCCGACCTCGACCACCAACAGACCATCACGTTTCAGGAAATCCGTCGCCTGATGCAGGATTTCCAGGACCACATCCAGTCCGGCCACACCTGCCGCTAGTCCCAGCCTGGGTTCATGGTGATATTCCGCCGGCAGAGCGTCCAGTTCCTCCAGCGCTACATAGGGGGGATTGCTGATGATGATGTCGTAGCGACGACCCTTCAGCGCTGAAAACAGATCGGATTGAATCACCTCGACCTGATCTTCCAGCCCATGCTCCACCACGTTGCGCCGTGCGACCTCCAATGCATCGGCGGAAACGTCTACCAAATCCACCCGCGCATCGGGGAAGGTATAGGCGCAGGCGATGCCGATGCAGCCGCTGCCCGTTCCCAAATCCAGGATATGTTCGACTTTGCGGCTGTCGGTCAACCATGGCGCAAACTGCCGCTCAATCAGTTCCGCCAGCGGCGAACGCGGCACCAGCACCCGCTCGTCGACGTAGAACGGCAAGCCCATGAACCAGGCGCGCTGGGTCAGATAAGCTGCTGGCCGGCGTTCTGTACGACGCCGCTCCAGCAGATGCAACACCACCTGTTTTTCGTCCGCAGTGAGCGCGGCCTGTAAATAGTCGGTGTGCAGATCGGGTGGTAGATGCAAAGCGTGCAGAGTGAGCGCCGCTGCTTCGTCGAGGGCGTTGTCGGTGCCATGGCCGAAATGCAGACCGGCTTCATTCATGCGGCTGGCGCCCCAACGGATGAAATCGCGGATCGTGTGCAGATGGGTTGAAACGTCAGGGGAGGCGGTCATGGGCGATAGAGGCTATTTTCAATAGGGAGCATAAAGGGGGGCGATCATGAATCACGCCGGCGAAGAGCGGATGAATTCTATCGTTTCAGTCGCCAGCGGGATATGCTTTCAACTTCAAACCGACCGAACCGATGTCCAATGTCCGATGCTAAAGCTTCTCCCATCCCTTTCAGCGACCGACTGCGTTACCTGGCGCAATCCCTGTTGCCGCAACGGTTGCTCACCCGCTTAACCTACTGGGCGACGCGGGTGCGGTCGCCGTGGTTCAAGGATGCCTTGATACGCTATTTCATCCGGCATTTTCAGGTGAATCTGGCCGAAGCCCTGGAACCGAACGCCCGCGCCTATCCCCATTTCAATGCCTTTTTCACCCGGGCGCTGAAACCCGGCGCACGACCGATAGCGCCCGGTGACCGGGTGATCTGCTGTCCGGTCGATGGCGCAGTCAGTCAAATCGGCGTCGCGGACGCCGATACGCTGATGCAGGCCAAGGGACGAACGTTCTCCCTGACCGCGCTGCTGGGCGATGCGGAACGGGCCAAACCCTTTCAAGGCGGCGCGTTCGCTACGCTGTATCTGTCGCCGCGTGATTACCACCGAATTCACCTGCCGTTGGCGGGCCGGTTGCGGGAAATGGTGCACATTCCCGGCAAGCTGTTCAGCGTCTCGCCGCTGACCGCCCGGATGGTTGACGGACTGTTCGCTCGCAACGAGCGGGTAGTGACGCGGTTCGACACCTCAGCGGGACCGATGGCGCTGGTATTGGTCGGGGCGATCAACGTGGCGTCTATCGAAACGGTGTGGGCCGGAGCCATCACTCCGCCGCTGGGGAAAACGATCCGGCACTGGGACTATCCGCTGAATGGTGACGGCGCGGTGCGGTTGAATAGGGGCGCGGAAATGGGTCGCTTCAATATGGGGTCTACGGTGATCGTACTGTTCGGGCCGGGCCAGGTACGCTGGGAGGCGGAGATCAAGCCGGGCGCAACCGTGCGGATGGGCCAGCGGCTGGGGAAGATGGCCAAATCGGCTGCGTAACCCGTCAGGCCGGGCGGCGCGATTCCGGCAGCATGTGGCGCATCGCACCGACGATCCGCATGGTTTCGACGCTGACCCGCGTCACCCGGCATAACAAATCAATGACGTGATCCTGGTAGTCTGCGAAACAGTAGGCGTTGAACTGGGCGCGGAGGGTGGGATCGCGGGGCATGGTTTCCTGATATTCCTCCAGAATCCACTCCAGCGCCGAACGGTTGCCCAAGCGATAGTCCCACGCTTCCGGCGGCACACCTTCCAGCCGGGTGACGCCGTCAATTTCGATAATGCCCGCCGCCTTGTCGGCCTTGAGCCGGGGTTTGGAAGTGCTTGGGGCGGATCGCTCCTCCTTGCGCACCAACGGCCAAGGCTCTACACCTTCAAATCCGGTGTGTAGTCCAATGAGCGCTTGGCCCCAGGCCGTCCATGGGCGAAAATCGGCATAAAACGGAATGCGAGGAAATTCCGCCTTGAGATTAAGCGTGTAGGTTTCCCGATAAAAAGGATCGTGCAGGATGGCATAGACATAATAGAAAATAGCTAGTTTTTCAATCGACTCGTCGTGATAATGAGCGCGGAATTTCGTCAATGCCCAGTCGGTGATGTTGTCCTGACGGGAATGGTCTGCCGCGTAGACCCAAAGCGGCAGTAACTGATTTTTTTCAATGCATTCGTAATCGGCCAGTCCGCTGAACGCCAGCGCCTGAAACGGTTTCATCGCTGAACCGCCGGAAATGCCGATACAGCAATTACTCTGCTGTAAATCTGCGCCATAAATTTGGTAATGTAGTGAAGTCAACACATCACTCAGGCATTTTTCCGCATAGAAAAATACCCTGATAAAAGGTCGCCAAAGAGAAGGTAAAATCCGCTTTGGCGAATAGATGATGCGATTGAACCGCTGGGCTTTTAGCTTGAGATCCCGGCTCCACTTGATGGAATAATCCAGCGTTGCTGCATCCAGAGAACCCTTGGCAGCTTGACGATTAAAGGCAGCGATAAAATATTGCACCTTGCGTTTCAACTGCTTTTTATCAAAGTCATAAACCCATTCATCCCGGTTAGTTTTGATACTGCTCGCGAACAGTCGAAAAATCGCCGCTTCGGACTGCCCGGCTTTAACGGCCTTGTCCGCTACAGGCAGAAATGCGGACCAATTGGCGGTCGGTTGATCAATCCAACCGCCGCGTTCATTCGGGCGAAGGCGGGTCAATTCGCCATCCCGCGCCAGTTGTCGGAGCGAATTGCCCCCCAGCCAGCGGCGTTTTTCCATGGCGGTCATGAAGTCATCGAGCGCGATATGGCGAATCTCGCAACCTTCCAGTTTTGGGTTGCGCACAAAAAGGCCAATAGCGACGCCCGTTTGAATTCCAAAAATATTATTCTTTGTTCCAGATATTTTTGGGTTGCGCCGCACATCACTTTGCAAATCTATGATCCAAATTTCCTGAAACTCTTTGGCAACAGATTTACGGAATCCATCTGCATGTCGGGCGTCCAGATAGGAACGATTGGTCACGAAGCCAATAATTCCTTCTTCGCCAATCCGGTCGCTGGCCCAGCGGAAAAAGCGTAAATAGGGGTCATACAGCTTGGTTTTTTGCGCGGAGCTTTCCGCTAAATAGGTTTCCTTGATGCGGGCGTCAGCAATCGGCGCGGGTTCATTTTTGTTGTTGTCGTTCTCGCTGCGCTGATTCGCGTTATAGGGCGGGTTTCCGAGAATGACCGGAATACGCCGGGTGTTCTGGTTTTGAATCCGCCGCCGATTTTCTTCCGTCAATGCACCAAATAAATCTGATTGCGCGCCCCGATGTTTCAACTCAAATCCCCAGTTAGCCAGCGTGTCGACAAAACAAGCACCGACAAATTCTCGCCAGGTTCCCATGATTTCCGCGTAGGTCTGCTCAATGTTCAAACAGGCGATGTAATAGGGCAAAATAGAAATTTCATTGGCGTGAATTTCTCCAGTATATTTGCGCGTCAGCGCCGCCCGATCCCCGCGTAGCCAGTCCAGCAATTCCACAATAAACGTTCCCGTCCCGGTACACGGGTCGAGAATGTCCAGTTCCGGGTCAGCCAGGTATTTGCCAAAATGCCGCTGCGCCAGCCAGTCACAACCGGCAATGATGAATCGCACCACTTCGCCCGGCGTGTAGACCACGCCCAGCTTGTCCGCATCCCTGGGGTTATAAGCAGTGTAAAAATCCTCATAGATGGCCTTGAGGAATTCCTGTTTCTCCGGGGCAGAAATCGCCCCCGCCGCTGTCCGGCGAATCGCGGTGTAATAGGGTTCCAGGCGAATTAAGAGATTGCGCCGGGTTTCGCCGCGCAGAAAAGCGCTTTCCAGATCGGTCAGGGCGCAGGCTAAATGATTGGCCCGGTGAAATTCACTGACCGGGAAAATATCGCGGAAAATCTGCTCGGTCAGAATGTGCTGAATCAGCATTTCCCGCGCCTGATCCACTGTCACCCGCCCGCCAATCGTGTGCTGGCACTGATCGAGAAAGGCAGAGAACCGCTGTTGAAACGGCGGGTGATGCGACAACGCCTCAGCCAATAGATCATTCAGCGCGGCAATGACGGTTGGCAGTTCACTGCGGAACCGGGCGGTCGCCGCCGCGAAGCGTTCCACTTCCGGCGGGCGAAAGGTGAAAAAGCGCTCCAGCAACCGATTCAAGGCCGTTTCATCGGTGGTTGCCGCTCGCAGGACTTCCTGACCATTCTGTATCAATACCGCCGTGCAGGTGTCCTCGAAAATGATGTTGTCGGTCGGATAACCTTTGGCGAGTTTGGTGGCGATCTCCTGGCCCAGATCGTCATGGGAATCCTTGGCCTCCCACCAGCCGTGCGTTAGCCGCACCCGATCCAGCAATGCGCCATCGGGCCGCAAGGTTTTACCAGGGGCGAGGGTGAACGGATGCTGTTGCGACAGCACCAACTGGTGTTCCGCCGCCCGGGCTTTCAGCAACCCGGCGAACGCCTGGGACACTGCGCCTTCGTGATCCGCGCCGGCCACCCGCTGCAATTCGTCCAGTTCCCGCCAATACGCTTGAATGTCGTGCATGACTTTATCATTGAATAAAAAGAAAAATTTCTACCAGACTGCGAATATGCCCGGTGGAACCCCCTAGCGATTCAAACAGGCGCGTTGCTTCTCCAGCCATGCTGCTTGCAATTGGGCCAGTTCCTGGCGCAACTGGTACTCGCGCTGGCGGGTCGCAGCGGATGGGTCTATCAGCGCCTGGGCATTGGGGGAAACGGCGAATGGGAGATGGCCCCATTGCAGGGCGAGTCCTTCACAACCGCGCAGGCCGATCAGCAAGGCTACGATCAGCGCAAGCAGTAACCCAATCCAGAGAATTTTTCGCCACGGGTCGCTGGGCGCGATGGCCTTTTCGCTGGAATCCATGGCGTCAACCGCAACATTGGTCGCTGGCGTTCCGGGCCGTCGCCGGGCAATAGGCGCTGCTGGCGCGTCCACACACTGCCGAACTTTTCGCACTCCCGATAAAGGCTCCGAGATTCCCACATCCACGCCCGCGGGCGCTTTTGATCGCATAAGCGACGCCGCTTGCCACGTCAAATCGGCATCGTTGAACCGTAGACCCCAACCCGCAACCACCGGTTGTTCACCGACCCGGAACAGGTTTTGATCAGGAAATGTCAACATGCTCTGGAGAATTTCGCCGATCAATGGTTGATCCGACTGCGGGCTGACGCTCAATGGCGGCACCAGTTGCTGAAGGCCAGCGACCAACTGCCGGGTTTCCTGCAACAATGCGGCTTGTTCTGCTTCATTCAGTCGGACAAAGGGTTTAACTTCACCTTCGGCGGCAGTGAACCAGTCGATAGTGTTAGCAGTGATCACCGGTTCAGCGAATAACCCAGCGTGATTTTTCCCCAGCCGCAATTCAATAAACCGCGCCATTTGTTGATAGGCGCTGATGACCCATTGACCGCGAACGCCGATCAGTTGCGCTCGCGAGCGTTCAGTCGTTAAAAGATGGGTGGTCGCAATCATGGTGGATGTCCGTTGATCTCAAGACTCAGGGAGTCGTTTTCGCCGTACAGGGATTTTCCGCGACGGTGACCGGAATCTGCTGCTGGCGCAAATAGGCGAGCAGGGCATTGCCACCGAGTGCGTAATTACCCTGACGCCGCGACTCATCATCCAGACGAATAAGCGTGTTAATACCGATCACTCGACCACACCGATCTACCAGCGGCCCGCCACTATTACCCTGAGAGACAATCGCGGTATGGGCGATGATCGTCGGCGCTTCCCCTTCCCCGCGCACGACGCTGATTTCACCACTGGACATCACCAGTTCGGGAATCGCGGACATTTCATTGTTGTCCAGTAACGCGGTGAATTTTGGATCTACCTGCAACTCGAAACCGGGAAAACCGGCAGCGACTACCGGCTCCAGTTTTTCAACCATGGCCGTCAAGGGCAACGCGGGACTGTCGGTCAAGGTTCCCGTGGTGAGCTTGAGCAGGGCAAAGTCTGGCGTATTTAAACGTTCCCGAGCTTCTGACAACGGGGTAGCGTTTAACAATTGCGCCTTTTGCAGTCCGCCCAATGCTTTGCCGGTCACAAAAATCGGACTGTTGGGGGCCGGCGTCCCGATGACATGGCTGTTGCTGAGAATCACGCCGGGCGCTACCAGAAAACCGGTGCCCATGCTCAGACCGTCGGTTTGGGGCGACAACACTAAAACCGTCGCCTGTTCCAGACGCTGCGCCAGGGTGGGGACTGGAGAATCTCCTGGAACCGGAGCCGGGTCGCCCTGCGCGGGCTGCACGGGACTTTGCGCCGGGAAGGGCAGCAGCGAGCGCGGCGATTCAGTAGCGCAGACGTTGCCCGCCAGCGCTTTGCGGAGTCGGTCTGCCTGCTCCTCCAGAGAGCGGTTGACCTCATTTTGCAAATGCAATAAGTCGTTGGCGACCGGCGATTCCGCTGGGCGGGCTTCCATGAACCGGATCAACAGGCCCAGCAGGAGGCCGCAGAGCAACAATGCGCCGCCGGTCACGGTGTAGGCCCAGGAATTTTCACGCCAGGACGCCGCAGCAGCAGGCGGTTCCGGCGCAGGCGGAACGGGCGGAACCGGGGCGGGCGCAGCTTCGGTTGCCGCAGCGGGCGGCGCAGATTCCTCGCTGGACCGCTCCGGGACAGGGGGCGGGTTGTTTCGCTGGAAGGCTTCATGAACCGGCGTGACGGGCCAGGGCAGCGTGACATAACGGCCCAACGTAGCCTCGAAGTGCTGGCGCAGCCCGGCTTCGCTGTCCGCCGCAGACGGCGGAGCCAGACCCCAGTTGATGAGGATGACCTGATCGCCGACCAGCAGAATATCCTCGACCGTGGCGACGATCAGCGCTCGTTGCAGCAACGGTCCCCGATCGGGATCGGCCAGCCATTCCGCCGCCGGTTGCAATGCCTCCCGGAGTCTGCGCAGCGCTTCTTGCTGGTGATCGGGATGCGCCCGAACCAGTGGCGTGATCTCGCCTTCCACCGTGGTATACCAGGCCATCGAGCGTGCGGCGCTGCTGCGCTCGCTGGCGAGCGCTGGCTCGGCCAGTAATCCGCCCAGCCGGCCATGGCTTTTCGCCTCCAGAAAGGCGCGCAACGACTCGAAAGTCTCCAACACCCGTTGTCCGCGCCATTGAATCGGTTCAAAGGCGTTCATCTCGGAAGTGCAAATAAACCGTAACGGACTCATGGCGCGCTCACCCTGGCGATTGTAGTCGTGATGATGAATTCAGCTCAGATCAAGTCGTGCATTTATCGGTAGGCGCCCAGTCGCTGGCGTCAGGATTTTTGCAAATATCCCGCACCATATTGGCACCGTTTTGCGCCACCTTTTTACTTTCTACCTGCTTGGTTTCAGCCTGTTGCAACTTCTTTTCGGTCGCTTTAACTTCCTTCGAGACCGCTACCGTCGGTACACTCCTGGACTTGGCGGTTTTCTTCGGGGGAGTCGCCGCGCTGGCAACCTGGTTCCGGTTCAGACCGGACTGTTGCAGGCTTTCTTCGTAAGAACGGGTATAAACCGCAACATTTTCCGTGAAGCGGCTATCAACCGTTGCAATCAAGCCATTGGTCTCCTGCAGGCCGTCAACGATTTCCGTCAGGCGCTGCCGACCTTCCTGGGCATTGACGCGGCCTCGTTTTTTATCCCGGAGCAGTTTGGAATATTCCTTTTGATAACAGCTTTGCGCCTTTTGTGCGGACGCCAGCGTTAAATCCATGTCGCTCACATCGCCGTCAATGTAATAGGCGTATTTGTCCGCGAGATTGGAGCGATCCTGCGCCGCCTGCTGCGTAGCGCCCTGATCCTGTTGTGCGGTCGCCATGGCACCGATCAAGCTGCCCGCCAGACCGCCTAATAACGCACCCCGCCCCCGGTTATTGCGGTCCAGCGCCGCGCCGGCAATCGCGCCCAGCGCCACTCCAGCCAGGATGCCGGCGGTTCTGGCTTCCTCTTGGCGCTTGGACATGCGGGCGCTGACATCGTAGCGGCGCAGTTCTTCGACCGGTTGGTAGCAGTTGGGGTAGTAATGGGTCGTGACCAGACGGGGAACGCTGGACACCTGCGATTCCTGACCCGGCATATTGGCGCAGCCATGGAGACCCAGACTGCCGGCGATGGCGAAAGCCAGTGTGGAACGTTTGCAAACAGCATGAGTAAACATGGTAAATCTCCTTTGGGGGTTAACGCGATCCGCAAACGGATCATGATCGGGTCGGATTGACAATGTCGTTGAGCACCTGGTCAGGATCGGCTTTTCGTGCCTTACGATAGTTTCCCACATGGTTGATAAATAAATCGGTGCGCCGCACTAAAACACGGCCCAGCACTTCCTTGCGTCCCAAGTCTTCCCGCACCCGGGTGGCCTGTTCCTGGACGACCGAATCAGGGTAATCGATGCAGGAAGCGATGTTATCGACATAAATAGCCAAAGCGCCGCGCAGGGCCTTATTACCGTTGGCGATGGTCACTTCATAATCCGCCGCATCCTGTTTTTTGCCGGTCTGACGGGCTAATTGAAGCTGTTCCTGCAAATCCCGGAGACGCCCGTGATAGTTCTTGATGGTCTCGGCGATCAGCGCCGCCGACTGGATAAGGTTGGCGACGGTATTTTTTTGCTGTTCCGCCAGTTGGCCGATGGCGCGCTTGAGTTCGGCGTTGACAGCGATCAGCGCCTTTTTTTGCTGGTCGTCCATCGTTGCCTTGATAATGACATCCAGGCGCTGGGCGGGATTTTCTATCGCATCGAGATTGAGCAGCGCGGCAAAATTGCCGTCTTCCTGTTTCCATGCATCCAGCAATGTTTGCGAACGGGCGTTAGGCGCGGACAGGGTGGCGATCACCACCCGGAATCCGGTCGTTTCATTGCGGCGCGGTGCACCATTATTGTCAAAAAATGGATATTCCCGACGCATCCCGGTCAACAGGGCATCTTCGCCTTCGACGTAATTGCCGCCTTTGACGATAAAGCCGCCGGTGGCGCCATGCGCTCTGCCGCTGCCACGCACTAAATGAAACGGCTCCAGAATCATCTCAGCCGCGTTGCCAATGACGTCGTGCAGTCCGACCGGATTCGGGCGCTTGCTGCCAATCGGCATCAACCGCGCCGTGAAGCCACTGCCGCCGGTTTTGGGCTGGTAAACCGCCCAATCGCTTAACGGTCCTTCGCCGCCGCTCTCCAGTTTCCGAGGGAACAGGCGGTCTTCCAGTTCCTGATGATTCACCTGCTGGCCGCCTCGCGCGGCAAATTCCCATTCCGCCTCGCTCGGCAGGCGAATAAAGGCCAGTGAACCGCCTTTTTCCGGGCCGCCCGCCGTTGCCGGGAGACGATCCCGGGCGTGGCGCGCCAGCCATTGGCTGTAAATCTCGGTAAAGCGCAAGGCGTCGAACCAAGAGAGATTCACCTTGGGCAAGCGCTGCTGGGCCAGCGCTCCCGATTCCGGGGAGGGACAGCCGACTGAGGCACCGGGATTGGACGCGGTGGACATCGCCTCGGCCTGGGACAGGACCAGCCGGTATTGCCAATCGGTCACTTCGTACTTGGCGATGAAATACAGCATCGGTTGTAGCGGTCCATCAGGCGAAGCGCTAGGGCGTTTCAGCATGGGACCCAGGGTAGTCCGCCAGGTGGGCGGCAAATCTTCCAGAAGAAACTGACCCGCGACCGCGCCGCTGCGATGACCGGCCAAAAACGCCTGACGATAGCCTGGCTCCCCTTCGCTGAAGGGGTAGCCGAGATTGAAGCTTTGATCGTCCAGCAGGCCCTTGCCCAGAATGTAGACATAACGGAACACCATCTTGCCGCCGCAGGGCAGGGGCAGTTCCAGATCATCGGCCAGCGGTTTGGGGTTAAACAGTGGATCTGGCGCGGGTTGCGCCCCTGCAGTAGCCGCGATGAGTCCTGCCGCCAGACCGATGAATGGCCAAAATCCCCCGTCAAACATCACGAAGACCCTCTGCCGGTTCGATGCGCGCTGCCCGCCAACCGCCGGCGCTGGCGGCGAGCAACATGATGAGTACGGTCGCGGCGGCGGCGGCTCCGCCCTGTCCGACCGTCAATCGGCACACGGCTTCGCCGGCCTGTACCTGATCAGTAAACCGCTGGTTAATGACTACACTGACTACAAGATAGGCGATGCCCGCGACCGTTACCCCGCAACTGGCGGTGAACAATGCCTGGAGCAGGGGAAAGCCCACCAGTCCGCGCCCCGGCAAGCCCAACAACCGCAAAATGCTCAATTCCCGGCGCTTGCGCTCCACCGCCGCCAGGACATTCACCCCCAAAGAACAAGCGTAGCCGGTGGCGCTCAGGATCGCGATAATCGCGAAGATGACGGTCAAGTTACGATTCAGCGCCTGAATCTGCGCAATCGCCGCCGCCTGGGTTTCAACCTCAATGCCTTGTTTTAGCAGGATATCCCGCAAGGGTGCGACTTGATCCAGTGTTCTGGCGTACAAGCGAAAAGCGGGATAACGCCGTTCTGGCAGGTCGGTGGGAACGGGTTGCCCTAACCAGCCGAAGCGTTCTACCGCGAAGCCATCCCGATAGTCTTCCACCGCCTCCAGTAAATCGAGGCGGGCGAACGCCGCATCCCGGCTAAAAGCGGCGAGTGGTAATACGGTGTTGACAGTGACGGTCATCTGCGCATATTCCACGCGACCGTCATGACTCCGGCTCACTGCGGCGGGCAGGGATTCGCCGCCGCGCAACTGCAATTTTTCCGCGACCGACTGAGTGACCAGCAGTTGCGCGGATGCTGCGGGCGGCGGAATGGTTTGAGGCAGCAATGGATCGCCGGGCGCAGTGGGGAGCAGTTCCACCGTGACCGAGCGGCCTAAATCCGGGCGGCGCAATTCCAGAGTCCCGGCAATCTGGCGCGTGCGGGGAATGATAAACGCTACTTCAGGTCGTTCCCGCAGCGTTTCAAACCAGTTCCCGGTGAAGCGCTGGCTACCGATGGGTAACAATTCCCGGTTGCGCGGTTCTTTCGCCAACCGTTCGATCAGGGTGGATACCACGCCGTGCTTGAGTCCCAACAGCACCAGCAATGGAGCTAACACCGCCGCCAGCGCTAATACGGCGCACAACGACAGCCGCCATTCATGGACATAATCCCGCCAGGCGAGATGGGCAACGTTGCCGAGCCATTTCATGGATCGATTCGGGCAAAGCGGGCCGTCACCTGATCGCCATCCGCTGAAGATTGCCGCGCCAGTTCCGGGGCAATCCGCCGCAGGCCATAGCGCTCCATGCGTGGCCAGTCGTGGCTGGCGACAATGACGGTGACGCCCTGTTCGGTGACCAGTCCCAGAAACAGATCCATCACGCTGTCGGCATTTAGCGGATCGAGGGAAGCGGTCGGCTCGTCGGCCAGCACGATGGGGGGGCCATGCGCCAGGGCGCGGGCAATCGCCACCCGCTGCCGTTCCCCGACCGACAGGGTAGCGGGGTAGGCGTCAAGCAGGCGGGTCAATCCCAGCCGTTCCGCCAGCCGCGCCACCGTGTCATCTTCCGGCAACGCGCACCAACGGCGCGGCAAGGCGATGTTGTCGCGAACGGTCAGAAAGCCCAGCAAGCCACCGCTTTGCAACACATAGCCGAAATAATGCCGGCGCAGGCGGGTGAAGGCGTCCAGCGCACCGCGTCGCCACAACAGCGCCAGATCGTGGGTCGGCTGGTCGGGTGGCGTAAATGCAAAATGCTCGGCGCGGTCCACGCTCAACACCATCGCCAGAATATCCAGCAGAGTACTCTTGCCGGAACCGCTCGTGCCGACCAACGCTAACCGTTCGCCGGCCTGAATCGTTAATTCCGGGACTTCCAGACAAAACGCCGCGCCGCTACTGATGCGCTGTTTGCGCAACTGGCGGATTTGGAATACGACTTCAGGCATGGCGGCGCGACTTGAGCGAAACACTGCAGGTATCCGCAGCGTTTTGCCCGCTGATGCGTCGCAACCCGTCCAGTTCACGCCAATAGGTTTGAATGTCATGCATGGGAATCAGGGCAGTTCGCTGAGCGGAACGCGATACACTGCATCGCCAGGCGCGGCGTTGCCGAAGCTGATCCAGTGGGCGGTGTCATTGTGGATCTTTTCATAGCCCTTGATTTTGGATTCCAGCTCGTCGATGAAATCCTGCTGTTCGCCCACGCTCCAACTCAGCCACAACTCCTGGGTGATGCCCAGCACCTTGCTTTTGTAGGGTAATCCCTCCAGAAATTCGCCGAGCAGACCGCTTTCGTACAGATTGCCCGACGCCTTCTGACCCATACGGTCGGGATCGCGGCTGAGGTGAGCTGCCGCTGTGGCGACTTCCTGAAAGAAGTTCTGTGGGCTGACGCGGGTCTTGATCGCCGCGTCCACCACGACTTTGAGTCCCCGTTGCAATTCATTCAACTGGTGTTTGCTCAACAGAATGCATACCTGAAAGGCCGGTTGCGCAGGGTCCGCCAGGTCATGATCCGCCACCCAGGCCGAAACGACTTTGGGCGCCTGGCTGTTCCGGGTCCGACCCAGAAAATCCATCTGTATCGCGTAACCCAGCGCTTCCGCCTTGGCTTGGGGATCGGTGATGGGCTTGCCGGGCGGTGGGGGATTCAACGGTTTGCCGGCGGCGACATCCCGCACCAACTGGGTGTACACGGATGCCAGGCGCTTCATCTCTTTCCCGAAGCGATCCACGTCGCCGGTGGGAATGGGGACATACAGATCGCCAATCCGGGGATTAACCTCCGCCGACAGTTGGCGATACTGGTTTTCCGCCGCCGCATGATTTTTCACCCCCTGCGGCGTGAGCAGATGCAGCACGAAAATCTTGACCTGCTGCCGTTCCGCCGCCGCCAGAATCTGCGCTTCATTCATACCGGTCGCAGAAAAGGGATCGTTACCGCGCAACGACCCGGCGTCGGTGATCAGGAACAGGATGCGCGCCCCGTAGTCGCTCCAGTCCATCTTTTCCAGCGCATCCATGATTCCGGCGAAGGCATCTTCGTTGAAGGAATGGCTGGACACCTTGGTATCTTGGACACTCTGGATCAAATCGAGGAACTGTTCGCGGTCCTGACCTTCGTCCAGATTGGCGTAAATGCGGCTGACGTATTCCAGGCCAGGAGTTTTAGCGACGCTGTTGCGATAGGCGATCAGGCCAAAGCTTACCTTGTCGCTCAGCCCGGCGGCGGCGATGGCGTCATAGAGTTGGGCGATGATCTGGCGGGTGCGGTCGATGTACGGCTCCATGGACAGCGTGGTGTCGATGACAAACGCCATCGCCGTTTTCAGCGCACGCGGCGGCGGCGCGGTCATGGTTTGCAAACCGCCGCCGGGATCGATAGAGGCGACCTGCAACAATTGCACAGGCGAACCGCCGGGCGTATAGGCTTCGGTGAAGTTGAAGATCGGCAACAGATAGAACCGGCTTTGCGAAACGGCTTCTTCGGTCGGCTCCAGCGCCACCAGTTCCCCGGCGCTGCCCTGACCGGCTTTAGCGGCCTGCGCTTGGGTCAGCAGGGTTTGCACCCGCTGCGCTGGCGCGGGATCGTTGATAAGCGTCGTCAAGGGATTCTGCGTGCGGAAGAACAGCACCGGTTGGCGTCCGGAGCGTTCGGCGAATTTGAGAACCAGGGTTTGTTTCCAGTCGCTCAGTTGACTGGCCGCCATCCAGCCGTCCGGGGCGCTGCTGGAAGCACCGACCTGAACCCACGGTTCGCCGTTCACCGTCTGGCGTTCGTAGACATACAGCACCGAGAAGGCCGGCGGCGATTTCGCCAGAGGCTGACCGCCGGGCGCTTGGCGCAATTGTCCGCCGGGATGCGTCAGCACACGCTGATACAGGGTTTTCTTGCCTTCCATCAGCAACGGCGTAGCGGCCAGCGCCAGCGATGCAAAGCAACTTGTGAGAATGGCCGCAACCAGCCAGGGAATGAAGCGCATGGGCAACATCGCGGCGATCCTCCTAGTTTTGCCAGTCCTGCAACAAGGTTTGCGCGTCGGCATCGCCACGCGCTGCGGCTTGTTCCGCCCAAGCGCGCAGTGCGTCCAAATGCTGACTGGCTTCGGCAACCCCGCCTGCCGTCGCCTGGCGATACCAGGCATAGGCTTTGGCGGCGCGGCGGCGCGGCAACGGCGTCGGTTGACTGGATGCCGGATCATACATTTCGCCCAGTTTTAAAGCAGCGGCGGCATGACCCTGTTCCGCCGCCTGTCCGTAAAGCAGAAAGGCGCCCTGCAAGCCATCAGGCTGCGTCTGAAACTGTTGCGCCAGCGCGTACATCTGATCGGGTGTTAATCCTGCTTGCAATTTCTGACGGGCGTCCTGAACCGAGAAAGCGGAGGGCGTAACCACCGGGGGCATCACCGTTGGGGGAGGCGTCTTTCCCGGTTTGTCCACGACGGGCGGCGCGGGCGCTGGTAACGACCACCAGTATCCACCCACGCCCAGTACGGCGAGTGCGCCGACAGTGGCTAGAATCAGCCACATTTTTGAGGAGGACGGGCGGCGTTTGTGTTCATCGGTTTGGTGGAGCAGGGGCGGCTTCGGTTCAATCACGACCGGAGGCGCGGGTTGAATCACCGGCGGCAAGGTTGATGATGTCGGTTCCGAGCCGACCAGCGTCAGGTCTTCGGCGGGTGACGGCGCTGCCGGAACCGTTCCCGCCATTCCTCCTCGGCGACGTTTGACAACCGCCGGTTGGGGAATATCGCGCCATTGCATGACCCGTTGTTGCGGTTTGCTAAAGCCAGGCGCTTGCAAACCGAGTTGATAATTGCCATTTTCCAAATGCCGGGCAATCTCTGGCCCGACCAGCAACCGGCTTTCCTGGGCTGAGAGCGTATCGATTCGCAACGGCGCAAACCAGTGTTCGCCGTTGCGCCAGCCCTCCGGCCCCAGATCGTCATTGCCAAAACCGGACCGGCGGATGGAGTACTGCACCTCGTGCGGCGGCAGCGCCAAACCCTCGATGACCAGCGCGGCATAGCCGGGGCGTTGTTCAGGATCGGGTTGTACGCGCACCCGCCATTCACCATCGTTCATCATGACCTCGCCCCCGGTTTGCTCGGCCGGGACTTCCTGGATTTGTGATAAAGTGACCAGCAATTCCGCCGCCGTGGCAAACCGTTGTTCCGGTCGTTTCGCCATCAGGCGCTCCACTAAATCCTGGTAGCGGGCCAGCGCGCTGGGCAGACGCGGAATGGGTTGATGGATATGCATAGCCAGCAGGGCATGGCTGTCTCGCGCCTGATAAGGCCGGCTGCCGGTCAGCATCTCGTAGAACATGACGCCCAGGCTGTAGAGGTCGCTGCGACTGGTGGCCTGCTCGCCGAGCGCCTGTTCGGGACTCATATAGATGGGAGTGCCTAGTACGGAGCCGGTCTGCGTGAGGTGTTGATCCTGAAGACTGTCTTTGGCGATGCCGAAATCCGCGACCTTGGCGTCGCCATTGGCCATGAACAAAATGTTGGCGGGCTTGATATCCCGATGCACCAGCCCTTGTTGATGGGCATGATCGAGCGCCGAGGCGATTTGCCGTAAAAAAGTCAGCGATTGCGCCGTGGTCAGTCCGTGCTTAATGCGCTGATCAAGTCCACCCCCATCGGCGTATTCCATCGCCATGTAGCCGCCGCCGGGAAATTCTCCGACATCGTAGATAGTAATGATGTGGTGATGATTGAGGCGGGCGACCATGCGGCCCTCATGAATGAATCGCTCACGTAATTCCGGGTCGCCCAGCGTCATGAGTTTGAGCGCAACCTTCCGGTTGAGCGAGTGTTGCAGGGCCAAATACACCTGTGCCATACCGCCCGCGCCGAGGCGCTTTTCCAGGGTGTAACCGGGTATTTCAAGGTCGGAAGTCATTACCGCTCCACCTGACTGCGGTTGTCCAGCGCCGCCAGCGCCTGATCTAATCGCCGGTTTTTTTCGAGACCTGCCGCAGTCGCCACCGCTCCGGCAACATTTCCCTCAATCAGCAGGGTCAATGCATACAACCAGTCGGCGTAAAAATCCTGATCGTAAGGCAGCGGTTTCGGGCCGAGCGGCGGATAACCGGTAAACGGCGGGCGCGGCGCGAATAAGGGGCGTTGTCGTCCCGCCACGGTAATCACCGGTCGCCGGGTTGAATCGCTCTGCGGATCGAAGCCGAGGCTGCTGACATAGGCGTTTAATAGCGCGGCGGCCAGCGCCGCCTGCTTCCAAGCCAGTTTCTCACGATGGATATTATGGAAATGCGAAGCATCCCGCACACCGGCGGCGATGCGCCGACACAATTCCAGCCGTTCCGCGCCGGTTGCCAATTCGTGAACCAGCGCGCTGAATTCCTCCGCCGCCAGGCCAAAATAGCTTTGCGCGGCGTTCTCGCCGCTCAATTCCCGCAATTGATCCAGCCAATGCGCGATCACCTCGCTGGCGTAACGGTCGGCGGCGTCCAGCATCAACCGTGTCGGGGGGCGGGACGGTTCAGACGCGGGCGTCGGCTCGTCCGGTTCATCATCGCCGAACAAACCCAGTAAATCCGCCGTGTCGACTGGTGCGCCCATCAACTCCGGTTCAGAATGCGCCGACTCGGCCTGCGGTTCGTCCGGTTGACGCTCAATCTGGAAATATACGTCGTACAGGCTTTCGTCGCTGACGTACAGATTCCAGAGAAACTCGCCAAAGCGCTGGCTTGCCGCGCAATTCACCAGTTTCCGCGCTAGGGTCTTGCCCAGTTGGCGCTTTCTGGCGCGCTCGGCGTCCACATCATCGCTGACGTAATAACTGCGCAATCGCCCGGCAGCCACCCGGGCCAATTCGTCTAACCGCCGGGCGACTTGCCGCCGTTTAAGTTCCGGCTGGCACATCGGATCCAATTGCTCGACGAGATAACCCACGCCGCCGTCATTCAGGCGCATGGCCGCATCCCAGGCGCGGGCCGGATCGGCGAAATGGCGGCGGACATCCGGGTTGTTCAGGAATCCGGCGCGCAGGCTGGCGATGTAGGCCTGTTCCGCATCGCGTACCTGCCGCTCGCGGTCGCCGTCATAGTCGAAAATCGCCTTCTGCTTGAAGTTGGGATTGCGCAGCCAGAAGGCATGGCGAAAACCGCCCTGGGGATCCCAGTGGCGCGGCCAATCATGCTGCTTGCCGAAGAAATCCAGCAATGAGGAATACAGGCGAATGCTCCAGCGCTGCGCAGGGTCGTCGGACGCGCCGGCTTTTTGCTCAAACTCCATATCGAATTTGGTCAGCACCAGGAACAGCGATGTGGGATGGTCGGCGCGGGCGTCGGCAGTCGCGCCGTGGGTCGCGGCGATCCAGTCATTGACCAGATCCGGCAAGCCGCGCACCTCCTGATTGCCCGGCCCGATGCATAGCAACATCGCAGTCAATTCCTGTTCAGCACAGTAACGCTCAAATAAATACGCTACCTTGCCACGCAGGAAAAAGCCGGACAGCGCTTCGGGACGGTTCAAATATTCCGGCAAATCCTTGATCTGTTCCCGCGACCGTGCGCCGGGAAAGTCGAGCAGGTCGGTATGTGCAAAAAAATCATACGCCGCGCCGTCCAGCCCGGCGGGTGGATGCTCCAGGACGATCTGGAGTTCGGCAGTCAGCGCGGCAACTTCGGCGCGCGGCAATTCCACGGTACGTGTTCTGGCCAATACCGTCACCCGGTCGCCGCCGTCGGTCCCTAATCCGCGCAGCATCTGCACATCGATAATACTCAGTTCACGCGGCGTCAAGGCCGTCAACGGGCAGCGGGCGACGGGGGCGAAATCGAGACTTTTCAGCGTGTGATACAGCCGCAGATAGAGCTGGGTGAACGCTTCAACATCGCCCCATAGTAGCGCCAGCAGGCGGGCACGATCCGTTGGCGGCAGACGGGGCGCAAGGTCGGCGGCCTGATTCCAGAACGGCGTGTTCTTTAGGACCTTGATGCGGCCCGCGCCGCGAAAAGAGCGCCAAAAATAGTCTTCCAGATCGTAGAGATCGTCATCACACCAGGGATCGACGGCGGTCGGCTGGGCGTGGTGCGCAAGCTCCGCCAGCCGCTGGATGATGGCTTCCGGCTCGGGATCAGGCCAGTCATCATGGCGACAATCGGCGTAATAGGTGTTGCCGATGATTTTGACCAGATCGCTCTGGGTGAGCAGGCGCAATTCCACCGGATAATCCGGCGTCGCTTCGGTCGAACGATCCAAGGTAAAGCGGGTGACCAGTCCGGTCGATTCGCGCCCGCCCTCCGGGTTGATTTCCCGGATGAAATCGACCGACTGGCCGGCGAAGTTAGCAATCAGCGGCTTGATCCCCGGACGGGCCAGCGCCGAGACCAGATAGGACTTGCCGGCCTGGCTGGGGCCGAACACGCTCACGCCCATTTTGCGGCGGGCGGCGGTTTCCAGACTCCGCGCCAGCAACAGGTTTTTGCGCAGATCGCGATGCAGGCCGGCACTGGCCTGACCGATGCGGTCGCGTTGATCGTCAACCCAGGTTAAGGCGGTTTGCAGCGCCTGACCGACCGTTTGGCAACGCGCTGCCAGTTGTTCGTCTTCGAGTAACATCTTTGTCCCCCGGAACGGTGTCCCTTTTTTCTCTCTCGGAGAGAAAGGCGCTAAACCAGGCTGAAAATGCCGGTGTCCAGCCAATAACCCTCGTGATTTCTCAGCGTTTGCAGGCGCAGCGTCAGTTCTTCCCGCCGCACTGGAGCACCATCGGCGGCAATCACTTCCTCAATCTTGAACTCCCCCTCATCAATCTCCGCTGCGCCGTTCGCCGCGTCGTTGCGGGGTCCGGAGGTGAAACTGACCGTAACTTGGTAGGGCAACCGCCCACGGGCGTTGGCAATCGCCTGCTGATCAGCGAAACCGAGCCGGTAAAAGGGCGTCGCCGGCCAGCGTTCCGCCGCCAGTTGACGAAAGCCGATGAACAGCGGCGCTTCAAAGCTGAAGGTGTGCGTCAATTCCCGCTCTTCGTCACTATCCAGGTCCAACTCCCGAAAGAACACTTTGCTGTCCAGCATTTGACCGGACAATTCCATTTCCCCGACAAAGCGCGCTGTGGATTGGGGATGCAATTCACTGCTGCGGAACGAGAACGCTTCGAGTTGGCCCTCGGCCAGCGCGCACAGCATGGCGCCGATGACCACTGTGGTTTTGGGATCGGCGATCAGCCCGTGGGCGTCGCGGTAGGGATACCAGTTGCTCACCCGATAGCGATGCAGAGCGATAATACGCTCTGGGGACAACGGCATTTTCGCCCGCGCTACCCCGCTGAAAGCGGGCAATCGTGAGGGGCGACCGGTGAGCAACAACAAATCGCAATCATAAAGGTGAACGACCTCGCACAAATCGGCGACAATTGGCCCGATGCAACTGCGCACGGTGCGATCCAGGGCGCGGGCATCAAAGGCCAGCGGCGCGGTCGCCAACTCAAAATACAATGCGCCAGCCTGCCGGGCGGCTTGCTCCACATACGCCGCCAGATGCGTTGGCCATCTCGCCGGATCGGGCAAATAGTCCCGCAACGAACGGCTGTAGCCGGGATTGCCTTTCTGGAAATCCACCGCCTCGTAATCCCGCAACAACCGCAGTGCAATGGGCATAGCCACTTGGGTAGCGAACTGGCGGCGCAAACTGCGCTCCAGTTCCGACTGCCCGCCGAAATCGCCACCAAATAACTGGTTAAGCAATGCCTTGGAATCGGCGACGCCCGCTGCCTGCAACGCTTGACGGATCGCTTCCAGCACATGGCGTTCGATGACGGTCCGCAGAATGTCGTCCCCGGCGATGGTAAAGCCTTCGCGGAACAACTGATGGGGCCGAATCACAGCGGTAGCGCCCTCACCGAGGGTTTCGTAGGTGGTGATCATTAACGCGGTGGTGCCGCCGCCGATGTCCAGTGTGGCGATGCGCAGACTCTCGCGGCCCGGATGCTCGGCGCGTTGCCGACCGTACAGGCGAAAGAGGAATCGGACGTCGCCCTGGAATTTCTGAGTAATCTCATTGAACAGAAACACCAGTTGGCTGGCGCTGGCTTCATCCCAGTCGGCCCGCAGATCCGGCGCTTCCCGATAATCATTGCTGCGGACCGTGCGACTCCCCTTCCGGCGGGTCGCTTGCCAGTCCCGCCAGCCGAGAGACTCCCAGAGCGTGTCTCGCGCCCATTCCGCCCAGCGGCGAAACAGCTTGCGTTCGGTCAGCGGCATGGCGGTCGGGACGGTCAGAATCACCCGCCGCAACCGGCGCGGAATGTCGGAATGGGGGCGCTCGCTGCGTTGGGCGGGGGAATTGATCGTTACCAGTGCGTGCATGATCAGCTCGCTCAGGACAAACATCATCAGCGAACTGCGCGAATAGCGGGCGCGCAAGGCCGGTTCAAGCGATTGGGTTCTAAATGCGGCTTCCCGGCGCAACCGCCCACTTTTTAAATGGGTCAGCGGTGTGCCAACTTCGTTGAGATCGAGAACGTAATTGCCAGAAGTCACCGGCTGCTCGCCGGCTTGGGGATCATCAGCGGGACGGTTATAGCGCCATTCCTGATGCCGGGGTTGCAAATCCCACAAATAGCGTTTGGGGCTGGACATGCCGGTATGACCGCTGGCGGCGGCGGAGTGGGCGGCCAGCCGGGCGGCTTCTTCGCCGACCCGCACCACGGTCGGCCAAACAAAAGCTTCGGTGCGTCGGCCACTGCGCCGTGACAACGCTAGGCATTCCGGCATACCGAATAGCGCCTTGCTGAATTCCAGGCGCGATTCAAACGGCTCGCGGTAAATCTGCTCTGGTCGCGACAGATCGCGCAATTCCAGCACATAGCTATTATTTAAATCGGTAGTGGCCGCGTCGGGAATCGTTTCAATCAATACGCCACAGGTGCGGGAATTCCCGACATCGATGATTAAATCCACCTCAATCGGCGCATATTTGCCGGGGTCGATCAGGCGCAGTGTCGGGACAATCCGGGATTTGGCTAGAACGCGGAGCAATGCCAAGTAACGCGCCAAATGTTCGCAGGCATATTCAAAATCTTCATCCTGCAAGGGCCGACCGCGTTTTTGCGCCGACTTGTAGCGATAAAACAGTTGATAAAGCCATTCATCGAACCAATCCTGACCGAGCAGCCAGGCGTTGTCTCGTTCATCGTCGGCCAGCATGAATTCTTCGCCGGCCTGAATGTCTTCGGGTGTCAGGGCGAAATAGAGTTCGCCGGGCGGGCGGGGTTCACTGACGGTGTCCAGCGCAATCGTCAGGCGGTGGGAGTGTCCATCGCGATCCGGTTCGGGTAGTGCGGTTAACCGGCCCCGCGCCCAGTTAGCGGGTCCAGGGTGGAAAGCGGGTTGACCGTTCGGTTTAACGCCACTCCGCCGTAACAGGGGCAGAGGAATCCACTGGTCGAGATAAACTTCGACTGCCTTTTCCGCCTTGATGGAATACAGCGGATCAGCGTTTTGACCGTTTTGCCGGCTGATATAATCCTGAGTGGCCTCATTCAATTCGAGGCAATGCAGATCGTAGATATCCTCCGCGCTGGGCCTGGCGACTTCATTGAAGGCGCAGGAAAATTTGGCGAAAACTGTCAAGTTTAATCCCAGATCAATAAACTGGATACAGCCGCCCGGAATAATACTGATAACGGATTTATATTTCGGGACGGTTCGCAGCATGGCAGGATTCCATCGCGTGAGAATTATTTACGAAGCAGCGTTACGCTAAAATGGGTTTTATCGTTGTAATTAAAGCCCTGGCAGACCGCTTGACCCTCTTTGTGGGATTGGCAGATCACTTGCCAGCCGCTAAAGCGACTTTCGTTATTGCAGCCGAGTGACGAGTCCAGCGTTTTGATGACCAGTTTTTTTCGTCCTTGCATGACCGCACTTATTTTGCCGTTACAGATGAAGTGGTTGGATTTGACGGTGACTTCACCCGCACCGCTGTCATTGAAACAGTATTCATGTTGAAGGGGCTTTTTATCCCGCGTATCGAAAAGATCCGTCACCGAACGCCAACAACCGGTCAGAAATTCCAAGTTTTCCGGCTGGTCGGGAATCACCAGCGGTGTATCTGGCGGGGATGTGGAAGGCGCTTCCACAAGGGGGGCTTCTGCCGGTTCGAGTTTTGAGTCCGGTGGGCGAGCGATGACCGGGCATTGCATCTGTCGTCCCAACCATTGCTCTTGGAGAAGAGCCAACTCCCGGCGCAAATCGGCCTCACGATCCAGCGCCGCTTGCCAGTCGATTTCTGTGCCAGCCGTCGTGGCCCGCGTGTAGAGCAATACCCGGAAACCGGTCGCCAGCAGCACGGCTAACAGCAGGGCCAGTAATACGGATAACCCCATCAGCCAGTGCAGGTAGCGTGGCGTTCCTGAATACCGGTCCTGATCAGGTCGGGAAAATGTGGCGTAGCGACGGTGATTGCTCATATTGCGGGGAAGAGGTCGGTGTCAATTCGCTAATGATTTGAGTGTAGTCGAGTAGACCCAGGAAAATAGCGCAAGCGTACAAACAATGGCGAGGAGCGCTCATCAATCACGCCCGCTCAAACGGAAACGCCAGTACCTCCGCCAGCGAGTTTTTCCCCGCCGCCAGCATGACCAACCGATCAAAGCCCAGCGCCACTCCAGCGCAATCCGGCAACCCGGCTTCCAGCGCTGCCAGCAAGTACTCATCCACCGGCGTTACTGGCAAACCTTGCGCCTGCCGCGCGGCATTCTCCGCCTCGAAACGGCGACGCTGTTCCACAGCATCGCCCAATTCGTGAAAACCGTTCGCTAATTCGACACCGTACAAATACAGTTCAAAGCGCTCACCGACTGGCGGATCGCCCGGACGTAAGCGAGCCAGCGCCGCCTGCGAGGCCGGATAGTCGTAGAGAAAGCACAGCCGTCCCTGACCGAGATGCGGTTCAATGCGCTGAGTCAGCAATAAATCCAACCACGGATCAATATCATCCGCTGGCATTCCCGAGGGGATCGGTACACCCTGACGTTCCGCAGCCGCCGCCAGTTCTGCCACGGTCGCCCGATGCGGGTTCAGATCGAGATGCCGTTCAAACGCCTGCCGATAACTCAACCATTCCGGCTCCGCCAGCGACAGACGGTCACGCAGCAACAGGGTCGCCAGTTTCGCCACTTCGGTCATCAATCGGTGATGATCGAAGCCGACCCGGTACCATTCCAGCAGAGTAAATTCAGGGTTATGACGACGACCTGCTTCACCATCGCGGAAGACACGGGCGATTTGATAAATACAACCGCTGCCCGCCGCCAGCAGCCGTTTCATGGGAAATTCCGGCGAGGTGTGCAGGTAAAGCGTTTGTCCGTAACGCGGCCCTGGCCCTGAATACACCGTGGCAAAACTGGCTAAATGCGGATCGGTGATCGCCGCCGCCGACAGCAGCGGCGTTTCTACTTCCAGCACGTCCCGCGTCGCAAAAAAGGCCCGGATGCGCGCCAGCAATTCAGCCCGCAACCGCAACGTGGCGAGATCAGCGCCGGGCCGCCAGTCAATAGAACATTCCACGGACAAAACCGTTACGCCGCCAGCAGTGAGTCCACAACTTCCGGTGCGACGCAAACCCGGTTACGTCCACGGTGTTTGGCTGCATACAGCGCGGTGTCTGCCCGCTGAATGAGATCCAGCAGGGTTTCCTGCGGCTGACGAATGGCCGCGCCAATGCTCACGGTGATCAGACGGTCGGCCATCGGCGCCTCGAAGCGGAGGGCGGCGACTTTTTCCCGCAACCGTTCCGCGAACTGGGGAACATTGACCACCGCCTCGCCCACTACGAAAATGGCGAATTCTTCACCGCCCAGCCGTACTGCAATGTCGCTGCTACGGGCAGTAGCCAAGATTTCCGCCGCCACCCGCCGCAATACGATATCGCCCTGATTGTGACCATAGGTATCATTCACGTTCTTGAAATGGTCGATGTCCAGCATCAAGACCGCTACCCGATGGCCAGGGCTGCGATCCTGAATATCGCACAGCCGCTGTACCACTTCCTGCATGTAGATGCGGGTAAACAGCCCGGTCAGCGGATCGCGGATGGACCGTTCATAAATTTGTTGCCGTTCCAGATCCATCTGGCGATAGATCACTTCCCGCTCCACCGCCACCTGCAAGGGAACGCTCATCTGTTCGATGATCTGGTGCAGGGCATCATTGGCCGTCGTAGGTTCGGCCAGATGAATGATCGCCACGGCTTCAGCCGTTCCCTTGGCCGGCGAGAACAACGGCAGCATCAAGATCAGCGAATCGCTGTCGCCAGCCAGTAGAAACTCGGCGGCGTTGACCGCGTTCAGTTCGCTCCATTGTTTGTGATCCAGATCGAGAATACGGGCCACGGCTGCTGGCGGCTCCGCTTCTTCAATGCCGCGATAGCGACTTTCCGGGGAGAGATGCAATACGCGCTGTTCGTCCAGCCGGGCGTGGAATTCCAGCGAGGTTGCCGGCAGCACCCGTTGCGTAATCTCCAGCAGGCTGTTAGCGATATCGCGAAAATCCCGGTAAATCAGCATGGTGTTCGTGATATCGCGCAGGGTTTGATTGAGCTGGGACAGCTTCTGGATATCGGTATCACCGCGTGCGATCAAATACAGCCCACAGTCCAGGGTTTTCAGATGGTCGATCATGAACCCGACCAGTCGTTCGGGAATGATCGAGCCGTGCTGCGGGGCGATGATCCGCACCGGATGGCGTTCGATGGCCCGCAGCGCATAACCGAGAATATCGCGGCTGGGCATATAATGTTCATGAAAAGGCCGCATCGCCTCGAAATAGCTTTCGTCCTTGGCGACCAGCGAGAACTCCGGAGTCAACCCACCAAACAGGTCGCTGGAAAATAGTACCTGCGACACGGGGTCGAAAGTGCAGATCGCGCCAGGAAAGTGGGCATAGGGGGTAAATACGAAGTCCAGGCAGCGATCGTCCAGCGCCAGTTTCCAGTCATTTTCCTCCACCAGCCAAAATGGCAGGCGCAGTCCGTAATGCTTGACCAGCATCCGGGTTCGCCAATGCGTCACCAGCACCGCGTCGTCCCGGCTGATGAGTTGATCGATCAGCGGCAGCGCGCTGGTGATATCGGGATCCTGATGGTGGCAGACGAAATAGCGGATCTGCGTAAACGGAATGACCTCCTCGATCTTGCGCAGGGTATAGCGAAAGGTCAGTACCGAACCTGGATCCAGCAGCACTGATTGATCACCCTGTTCGATGAGATAAACATGGCATTGAAAAATGTCATTTTCCTGGCAATGCCCAACCCACCAGACCCGATCAGCGATCTGGATCGCATGATCGATATCTGCGTGCTCGAGATCGTTGATCGTATAGGGGGGCATGATGGCGTTCTCCTACTCTTTGACCCGGGAAACGTATTCACCGGTGCGGGTATCCACCTTAATGACTTCACCGCTCTGGACGAAGAGCGGCACCCGCACCACCGCGCCGGTTTCCAGCGTTGCGGGTTTACCGCCGCCGCCCGACGTGTCGCCGCGCAACCCAGGGTCGGTTTCCACAATCGTCATAATGACGAAATTGGGTGGGGCCACGCTCAGGGGGATGCCATTCCACAAGGTCACCTGACAAATCGCTTCTTCTTTCAACCATTTGGCAGAATCGCCCATCGCCGCAGCGTCAGCAGTCAACTGCTCATAGCTTTGCTGATCCATGAAATGCCAGTACTCGCCATCGTTGTAAAGATATTGCAGCTCCACATCCACCACATCCGCGCCTTCCGCGGTATCGCCCGACTTGAAAGTGCGTTCGATAGTGCGCCCGGTTTTCAGGTTGCGCACCTTGACCCGGTTAAACGCCTGGCCCTTGCCAGGCTTGACAAACTCGTTCTCAACAATAGCGTAGGGATCACCATCCAGCATGATCTTCAGCCCGCTCTTAAATTCATTGGTACTATATGTCGCCATGCGAAACCTGCCTTGATGTGGAATAATTCGAAATGGTGGAGTGATAAAGCTGAATATGATAACTGCAAAGAGGATTTCCCGTCAGGCTCCGCGCTGGCAAGAGCAATTGGCCGACGCAATCCGTGATCCGGCCGAATTGTTGCGGGAATTGAATCTCGATCTGGCGTTATTACCGACGGCACAGGCCGCAGCGGCGCAGTTCCCGTTGCGGGTGCCACGCGGTTTCATCGCGCGGATGCGCCCCGGCGATCCGGACGATCCCCTGTTGCGGCAGGTGCTGCCGCTAGCAGCGGAACTGGAACCTGCGTCGGGATTTGTCGCTGATCCGCTGCACGAGCAGACCACGCAAGCCGCACCCGGTGTTTTGCACAAATACCCGGGCCGCGCTCTGCTGATCGTCACCGGGGCTTGTGCTGTGCATTGCCGCTACTGCTTCCGCCGGGAATTTCCTTATGCCGAAAATCACGCGGGCATGGACGAGTGGCGGCCCGCGCTCGCTTACCTGGCGGGCGACGCCAGCCTCCGGGAAGTCATTCTGAGCGGCGGCGATCCACTGGCCTTGTCCAACCGGCGACTGGGTGAGTTATTGACGGCGCTGGAGCGCATTCCGCATCTGGAGCGCTTGCGCATTCACAGCCGTATTCCCGTGGTTCTGCCTGAACGGATCGATGACGGATTGCTGGAAGTGCTGGCCCGGACCCGGTTGCGGCGGGTCGTGGTGATCCACGCCAATCATCCGCGCGAGATCGATGACACCGTGAGGGCGGCGCTGGAGCGATTGACCGGCATCGGCGCAACCCTGCTCAATCAGGCCGTGCTGCTGCGCGGGGTCAACGACACTTCCGAAATCCTGGCGGAATTGAGCGAGACGCTATTCGCCGCTGGAGTGTTGCCCTACTATCTGCACCTGCTGGACCCGGTATGCGGTACAGCGCATTTTGAAGTGAAGGAAAGCGCCGCATTAGCTATTATGAAGGTATTGCGTCAGCGACTGCCGGGCTACCTGGCGCCCCGGCTGGTGCGAGAACAACCGGGGCAACTGGCCAAAACCCTGGTAGAACGATGCTCATGACGCTTTGCTTCCTGTTCAAGTCCTGGCCCCTAGCAGAGGTTGGAACGCGTGTCTGATCCTTCTCTCATTAATCTGCTGATCCTGGATCGCTCCGGGGCGGATGCTGATCATATCGTGAAAACCCTGCGTGGCGATGGCTACCAACTCGAGTCGATCCAAACCGACCAGGTTGAAGAAGCACGGGGCGCTATCGATTATCAGCCGCTGGATTTAATTCTGCTTCGGGTGACTGACGGATTGCCCACCATCGCCGAGGTCCGGCTGATGGTGGCCGAAGCTCAGCAGGATATTCCGATTATCGTCGTGGTCGATGACGATCACCGCCAGGTATGTCGCCCATCCCGGTTGCTGGAGGAAGGCGCCGACAACTTTTTTTATCTGGACGATGCCGACCATCTGGTGACGACTCTCCGCAAGGAATTGCGCCATTTACGGGATCGCAAGCGCCAACAATCGTTTGAAGTGCGCTTCAAGGAAAGTGAAACCCGCAGTCAGGCATTGCTGGAGAATATCCAGGAGCCAATCGCCTATATTCATGAAGGTGTTCATGCTTATGCCAATTCGGCCTACTTGCGCCTATTCAACTACCAACGCAAGGAAGAACTGGCGAATATTCAGTTAGTCCACATGGTCCCGCCGGGATACCGGGACGCGCTGAAAAGCGTCTTGCGTCGCAGTATCCGTTCCGGCAAGGCCATCGAACCGGTAGAACTGGTCGGACTGCGCAGCAATGGCCAGACCTTTCCGATCCTGCTGGAATGCGCCCCGACGCGGATGAATGATGAGCCTTGCACCCAGATCATCGTCCGCGACGCCACGCCGGAGAAGAGTCCCTATAACCAGCAGTTGGAGGAAATGCTCAAACTCGACGAGGTGACGGGTCTATACAACCGGCGATTTTTCCTCGAAGCCCTGGAGATCGACCGTGATGGGGCTGTGCTGTATATCCTGTTCACGGATTATTCCGCCATTCGTTATACCATGGGCTTTGAAGCTCTTGAGGAGTTCGTCCGCGAAGCCGCCCTTCTCATCAAGCAGATGTTGGCACCGGATGACATGGCGGCTCACTTCGCCAGCGAGGTCTTCGTCGTCTATCTGCCGACCCGTTCCTCGACGGATTCGCTGGCGCTAGCCGACCACATCCGTAAAACCATTGCTGAATACAATTTCAAAATCGATGGCAAGCTGTTTACCACCACCTGCTGCATCGGCGTCTACGATGCGCGCGGCAGCCATGAAAATGCTTTACAAATCTTATCGCGCGCTGATCGCGCCTGTGAAGCCGCTCGTCAACGGGGTGGCAACCAGGTTGAGATCTATATGCCGCCCAAGGAACAAAGCCAGCGGAGCGCAACTGCGGGCGTGGAAGTCAGTGAAGAGGATAAAGCGATCATCCGCCTGATTCGCGAGGCGCTGACCAATGGCCGCTTTACGCTGAATTATCAACCGATCGTCAGCTTCGAAAACACCGAGGAAGCACGCTACAAGGTTTATCTGCGAATGGTCGACGAATCCCGCGACCGCCAGTCGATGGATAAGCTGGGCGGCGTAGCAGTGCGCTATGGCATGATGAGTACTCTGGATAAATGGACGATCATTCGCGGCATGGCGGCGCTGATTGAAATCCAGAAGCGTGGGGCTAAACCGCCCACCCTGTTTATACGGTTGTCCCGTAATTCGCTTTCGGACAAGGATTTTACAGACTGGCTCACTAAGCGCTTCAAGGAGAGCCGACTGGCCTGTTCGCTGCTAGCCTTCGAGATCAAGGAAGACGATGCCGATGAGTGCTTCGAGGAAAGCCGGTTGCTGCAGGCTCATCTGCGGGAACTGGGCTGTGGCATAGCTCTGTCCCATTTTGGTGGCAAACCCCATTCCGAGCGATTGCTCCAGGAACTGGTGCCGGATTACATCAAACTGGATGGCAGTCTGATCGAACGACTGGCCAAGGCCAAGGACAACAACAGTCGGCAGGCGATGGCGGCGCTGGCTCAGCAGGCGCACGATCTAAAAACCCGGGTGGTGGCTGCCGGAGTGACCACCGCACCGCAAATGGCCAGCATTTGGCAGTTCGGCGTCACTCTGGTGCAAGGCAGCATGGTAGCGGATGCCGGCGAACAGTTGGATTTCGATTTCCGCCAGTACGCCGGGTGAAGGTGGGGCCGACTTCCAGTCGGCCTGAACGCTTATCCCTGCTGACGCAGCGCGGCGATACGCTCTTCCAGCGGCGGATGAGTCATCAGCAGCTTGCGCAGACCATCGCCCAGGCCGCCATTGATGCCGAACGCCGCCATTGACGAGGGCAGTTGCGACGGTTCATGCAACTGCCGCAATCGCTCCAGCACAGCAATCATCTTGCCACGTCCCGCCAACCGGGCGCCGCCGGCGTCGGCGTGAAACTCCCGATAGCGACTGAACGCCATGACGATCAGCGACGCCAGAAAACCGAAGACGATTTGCATGACCATGCTGGTCAGGAAGTAGCCGATACCGGGACCCCGCGATGTCTGACCGCGCGACAGCGCCTGATCGACCAGATGGCCGATCACCCGCGACAGGGCGATGACGAAGGTATTGAGGACCCCCTGAAGCAGCGTCAGCGTCACCATGTCGCCGTTGGCAACGTGGCTGACCTCATGACCGAGTACTGCTTCCACTTCCTCAGCGCTCATCTGTTCCAGCAAGCCGGTGCTGACTGCGACCAAGGCGCTATTGCGGTTGGCACCGGTGGCAAAGGCATTGGGTTCCGGCGAGGAGTAAATAGCGACTTCCGGCATGCCAATCCCTGCGCCTTGGGCTTGGCGGCGCACGGTTTCTACCAGCCATTGCTCGGTCTGGGTACGTGGCTGTTCGATCACTTGGGCGCCGACCGACCGTTTCGCCGCCCACTTCGATATCAGCAGCGAGATGATGGAGCCGCCCATGCCAAAAATGGCGGAGAAGATCAACAAACCAGGGATGTTGAGTCCCGTTCCGACCAGAAACCGGTCAACGCCCAGCACTTGGGCGATGATGCCGAGCAGCACGAGGACCGCCAGATTGGTCGCGGCGAACAGCAGAATACGTTTCATGGGGGTGCTCCGTTGAGAAGATACTGGCGACTCTATAGACATGTTGCGGAAAATTTCAAGCTGCCTTGCTCAGACCATGGGCCGGCGGGTGATGAACATGGCGTCGCCGTAACTGAAAAACCGGTAGCGCTGTTCCACTGCATGGCGGTAGGCGTGCAGAATTTCCGCCTGACCGGCGAAGGCGGCCACCAGCATGAGCAGCGTCGATTCCGGCAGGTGGAAATTGGTGATCAGCGCGTCCACGCACCGGAAACGGTAGCCGGGATAAATAAAAATTCGCGTTTTGCCCGTCCAGGGTTGCGGAATCCCGTCATCATCGGTCGCAGTTTCCAGCGCCCGCGTGACCGTGGTGCCGACCGCGATGATCCGTCCACCTCGTTCCTGCGCCGCCTGAATGTACTCGCAGGCCACCGCGCTGACCTCGATCCGTTCAGCGTGCATCACATGTTCTGCGATGCGCTCCACCCGCAGCGGCTGAAAGGTGCCCGCCCCGACATGCAGGGTGATGAATGTCTGTTCCACGCCTAGCGCGGCCAGTTGCTCAAGCAAGGCCGGATCGAAATGCAAACCGGCAGTCGGCGCTGCTACTGCGCCCGGCCAGCGGGCGTAAACCGTCTGGTAACGCTCGCGGTCTTCCTCGGTCGGTTCACGGGTAATATACGGCGGCAAGGGCATTCGGCCATGTCGTTCCAGCAGCGGCAGCCACGCTTCATCGCCTTCGAGGTGAATTTCAAACAGACCTTCGTGGCGACCGAGGACCGTGGCGACAAAGCCGGCGTCGAACTGCAATCGTCCGCCCGGCTTGGGCGCTTTGCCGGCGCGAATTTGCACCAGCGCCCGTTGCTCGTCCAGCAGGCGCTCCATCAGCAACTCGAACCGCCCACCGCTGGGTTTGCGTCCGAATAGCCGGGCGGGAATCACCCGGGTATCGTTGAACACCAGCAGATCGCCGGGCCGCAGCAGTTCCGGCAATTCGCGGAACTGGCGGTCGCTGATCGCGCCGGTTGCGCCATCCAGGGTCAATAACCGACTATCACTGCGCTGGGCCAGCGGTTGCTGCGCAATCAATTCCGGCGGCAAATCGAAATGGAAATCCTGGCGGCGCGGCGCATCCGCCAGAACAGACCGGGGGTGTTCTGCTCCCGTTGACTGGCCCTTATGGAACCCTGACCCTTGTCTAAACTCTGATCTAAACTGTGAATCTGTCATTCCGTTGCCATCATGTGGATATTGAAATGCGTAAAACCTTGCTGATTGCCGCCGCCTTCTATGCGACGGGTGTACTGGCTGCTGAAGACGTCAAGCCGGCAGCGGCTCCGGCGCCTGCCATTACGGTGAAACAACCGGATCTCGCCAAACTTCAGGCGGCGCTGAACGGTGAAAAACCCGATAGCGTCGTTCCATCCGCGATTCCGGGACTGTTCGAGGTAGTCCTCGGCGGTCAGGTGCTTTATCTGAGCGAGGATGGGCGCTTTATAGTGCAGGGCGACCTCCTCGATCTGGGTTCCCGCGCCAATCTGACCGAAAACCGGCGTGGTGAGTTGCGCGGCAAGGCCATTGAGGCGGTGAGCGAGAAGGATATGGTGATTTTCGCGCCCGCAGGACCGGCCAAGTACACCGTCACGATCTTCACTGATGTTGATTGTGGCTACTGCCGCAAGATGCATAGCCAGATGGCCGCCTATAACAAGGAAGGCATCAAGATACGCTACTTGCTGTTTCCGCGTGAGGGCATCAATTCCGAGTCGTTCAACAAGGCCGTTTCGGTCTGGTGCGCCGATAACCGACAGGAGGCGATGACGAAGGCCAAGCGCGGCGAAACCATCGAAAACAAGAGTTGCGATAACCCGGTGCAGGCGCAGTACGAGTTGGGGCAAAAGCTCGGTGTGCGCGGTACGCCCAGCATGATCCTGGAGAATGGCGAGATGTTACCGGGTTATGTGCCGCCTACCCAGTTGGCGGAACTGCTGGCCAGCGGCAAGGATAAAGCGGCTAAAGCAGCCGGCCAGCCCTGAGAGGGAAAATAGCTGAATCACGGGTATGCGTTCACCCTCTCCCACGTTGGGGAGGGGGAGTCCGATAACCGACTGTTTTGTAAGACCCCCTCCCCCCTTTATCAGGGCAATCGCGCTATGTGGTAGCTGGGCTAGGTTGGCCGAAAAGCAGACGCAACCGATAGTCATCGTTGAGGGCAGCCCGGAGCTTGCGGCGCCGGAGGCTATCGCGCACCGGGCTGTTGTGGCGCAGCACGTTGAGGACCATGCGGCGAATCACAGCCAGGTTTTCCGCCGAGTGGTCCTTGCGGGTCCGGCAGGCATCTTCCCCAAATTGCACGTCCAAGACCCAGTGCTGTTGGTTTTCGATGCCCCAGTGCTGACGCACCGTGGCCGCAAACTGGTCACGCTTCGCCAGCGAGTACAGGAAGTAGCGGCATTCGGTGCTGGTGTTTTTCCCGATAATCCGGGTGGATTCGACCCGGCCGACCGCTTGGAGTCCCGCCCAGTCCGGTTTCGCCTCCAGCCAGTCGATCGGGTGGCTGAGCGCATAGCGGCGGATTTCGATCCGGCCATGGTCCTTCTCCACCGTTTCCCGCACCGCCAACCGCCCGCCCGCCCCTTCGGTCTCCAGCCAGAGTTGCACGTCCGCGCACAAGGTGGGATGGTTGTCTTTCAACGTCAAGACGTACTCCGCACCCGCGTCGATGCGGGTCTGGGCGATGGCTTTCTGGCAGCCCATGGCGTCGATCGACACCACCGCTCCGCGCAGGTCCAGCAGCCCTAGCACATCCGGAATCGCCGTGATCTCATTGGACTTCTCCGCCACCGCCTGCTGCCCCAACACCCAGCGCGCCCGGCCGGCAAACGCACGCACCAGATGGACGGCCGGGTTCGCCCCGTCTCGACTCCCCCGCACCGCCTTGCCATCCACACACACCGGCTCGTCGGCCAAGCTCGGCAACGCCGCCGTCGCCCAAGCGGTGAAGGCCGTCTGGAAGGCCACCGGATCGATCCGCCCCAGCACGTCGCTCAAGGTATCGTGCGAAGGAATGCCATTGGGCAACTCCAGAAAACTCCGCAACCCGGCTTCCTTCTCCTCGGCGAAGTCCGACATGCCTACCCAGTCCTCCACCCCGCTCAACACCGCACACAGCACGATCATCAGAATATCATGGAGTTTATGGAGCTTGTTGCGCGTCTCGCGGCGCGGGTCGGGCAGATCGGCAAAATACGGGCGCGGGTCGAGCAATTGGGGCAGCATCAGTTCTCTCCAGCCGACAGTTCCTGCCTCGTCACCCCGGCAATCCCCCTCTTGTCAACCCCCCATATAGCGCGATTGCCCTGACCCCCTGATGGGGGAAGGCTGGGGGGGGGTCTGCACGGTTACAATCACGGATTGGCGCGGATGACCGGATGACACGGCGGGTTCTGTGTCATCCGGTCATCCATTGAATCCGTGACGCAGACAGCGTGTGATGATCGCCCCCGGAGTTTGGTCGCGGGAAAATTGACGGCGGCGAAATTCCATCCCTTCACATCCTGAATACCTTCATTTCCAATCGGCAGATTATAAGCCTCCGCCTGATGATCTTTAAAAATTTAATCCGGTATACTGAGAAGGCGATTCCACCCACGCCAGAGGAGCCGATCATGCCGCGACGCCAACTTGTGTTGAGTGAGACCGAACGCCGAGAGTTGGTCCAACTCCGGGATCATGCCCGTCAGCCGTATCAGCGCGAGCGGGCGGCCGCGTTGTTGAAGATCGCCGATGGGATGCCGGCGGCGCTCGTAGCCCGGCACGGCCTGTTACGCCCGCGGCGACCCGATACGGTCTATGCGTGGTTGGACCGCTATCAAGCCACGGGCGGTGCGGGCCTGAAGGTTCATCCCGGCCGCGGGCGCAAGCCCGCTTTTTCCCCCTCGGCATTCGACGGCGGTGGCCCACACCGAATGGCAATCCCTTTGCCCGCGTGACCCGCGCGTCTGTGGGGTCGAGCGGACCCGCTGGACCTTGGCCAGTCTCCGCCAAGCGTGTGCGTGGCTGGGCGGCTTGACCTTGGCCGGGGTTCATACCGTCCTGCGACGTGTGCGTATCGTGTGGAAAGTCCTGATCCCGACGACGACGCCAAGTTGACCGATGTCGCGGCGGCGGTGGCCGCGGCGAAGGCGCAACCGGGGCCGGTGGTGACCGTTGACTTGGACGAAGTCACCGTCGAACGGCAACCGACCGTCGTCCACGCCTATGCTCCGACCGGATCGTCCGAACAAGCTCGGGCGGTGCGCAGCCCAAAATCGAATCCGGTGACGCGCCTCCTCGGTACCTTGAATGCGCTGACCGGTGGCGTCTTCTATCGCCGGGCCAGCAAGATCGCCGTCGGGTTCCTGGTGGCGTTTTATCAGGCGCTATGCCAGGCCTACCCCGACGCTGAACGGATCGATGTCATTCAAGATAACGGGCCGGTGCATACCCATCCCGATCTGTTAGTCGCCCTGGAACCCCAAGAGACGCGCTGGCCGGGGTACCGCCCCCCGAATTGGCCGACGGAACCCAGTGCAACCGCAATCTGACGATGGGGTGAATTGAAACTACCCATCCAAATCGTGCCGCTGCCCACCTATGCCTCGTGGTGCAATCCGATCGAGAAGCTCTGGCGCAAACTGCGCCAGGACGTGACCCACCTCCATCGCTGGGCCGATGACCTCGAAACACTCTGTACCGAGATTGACCGCTTCTTGGATCAATTTGCCCATGGCTCCTTGGAACTGCTGCGCTACGCGGGCCTAGAGATACCGGATTAAATTTTTAAAGATCATTAGCCGGTTAGTCATTGAGATAGGACAAAGAGACCGGGAGTTGCTGGATCGGAAGAAACTGAATTCGGTTCATATTGAACCGGGCCGGGCTATTCAATCTAAGCTGATTTTTGATAAATCCAGTCATTTTAATCATTAAAAAATATTTTATTATCAATATGATAAATCAATTTGTCATGCTTATTGCTTGACTTTAGTTATGGTTGCAATTTTAACTAGACTATTTAAGGGCATTGCCCTCAAGAATTGCCGAAAATAAGTCGGCCACTCACTGAATCCAAGCCATGAGGTATTCGCAATAATGAGCATCGATATGAGCAAAAAGGTAGACATCTACCTGCAAAATCCAGCATTCTTCCAGATTGATCTGGAGAATCAGAAATCTATTTGGATGGATAATTATGTTCGTCCACTAGGCAGCCACTATGAGGCGGCGCTCCGGGCACTCCAAGACGTATTTACTGAAGCCAGTCGAAGAAGAAAAGAACAAGAGGCTAGACTGGCAAAGATTGATGCAATCAATGGATTGGTTCTATCCATTCTGTTTGCAGGCATCGATATTATGGGCGCTGCCGCACTCAAAGACGTAAAAATCCTCAGCCGTATGTCCACCAATAAGGGATTAGAATCCTTTCTTGAATCCAGTAATGATACGGCTACAGCAGTCAAAAATTTTCTCTCCCAATCATCTTCTTTCAGCGAAAAAATTTTCGCGAATCTAGACGATAAAATTAAGGGCTTTGCCCAGACCGGGACCGTTACCGGTTCAATCGAGTTTGTCAAAAAGATGAGTGCGGATGTTGGGGCTGCCATCCCCAGCGATCCCAGCGTATCCTGGCCAGGCGAACTCAAGTTTCAAAATGATATGGCTATTTTCTATTCAACTACCTATAGGTTGATTAACGAATCATTTGTCAACCTGGTGCGGGATAGTAAAGTGGGCGCCGATCAGAAACGGAAAATTATTGAATTGTTGGTCAATCTACCGATTCTCCACCCGCCGACCCTCAGTATGCAATCGTTTGAGGGATTTTTCACGACTTATTACGAGGTGTGTTATTGGTGCGATTATCTTAGCGCAGTCACATCGCTAGGGTTTTTAACGGAAAAAGGCGTGGATGCTAATAGACCTGCTGGAATCATGCGCGATGGCATCCTCGCCGATGTGATTAACGAGCGCATTGCCAAACTCACCGGCTACTATCTGACCAATACCGGTGGCAGAGTCGTTGCCACACCTGGCGTGGATATTCGGCTGGAATGGGATGGGTATGTAAACAAATCGTCTCAGGTGGTTTTTCTCAGGACGGTCCGTTCTGAAGCATTTACTAAAAACGTAAAGCCTCTGCTTATCGCCGCCGGTGCCAGCACGACGCTGTTTTGAGAATGAGAAACCATTAAAAAAAAAGGCAGAACGCGCTTTGTTCGCGTTTTGTCTTGGATTTCTCGCTTTTCAAACATTCAACCCGATAATTCACCACGCCTTCACATCAGTGAAGGTGTCAATTAGGCCGTGTTTAAAAAATAGCTAACGAAGCATGATGACGATGAGGGGGTAGTGTTCTCGGCGTGGATATGAATATTAACAACTCTTTGATTATGTTTAATTTGATCCGTTAAATATCCATGTCTGGAGTACTATCGATCTTCGCCCGCCGCACGTCGCCGAGCAGGTCGCTGGGGACCAGCTCGCGATCCTGGTAATAACTGTCCGGGTCGTGCGGCTGGAGGACGCGCAGCCGATCCTTGATGGTCAGGCCCGGCGTGCAAATCAGAAAGCCGCGTGTGAATTGTTTGCTCCCCGGATGCCGCACCGCATTGATCGTCTGCCAGGCGATCAGCAAGGCCATAACCGTTATTTTACCTGCGCCGGTGGCCAGCTTGAGGGCCAGCCGCATGAGTTCAGGATTGGCGTCATGGTTGGCGCTGGACAGATGCTTCAACAACTCTTTACCCGGCTTTGATTGCGGAGCGACTTCGGTGAGCCAGATCGTCGTTTCCACCGCTTCGACCTGACAGAAGAACGGGCGAACGCCACTGAAATCGTGATGACGCCAGTGCTGAAGCAGACGAGCGGTTTCGGGCGTCACCTGCCACTGCGACGGGTTCGGCAACGCCCGCCAGGCATCCACCGGTCCGCGCACTTGGTTGATGATCGACGTCGGGTCGTATTGCTGGGCTGCGGTGGAAAGACCGATGCCCTCGTCGAAGACGATCCCCTGCTGACTGGCCACCTTCTTGTGCTTCTTGGGCTTCGGGATGGGGGTGATGAACTGTGCGCGCCGACGGTGATCGAGGATCTGCTGGGTGGGCTGCCCGGTTTCATCCAGTTCCCAATGCCGGGATGGGCGTTCGTAGGGGGAGTTCAGAATCGGATGGTCAAAGAACGGATTGGATATCGTTGTCATTCAGGCGGCGGATACCATTGGCATTCGTGGAATGATCGTGCAGGCGCTTTCGCCCGCAAGCTAAAGCCTTCTACGAGCGTGTGGGTTTCGATCTGTCCCCGCGTGCTACACTTGATAATAGCCATCTTGAAAAAACGCTGCCATGTTCTTCGGTCAAAAAATCCATCCGCTGAATTTCGATCTTCCCGAAACACTGACCCTGACGGGCGACGCTGTGGAACTGAGCGGGCCGGGCGTCCGGTTGCGGGTTTATTGTGCGGACATCATGGCGGGTTGTTTGCGCTTGCGGTTCAAGAATGCCCAGTCTGCTGATCTGCAACAGCATTCGGATGCAGTCTTGCCGGAACTCCGTCAAGGGTGTCCGACGGTTTCCCCCCACCCTGACTCTCCCCTACCAGGGGGAAAAGAGATTAACGGGGTGCAGTTTAGCGCCGCTGCTGGCAATGTTGAGCTGAGTGCCGCGCAACTGCGGCTGGAACTGGCCGGGTTTACCCTGGAAACCGTGGCTGAGGGCGTCGGCGCGTGCGGGGACAATCTGCTGCTCAATTTCGCTCTGCGCGGCATCGATGGTTGCTATGGGTTCGGCGAGCGCACCCGACGGCTCAATAAACTCGGCGACAGCGCCGACCTGCTGACCGTGGACGTAGTAGCGGTGTTTCGCCATACCTACGCCCGCGATGACTACGATCCAACCTATGTCGCTATTCCACTGGCTATTCTGAAATCCGGCGACCGATTCCTGGGGCTGTTTTTCGACAATCCGGGCCGGGCCATCATGGACGCCGGTAAAAGTCAGCCCGGCGAATTCTGGTATCAGTCCTTCGGCGGCGTGACCGATCTGTATTTGCTGGCTGGACCGACCTTGCCGGAAGTCGTGCGGCGTTATGCGGCATTAACGGGCCGGGCGCCGCTGCCGTCCTTGTGGGCGCTGGGTTATCACCAATGCCGCTGGAGTTATCGCAGCGCGGTGGAATTCCGTCATCTGGCCGCGCAATTCGCCGCTGCCGATTTGCCGGTCAGCGCCCTGTGGTACGACATCGACTACATGGACAATTTCCGGCTGTTCACCTGGAACCGGCAGGCGTTTCCCGATCCCGCCGCGTTGAACCGTGAATTGCAGGCCGCCGGCATTCGCGCCGTGGCGATTATCGATCCCGGCGTCAAGCGCGAGCCGGGCTATGCCGTGTACGACAGCGGGCGGCAACAGCAGGTGTTTTGCCAAACCGCCAGCGGTCGGGACTATATCGGCAAGGTCTGGCCGGGCGATACCGTATTTCCCGACTTCACCCTGGAACATACCCGGAATTGGTGGGCAGGCCAGTTGGCGACATTTCTGCGCGATGGCGCGGTCGATGGCGTCTGGCTGGACATGAACGATCCAGCGACGGGCTACAGCCGCACCGAGGAAATGCGCTTTGTCCACGGCGCGATTCCCCACGACCGCTATCACAATCAGTATGCCCATTTCATGGCCATCGCCAGCCGCGCCGCCTGCGATCAGCTTAATTCTGACGGTCGCCCGTTTCTGCTGACCCGCAGCGCCTGCGCCGGCACGCAGCGTTATAGCGCGGTGTGGACCGGGGATAACGCCAGCAACTGGAAACATCTGCGGATGGCGCTGCCGTGTTCGTTGAATCTGGGCTTGTCCGGCGCAGCGTTCAACGGTCCCGATGTCGGCGGCTTCATGGACGACGCCAGCGCCGAATTGCTGGTGCGCTGGCATCAGGCCGGTTGCCTGTTCCCGTTCTTCCGCAACCATGCCAGTCGAAATTCCCGGCTTCAGGAGCCGTGGCAATTCGGGCCAGACGCGCTGGCGGCGATTCGCGGAGCCATTCGCACCCGTTACCGGCTATTGCCCTATCTGTATCAATGCTTTTTCGCCCACTGGCGGGAAGGCGATCCGATCATCCGCCCGCTGCTGTATCACTACGCCGGGCCGGAATACGCCGATCTGGACGATCAATATCTGGTCGGCGACGCGGTATTGGTTGCGCCGATCCTGCACGGCGAGGGCCAAGGGCCAGAGATGATTCGCGATGGGATTAAAATGCAGGAACGGTCGATTCTCTTGCCACCGGGCGGCTGGTTTGATCTGAACCGGGGCGAATGGCTGGAAGGGGGGCGCGCCCTGCACTACGCCGCTGCATTGAACGAGTTGCCGCTATTTGTCCGCGATGGGGCGGTCGTGCCGTATTACGCCGGACCGTTACGCAACAGTTTCATGGACTTGAGCGCGGTCGAATTGCACCTGTTTTGCCGGGAACGATCCGCGCAATGCGACTATTTCCTCGATGATCGGGAGACCCGGCGCTATGAGCAGGGCTATGGCGCAGCCCGGATTGTCGCCGAGATCGACAGCGAGCGGTTGCGGGTGGAAATTACCGAATCTGGCGATTATCCACGGGATACCGTGCGCTTTACCCCAGTCGTTTACGGTCGTCCTGAAGTGCGGGAACTGGAACTAACCGTCAACGGCCATACGGAAAACCGACCGTTGCAGGCCGGCCAGCGCGAATGGCTGTGCCGGGAGCTGGCGGTGCAGGTTTAAGAGGTTGGTGACTACCTAGCATCCTTGAAATCTCGTTCCCACACCGGAACTTGGGAATCCGCTGGGAATAGTTCATGTCTGAATCACGGATTCACTGGATGGCGCAGATTTCACGGATGAAACCCTTCTGTGTCATCCGTTAATCTGTTAATCCGTGATTCAGACGGGGAGTGCTGAGTCATTACACCGTTTGATCAGCGTTCAAAGTCCATCCAGCGAGGAGCAACCTTATGGCGATATTCACCATTACCGGCGATGTTGACCCCTTCCTGCATGTCTCCCTGCACAAGGGCGAGAAGATTTATTGCGAATCTGACGCCATGGTGATGATGGAAGACACGCTCGATCTGACCGGCAAGATGACCGGCGGTCTGGGCAGCGCCTTGATGCGTCGGTTCGCCAATGGCGAGTCGTTTTTCCAGCAGCACATCGAAGCCAACCGGGGCGAAGGGGACTGCCTGTTGTCGCCGGTTTTGCCGGGCACGATCCAAGTTCTCGAAGTGGGCGCAACCCAGTACATGCTCAGCGATGGCGCGTTCGTGGCGGCGGAAAGCGGCGTCGATTTGAAGGTCCGCACCCAAAGCCTCGGCAACGCGCTGTTCGCCCAGTCCGGCGGTTTCTTCGTCATGGAGGCCACCGGCAAGGGCAAGCTGGCGGTCTCTGGATTTGGCTCCGGCTTTATCCTGGATGTGGAGCCGGGCAAGGACGTGATTATCGACAATGCGCATGTGGTGGCCTGGGACAGCCAGTTGCGCTACGAGATTTCGGTGCCGAGTCAACAAAGTGGCGGGATGTTCAGCCGACTGGTCAGCAGCGTGACCAGCGGCGAAGGTCTGGTGCTGCGTTTTTCCGGGCGGGGGAAAGTGGTGATCTGTTCGCGCAACCGCAACGCCTTTTCCAGTTGGGTGCGCGGCGGGGCCAGCAGCAGCTAACTCACGCTCTCAGCCGTTTCCCGACCCTGACGCTTCTTCGCGCTTGGCCCGATTCCATAGGCCATCCATTTCTTCCAACGTCGAGTCGGTTGGGGTGCGTCCGTCCTCAGCTAACCAATGTTCGATACGTCGAAAGCGTCGTTCAAATTTGGCGTTGGTTCCCCGCAACGCCGCTTCGGGATCGAGTTTCAGATGCCGGGCTAGATTGGCGACGGCGAACAGTACATCGCCCAGTTCATCGGCCAAGCGTTCCGGCGGAGCCTGAGTGGCGATCTCGTGGCGAATTTCGCCGATTTCCTCTTGAATTTTCGCCAGCACCGGTTCGATTGCGCCCCAGTCGAAGCCGACCTGCGCCGCTTTTTTCTGCAATTTGGCGGCGCGGGTGAGCGCGGGCAACGCCAGCGGAACGCCGTCCAGGACGCCGGCGGGCGCTGGAGAGTCTGCGGCTTTTTCCGCCGCTTTGATCCGCTCCCAGGCGGCGGTCTGTTCGGCAGCGTCGGCATAGCGTTCATCACCGAAGACATGCGGGTGACGGCGGGTCATCTTCTCGACAATGCCCCGCGCCACATCGGCGAAATCGAAACGTCCTTCTTCGCGGGCGATCTGGGCGCAGAACACCACATGAAACAGCAAATCGCCCAGCTCGGCGCGCAGTTCCGCCCAGTCTTCGCGGGCGATGGCGTCAGCGACTTCGTAGGCTTCCTCAATCGTATGCGGAACAATCGTCGCGCAGGTTTGTTGTCGATCCCATGGACAACCCTGCTCCGGGTCGCGCAGGCGAACCATGAGTTCCAGCAATTGTTCCAGCTCAGTCACAGCAAATTCTCCTGTTCGCCGGTCAGCGTTTCCCGTTCCGCTTTTTTGAAGGTCAGTCCGCCTTGGCTCAGGTCGGGATAACGCGCCCGTTCCGCACCGTTTAACACCCCTTCAATGGTGAGGATTTGCAGTTTGGGAAAAGCGCCGAAATGCGGCGACTGGTAATAACCGGCGCTGAGGGCTTCGGTTTGCATCGGCTTAGTGGGCGGAGTCAGCGTGACAAACAGACCGATAGCGGCTTTTTCCCGCTCCACCACATGGCCTAAATCCCGAATCATGCTGACATTGACATTATCGCCGCCCTTGACCGAAACAATGATCTTCTTCGCTAAACCGGCGTCATCCTGGAAATAGATCAGGCCATCAATACCAGAATCTGCACCTTTTTTCCTACCCTGATACGGCCGGGCATTCACTCGCGCACAGGCCCACCACTGGAATTGATATTTATTCCGGGCGGCTAAATCGCGAGCGCTGGCTAAATCCTTCGGAACGCCAATCACTTCAAACTTAATGCCGGGAAACGCTGCTTTTATCCGTGTTTCAATCACCGCAATCGCTAAATGGGTAATATCAATTCCGATCCATTGCCGGTTCATTTTGTGCGCCGCATGAATCGCTGTCCCGCATCCGCAAAATGGATCTAAAATCACATCACCTTCATTGCTGCTGGCCTGAATAATTCGTTCCAATAAAGCCAGCGGCTTTTGTGTCGGATAACCCAACCGTTCCGCCGCTTGGGAGTTGATCGGCGGAATGTCAGTCCAGATGGTCTGACAGGGCATTCCAGTGGATTCGTCGAGATAGCGCTTGAGCCGAATGCCGTCCTTGTTGGTAAAATGCAGGCGACCTTCTTGATCCAGTCGTTGCATCGTTTCGAGGGGGCAGCGCCATAGCGATTTAATACCTTTGTATTCATATTGATAACCGCCGCCACTTAATCCCTTGGCGGTCAGATTATCATCGGCCCAGCGTCGGCCATCCGAATCGACATTCCGAAACCGCGCTTTGTAAGCGTCGTTATAAGACTGATAAACCGGATTGAAGATATAATCTTCCGAACGTGAATAATAAAGCAGGATATCCATGTTCGCTCCAAAACGCTTGGTGTCACTGTGGGCGCTGGTGCGTTTCCAAACCAGTTCATTCAGGAAATTCTCTTTGCCAAATACGGCGTCTAGCACGATTTTCAGATAATGCGAAGCCGTTGGATCGCAATGCAGATATAAGCTTCCCGTCGATTTCAGCACTCGATGCAATTCCAGCAGACGATTTGCCATCATCACCAGATAGGCCATCATGTCATTCTCGCCCAAGAATGAACGCAACGCCTGCATCACTTCGGCGGTCTGGGTGTTCGGCTGATGGAGAATTTCGGCAAACTCCCGCTCGGCTTCCGGCCCCCAGCGCCAGCTATCCTCAAAGGCCATGATTTGCGCATCAACCTGCTGGCCCTTGGGCGTTTTGAACAGCAGGTTGTAATCGCGCTTGGAGTTAAACGGCGGATCGAGATAAATCAAATCCACGCTTTCATCCGCGAGATGCTCACGGATGACCGCCAGATTGTCGCCAAAATAGAGTCGCTGGAGAGTCATGAGGCTGTGTCCATGCAGAATACGATCACTGTCCGCCGCGCCGTTTACCGCCGCCGCAGGGACTACCCTGAGTAAAAGCGCGTGCTGACTGTCGATCCGTCGATAAATCCCTTCCCTTTTGCAAAGGAAGAACTTGATGGGTGCGTGGCGGCAATCCGGTGTGCTGGGTCAGAAATGTCTGTGACCCGTGCTTACGGCCCGTCCGTCCGCCTTCCCCGCCACTCGCGCCTGTACCCGCCGGTTGCCAGAGTGGAATCAGATGCCGCTTGCCGTTACCGATTAAATCAGCGCGGCCCATCTGTTTGAGCGCTTCACGCAGCAGCGGCCAGTTCTCCGCGTCGTGGTAACGCAGAAACGCCTTATGCAACCGGCGCTGTTTCAAGCCCTTGGCGGCGAAGACGATTTCACCCCGGTCACGGTGAATGCCTTTCAGCGGATTCCGCCCGGTGTGGTACATGGCAGTCGCCAGCGCCATGGGACTCGGTAGAAACGCCTGCACCTGGTCAGCACGAAAACCGTTGCCCTTCAGCCATAGCGCCAGATTCAGCATGTCCTCATCGGTCGTCCCCGGATGGGCGGCGATGAAATAGGGGATGAGGTACTGCTCCTTGCCGGCTTCCCTGGAATATTTCTCGAACAGTTCCTTGAACTTGTCATAAGCGCCCATGCCCGGTTTCATCATCTTCGACAACGGCCCGGCTTCGGTGTGTTCCGGGGCAATTTTCAGATAGCCGCCGACATGGTGCGTGACCAGTTCACGCACATACGCGGGATCACGAATCGCCAGGTCATAACGCACCCCGGACGCGACCAGTACTTTTTTGACGCCCGGCAATTCCCGCGCCTTGCGGTACAGGTGAACCAGGGAGGAATGATCGGTATTCAGGTTCGGACAGATGTCGGGATAGACGCAGGACAACTTGCGGCAACTCCGCTCAATCTCCGGCGACTTGCAGGCGAGGCGGTACATATTGGCGGTTGGCCCGCCGAGGTCGGAAATGACGCCGGTGAAACCGGGTGTTTTATCCCGAATCTCCTCGATTTCCCGCAGCACCGAGGCTTCCGAGCGGGACTGAATAATCCGGCCCTCGTGTTCGGTGATCGAGCAGAACGTGCAGCCGCCGAAGCAGCCACGCATGATGTTGACCGAGAAGCGAATCATCTCCCAGGCGGGGATGCGGGCGTCGCCATAGCTGGGATGGGGAGCGCGGGCATAGGGCAGGTCGAACACCGCGTCGAATTCAGCGGTGGTCAACGGAATCGGCGGCGGATTCAGCCACACCTCGCGGTCGCCGTGACGCTGGATCAAAGCGCGGGCGTTGCCGGGGTTGGTCTCCAGATGCAGCAGGCGGGAGGCATGAGCGTATAGCACCGGATCACTTTTAACCTGCTCGTAGCTGGGCAGGCGCAGGACGGTTTGGGTGCGGTCGTGGCGGGGCGTGTGAGCGTCACGATCCGGCGCCGTCGCATCGATTTCCAGCCAGCCCTCCGGCAAATCGCCGCGATGGATAAACGCTGCGCCGCGTAAATCGCGCATCGTCTTGGGATGCTCACCGGCGGCGATGCGGTGCGCGACTTCAACAATCGCCCGCTCCGCATTGCCATACAGCAGCAGATCCGCCTTGGCGTCCAGCAAAATCGAGCGGCGCACTTTGTCCGACCAGTAGTCGTAATGGGCGATTCGGCGCAGCGACGCCTCAATGCCGCCAATGACGATAGGCGCATCGGGATACGCCTCGCGGCACCGCTGGCTGTAGACGATCACTGCCCGCTCCGGCCGCTTCCCGCCCTCGTCGTTCGGCGTGTAGGCGTCGTTATGGCGCAACCGTCGATCCGACGTGTAGCGGTTGACCATCGAATCCATATTGCCGGCGGTGACCCCGAAGAACAGATTGGGCTGGCCCAACGCCTGGAACGGTTCCGCCGAGGTCCAGTCCGGTTGGGCAATGAGGCCCACTCGAAAGCCCTGGGCTTCCAGCAACCGGCCAATGATCGCCATGCCGAAACTGGGATGGTCGATGTAGGCGTCGCCGGTCACCACGATGATGTCGCAGGCATCCCAGCCGAGCGCGTCCATTTCGGTGCGCGACATCGGCAGGAAAGGCGCCATGCCGAAACGGGCGGCCCAGTATTTACGGCGGGAAAAGAGAGGAATCACGGCGGACATACAGCTCCAGGCAGCGCGGGGTGGAAAGGGTGACAAAGATGACAACGCTTTCGCGGGAGGGCGGAAGGCCAAGTTTAACAGACCACCAAGGCCGGTGATCCCTACGCTGATCTTCGTAGAGTATTTTCCTGGAATCTGTCACATTTTCAGGAGGCAGTCTGGCGATGGACGGCGGATTGTGCCAATCTTCGCGCCTGTTTTCCGCTGTGAGTTTTGTTTCCTACCATGTCAAGTCCAGAAGCTTCCCACACCTTCGCCGGCACTGTCCCGCCCACCCGCCTGATCGCCTATAGCGTGGCGTTGGCCGCGCTGGCGGTCGCCCTGTCGCCGATCAGCATCCCGGTAGGCATCGCCAAGGTGTCGCCTTTCCAACATTTCATCAACGTCATCGCCGGAGCGCTGGTCGGTCCTTGGTGGGGGCTGGCGACGGCCTTGGTGACTTCCTTGGTGCGCAACGCGCTCGGTCTGGGTACGCCGTTGGCTTTTCCGGGTAGCGTATTTGGCGTGGTGCTGGCCGGCCTGGCTTTTCGCTATACCCGCAATATCTATGTCACTGCCCTCGGCGAAGTGATCGGCACCGGGCTGATCGGCGCTTCGGTCGGGGCATTGCTGGTTGCGCCCTACCTGATGGGCCGGGACATCGCCCTGACCGTGCTGATCCTGCCTTTCCTGCTGTCCTCACTGGCTGGCGCGGCGCTGGGCATTCTCGGTTTGCGCGTGCTGCGACAACTCGGTTATTTGCGTTAAGCAGCGATGACCGATCCGTTGGTCGTCTGCCGAAACCTGAGTTACCGTTACCCCATTGCCGAAAAGCTCGTCCTGCAAGACCTGGAGTTCACGGTCCACGCCGGTGAATTCGTGCTGCTGGCCGGGGCCAGCGGTTCCGGTAAGTCGACCCTGTGCCGGTTGTTGAATGGCCTGATTCCACACCTGCATGGCGGCGAACTGCGCGGTCAACTGACGGTAGCCGGTGCGGATCCCGGCGTGACGCCACCTCATCAGTTGAGCCGGACGGTCGGGCTATTGCTGCAACGGCCCGACGCACAGTGTCTGGCGGCCACGGTCGCTCGTGACATCGCCTTTGGCCCCGCCTGTCAGGGACTGGATCGGGTCGCCATTGTCCGCCGGGCACGTGAGGCGGTGGAACGGCTGGATATCGCCCATCTGCTGGAACGGTCGCCGCATACGCTGTCCTGCGGTGAGCAACAGCGGGTGGCGCTGGCGGGAGTTTTGGCGATGGGGCCGAAACTGCTGGTGCTGGACGAACCGTTTGCCTTTCTCGATATGGCAGGCGCAGCGCAATTGCGCGAGTTATTACGCTGCCTGCCTGACTCCGGCATCACCGTCATCATCGCGGAGCATCGCTTGGGTGAATTGACTGACTTGGCCAACCGGATGTTGGTCTTGCACCAGGGCCGGCTGGTCGCTGACGGTTCCCCGGAAACCGTATTAGCCGGCAACATCGCCGCCTGGGGTCTGGAACAGCCCGGCATTCACTCCTTCCCTCCATCTTCCAAAGTTCCCTCCCCTCTGGCGGGGGAAGCATCAACTCCCTCCCTCTTGGCGGGAGAATTCACATCAACGCCTTCCCCCCTGGTGGGGGAGGGCTGGGGTGGGAGGGAACCGGTGATTGCATGGGATAGCGTCGGCTGCGAACGTGATGGTCGCTCCGTGCTGAATGGAGCCAGTCTGGCGAGTCGCCCCGGCGAGATTGTGGCGTTGTTCGGCGCGAATGGGGCGGGTAAAAGCACCTTGTTGCGGCATGGCAATGGGCTGTTGCGCGCCCAGCACGGCGAAGTGCGGGTGCTGGAGCGACCCATCGGACGCCGGCCCGTTGCGGCGTTGGCCGGCGAAGTCGGGCTGGTGATGCAGCAACCCGCGCACATGCTATTCGCGCCGACCGTGCGCGCTGAACTGGCGGTCGGCCCCCGCGCCTTGGGCCGCCATGATCCGGCCTGGTGTGAGCAACTCAGTGAGCGCTTTGGCCTAACGGGGCTGCTGGATCGGCCCCCGCAGACCCTCAGCGCCGGTGAACAGCGGCGATTAGCTATAGCGGCGGTGCTGGCGTCCCGGCCAAGGGCATTGCTGCTGGATGAGCCAACTGCCGGGCAGGACGCGGCTGCTCGGGCGACGTTGCGGGCGCTGCTGACGGAGTGCGCTGCGGAAGGCGTAGCGATGATTGTGGCGACGCATGACGCCCACTGGGCCGGGTCGCTCTGTCACCGTTGGACGGTACTCACGGAGGGGCGCATTCATGATGCCCCTGTGCCTGCAAGCGTTTACCCCTCTCCCCAGCCCTCCCCCACTAGGGGGGAGGGAGTTTTCCCCCTTGGTGGGAGGGGGTTGGAGGGAATCTTCCCCCCCTCCCCTGGTGGGAGGGGGTTGAGGGGAGGGGGAAACTTTGATCCTCGGGCGAAGCTGGTTGTCTATCTGCTCTATTGCGGACTGATTCTGCTGACGATACAACCGCTGGTGTTACTGCCGTTGCTCGCTGCGCCCTTAATTGGCATCCTGCTGACACACGGTTGGGCGGAGTGGCGACGGGTTATGTGGCTGCTGTGGCCGACTCTGTTGCTATTTGCGGTCATCGTCGGCGCGGGGAGCGGCCTGGAAGCGGCAGCCGGCGCAGTGTTGCGTTTGCTAACCTTGGTCACTGCCAGTGTGCTGTTCTTTGCCCTGACTCCACCAGAGGAATTAGGAGAATCCTTGCTGGACAGCGGTTTATCACCCCAGGTCGTGTTCCTGCTGGAAGGAACCTTGCGTTTTGCGCCCACCATGGCGGCGTTGGCCCGCGAAGTCCGCGAGGCGCAGGAAAGCCGGGGCATCCGGCTGGACGGGTTCTATCTGCTGCGCAACGGTGTTGCCCTGTTGGGACCCTTGCTAGCGGGTGTGATGCGCTTGGCTGACGACTTGGCCGAGGCGCTGGAAGCGCGCGGTTTCGGTGGACCGACCCGCACTCCTCTGGCGGATTATCGGTTTCAGACGCGGGATTGGGTGCTGATCGCCGGGGTGCTGGCCGCGGTGTATTCCTGGGCGATTTTCAGATAGCCGCCGACAGGATGCGTTACCCGTTCACAAACATAGGCGGAATCGCGGATCGCCAAGTCATAACGCACACTGGAAGCGACCAACTACAGGAAATCGCCGAAGCGGCTAAAAATCCAGCGGACTTTTGGCTTCCTTCAGCGTCATGCTCCGCACGGTGTGGGTATAAATTATCGTCGTGCGCACGTCGCTGTGTCCCAGCAACTCCTGAATCGTGCGCATTGGGAATCCGGGTGCGGTGTACCGCTTCTTTGATGGCCTTTGACATCGAGGTTCCGGCTGATGCTTGACCCGCAATTTTTCCTGAAAAGCGGGCAAACTCTGGCGATCAATCGGCGCGACGCTATACTTGTCACAGAAATCCAGGTCATAGCGCAGCCACTGGTGATAGTGCGGACGCTGCCCGGCCATGGCGTTCTGTTGCGCCAACCGCGCCTCGTAGTGCTGGGCGAGTTCCGAGGGGACGGCGAGCATGGCGGGATTTCCAGGGTTGTGAGGTTTGCGATGAATGTTATGCTGCTGATGAAGGCTAGCAAGATCAACTTCTTGTCAACCATGGCAAATAGCGGTAGATAGGCGGAAACCACATAATCATTAGTTGTCGCGGACGCGACAACGGGGCGACTTATCTGCCGCCCTGTTAGGCATCAAGGAATTATCATGCGTGATGCGTTGCATCTTGAAAATCTTCGATCACGTTTCAATTCCGGAGAGAAGTTGAAGTTTGCCTTCTTCTGGGGGCATCAGCAGAGTAAGAATGGAATCACTTCGTCATGTTTCAGTCAGTGGTACGGAGTACCATTCGTAGTTGATGGTCAACGCTATCCAACGGCTGAGCACTATATGATGGCGGAGAAGGCTGCGTTATTTAGCGATACAGTCACAAGAGTACAAGTGCTTCAGTCCCCAAATCCCGGCGCAGCAAAGGCACTTGGCCGGCAAGTTCGTGGCTTTGATGAAACTGTCTGGCTGGAGAATAGATTCTCAATTGTTGTCAGGGCAAACGAAGCCAAGTTCGGCCAGAACGCTGAGCTGAGAGCATTCCTCAAACAAACCGGTTCGCGTGTTCTTGTTGAGGCAAGTCCTGTTGATAGAATCTGGGGCATTGGCCTAGCTCAAGGTGATGAGAAGGCGAATAACCCAAACCTTTGGCGCGGCCTCAATCTTTTGGGTTTTGCTCTCATGCAAGTACGTGATGATGCCTAACAATTCGATCCAGGGGACACCCAGCAAGCTGGGTTCCCTCCCTTCGGTCGGTGCCCCTGATCTCAAACGTTGTCGCGGACGCGACAACGGGGCGGCGGATGGCATCCGCTGCTTGCACGGCGCGAAGCGCCTCACAACCAGCGGATCAAGCGGACTTCGCCCGTCAAAAATTGCATTTTGTCCGGGCTTGCAGGTTATCCGCCGCCCCCGTTAGCATGATGACAATAGGCACACCCTCTGCTACGCTTCCCTTATGAAGCCAATCAACTGGAATGCAGAGAAAAACCAAGTTCTGATGAGTGAGCGAGGCATCTCTTTTGAAGATGTTGTGTTTGCCCTGCAGTCAGGCGGTCTGCTTGACGACCTGATCCATCCCAACAAAGAAAAGTACCCGAGCCAGCGCATGTTCGTTGTTGACATCGATGACTATGCTTGGTTGGTCCCATATGTTGAAAATGAGCAGGAGCTTTTTCTCAAAACCATCATTCCCAGCCGCAAAGCGACCAAGCAGTATTTGAGGGGGCAGCATGAGTAAAGAAAAGTTGGATCGGGAAGAGCAGGAATTGCTTGAGACCTTTGACTCTGGCGAGTTCGAGTCAGATTTGAGCGAAGAACGTCGAGCGTATCTCGCTCAGACAGCGGAAGAGTCTTTCAAGAAGGACAAGCGGATCAACATCCGGATATCCAGCCGCGATCTGGAGGCACTGCAGCGTCGTGCCTTGGAGGAGGGATTGCCCTATCAATCCCTTGTATCGAGTGTTCTTCACAAATACGTATCCGGCGGACTCAAAGATATTTCCGCTAACAAGGCGCTGCACCGGACAAGTCGGTGAGCGCTGGTGTTAGCCCGACGCTTTGCGCGAGAAGTAGAATTGACAATTGGCTTTATTGGTAATACGTTATGTATTACGAGGTAGATATGACGAGTGTACGCCTTCCCAATGATATTAAGGAAAAGCTTCAAATGCTTTCTATATCAAGACATAAATCCAAATCGGACATCATCAAGGAAGCTCTGGAACTGTTTCTGAAGACAGAGAATGAAGAGAAAGACTCCTATGAGATTGGAAAGGAGCTGTTTGGCCGGTTTGGATCTGGGGGCAATGATGTAGACTACAAGACAAGAGTGAAGGACAAGATTCGTGCTAAACACCATTCTCATTGATACTGGTCCGCTCACAGCTCATCTTTGATAAAGATGATAAGTTTCACAGAAAGATTGTTGAATTTATTAAAGATAAAAAATTTCGGTTCGTTACAACCACTGCAGTTCTAACAGAGATCACGCACCTACTTGACTTTAGTGTTGAAGCTCAAATCAACTTTTTTCAGTGGATTCTAAATAATGGAGTCACAATTGAGGAAGTTGGAATTTCTGATATTGCAAGGATTATCGAACTGACAAAGAAATACTCTGATCAGCCAATGGACTTTGCTGACGCAACACTAGTCGTTGTCGCAGAAAGAACCGGAATAAAGAAGATTATTAGCATAGATTCCGATTTTGACATTTACAGGTTGCCAGGAAAAGTTCGAATAGAAAATGTATTTGGCTAACATTGGGTTCGAGACCGACAACCGGGACAAGCCCGATTGCGGCTCAACCCAGCGTTGTCGCGGACGTTTCATGCCCGCGACAACTACACATTAAATCGGAAATGCATGACATCGCCTTCCTGGACAATGTATTCCTTCCCCTCCAGTCGCCATTTACCGACCTCGCGGGCGCCAGCTTCACCGTTAAAGGCGATATAGTCGGCGTAAGCGATCACCTCGGCGCGAATAAACCCGCGCTCAAAATCGGTATGAATCACCGCCGCCGCTTGCGGAGCCGTGGCGCCAATTCGCACCGTCCAGGCGCGCACCTCCTTGGGGCCGGCGGTGAAATAGGTTTGTAAACCCAGCAGCTTATAGGCCGCGTGAATCACTCGATCCAATCCTGGTTCGGCCAGCCCGTAATCGGCCAGAAATTCGGCCTTGTCGGCATCGTCCAATTCAGCTAATTCTGCTTCAATCGCTGCGCAAACCGGTAAAACTTCCGCACCTTCTCGAATGGCGATTTCCCGCATCTGATCGAGGAATGGATTATTTTCAAATCCATCTTCAGCGACATTCGCGATGTATAAAACCGGCTTGCCCGTCAGTAAAAACAGTTCCCGCAAGCCTTCCCGCTCGCCGGCTTCCAGCGCCAACGTGCGCAACGGTGCGCCGGTATCCAGATGCGCCTGCACCCGCTCCAGCAACGCCTTGCGCTCCAGCGTTTCCCGGCCACCGGACTTGGCCGCTTTCTCCGCCCGCTGCAACGCCTTTTCCACCGTCGCCAAATCGGCCAACGCCAATTCGGTATTAATCGTTTCAATATCTTCGCCGGGATTCACCCGCCCAGAAACGTGAATCACATCGTCATTCTCAAAGCAGCGCACCACCTGCGCGATAGCGTCGGTTTCGCGGATATGCGCCAGAAACTGATTACCCAGTCCCTCGCCTTTCGACGCGCCAGCCACCAGCCCGGCGATGTCCACGAATTCCACCGTGGCCGGAATAATCTTGGGCGGTTTGACAATCGCCGCCAGCGCCGCCAAACGCGGATCAGGCACCGGCACTACTCCGACGTTGGGGTCAATCGTGCAGAACGGATAATTTTCGGCCTGGATGCCCGCTTTGGTCAGGGCGTTGAACAGAGTGGACTTGCCGACGTTCGGCAAGCCGACGATGCCGCATTGAATGCCCATGGGCGGTTACTCGGAGGTTTGATTGGCGGAAAGAGCAGTGGGGGGAACGCGCCGACTGTGCAGGGCCTGCATCGCCCGTTCCCATTGACCGGCCAGCAGGCGCGGCACTTCACGCAGGGCGTCGGCAATCGCCTGTTCCAATAATTCCTGCTCAGAGCGTGGCGCGCGGCGCAGAACGTGGTTCAACACCTCGCGGCTGTCGCCGGGATGACCGATACCCAGCCGTAACCGGGCAAAATCATTGCCACCCAGTTGGGCGATTAGATCACGCAAGCCATTGTGGCCGCCGTGACCACCACCCTGTTTCAGGCGGACCGTACCCGGCGGCAGATCCAGATCGTCATGAACGACCAGAATGGCCGGCAAGGGAATTTTGTGAAACCGCGCCAGCGCCGCAACCGCTTGGCCGCTGCGGTTCATATAGGTCATCGGCTTGAGCAGCCACAATTCCTGGTCCGCCAGCACGATGCGGCTCGTTTCGCCATGATATTTGGCGTCCGGGCGAAAATGGCCGCCGTGCTGGCGAGCCAGTTCATCCACCAGCCAGAAACCGGCGTTGTGACGAGTCTGGGCGTATTCGGGGCCGGGATTGCCCAGCCCGACGATCAGCCGTAACAAGGAGGCCGGTTCTGGCATCACAGGGGAATCAGGAGATTAAGCGGCTGGCGTCGTCGGTGTGCTGGGTGCTTCCTCGCCGCCATGGGCGTGGTGGATGCTGACCACGATCACGTCCTGTTCAGAGCCGGCAGCGATGTGGTTGGCCAGTTCGACGCCATCGGGCAGTTTGAGGTCGGACAGATGCAGCGCGTTGCCCAACCCCAGATCGGTCAGATCGACTTCAATGAATTCCGGCAAGTCCTTGGGCAAACAGGCGATTTCAATGTCGATCAGCGCACGGCTGACCACGCCGCCCTGCTGCTTGACGCCGCGTGAAATGCTCTCATTGGTGAAATGCAGCGGGATATGGACCCGGAGCTGGCGGTCGGCGCTGGCCCGCAGGAAGTCGATATGCATGACCGTCGGCTTGAACGGGTGGCGATGCATGTCGCGCAACACGGCGGTTTCCATAGTCCCGTTGATTTGCAGAGTCAGCACATGCGAGTAGAACGCTTCCCCCGCTTTGTTCATCAGATTCAGGACTTCCAGGAGATTCAAGGTCAGCGGCTGTGGCTCCTGGCTTCCGCCGTACAAGATCGCCGGCAAATGACCGGTGCGACGCAGGCGGCGGCTCGCACCTTTCCCCAGCTCGCTACGCGGCTCGGCTTTCAATTCAAACTTAACACTCATGAGCACTTCTCCAAACGCTAAACATAAAAATGCGACGCGCCCGCGACCAGACGCGCCGCTCTCGGTACTCCCGTCATCGAATCGGACGGGGCAGCAAAAATCTCAGAGGAATAGCGAACTGACCGACTCTTCCAGATGAATGCGGCGCATGGATTCAGCGAGCAGACCTGCGACGCTGATCTGGCGGATATTTGGACAGGCTGCTGAATCGGGACGCAGAGGAATGGTGTCGGTGACGACCAGCTCATCCAGCGCCGACTTGCGGATATTCTCCGCCGCCGCGCCGGACAGCACCGCGTGGGTGCAATAGGCCCGCACTGATGCGGCGCCCCGCTCTTTCAGTGCCTTAGCCGCCAGGCACAGGGTGCCGGCGGTGTCCACCATATCGTCCACCACAATGCAGTGCTGATCCTCGACATCGCCAATCACATGCATGACCTGGGCTTGATTCGGCGCAGGACGGCGCTTGTCGATGATCGCCAGTTCGGAATCATCCAACCGCTTGGCCAGCGCCCGAGCGCGCACCACGCCGCCGACATCCGGCGACACGACCATCAAATCGCCAAGATTCCGGGCGCGGATGTCATTCAGCACCATCGGCGTGGCGTAGACGTTATCCACCGGCAGGTCGAAGAAGCCCTGAATCTGATCCGCGTGCAAATCCACGGTCAGCACCCGGTCCACACCGACGCTGGTGATCATATTGGCGACCACTTTGGCGGAAATCGGCACCCGCGCTGAACGGGGGCGGCGATCTTGCCGGGAGTAACCGAAATAGGGAATGACCGCCGTGACCCGCACCGCTGAGGAACGGCGCAAGGCATCGGCCATCACCAGCAACTCCATGATGTTGTCGTTGGTCGGCGCGCAGGTCGGCTGTACGATGAACACATCCTTGCCGCGCACATTCTCCATTAACTCGACCATCACCTCGCCATCGCTGAACCGGCTGACGACTGCCTGGCCGAGCGGCATCTGGAGATGGCTGACAATATCGCGGGCCAGTTGGGGATGGGCGTTGCCCGCAAACACCATCATGCGACCTTCATACACAACCCATTCCCCCACTGTCGGTCTGCGATGATAAAGATGGCTGGGCCGCCAGGATTCGAACCTGGGAATGCCGGAGTCAAAGTCCGGTGCCTTACCACTTGGCTACGGCCCAATAAATCGGAAACACTTCAGGCGGATACCTGTTGCTCTCGCGCCAGGCGTTCATGCAGCGGTGAACGGTTGCAACCCCGCGCCACAAATCCCGTCCAGTCTGGCGGCAACCGCGCTAGCACTTGCCGGGCGCTATCCACATCCGGGAAGGCGGCGAACACACAAGCGCCAGTGCCAGTGAGTCGCGCTACGCTTTGCTGCGCCAGCCAAGCAGCGGCAGCGGCGACTTCCGGGTAGCGGCGATAGACCACCGCTTCGCAATCATTACCGCCAGCGCCGTTCACGAAGTCGACTATTGTGCTGAGTGGGGAGTTTCTTGTCAATTCCGGGTCGTTAAACACGGCCCCGGTAGCGACCTGGCAAGCCGGTTTAAGCACCACAAACCAGGGTTCGTCCAGCATCACCGGCGTCAATCGTTCGCCCACGCCTTCCGCCCAGGCAGCTTGCCCGTGGACAAAGACGGGGACATCCGCGCCGAGTTGTAAACCCAATGCCGCCAGTTCCACCAGACTCAACCCGGTTCGCCAATAGTGATTCAGCGCTACCAGTACAGTCGCCGCATCGGAACTGCCGCCGCCCAGCCCGCCGCCTATCGGGAGATTTTTGATGATGTGGATGGTCGTGCCCTGACCGGTTCCCGTGATCTGCTGCAAGCGGCGGGCGGCGCGCACCGTCAAATCGTCCTCCAGGGACACGCCGGAGACTTCGCCGATGCGCTCAATGACGCCATCCTCGCGCGGTGTGAACCACAACCAGTCGTGGTAATCGAGGAACTGAAACACCGTCTGCAACAGGTGGTAGCCGTCCGGTCGGCGTCCGACGATGCGCAACATGAGGTTCAGTTTGGCCGGGGCCGGCCAGGCGGCGGATAACTCGATATACCCCTCGCCCGCTTGCGGGAGAGGGGTTGGGGGTGAGGGCGGCGTGGTTACAACTTCCATTGTTCGATGACCAGTTTGACGCTCAAATCCGGACGCCGGGCAACGATGCGTTCCGGCAGATCGAGGTTGAGAATGGAGGTCGGCGCGTAAGCGGGATATTCGATGATCCAGCCGTTCTGCTCCAGGCGGGTCAGGCGACCGCTGGCGTCGGTTTGCAGCACGGGCGTTGAACCGGGTTCGGGCAGACCGCGCACCCAGTAGCGCAACCCGTTCACTGGCAGGCGCACGCCGAGTGTCTGCTCTAATAAGTCGTCGGCATCTGGCGCGGTCCAATTCTGGCCGTCTTGGGTCTGAATCCGTACTTCCTGACCGTTACTTTCGACGATGACCCGGCCCTGACCGAGCGGGCCGATTAAATCAATGCGATAGCCGGAATCCTGTTGCGCCCACTGAAAGCTGGCGTGCCAACCCTCCTGGCCGCTGACCACGCCAATTCGACCGTCCGCCTGCCAGGTAGTCAGTTGCTTGAGCACGGTTTGTCGGGCAGTCCAGGCGCTGGCGGCTTCCGGGGAGAGAGTGGGCGGTGTGGCGCAACCGGAGAGCAGGGTTAAGGCGAGGACCAGTCCGGCCCAGTGGGATTTTGGATTTTTTTGACGCATTTCAAGTCAGTTCTGCGACGAAGCTGGCAATACGGCTTTGGATTCAGGCAATTTCCAGAAATAGAGTGACTCGGTCCCGCTTGGCGGCGTTCGCTTACCACCCAAACCGTTCCCGCAATTTGCGTAAATGCATACTGTCCGGTTCACGGGCCAACGCCTCCTTCCAGATTTTTTTAGCTTCCTCGCGCTGACCGTTGACCCACAGCACCTCGCTCAAATGTGCAGCGATTTCGGCGTCGGCACTGGCCCGGTAGGCGCGGCGCAGATAGTCCACCGCCTGGTCTCGATTGCCCATCCGGTATTGCACCCAACCCATACTGTCCAGCACCGCCGCATCATCGGGCATCTGCGCCAGCGCCTGTTCGATATAACCCAGTGCTTCCTGATAGCGGTCGGTGCGGTCGGCCAGACTGTAACCGAGCGCGTTTAACGCCTGGCCATTCTTCGGATCAGCGGCCAGAATGGCGCGTAAATCCTGTTCCAGAACATCCAGCCGATTGATTTTTTCCGCGGCCAGCGCTCGGGCGTACCGCAGTTCCTTGTCGTCAGGATGCACAACCAGCGCCCGTTCCAGGCTGTCAAAGGCCTCCTGATAGCGTTCCGCTTCCCGCAGCGCCTCGGCCTCGGCCAGATACAGAGTGATGCCGTTCTGGGGATGATTGCGGCGCAGCGTGTCGAAATGTTGACTCACAGCAGGGATATCGCCGGCTTTGGCCAAAACTGCGCCCATCCGTATTTGCGCCGGCAGATAGCGCTCTTCATCCTTCACCCGCTCATACCACGCGCGGGCTTTCGGGTAATCGGCGCGCTGTTCCTCAACCCGGCCCAGCTCGAAATAGGCGTCGGTCAGTCGGGTTTTACGCTTGATCAAATCCAGAAAATAGGTTTCGGCCAGGTCAAATTGCCGGGTTTCTGCCGCCAGCAGCCCGAGCGCGTAGAGTGAGTCGGTATCCTTGGGATTCTGACTGAGCAGGGTGGCAAACTCGCGGCGGGCCTTGTCCAGTTGGTTGGCGTCGATCAGCAGGCGGGCATAACTCATGCGCAAATTGCGGTCGCGGGGAATGGCGGCGACCGCCTTGGCCAACCCGGCCAGCGCCGTTTCCTTGTCGCCGCCATCCAGCAACAGGCGGGTGCGCAGTAAATGAGCGGGAACCAGTTTCGGATCGCGGGCCAGCGCCAGATCCAGACTGGCCAGCGCCTGCCCGCGATCCTCGGCGGCGGCCGCCAGCATCGCATAGTAATACTGAGCAAAGGCCGAACGCGGATTGCGGTCGCGGAACTGGCCCATCACCCGTAGCGCCAGCGCCTTGTCGTCCGCCTGGCCGAGCAGCGCAGCGACCGTCGCGTAGCCCTGTTGCTGGTCTTTCTTGCTGGCGGCGCGCCGAACGGTTTCCAGATAACCTGCGGCTTCCTCCAGTCGGCCATTGCGCAGCAGCGCCAGCGCCAGCGTCTGTTCGGCCTGCTCATTATTGGGGGCCAGTGCATGCCAGCGCTGCGCCATTTCCAGCGCGGCGGTGTTTTCCTTCATCAGCAACGCCAATACCGCGGCGCGCTCGGCCACCCGGGGATCGTCACTGACCTTGGCGACCTGTCGGTAGTGACCGAGCGCCACATCCAGTTGATCGCGCTTGCCCGCCAGTTCCGCCGCCAGTAACTGATACATCAAATCCGCACGAGGGCTGGGTTGCAGCGTCGGGCGAATGGTGAATTCCGGCTCAGTCGGCGCTTGCGCGTCCACCACGGTAGCGCAGCCGCCCGATAGCAGGAGCAGACCGCTAAAAAAAGCTTTTAAAAGTTTGTTCATGACCAGCGTCGAAAACCGTCCTGATGAAGTAAGTGCAGGATCAACCGTTTAGACCCCCAACCCGGCCTTTCCCCGTAAAATGGGGAGGGGGCGAATGCTAATGGTGCGGAATAACCGTGTAATATAATCCAACAGAGGTATGACCTTGCCATACGCCGGTTTTATCCCGCACAATCCCACCGTTTTTGACCCTATCCTGACTGCAAGCTTATGCCTTTGCTGGCTCTTGGCCTCAATCATCAGACTGCGCCCGTCGGCGTTCGTGAACGAGTGGCGTTTGCGCCCGACCGGCTGCATCCCGCTCTGCGCGACCTGCTCGACCGGGGCGGCGCTTATGAAGCGGCGATCCTGTCCACCTGCAATCGTACTGAACTGTACTGTGGCCTGAAAGACGGCGACAGTCGGCAGGTAGTGGAATGGCTGGGAGATTATCATAGGCTACAGACCGTGGATTTGTGGCCCTATCTTTACCAACATGCTGAGGGACGGGCGGTTCGCCATATCCTGCGGGTGGCTTCCGGGCTGGATTCGCTGGTGCTGGGCGAGCCGCAGATTCTCGGTCAGGTCAAGGCCGCCTATCAGGCCGCCAACAGCGCCGGCGCGTTAGGGATGCGCCTGGAGCGACTGTTCCAGCACACCTTCGCCGTCGCCAAGCAGGTGCGCACTGATACCCGGATTGGCGTCAGTCCAGTGTCGGTAGCGTTCGCGGCAGTCAGCCTGGCCAAACAGATTTTCGCCGACTTGCCCCAGCGCACCGCGCTGCTGATTGGCGCCGGCGATACGATGGAACTGGTCGCCCGCCATCTGCATGAGAGCGGCATTCGCCGGCTGGTGGTCGCCAACCGCACGCTGGAACGGGCGCATGCGCTGGCGGCGTCCTTTGCCGGTTACGCCATCGCTCTGGAGGAAATTCCCGCCCATTTGAGCGAAGCAGACATGGTCATTTCCGCCACCGCCAGCCCAGGTTTGATGCTCGATGCGTCCCTGATCCACCGCTGTTTAAAACAGCGTCGGCACCAACCGATGTTCATGGTCGATCTGGCGGTGCCGCGCGATATTGATCCGGTAGCCGCTGATCTGGACGATGTCTACCTGTACACGGTCGATGATCTTAAAGACATTATCCAGGAAAATCTGCGCTCGCGGCAGGCCGCCGCCGCGCAGGCCGAGGAGATTATCGACAGTCAGGTGGAGCATTTCATGGCCTGGCTGCGGATGCAGGACAGCGCTGTGAGCATCCGGGCGTTGCGCCAGCGGGCCGAAGCCCTGCGTGATGAAGTTCTGGCCCGCGCCCAGCGCCAATTGGCGCAAGGCAAGGATCCTGCCGAGATCCTGAATTGTCTGGCGAATACCCTGACTAACAAATTGATGCACCCCCCTTGCGCCGGCTTGCGCGAAGCCGCTGCCCAGGGCGATGTCGAAACCCTGACCCTCATCCAGAATTTATACCGTCTACGCGACGGAAAGCCCGGTCCATGAATTCATCCATGCTCGCCAAGCTGGAACAGTTGGCGGCTCGTCACGAAGAAGTGAGCGCCCTGCTGGCTGAACCGCAGATCATCAACGACAACGACCGCTTCCGTGCCTTGTCGGTGGAATATGCGCAACTGGAGCCGGTCGCCAGCAGTTTTCACGCTTATCGGCGGGTACTGGACGATCTTGACAGCGCCCGCGACATGACTCGCGACAGCGACCCCGAGTTACGCGCCCTGGCGCAGGATGAGTTGCTGGAGGCCGAGGAGCGGCGCATCGCGCAGGAGCAGACGTTGCAATGGCTGCTGCTGCCGAGCGACCCGCATGACGCCGGCAACGTGTTTCTGGAAATCCGCGCCGGGACGGGAGGTGACGAGGCGGCGCTATTCGCCGGGGATTTATGGCGCATGTATGGCCGTTATGCCGAATTGCGCGGCTGGAAGCTGGAAATTCTCAGCGAGAGTTTCGGCGAACACGGCGGCTACAAGGAAGTCATCAGCCGCATCATCGGCCAGGGCGCTTATTCACGATTAAAATTCGAGTCTGGCGCGCACCGGGTGCAACGGGTGCCGGTGACGGAAGCGCAGGGCCGGATTCACACTTCGGCGGCGACGGTGGCGGTGATGCCGGAATTAGCGGAAGTCGAGCAAGTCGATATTAATCCCAATGAGTTGCGTGTTGACACCTTTCGCGCTTCCGGGGCGGGCGGCCAGCATGTCAACAAAACCGATTCCGCGATCCGCATTACCCACTTGCCCAGCGGTATTGTCGTGGAATGTCAAGATGAGCGTTCCCAGCACAAGAACCGCTCGCGAGCCATGTCGTTGTTGCAGGCAAAATTGTTGACGGCGGAGCGGGAGAAGCAGACCAGCGCCCAGGCCCAGACTCGGAAACTGCTGGTCGGCAGCGGCGACCGTTCGGAACGCATCCGCACCTACAATTTCCCCCAGGGACGGGTGACCGACCATCGCATCAATCTGACGCTCTACAAGCTCGATGACGTGCTGCAAGGGAATCTCGATCCGGTGATTGATCCGCTGATTCAGGAATATCAGGCCGATTTGTTGGCGGCGTTGGCGGAATAGGTGGGTGAATGCCATCACGTTTCGCGAATGGTTAATCATCGCTACCCAGCAACTGGCTGAAGTCAGCGAGTTGCCGCGCCTGGATGCTGAACTGTTGTTAGCGGCGGCGCTGGGTCAAACCCGCAGCACTCTTCACGCCTGGCCGGAGCGGATGCTGGAACCGGAACCTGCTGCCTGTTTCACCGCCTGGCTGGAGCGTCGCTGTAGTGGGGAACCGGTGGCCTATATTCTCGGTCACCGGGAGTTCTGGTCACTGGAACTGCAAGTTACCCCGGATACGCTGATTCCCCGTCCGGAGACCGAGTTGCTGGTGGAACTGGCGCTGGAACGCTTGCCCGTGAATCGTCCGGTCAAGGTGGCCGATTTGGGAACCGGCAGTGGGGCGATTGCCCTGGCGCTGGCGGCGGAACGACCCCAGGCGCGCATTGTCGCCACCGATCAAAGTTCCGCCGCACTGGCCGTCGCCTGGCGCAACGCCCAACGGCTGAATATCACCCACGTTGAATTCCGCCAGGGCGACTGGTGTACACCGTTGGCTGGCGAACGCTTCGAGCTGATCGTCACCAATCCGCCCTATGTCGCCGCGACCGATTGCCGCTGGCAGGAAGGCGAGTTGCGCTTTGAACCGGCAGCGGCACTGATTTCCGGTGCAGAAGGGTTAGACGCCTTGCAGATAATTATTGCCACTGCGCCCGATTGCCTGCAATCCAGCGGCTGGCTGCTGCTGGAGCATGGCTACGATCAAGGCGAGGCGGTACCGGCCTTGTTGCGGAAACGGGGATTTGTCCAAGTCAGCGATTATCAGGACGCTGCTGGATTGAGCCGGAGCAGTTGCGGACGCTGGCCGGGTTGAAAGTGTACTGGTCAGCGTCTAAAACCAGGGTTTCACCAGACTCCATCGACAGAGAGACCGAAAACGATGAATCATTCAGCACTTGGCAAGTGGGTGGGCAGCGCGTTGTGGCTCCTGGCGACGGCGGTTCATGCCCAGGAAATTGGCAGCGTGGATACGACCTTCCAGTGGGTGGGGCCGAATCATAAGATCGTGATCGAAGCGTTCGATGATCCCAAGATCGACGGTGTGACTTGCTACGTCAGCCGTTCCAAAGCGGGCGGCGTCAAGGGCGGACTGGGATTGGCTCAAGACACATCCGATGCCTCGCTCGCTTGTCGGCAAACCGGGCCGATCAATATCAAGGAAAAGTTCAAGGATGGTGAAGAGGTGTTCACTGAGAGCCGTTCGTTGCTGTTTAAAAAGATGCGGGTGGTGCGCTTCCTGGACAAGCCGCGCAACACGCTGGTGTATCTGGTCTACAGCGACAAACTGATAGAAGGTTCGCCGAAAAACTCGCTTTCTGCGGTGGCGATGATGCCCTGGGGCAATCTACCACCCAAGATGACGCCCTGATTGCTGGAACCGGATCACCGTCAGGCTTTGGCGATGGGCTGGCCGCCGCTGTTGAAAATATCACCTTCATGAACCGTGTTGAGCTGAAAGGGGCCTGGCATCGATGTTCTGAAATACGGGGCCGTTTGAGAAATGTCGGTCAGCGTTCCGGCCCGAGTCAAGGTATCATAAAAAAATATAACCCAATGATTTTATTTTAATAAATATGTCTTCTGACGCGAACTCAAGCAGCTACCGATCGACGGCAACGCGCACACCGCCGAAGACCTTTCTGAATGTTGATTTCTCCCAGAAAGATGAGGCTAAACGTCTGGGCGCGCGTTGGGATCCCAATCAGAAACAGTGGTACGTCCCGGCAGGTGGTGATCTCGCGCCCTTTGCCCGATGGCTGCCCGACGTGGCTTCAACCGTTCGAGAGACTTACGATCTCCTGGCTCTGTCCCCTGAGGGCATTTCGCTGCGCGAACTGATCCATCAGGTCCGCTTGGCTGTTCGACAAGCGTTGCCCGAATCCTGGTGGGTCCGTGCGGAGATAGCGAAGGTTGATAATAAATTCAACTCGACCGTATTTCTGGAGCTGGTTGAACGGGATCAGACCCGTGAAGTCGCCAGCATCAAAGCGGTCATTTGGAATGCGGAACTCATGCTGTCCCGGTTCAGCCGGCGGACCGGCCATGGATTAGCGGCTGATATGCAAGTGTTGGTGTTAGCGCGGGTCGAGATGCAGGATCGTTTCGGCCTGCGCCTGGTCATTGATGAGATTGATCCCGCTTATACCGTGGGGGTGATGGCCAGCCGGTTGCAAGCGATCCGCCAAACCCTCCAACAGGAAAAAATCATCGACGGTAATCGTCAACGACCGTTGCCGGATGATTTCTTCAGAGTGGCGGTGATCAGTCCCGAGGGCGCCGCCGGCCTGGGCGATTTTCAGGCTGGAGCTGATCCGCTGGCGCGTTTCGCGATTTGCCAGTTCCACTATCTTACCGCGATCTTTCAGGGACCCAAGGCCAAGAACAGCCTGTTAAGCGCGATTCATGCGGCGCTCGCCTTACCGGCGCTGGATGCGCTGGCGATCATCCGGGGAGGTGGGGCGATGGCCGACTTACACTGGCTCAATGAATTGGAACTGGCGCGGGCGATCTGCCGCAGTCCAATCCCGGTGATCACCGGCATTGGTCATCAAAAAGATCAAACCATTTTGGATGAGGTGGCGTGCTGCGTTGCAGGAACCCCATCGAAAGTGATTGCGTTGATCAGCGAGACGATTCGTCATCGGGCCGCCCGGACCCGCGATGACTTCAACGCGATTCAGGCGGTGGTCGAACGCCGACTGACCCAGGCGGATCACCAGGTTGAGGTTTACGCTCAAACCCTGCGGATCGCCGCACGCCGGACGCTGATCGAAGCAGAAAAAATGGTGGAAGCCCGGCGATCGTCGGTGAGTGACCGGGCGATTTTCAAAGTGGATGTTGCCGAACAACGCATGACCGTCTTCCATGAGAATGTGCAGGCGAGCGCCTGGCACTGGACTCGACGGGTTGCTGAAGAAATCCATCGGCTATTACGGGAAATTCTCGGTCAGGGCCTGGAAAAAACCTTGCAGCGCGGTTTTGTCCTGGTGCGGGATAACGATCTTCGTCCAGTGACTTCACGGGCGCTGGCGGCGCAGCAGACGCGGCTGATTCTCGAATTCCATGACGGACGACTGCCCGTCAACCGAGGGATTAACGATGGATGATCATCCACTGGATCCGCAGAGCTTCAATGCGGCCTATGCGGTGCTCAAAAGCAACGCTGCTTTGTTGAGTAATCAACAGGAACCGGATATTGACCAGTTGTTGCCGCTGGTTGAAGAAAGCATCCAGGCTTACAACATTTGCAAGGCGCGGCTGGACGCGGTGCGGCAGGCTTTAGAAAAACAGATCGGACCAGAACAGTCGGAGCATGACCCGGCTGACGTTTAAGGTCGATGGCCTTGGCGCGTCGCGGATGCTGACCAGCGACCGGTCGCTGAACGCTTTGCCATCTCCGGTGGTCATTGATGGAGCCGTTCCCGGACGTATCGGAACATCGTTCATTCAGGGACCCTCTCATTGCCAATAACCAGGAGATTGATCATGCTGGAAAAACCCGCTGCAACTTCCGTCGCCATTGCCGAGGTCATCGCCCGCCGCTGGAGTCCCCGCGCCATTGACCCGGATCAACCGGTCAGCCGTGAACATTGGTTGGCGCTACTGGAAGCCGCGCGCTGGGCGCCGTCCTGCTTCGGTGATGAGCCCTGGCGTTATCTGGTCTGGGATCGGTTCGCCGATGCCGCTGGCTGGCAACAGGCGTTTGAATGCTTGGCGGAAGGTAATCAAATCTGGGTCAAGAACGCGCCGGTGCTGTTGCTGTCCGTGGCAGCACCTAACTTCGGCCACAACGATCAGCCAAATCGCTGGGCGCAACACGATACCGGGGCGGCCAGTGAAAATCTCTGCCTGCAAGCCGCTGCCTTGGGACTGGTAGCGCATCAAATGGGCGGGTTCGATCCCGACAAGGCCAAGGCGACGTTCAATATCCCTGCTGACCATGTTTGTATGGCGATGATCGCTGTTGGTCATCCGGGCGCCGTCGAACACTTGCCCGAAACGTTGCGCGGGAAGGAACAGGCTCCCCGGCAGCGCAAGCCACTGGCGCAGATCGCCTTTGCCAGCGTCTGGGGTCAGGGCATTCGGTAGAAATAGCGGAGCCGCTCACACCCTTCTCCTCTGGAGCGAGAGGGTGTGTAGCAAGGAAATCGTCGATGTCCATGACCCTCTCTGATCAGCGCCCTACTCGGGGCGCGGGTCGTTATTTGCTGCGTTCCCTGTTGTTTCTGGCCCTGTTGGCCGTGTTGGGCGCGGTGTTCCAGAAACCGCTGACTGCGGCTTTTCTGACCAATCCTTATCTGAATGGGGCCATCGCCGTAGCCTTCCTCTTCGGCGTGGCCTACACCCTTCAGGCGCTGGTCGGGATCTTGCGCGACACCCGGGCGACGGGCCGCATTGCCGATGTAGCGTTGAAAGGCCGCCGCCATGAGTTGCCGTTGTCACAGGCCAATGAAACGTTGCTGGACGGCGCGGGTGATACCGGCGATTTTCTGCGCAAGGTCTATCGGGTCATCCAGCATGGCGACGCCGCTGCGACCTTGCCGTATCTGCTGGATTCACTGGCGACGCGCGGCGATGACCGGCGGGCGCTGGTGCGGTATCTGGTCGGGGCGCTGGTACTGCTGGGCTTGATCGGCACCTTCTACGGTTTGTTGCTGACCATCGCCGGGGTGCGCGACGTGATCGCCGGGCTGTCCACGGAAAATGCGACGGACACCATGACCCTGATCGCCGGGTTCAAAGACCGGCTGGCGGTGCCCTTGGGCGGAATGGGCACCTCGTTTTCCGCCTCCCTGTTTGGCCTGATTGGCGCGCTGGCGCTAGGGTTCCTGGAGCTGCAACTATTCCATGCCCAAAATGACCATCACGCCCAACTGGAAGCGCTGGTGGTCAGTGACCTGGTTCCACTCTGGCAGCCGGTCGTCACCATCACCGCCAGTACCGAAACGATTTCACCGCGCCATTTGGCGGCGCTGTTGCAAGCAACGACGGATCGGTTGGAGCGAGTTGCAGCGACCACCGAATATCTGGCCAATCGCGGCGAGGGCGTCAGCCGGGTGGCGGAACAGGTGGCGACGCTGGGCGAGCACATCGAGTCGTTGCGGGCGACCTTGCAGAATGTCGAGAATGACCGCACCGCCGATTTGCGGCATGAATTGCGCATCATCGCCCGACTGCTGACTGAACGAGATGCCCATGCCCCGTCGGCGTGAGTCGCTCAGCGAGTTCAATATCTGGCCGGCTTTTACCGATGCCTTGGGTGGGTTGGTGATGGTGCTGGTGTTTCTGATCACCGTGTTCGTCATCACCGAGGTGCTAATTGGCCGCGAGATGATGGGCAAGGAAACCGCCATTGGTCAGTTGCAGCGGATCGTCGAACACCTGGAAGGTCTGGCCGGCGACGCGGAAAAGGAAGCGGCGCGGTTGCGCGGCCAGGTGCAGGGATTGGAAACCACGGTCGGCGAGCGGGAGCGGTTATTGACGCAACTGCACGATGAACTGGCGGCGGTGCAGGCGGCGCGGGCGGCGCTGGACGTTGACAAGCGCAAGGCGGAGCAAACTGCGACGACCGTTCAGGAACAAGCGGCCCTGTTGAGCGCCCGCGCCGAACGGTTAACTGCGGAGCTGGAGCGGCTCAACCGGGCATTGGCGGCCAACCAGCAGGAACTGACGCAACGCGATGCGGTGATCGTTGCACAGAAGGGCCGCATTGAAGCGCTGGACAGCGCCTTGAAAAAGCGGCTGCTGGAGCGGGTGGAGGAACTGGAGAAATACGCCAGCGATTTCTTTGGCCGGTTGCGCCAGGTGTTCGCCAATAACCCGGACATCAAGGTAGTCGGCGACCGCTTTGTGTTCCAGTCCGAGGTGCTGTTCGGCTCCGGCGAGGCTGCCTTGTCGCCGAACGGACAGGGCGATCTGGACAAGTTCGCCATGGTCTATCAACAACTGGCGACGCAATTGCCGCCGGATTTGCCGGTGATCATCGAAGTCCAGGGGCATACCGACCGGGCGCCGATCCGCAGCGGGCGTTTTCCCTCAAACTGGGAGCTATCCACCAGCCGGGCGCAGGAAGTGGTGAATTATCTGATCCGACAGGGCGTTCCGCCGCAACGGCTGGCGGCGGTCGGTATGGGGGAATATCACCCGATTGATCCGGCGGATAATCCCGAAGCTTATCGCCGCAACCGGCGTATTGAGTTGAAAATCACCAGTCGTTAGGGGAGATTGCCGCCCTTAAGCCGTAAAATAGTTGTGGTAAACTGCCCACATTCCTGTTCCCCCAGCCGCGAGAGTAGCCTGCCATGGATTTTAAAACGACCGATCTCTGTGATGAATTTTCCGACCGCCTGCAAGTCGCCGAACCGATTTTCGGCGATTACGGCGGCGAGGTGATGTTTTCCGGCCCCATCGTCACCCTGAAGGTGTTTGAGGATAATTCCCTGGTCCGTACCGCTCTCGAAAAACCTGGCGACGGTCGGGTGCTGGTGGTGGACGGCGGCGGGTCGATGCGTTGCGCCTTGGTGGGCGATCAACTCGCTGAGCTGGCTGAGGAAAATGACTGGGCCGGCGTGATCGTCAATGGTTGTATCCGTGACTCCGCCGCCATTGCCGAAATTCCCATTGGCGTCAAGGCGGTCGGGGTCCATCCGCTCAAGAGTGTCAAGCGGGGCGTCGGCGAGTGCGATATTCCCGTGCGCTTCGCTGGCGTGACCTTCCAGCCCGGCTATTATGTTTATGCCGATGAGGATGGTTTACTGGTTTCCGAAAAGCCACTGTTCTGAATGGTGCCGCCTCGTTGCATTGAATCCCGGAAAACCTTCGGGTTCTCCGGTGTTTTATTCACCCTCTCGCTACTCAAGCCCCTTTCGCATCCTGATGGTCAACACATTCTGGCCCTCCTCACGGCGGTAACTGACTTCATCTGTCAGTTGCCGGATCATGAAAATGCCTAACCCGCCGGGTTGGCGCTGCTCCAGTTCTAATGCCGTATCCGGGTCAGGTTGGGACAATGGATCAAAGGACGGTCCCTCATCGATAATTTCCACTGTCAGACCATCCACTGCAACCCCGATCCGGCAGAGTACGGCCCCCGGGTTAGGCTGTCTGGCGTAGGCGTAATTAAACACATTGACCAGCGCCTCCTCGACCGCCAGTTCCAGCCGGGTTCCCTGGGCTTCCGCCAGTCCGGCGACTTGGGCAGTTTGCCGGACATGGTCGAGAAAAACCGGCAACTGATCGAGTTCTGCGGGCAGTCGCAGGCTGAAAAGTTGTGCAGCAGAAGGCTCAGTGGACATGCGCTAACGACTCCACGGTTGGCTCAATTTTACCGAGTGTGCTGTGAATAATACGCTCCTCTCGACCGGCTGGCAGGCTCATCTGACGCTTGGTTTCCAGCGTCGGGGCCAGCGCACCCTTTTGGGTCAATGCGCGCATCAAGGCCCTTTGCAGGTGCAGCGACCGTTCTATCCCGAAGGGGAAACCGTTTGCCATATCGCTATTCTCCATCCACCGGGCGGAGTAGTCGGCGGCGATGAATTGCGCCTGGAGGCCCGGCTTGACCCCGGCGCTCACGCCCTGCTCACGACCCCGGCGGCGGGCAAATTCTACCGCAGCGCCGGTCCCCTGGCTCGTCAGATACAATGCCTGACGGCTGCGCCCGGTGCGGTTTTGGAATGGTTACCGCAGGAGAATATCGTTTATAACGGCGCCCGCCTCCAGACCCTGACCCGCATTGACCTTCAGGGTGATACACGTTTTCTCGGCTGGGAGATTCTCTGTTTGGGGCGACCGGCGGCGGATGAAATTTTTACCACGGGTGAATGCCGGCAAACGCTGGAACTCTGGCGCGATGGCACCCCGCTCTATCTGGAATCAGGATGCTATAGCGGCGGCGATCCAGTACTGAATGCCGCCTGGGGTTTGCAAGGTCAGCCGGTGACCGCTACATTGCTGGGTACGCCCGTCATGCCGGGGTGGGTTGCCGCGCTTCGCACCGGTTGGGAGTCTTGCACTGCGCTGGCGGTCGAGGGGGAACAAGCGACCGTTACCGCGCTCGATGGCGTCCTGATCTGCCGCTACCTTGGCCCCTCGGCAACGCGGGCCAGACGCTGGCTGATACTGGCGTGGAGCTTGCTCAGACCGTTGATGCTCAACCGCCCAGCCTGCCCTTCCCGTTTCTGGAACACCTAACCGTTGCGAGAATGTCCATGGAACTGACCCCCCGCGAAAAAGACAAGCTATTGCTGTTTACCGCCGGCCTGCTGGCGGAACGGCGCAAGGCCAAGGGCCTGAAACTCAACTATCCCGAAGCGGTCGCCTATCTGTCCTGCGCGTTGCTCGAAGGGGCGCGGGAGGGTCGGAGCGTGGCGGAACTGATGAGTGAGGGCCGCACCCTGCTGACCCGCGACGAGGTGATGGACGGCGTCCCGGAGATGATTCCCGAAGTGCAGATTGAGGCCACCTTCCCGGACGGCACCAAGCTGGTCACGGTTCATCACCCGATTCCCTGAGGAGAAGCTCATGATTTCCGGCGAAATGATCACGGTTGACGGCGATCTCGAACTCAACGCCGGTCGCCGCCTGACGCGGTTGACCGTGGCGAATACCGGCGACCGGCCGATTCAGGTCGGTTCGCATTACCACTTTGCCGAAACCAATCCCGCGCTGCGCTTTGACCGGGCGCTGGCGCGGGGTTGCCGGCTGGATATTCCTGCGGGGACGGCTGTGCGTTTTGAACCTGGTCAGGAACGGGAAGTGGAATTGGTGGATTACGCTGGCGCACGGGAAGTTTACGGCTTCCGCGCCGAGGTGATGGGGCCGCTGGAGAAGCAGCCATGAGCCGCATCGACCGCCGTGCTTATGCGGAGATGTACGGCCCGACCGTTGGCGACCGGGTGCGGTTGGGCGATACCGAATTATGGATTGAAGTTGAGCGTGACTGCGCCATTTACGGCGAAGAGGTCAAATTCGGCGGCGGCAAGGTCATTCGCGACGGCATGGGCCAGTCGCAACGTTCTCAGGCGGACGGCGCGGTCGATACGGTGATTACCAACGCGCTGATCGTGGATCACTGGGGCATCGTCAAGGCCGACATTGGCATTAAGGACGGGCGCATCAGCGGCATCGGCAAAGCGGGCAATCCCGATGTGCAGCCGGGCGTCAACATCATCATCGGCCCCGGCACCGAGGCGATTGCCGGTGAAGGGCTGATTGCCACCGCCGGCGGCATCGACAGCCATATCCATTTCATCTGCCCGCAGCAGGTTGAAGAGGCGTTGATGTCCGGCGTCACCACGATGATCGGCGGCGGCACCGGGCCGGCGACCGGCACCAATGCGACGACTTGTACACCTGGCCCGTGGCATCTGCGGCGGATGTTGCAGGCGGCGGAAGGGCTGCCGATCAATCTCGGTTTTCTCGGCAAGGGCAACGCCAGTCATCCAGCGGCGCTGGAAGAGCAGTTGGAAGCCGGCGCGATGGGGTTGAAACTGCATGAGGACTGGGGAACGACGCCGGCGGCTATCGACAACTGTCTGGCGGTGGCCGAACGTTATGACGTGCAGGTGGCGATTCATACCGATACGTTGAATGAATCGGGCTTCGTGGAAGACACCCTCGCCGCCTTCAAGGGCCGGGCAATTCACACTTATCACACGGAAGGCGCGGGCGGTGGCCACGCCCCCGACATCATCCGCGCCTGCGGCGAACCGAATGTACTGCCTTCTTCCACCAATCCGACCCGGCCCTACACGGTCAACACGGTGGATGAGCATCTGGACATGCTGATGGTCTGTCACCATCTCGACCCCGGCATTCCTGAAGATGTGGCGTTCGCCGATTCACGCATCCGCCGGGAAACCATCGCCGCCGAGGACATCCTGCACGATCTGGGCGCGTTTTCGATGATCTCCTCCGATTCACAGGCCATGGGCCGGGTGGGCGAGGTGATTACCCGCACTTGGCAAACCGCGCATAAGATGAAAGTGCAACGAGGTCATCTCCCCTCGCCCCTTGTGGGAGAGGGGCCAGGGGATGAGGGGACCAATGACAATTTCCGGGTCAAGCGCTACATCGCCAAATACACGATCAATCCCGCAATTACCCATGGCGTCAGTCATCTGGTCGGTTCGCTGGAAGTCGGCAAGCTGGCGGATATCGTGCTGTGGCGACCGGCGTTCTTCGGCGTCAAACCGTCACTGATCATCAAGGGCGGGTTCATCGTCGCTGCGCCGATGGGCGACGCCAACGCTTCTATTCCCACCCCGCAGCCGGTGCATTACCGGCCCATGTTTGGCGCGTTCGGCGGGGCGCTGGCCGCAACCTGCCTGACCTTCGTTTCCAAAGCGGCATTGAACAGTGGGGCGTTGGACGCGCTGGGCCTGCGCCGGATGCTGGCGGCGGTATGCAAGACCCGCACGATTGGCAAACACGACCTGATCCACAACGATTATCAGCCGGTCATCGAGGTGGATCCGCAAACTTATGAAGTGCGGGCCGATGGCGTGTTGCTGACTTGTGAACCCGCTCGGGTATTGCCTCTAGCGCAACGATACTTTTTGTTCTAAAACCATTAGGAGTGACAATTCGCCGCCCGACTGATCCCGAAGAGGCTGTTCATGGACGCTGTGGAACCCGTGGAATTACAGATTATTGAGCGCCTGCACGAGGCGCTGCTGGCTGAAACGACGCTGACCCTGCCTTTTGAGTTGCGTCAGAAAAGTCGGCTGCGAACCTGGCTGGACAATGGAGCGGATGTCGGTTTGTTTCTGCCGCGCGGCACGGTGTTACGCGGTGGCGACCGGCTGCGAACGACCACCGGGTTGGTGGTCGAAGTCCGTGCAGCGCCGGAAAGTGTTTCTACGGCCCGGACGGATGATCCCCGGTTACTGGCGTGCGCTGCCTATCATCTTGGCAATCGCCATGTCCCGTTGCAGGTCGATGTAGGCTGGCTGCGCTATCTTCACGATCATGTACTGGACCGGATGGTTCGGGAACTGGGATTAGACATCATTTGTGAGCAGGCGCCGTTCGAGCCGGAGGCCGGCGCGCAGGGTGAAGTTAACGTCCATCACCATCATCATCCGGCGTAGCGTGTTTTCACCCCTCACCCCCAACCCCTCTCCCACCAGGGGAGAGGGGAGTACCTCACCCTCTCCGGCCCCTCTCCCTCAAGAGGTGAGGGGCGTCTCGTTAGCCTTATTGCGACTTTTGCAATTATGTAGTCCCGCCCTGCCGGTGGGCGCCTATGCCTACTCCCAGGGATTGGAATGCGCCGTAGAGCGCCGCTGGGTGCGGGATGAGGCCAGCGCTAGCGACTGGATTCTCGGCCTGCTCCGCCATAGCGTGCGACGGCTGGATCTGCCGGTTTTCACCCGGCTATACACTGCGTGGCGAGCGGTGGACGTGGCCGAAATTCACCGCTGGAACGCCCAGCTGTACGCCTCGCGGGAGGCGGCGGAATTGCAACGGGAAGATCAGCATCTCGGCGCGGCGCTGGCCCGGTTGTTGACCGATCTGGGCATTGAGGAAGCGGAACCGTGGCGGAATACGTCCCGAGTTTGTTTTGCGACGCTGTTCAGCCTGGCGACCGTGAAATGGGAAATTGCCCTGCCGGAAGCAGCAGCGGGGTACGCCTGGGCCTGGGTTGAGAATCAAATCGCTGCCGCAACCCGATTGATTCCACTGGGTCAAACTGCCGGCCAGCGGTTATTAATCACTGCCGGTCCAGTACTCCTCGATGTGGTGCGGGAAGGGCTGGCGTTGCCGGATGAAGACATCGGCGCGGCTGCGCCGGGCTTGGCGTTGGCCGGGACGTTGCATGAAACGCAGTATTCGCGGCTGTTTCGGTCGTGATCACCGGAGAGATACGCTATGAATAAATCCCCTCTGCGCGTGGGCGTAGGCGGGCCGGTTGGCTCGGGCAAAACCGCCTTGGTCGAAGCGTTATGCAAAGCCCTTCGCGACCGTTATCAAATCGCCGTCGTGACCAACGACATCTACACCTATGAGGATGCACAATTTCTGACCCGCGCCCAGGCGTTGGAGCCGGAGCGGATCGTCGGGGTGGAAACCGGCGGTTGCCCGCATACCGCGATTCGGGAAGACGCTTCAATGAACCTGGCGGCGGTGGCGCAGTTGTGCGAGCGCTTTCCCGATCTCGATCTGGTGCTGGTCGAATCCGGCGGCGACAACCTCAGCGCCACCTTCAGCCCGGAATTGTCTGACCTGACGATCTATGTGATCGACGTAGCGGCGGGCGACAAGATTCCCCGCAAGGGCGGCCCCGGTATCACCCGTTCCGATCTGCTGGTGATCAACAAGATCGACCTCGCGCCCTATGTGCGGGCGTCGCTGGAAGTGATGGAGCGCGACGCCCGCAAAATGCGCGGTGAACGGCCCTTCGTATTCACCAATCTGAAAACCCGGCAGGGGCTGGAACCCGTCATCGCGTTCCTCGTTGAACGCGGGATGTTGTGAGTTCGAGAAGCCCGCTTGCGCGTAATAGCCGATTCGCCGCGCTTCCGACAGCCTGTTCCCGCGTTGTCATATCAGCGAATATTCCAGCAGTTGCACCCCTGAAGGATCCTTCTTTAAGCTAACGGTTGACTCCCACGTCAGTGATTAATCGTCCGAGGTATGGCAAGCGCTATGAACCTGTTACTCGTAGAGGATCACGCCGACTTGGCTGCCAATGTCGGTGAGTTCCTTGAGTCACGCGGACATCAGATCGACTATGCAGCGGATGGGCTATCCGGTTTGCACTTGGCCGCAGTTAACGCCTACGATGCAATCATTCTGGATTTAGGTCTGCCGGGTCTCGATGGCCTGACTCTGTGTCGACGCCTGCGCGAGGACGCCCGCAATCCGGTGCCCATTCTGATGCTGACCGCCAGGGGCACCGAGCGTGACAAGCTCGCCGGTTTCGAGGTCGGCGCCGACGACTACCTGACCAAGCCGTTTTCCTCGCCGGAACTGCTCGCTCGTCTCCAGGCGTTGATTCGACGGGCTTCGGGCTTTGGCACAGCACGAGTGTTGCAGGTAGCAGACCTGACGTTGAACCTCGACACCCTGGTGGTGCGCCGAGGCGAGCACCGTCTGGAGTTGACGCCGAGCGCACTGCGCCTGCTGCAGCACCTGATGGCAGCCAGCCCGCGTGTGCTGGGCCGATCCGAAGTGGAACGCATTTTATGGGGTGACGATCCACCCGACAGCGACGCTGCGTTGCGTGCGCACATTCACGCACTGCGTCAGGTCGTCGACCGCGACTACGCGCTGAAACTCATTCACACTGTCCATGGCGTCGGCTACCGGCTGGCCCAAGATGACACGCTTTAGGGCAACCCTTCGCACGCGCTTCGTGAGCGCCGTGTTCTTGCTGGTGGTCTTGATCTGCGGCGGCTTCTTCTACGCAGTCCATTATTTTGTGGAGGTGTTGGAGGCCGAGCTGATGGAAACCGCTGTCAAGCGAGAGCTGCATGAATTGGTCGACGCCTACCGGCGGGACCCGACTACGTTGATCCCCCATACAAACGATTTGCAGGGATATATCGTTCAACGCGGCGAATCTTCGCCGGAGACGCTTCCCCCGGCGCTGTTGTCGTGGACTTCAGGGCGCTACGATGAAATCAAGGTCGATGGCCAAGAGTTCTATGTGGGCCGCGAGGATGTGGATAACCAGTCCCTGTTCATCGTCCTCGATCTAGCCAGGATCGAAAGCCTGGAGGCACGATTGATCAGTATCGCTTATATGGTGATCCTGTCGGCGCTCATCGCCGCGGTTGTGGTCGGCTACCTGCTGTCCCGTCTGGTTATGAAGCCGGTTTCCCAACTGGTAGGGTACGTTGCCGCGCTGGAGCCAGGAGCGGCGCAAGTCCGACTGGGCGAAAAATTTGGCGATCAGGAAATGGGGCGGATTGCCAAGGCATGTGATCACTACCAAGAGCGCATCGGGCGCTTCATTGATCGCGAGCGCGCCTTCACCGATGACGCAAGCCATGAATTGCGCACCCCTTTAGCGGTTGTGCTCAGCGCCCTGCCGCTGTTGCAGGAAGAGACGGCGCTGACATCCCAAGGAACAGAACGCTTGGCGCGAATCGAGCGGGCCGCGCGGCAAATGGAATTACTCATCGCGGCGCTGTTGGCCCTTGCACGGGAAGACGAGGGCTGGCGCGCAGAACCCTGTCACCTTGAGCAGGTGCTGAATGAGACGGCTGAAGCGTTCCGTCCGTTCGCCGAACAAAAATCTCTGGAACTCGCATGCACCATCGATCAGCCGGTGACCGTCCTGGCGCCGCCGGGCATGGCGACCTGTGTGGTGGGTAATCTGCTCGGCAACGCCATTCAACATACGCAGCAGGGACGGATCCTCCTGCGCCTGCAAGCCGACCGCATCATCGTCGAGGACACCGGTCCGGGCATCGCAGACGCCGAGTTGTCCCACATTTTCGAACGTCGTTATCGGGGCGCGTCCAGCCAGGGGCTGGGCATTGGGCTTTACCTGGTCCGTCGCATCTGCGAGCGTCTCGGCTGGACCATCGAGGTTCAAAGCGCGCCGGGCGTTGGAACGTGCATTGAGGTGCTCTTGAAGTCTGAAGAACTCACGAAAATCTAACGCTTCGCCAACGCGGCTCTCAGGAGCCGTGGTGGATGATAGTGGGTATGCAAAGCCTTTTTCTCTACGCTGGCGTCGGGGTTATCGGCACGGCGATTCACTACACAACGCTCTTGACCCTGGTCAGTCTGCCGACCTGGGGCGATTCCCGGCAAGGCGTTCTGTGGGCCACAACCATTGGCGCAGTCCTCGGCGCCGGCGCCAACTACGCACTTAACCAGCGCTGCGTATTTCCTGGCGCACACCGTCATCGCCAAGCCCTGCCGCGTTTTGCAGTGGTGGCGGGGGTGGGTCTGATCATCAACGCCGCCGCCGTCGCCGCTCTGACCTCACTGCATGTTCCTCTGTTGCTCGCCCAGCCTGGCGCTACCGCGCTCGCGCTGGGTTGTGGCTACACCCTCAACCGATTCTGGACCTTCTCATGACGCTCCCCCTGAAATCGCCCGCGTTCGTCGAGCGTGCGTTTGGGCTTGATCTGCTCAGTATCGTCGTACCTGTCCACAACGAAGCGGCAGTCCTGACCGCATTTCACGAACGCCTGATGCAAGTAATGGACGAGTTGCCGCTGGCGGTAGAGGTCGTCTACGTCGATGACGGTAGCAGCGACCCGTCACCGAAAATATTGCGGCAACTGCGTATGCGCGATACACGAGTTGCGGTACTCGAACTCTCGCGCAATTTCGGCAAAGAAGCCGCGATGACCGCTGGGCTTGATCATGCGGGCGGCGACGCCATCGTGGTGATCGACGCAGACCTTCAGGATCCACCGGAATTGATCGCCGATATGGTCGCCGCCTGGCGCGAGGGTTACGACGTGGTCGTGGCGCGGCGGACCCACCGTGATGGAGAAAGCGGATTCAAGAAGCTATCGAGCAAGTTGTTCTATCGCACGCTCAACCGCGTTTCCGCGGTTCCGATTCCGGTCGATGTCGGCGACTTCCGTCTCATGAGCCGCCGCGCGGTCGAGGCGCTTAAAAGACTTCCCGAACGCAATCGCTACATGAAGGGCCTGTTCGCGTGGGTCGGTTTTCCGCAGAAAGAACTCCTTTATGTGCGGGAGGCTCGACACGCCGGACGCTCACAATGGGGTTTCTGGAAGCTCGTCGGCCTGGCTCTCGATGGCTTGACCTCGTTTACCTGGGCACCGCTGCGGGTTGCCACGGTGGTTGGCGTGCTGGTAGCGGCCGGTGCGCTGACGATGGGCGGGTTCATTCTGGTCAAAACGCTGTTGTATGGCGACCCGGTTCCCGGTTATCCCTCCCTGATGTGCATGGTGCTGTTCCTCGGCGGGATGCAGTTGCTCGCGATTGGCATCCAGGGGGAGTACCTGGGGCGACTCTTCGTGGAATCTAAGCAGCGGCCCATCTACTTGCTCAAGAACTGGCAACCGGCTGCTTCCGTGAACCGTGCGTTCCGCTCTCGGGAGAGAGCCGCATGAATCATCCCATGACCCCCGCGACGCGCCATTTTTTGATCCTGGCGCTTGCGGCCATCCTGATCATCCGCCTGTTCAGTCTGGGCGCCTATCCGCTTACTGACACGACCGAAGCGCGCTACGGCGAGATAGTGCGCAAAATGGTGGAACTCGGCGATTGGGTCACGCTCTGGTTCGACTATGGGGTGCCTTTTTGGGGCAAGCCACCGCTGGCATTCTGGTTGTCCGCCGTCTCGGCCAAGGCCCTCGGTGTTAGCGAGTTCGCGCTACGCCTGCCGAGTTTTCTGTTGGGCCTCGGTATGCTCGGCCTCGTAGGCGGACTGGCGCGCCGCCGGCGAGGTGACGATCTGGCTCTGATCGCCATCCTGGTGTTGGCTTCCAGCGGTCTGTTCTTCGTCGCCAGCGGCGCGGTGCTCACCGATACCGCACTGGCGTTCTCGGTCACGCTGGCGATGGTAGCGTTCTGGCGCGGCGTGATTGATCCGCACTCAGAGGCTGTTGTTTGGCGTTACCTGCTATTCGCCGCGCTGGGCCTGGGTCTTCTCTCCAAGGGGCCGGTCGCCCTGATTCTCAGCAGTGCGCCGATCTTCGCGTGGGCCGTGCTCAGAGGTCGGTTGTGGCCGTCGCTCCGCGCCCTGCCCTGGACTAGCGGACTTGCACTGATGTTGCTGATTGCATTGCCCTGGTATCTGTTGGCCGAACAGCGTACTCCGGGCTTTCTCGATTACTTTCTCGCTGGCGAAAACTTCCGGCGCTTCACTGACCCCGTCTGGTCGGGCGATCGCTACGGCAGTGTCCACACCCGACCCTGGGGGTATATCTGGTTGCTGTGGTTGTTGGCTACTGCGCCCTGGTCGATCAAGTTGCCCTTCACCGCAATCAGAGGGTGGCGCCAGCGCCGCCATTCAGCGGTTCCGCCAGCGCCGATAGCGACGCCAGGCGATTCGGGCTGGAGGATTTATCTGCTCTGCTTCGCGCTGGCGCCGGGGCTGTTTTTCACTTTTTCCGGAAGCGTCCTGTGGACCTATGTATTGCCGGGATTGCCCGCTTTCGCGTTGCTAGTCGCAGACCTCGGTTTTGCGCAACGCCCGATGCTGGAGTTGCGCCAACTTGCCGGGATCGCCGTCATCTTGCCCGTGCTGGGCGCCCTCGCTCTGCCGCTGTTCAATGCCAAACTGGCGGCTGACCTGTCTCAGCGCGAACTCCTCGCGAGTGCGCCGCCGGGTGTCGGGATTGTCTACTTCCCCAACCGGCCGTTCTCGGCGCAGTTCTACAGCAAGGGCCGAGCGCGACAGGCCGTCGACCTAGACGCATTGCGAGCAGCCCTCGCCGGTGCGCCAGACAGTTACTTATCGACTCCGGCCAACGAGTCGTTGCCCTCATGGATCACCGATCGCTACCGTGCGGTAGCACACGCCGGGCAGCGGCACGAGCAAGTGCTGTGGGCGCCGGCCCAGGATCGGCAGACCCATCTGGCTCGATGGTGAACTCACAACGGTAGTGGGGATCAACTGGCGTCCACCTTCCGCTCGACAAGTGTTGAACGCTATCGCTGGAAACAGGGAAAGTTAGCCAGCCCGCAACAACGGCAACGCTGCCTCGGCCAGAAAACCGCCCGGATCTGTTGAAGCTGCTGGCGCAGATTTGACCACCATTCGGCATGATGAAAAGCGGTCGAACTGTTTCAGGCGGTCGCCGATGGCCAGATCAAGGCGATCTGGATCATGGGCACTAATCCGGTGGTCAGTCTGCCCGACGCCGACGCCGACGCCGACGCCGACACTGACACCGACCATCCACATCGATGCGAATTTCGCTGGCCCCTTCGGCGTGACTGGCCCGACGCAGTTGAATGCTGTCATGAGCGTTTTGCAACAACTCACGGATGAACACATCCGGCTCCGGGTACAGGCTTTTCGCCCGCAATCGGACCAGACCTTGAAAGCTGGCGCGCATTTTAGGCATGGGGTTTCCTGCAGCGGTCAAGCGCGTTCCGCGTGGCTACGTCTGTCAGAAATAGCACCGCAATCGCGCTTCGAGGCACCGTTCATCCTGTTTCTCTTTGGGTAAACCAAGCCTCAATGGCTATGCCGGTGATGGGCGTCTGGGAAGTGCGGATGACCGTGCGTCAGTGGCTCGTGGCGGTGTGGGTGACGATGCTTGACGCCGGTCAGCGTCCGTTCGTGATACGGGTGCTGGTGGTGGGCATCGTGACGGTGCTCATGCTCATGTTCCATCGTCTCGTGCGTGTGGGGGTGGCTGTGCTGCTCGGTGAGATGCAGCCAGACGCCCAGCGCCATCAAGGCGGCGGCAATCAGCAATCTAGCGCTGACCGGCTCACCCAAGAGGGGAATGGCTAGGACGGCGCCGAAAAACGGCGCTACGGTGAAGTAAGCTCCGGTTCTGGCGGTCCCGAGATGCCGCAGACCGACCACGAAAAGGGCCAAGCTCACGCCATAGGCCAGGAAGCCCACGACCATCGCCCCGGCTAGATTGGGCAGCGGCGGCCAGGTCGCCCCCAGCGCAACGGCCCCGGTCAGATTGACCGAACCGGCGACCCATCCCTTGACCGCAGCAATCCAGGTTGCATCCACCAGCGAAATCTTGCGCGTCAGATTATTGTCGAATCCCCACGCGAAGCACGCCCCCAGCACGGCTAGGGACGGCCACAGGCCCGCGAAGCGGGCTTCATCCGGCCAGCTCAAGACCCCCGCGCCGGCCACGATAGCGACCATGCCCAGCGCAATCCGTCGATCGACGTTCTCCTTGAATACGAACCAGGCCAGCAGGGCGGTGAATACGCCTTCAGCGTTCAGGAGCAGCGATGCGCCTGAGGCAGGCATCCCGGTCAAGCCCAGCATCAACAACACCGGGCCGACGATGCCGCCCGCCACGATGGCACCGGCGAACCACGGTTGTTCGTGGCGCGGGAGTCTGACGGCAGGCGCGCTGTGCAAACGGCGGTACAGCGTCAGGCCGATGCCGGAACCGAGGTAAAGCAGACCGGCCAGCAGCCAAGGGCTGACATGACACTGTTCAAGAGCAGTTTCGTCAGTGGCGTTCCCGCACCGGACAACAAGGCGGCCCCGAGGGCCGCAGGCACACCCGCTTGGTGTATCGCTTCTTTCCAATTCATCCGGTCATTCTATCTTCGTATGCGATCTATACGGTCGCCAACTCGTCGCGGGTGTGGCGAATCACCTGCCACGCCGACGACAACGCGAGACCGGCCATTAGCGAGGCAACGATCATGTCTGGCCAAGCCGCACTCGTGCCCAACACCCCGAGCGCGGCCAACATCACCGCTACGTTGCCCAGCGCATCGTTGCGCGTGCAGAGCCAGACGCTGCGCATGTTGCTGTCGCCACCTCGATAGGCGTAGAGCAGCCCTGCTACCCCAAGGTTGGCCGCCAGCGCGAGCACCCCAATCAATCCCATAGTGGGCGCGCTCGGGATCACACCCGTGATTGCCTGCCAGGTCGTGTAACCCAGCACCCACACGCCGAAAGCCGCCATCGACAACGCCTTGAGCAACGACGCCCGGGCGCGGGTGGAGAGTCCCAGCCCCAGCACCCACAGGCTGATCCCGTAGTTCGCTGCGTCGCCGAGGAAGTCCAGCGAATCGGCCAACAGCGCCGCGGATTCTGCCTGCATCCCCGAAACGATTTCAACGGCGAACATGGCCGCGTTGATGACCAAAGCGATCCACAGCACGTTTCGATAGTGACTCTGCAGGTTCCGGTATTGGTCCGGTTGGCGGTCTTGATGGCAGCAATGCGCACTCATGGGATTCTCCTTTTGGCATGATTCGGGTATCCTGAACCCTGTAGCCACTACGGAGTCAAGTCATGTCGCGAAAGCGAACCATCGGCACATTGAGCCAGGATTCCGGGGTCCACCTGGAAACCATCCGCTATTACGAGCGGATCGGTCTCTTGCCAGAGCCGCCGCGTTCCGCCAGCGGCTACCGGTACTATGACGACACGGCGGCCCAACGGCTGCGCTTCATCCGTCGAGGTCGGGAACTCGGCTTCGGCATCGCGGAAATCAAGACTCTGCTCCAACTGGCCGACCACCGGAATCAACCTTGCCGGGAAGCGGATCAGTTGGCGCAGGCGCACTTGGTCGAGGTGGAGGCCAAGATTGCCGATTTGATGGCGATGCGCGATGTGCTGACCCAACTCATCCAATGCCAAAGCCCTACGGTCGAGCACTGCCAACTGATCGAAACGCTGGAGCAGCGAAGATGTTGCAGTTCGTCTGATGGAGTGCACAGAGAGTAGTGCGCTCGGCGACGCTCATCGCGTCAATTGCCGCCTGGCCGCGATCAATCCAGCGGCTGCGCGGTCGACGTCCTCGTCGGCGGTCATCATCTCTACCGAGAGCCGCACTGCGCCCGCCGCGCGTCCGGCGTTGACGCCCATCGCCGCCAGCACGCCGCTGACGTGAAGACGATCTCGTCCGGCCTGGCGCCGATCAGCGCCGCCACCTGTCGCTAGGCGTTGTTCACCGCAGCTTTGGCGAACTGGCCCCAGGCGTGCGATGACGAGGGATTGCCGAACTGCGTGCGCAGGAACGGCAGCATCGTCTCCCCCGCTTTCGGGGCCACCGGCGTGGTGGCGTTGTAGTCGAGGTAGACCGGACTGCTCATGCCAGCGCCTGCTCCAAATCGGCGATCAGATCAGCGGGGTCTTCCAGGCCGATGGACAGGCGCAGCATCGAATCGGCAATGCCCCGGCGGGCGCGTTCCTCCGGGGTGAGACCGTGAATGGCGCGGGTGGCAAGGGCGTGGCGAGGCTCGGTAGTCATGGATCGGGTTCCGTGGGGGTTCAAAAGACCAGGACTTTATCCACCGTCGCGGTCCAGTCCGTCAATTCGGCGAGCGTCGAAAGCTTCTTCTCCTCGCCGGCCAGGGCGCGGGCCAGCCGCAGCGCATTGTAAGGGCGTTCGTTGCCGTAAGGGGCGTCGTTGATAATGAACAGGGTCGAAGTTATGGTGTTATATCCCAACAAAAAATTCGTACAGGTTGAAAAAGTTGGAGTTCACAAGCTTACCCTAAACTACCGTCCTGCTCAGGTTATCGCTCAGCGCGTGCGGACGTGATATTGCGTCAGCACACATTCTCCCCCCAAGCCATCTGCTTCTACTAGCAGCCCAACGTCACGGGCATAGTAACGGCCACGCCATTCCATGCGCCGCTCGGCAGTGATTTGTGGGTCGTCGCGGTCGAAGTTCTCAATCCGGACTGCATCGACTTGCTTCAGCGCTGGCGTGTCGATCCGTTCACCGCCCGCTACGGTCCATGTCCCGACATGTTCGCCTGCCTTGGGTGCGGCGGTGATCAGTGGTTCGCTGCCGTCCCGACTGGGATTCGGCACGCTGAACACATGGCCTTCGACATCGGTGAACAGATAGTAAACCAGTGGCTTATCCTTTTTGATTCGCAGTTCCGCACGAAAATACTGGACATTATCGCGGGCGCTGGCGGAAACCAGCCGGACGGTCTTGGTGAACTGATGTTCGCCGTCCACCGAGCAGCGGTAGGTCCAGTAATTGCCGACGGCCAGCGGGAAATAGGGCACCGGACCGGCAGATGGGCGCGGCTCCCCGGTCAACGCGGTGCTCGCAACTCCGATGCCGAGGGCAAGGGCGCCGGCCAGGGTTGGTAGTCTCCTGATTAGCGAATTTCGAAATGAACGCATCCGTTCCGCTCCTTTAACACCTTGCCGCTCAGTAAATCCAAATGGGCCTTGGCAACCAGCTTGACGACTTCAACCTGTTTGTTATCAATGGCGCTCGGCCCGCCAATGTCAACGGCTTTGCCCTTCTGGTGCATACTCGATCCGGGTGCTGCAATGGCCTGACCCACGCCGCGCACCATCTCCAACACTTTCGATTCGTTGGCCAGTAAGTTGGCTTTGACCGCGTCGTACTGCTGCTGGCCATACTTGGCAATAATCTGAATTCGGTAGGTGTTCAGGAAAAAGTTGTGGAGAATCCGGCGCTGTTCATCAGCGCTGCGGTAGCCGCTGCTGCAATAGCTGCCTTCCGGCAGCAAGGGATCCACCCAGTCCCAAGCTTCCCTAAGCCGGCCAGGCAACTGCACGCCTGGGCTGATCGGCTTGTTCTTCCAGTTGGCTAGAAATCCCTGGGTACGTCCACCCACCGAAATCACGCCGTCCGGTGTCAGCATAAAATGGCGCTGCACCTCGATGATCCCTTGCAGGATGGTGTTATCGAATGCGCCGGTGCAAACGTAGCAGGGAATTTTTCCAATATCCATCAGACACTTGTGAATGGATTTGACATCATCAGGGCGGTTTGGACAATTTTTGCCCACAGCCTGTTGCAAGATCAAGATCGACATCGACATAGGTAGCGTTCCTCTGGGTAACGTAAACGCACATTTCGAATGCGAAAAACCATGGCTAACTCCCAAGTTACCTGCGACTATTGTAACACCACGTATAGACCCCGTCAGCACCAGGAATCGCCGCTTGCGCCTCACTCGCGGGCAGCAGCCATAGAGTCGCCGCAGCCGCTACTGCCACGCTCTTGATGATTCGATAGGTCTTCATAACCAATCTCTCCTCTTGGTGGTTTGGCATAAAAAGTTTCTTCTTGGCGACTTACTTCGAGACGATCGTGAAACAGGACCGACAGAGTTGAGGTTCATCCCTGCGGACCGCGAACCTCACCGGTTCACAGCGCTGGCCAGCATCACCAGCATCAGGATTGCGGTTGTTCGAAGTCCCAGGTTGGTCATTCCAGGCTCCAGGCGTCAACGTTGGAACTCACGGTTTGCCTGATCTTTGTTTGAAGGAAGACAAGCGTGATGTCTGGCATCGAATCATGTGCAGCGTGAAGAGGCTCCTGCTCAACACGCCCCGTCATTGGACACCCGTGATAGTGATCGTCATCCTCATGAGGGTTTGGAGCTGGTTGGTAGTAATTGATATGGCGTTTGACTATGGAGGGCGCTGTCTTCTTGAGGTTTTGAAACCAGTTGGGTGGCGGGGGCAATCCAGGCAAATCCTGGATGCAGGGATCGATGGTGATCAGAAGGTTGATTCGACGCGGAAGTCTGGGATCACGCTCCTGCTCAATTCGCTCACAAAGTCGCAGGGCATTGAAGCCACCCGCGCTGAAACCGTAGACGACTATGCTGCCTGTACGGTCGCGGTTGAGCGAATAGCGAAGATGATTGAGCGCGGCGTTGATGGCATCATTATCCATAGAGTCGGAGAGTGCGGGATCCAAGGGGATCGGCCTCTTGAACAGGTTCCAGCTAAGAATTTGCTGATAAGCGCGATATTCCGGAGTTCCCTGAGTTAAGGTTCTTCCAGCCACGCGACCTAGCGCATAGCCACCGAAGAAGATCAAGGTGTGCCTGGGCAATCGCTCTGATTCGAATGTAATTTCGGTAACTCCGGCTTCGAGTTTTCTGTGAGACCGTTTGCCGACGTCGACCCTTCCATCCGGGATATGCGAGCGGAAGAAGAATCCTTGGAACTTCTTGATGGCTCCGATCGTCCTGCTTCCGACCCTCCCGTCGGTGTCGAGTTTGGGATTCGGGCCGCCAGCGGCGTCTGGGAAGCGATTGAGCGCGCCTTGTACGACACGTACGTCCTCGTATCGATTGGTCCCGCCTTGGCCAACGGAGCCTGTGATCGACGCCATCTGCCATCCGGGGCATTTCTGCGTAGCGTCATTGTGAGTAGGGCAACCTCTGGAACCGCAATGCCAGCCGCACCGATCTGTTGCGTTACGGTGCCCTGGGCAAACTCCACCATTCCTGTAGACCGTGCATTTGTAGGCCATAGTCGGTTCCCCCAGCCAGTGTCATGATTGAACTCCGGCTTTGATTTGTCTGAATGGATACGATTGAATTCAGCGGGGGATCTAAGCCATCTGCTGAATTGGCGGGTAGCTGCTGCAATCACCCACCTTAATCTGGATCGATCTCTCCCTTCCCATTTTAATTGGGGAGATATTTTTCCAAACCGTTACTTACAAAATCCACGCCAGATATAATTACCTTGTAATCACAAGGAATTTTTGCAGGCGTTGTAATTCATACAACCTGTTGGAGAGGTAGAAATCACACGCACGTTGTATTTTTTACAACATCAAGGGAACGGGGTACAGGTGAAGCGAGGGGTACAAGGGGCGGGACAAGATCGCGGGCGACGATCCGCCAATCGCCCGGACGCCGAGGGCGATTCCCCAACCGAACGTCAGGAGTTCCCGGGTCCGGGCTTTGCCCGCACCCCTAACCGGGTCGCCAGGTTATACAGGTTGCTGCGGTTCATGCCCAGTTCCCGGGCCGCGGCAGCCCAGTTGCCCTGGTGTCTCTCGATGGCCTGCCGGATCAGGTCTCGTCGAAACTCTTCCACTGCACAATGGAGATTCCTCCCCACCGGCTCGGCGAGGACTCCGTCCGGGAGACCGGCTGGAAGGGACGCCGGGGGGGTTCCCAGATCCTCTCCCAGGTGAACGGGGGTGATTTGGACCGGATCACCCCGAGGGATTTGAGACGCTGCCTTGAGGATCGCCCGGCAGAGCACATTTTCTAGTTCCCGCACGTTGCCCGGCCAGCGGTAGCCGGCGAGCCGGTCCAATGCCTCCGGGCTGATTCGGACCACCCCGAGGCCCAGCCGCCGACGAGTCCGCTCGGCCAGATGACCGGCCAGTAGCGGGATGTCCTCGACCCGCTCGCGCAGGGGCGGGACAACGATCGGATAGACGTTGAGCCGGTGAAAGAGGTCGGCCCGGAACCGGCCGGCCTCCACCTCGCTCCTCAGATCGCGGTTGGTCGCGGCCAAGAGGCGGGCGTCCACCTGGAACGGGGTATTGGAACCCACGCGCTGGATCTCTCCCTTCTCGATGGCCCGGAGCAGCTTCGGCTGCACCGACAGGGGTAGTTCCCCGATCTCGTCCAGAAAGAGCGTGCCGCCGTGGGCCAGCTCGAACTTCCCGATCCGCTCCTGGTGGGCGCCGGTGAAGGCCCCCTTGGTGTGGCCAAACAGCTCGCTCTCGGCCAGGGTCTCGGGGAGGGCCGCGCAGTTCAAATAGAGCAATGGGGCGTCACCACGCGACGAAGCCGCATGGATGGCCCGCACGGTCACCTCCTTGCCCACTCCGGTTTCGCCCATGACCAGGACCGTCAGGTCGGATTCGGCGATCGTCCGGATCTCCTCCCGGAGGCGCTCCATCACCGCGCTGTGGCCCAAAAGCTGCCAACTGCGTTGCCTCTCGGCCTCCCGCAGGAGGTCGCGAGCGATCATCCCCTGCCGCCGCGCTGTGTGCTCCAACGCCTCCATGAGATCGGCCGTATGCATCTGGGCCCCGGCCAGGGCGCCTACGGCCCGGAGAAATTCCTGATCCAGCGCATCGAACGCGCCGGGATCCAGGGCATCGGCGGTGAGAGCGCCCATGAGCCGACCGTCACCGTACAGGGGGCAGCCCAGGCAGGCGTGGATGCGCCGGGCGGGAGCGCCAAACCCTAGGAGGAGGCCGTCGAACGGGTCTGGCCGGGGGTCATCGGCCGCGAAACGCACGGGTTCCCGCGACTGGGCGATGATCGCCAGGCGCGGATGGTCCCCGAGTACGTAGCGCCGCTCCATGGCCGCCGGGGCCAACCCCCGGGCCGCCAGGGGTACAAAGGCATCCCCGTCGCTGCGGTGCAGCGCCGCCGCATCATACGGGATGACCCGGCCCAGTGCCTCCAGCAAGTCGCTCGTAGCGATCTCGCGCCTTGAGGGCGGCGGTTAGATCCAGGGCGATGCTGACGAGGGTGTCCAGGGCATCCATGATGGCCGTGTCGGGTTTGGTGGCTCGATAATATTAAGATCAATGACTTAAAGCGATCTGGCGAGACGGAACCCCCCGTCGAGATGGCGTCTCCACGGGGCATTCGGGTCCCGGTTGGCGGTGCGCGCCCACGCCGGCCGGTAGAACCAGGAACCCCCCCGTACCGCGATAGCTGTCGTGACGTTGTTTTCCGCGCATCGGGTCTCGGCCCCCCCGTACTGGCTGTCGTAAGCCGAACAGGTCCATTCCCAGGCGTTCCCCAACAGGTCCGACAAATTCCAGGCGTTGGCCTGGAAGGAACCGGCCGGCGCCGCATACCAATATCGATCCGTGCATTGATGCTTCACCGGCCAGGCATGGCCTCCCGGACCTGCGGTCTGGTCGGCAACATTGGCATATCGGCAGGCTTGATCCGGGTCATCCCCCCAGTACCGTGCGCTCGTCGTTCCCGCCCGCGCTGCGTATTCCCATTCCGCTTCGGTCGGGAGCCGGTAGGTTCGCGCCGTCTGCTTCGAGAGCCAGGCCGCATAGGCCAGCGCATCGTTCCAACTGACGCAGACTACCGGGTGTGCGTCGCTGGTTTCGTAGCCCGGCTGGCGCCAGTCCACGCCCGCACGCCAGCCCCACTTGCCCTCGGTGGCGCTCCAGGCATAACAGCCTTGCTCCCCGGTATTTCGTTCCGCCTCCGTCCGGTAGCCCGTGGCGCTCGTGAACTGTTTGAATTCCCCCACCGTCACTTCGTACTTGCCGATCTCAAAAGCTTCGACACAAACCGGATGACGCCGCTCGTCCTGGTCCCGATCCTTCTCTGAAGTCGGGCTGCCCATCTGAAAACAACCCTTGGAAATTGGCACCATCTCCGGCTCCAATGACGGACGGGTTACCACCACCGACGTCTCCGCAACCCGTGGCGTCTCGGTCACCGGCGGTGTCTCCGCAGTCGGGGTCTTCACTACCGGCAGCGTTTCCGCCATCGGCTTTTCCACCATTGGCAGTGTCTCTGCAACTGGCGGTGCCTTGACCACCGACGGCGTCTCCACCATGGGTGGCGGGGCAACCGGCGTAATCGGGGGTTCGGATCGCTTTGACGGGGATCGCAACCCAATCCATGTTCCACCCCATACCAAGCCGATTAATGCCAAGGCGACCACCACCACTCGCCAGCGCCGGTACGGCCACGCTGGTCGTTCCCGGTCAACGCTCGGCTGCTGCGGCAGGAGGATGGTCTTCTCTTCGTCCGGCAAAACCGGTTCCAGTCGCTGTTTCAGCGGTGGCGGTTCTGCGCTCTCCTACGCCGCCAACACGGCTTCCAGTCGCTGTTTGAACTCCCCGATGGACTGCACCGCCGTTCCGGCTCCAGCGCCAGCGCCTGGCCCAGCACTGCGTCGAGCGCGAGGGGTAACTCCGGGACGAAATGGCGGGCGGGTTCGAGCAAATCCGGTTGGCGGAGTACATCATTCTGCTTGCGATCCAGCGCGGGGGGCGGCCGTTGCGCTGTCAGCATGAAATAGAGCGTCGCCGCCATGCCGTAGACATCGGTCCACGGCCCTTGCCGGTTCAAGTGACCGGTCAGGTATTGTTCGTAGGGGGCGTAACCCTTGGTAAAGATCAGCATGCTACGGGTGTGACTGCCAGTCACCTGCCGCGCCGCGCCGAAATCCAGCAAAATCAATCCTTCATCGGTCCGATACAGGTTGCCCGGTTTGATGTCCCGGTGCATGAACCCGGCTTCGTGTACCTTCCGCAACCCGTCCAGCACCGGCAACACCAGTCCGACCGCCGAGCGCCACGGCAGCCGACCGTTTGGTTGCCGTTTCAGATACGCGGCCAGATCCTCGCCTTCGACGTAGTCCATCACCAGATAGGCGGTCCCGTGCATCTCGAAGTAACTCAAGACCCGCACCACATGCGGATGCTTGACTTGCGCCAGCGTGCGCGCCTCCTTCAGAAAGGTTTTCAACCCATGCCCGAACGGTTCCTCATGCTCGTGCGAATTCAGCACCACCGTACTGCGGTCGGTGGAGCGCCCGACCAGCTCGCTCGGGTAATACTCCTTGATCGCCACTGGCATCATCAGGGTCGCGTCGAAGCCGCGATAGGTGATTCCGAACCCGCCCTGGCCCAGCTTTTCCCCGACCACGTAGCCCTTCAGTTGCGTCCCGACCGGCAGCAGCGCCGCAGAACGATCCGCATGGGGTCGATACTTGCAGATCGGGCACCCCGCGGTCGCATCCCACTCGCACGGGTGAAAACAGCCCGGACAGGTCACTGTGCCAGGACTGGCGCGGGTTTCATCCAACGGTTCGGCCATCCGGCAAATCCTCAAAAACAATCATATCAGGCGCTGGCAAACTTCTTACCTGACGCCCATCCATCAGCGATGTCATATAGCAATCCTAATTTTAGTTGTGGATTTTTCGCTCTTCCTAAAGGAGTAGTAGCGCCTGGAAGCTGTCCAAGAACCCCCCCTAGTTCTTCGATACTTCTTGTGGAGTATTCCGGTCGGGCAACGCTGCGCTTTTGCCCGACCTACGGTGTGGGTTCCACAACAATCCTCGAAGAGCCATAATTTTAAAAACCAGGTGGTTGCAGGAGTTTTTGTACAGGTCCTTTAAGAGAAATGAGAAGGGTTCAGGCCCGGACCACGGTGATCCGGCGTCCTTGGGGACTGGGCTGCTCCTCGCTGGACGTGCGTTCCCGGATCGGCGGTTGTCCGTTGCGCCGGTCGAAAATGACCAGCCAGCCGCTGTTCAGCCCCAGCCCGGCCAGATAGCCATCGAGTTGCTCCAGGCCCTCGGTCAAGGGATCCGGTTCCCCGTCGCGCCAGACCTTGAGTTCGATGCCCAAGGTCACCGCCCCATAGCGCAGACAGAGATCCATCCGTCCCCGGCCAATGGCGTATTCCCGCTCCAGCGTCCCGTCGCCATTGACCACGCGATGCAGGAACGCCATCAACACCAGATGCGGCGCAATTTCATGATAGGGGGCGCTACCGAGTAACGGTTGCCCATGCTGCCGCCAGAAGCGCAAAAAGGCGTCCAGGAGTTGCGTCGGGTTCAAACTGCCGTCGGGATGGAGCCACGTTGGCGTAATCTGCGGCAGGGAGGCTTGCGGGGTAAAGGCCAAGGTGCGCGGCAGGACTTCCCGATAGATCGGATTGGCGATGGTCAAGCCCTGATCCTTGGTCATCCGGCACAGGCCCAAGTCAATCAGGTACTGAATATCATCATTGGGAACTTCGCCGAGCGCTGCACCGGCCAGCATCGGCTCGATGACCCGCCGCACTCGCGCCTCACGCAGCTTGTCGGCCAGTTGGTCCAGATGGGTGACCCGCCGCAAAATCAAATTCTCCTTGGCCTGATCGATCTGTTCCACGGTAATCGGCTGGCTGCGATCGCGACCGTCGCGCATCCGGAAACACGCCTCATAGGCCAGGGCATTGATCAGCCAGGGTTGGCCCAGGGTCAAGGTCCATACCGCATCCAGCGCCTCGGACGTGAAAATTTGCCCGGTTTCGGCGGTATGTTGCTGGAGTAGTGCGGTGACCTCTGCCCCGTTGAAATCGCCGAGCCGCAACGATTCCGCCTTGATGTTAAAGGCGCTGCCGCCGGTGATCGCAGTCTTTTCCGAACTCGCATGAATCCGGTAGTCGCGCAAGTCCCGCACGCCGCACAAAATCACCGTCTGCGGGAACTGGGTCGGCCGTTTCGGATAGCCGGCGCGTAATTGCCGCAGCAGGGAAATCAGCGTATCCCCGACTAGCGCGTCCACTTCGTCGAGCAGCAAGACTACGGGTAAGGGCGATGCTTCACACCAGCGGGTCAGAAACCCTTCCAGCGCGACCAGCGCCGCCTGTTCCTGCAACACCTGCCGCGCCAGGGTCTGCGCATTTTCGTCCTGCAACGACCAGCGAGCGCCGTTGGCAATCGTTTGCACGACGGCCGCCATGCCGACTTCCACCCGTTCACGCGCCGCCTGCGCTGCTTCGATGTTGGCATAGACGGCCCGGTAGCGACCTTCCCGGTTCAAATAATCGGCCAGCGCCAGCAGGCAGGTGGTCTTGCCGGTCTGGCGGGGGGCGTGCAGCAGGAAGTATTTCTTCTGATCTATCAAGGTCAGGATGTGTTCCAGATCCCAGCGCTCCAACGGCGGCAGAGAGTAATGATCTTCGGCGACATTCGGCCCTTCAGTATTGAAAAAGCGCATGGCGGATTTCCTGTAGCGTCAACGTGTTCGCTCCCGATTCAGCGTCAGCAGCCGGCGCAAGACTTCATCATCGCTCAAATCAGCGGGCCAGCCATAAGCAGCGGCGACGGCTTCATCGAGAGCGCGATGGGCATAATCCAGCCACGCCGGGCGCTGATTGTAGAGATTCGTCAGTGTGCGCTTTTTGAGTTCGGCGGCGTGTTCGGGCTTGGGGATGATGCGGTCGGGATAACCGGGTACGACTTCGGGAACCCGATTTACCCATTGCGGGGGATTCAGCCAGTTCTCGCGCAACTCGTTCAGCTTGCGGGCGGCGACGGCAATCGCCTGGGCGTGAGGATCGTCGGCGTAGGCGCTGGCGGGAAGGTTGGGCGTCAGGCCAGTGGGGAAGGGGAAGGTATCAAAGCACAGTGTGCCGTTATAAACAGGGTCGTTACCAACCCCATGCCAGCTACAAACACCTAATGACCACAACTCATGCAATCGTGAGTGCAATATTCCGAACGTAGTGTCGTCATCACGGGTAATGGTAATCAGTCTTTGATCTGGTAAAACATCGCAGTCCATCCAAATAAAGAATCGGTGCTTGGCAACCATAACAGTCGCCATATAGCGTGTCAGTAATTTTATAAAAGCGCGTAATTCAGGACGCGGACGTTCATATCGCCACCAGTATTTCCTGCAATTTAAATCCCGGCTTCTATCCCGGTTTGGCTTAACGTGCTGAATGACATATTCAAAAGGTTTTTCATATAGCATCGCTTCGGCTTCAGGCATATTCACGCCGAAGTCGATGATCCAGGTATCGGACGGACGACGAGTAACATCCATACCGTTTGCCCAGGGGTGCAAAACATCGCTGTTGGGCCGACCATGCGAGTTCGGTTGCATGAGCCATTGACGCGCAAGATCGCCAGGAATGTCAAAGGGGCCGTTTTTCGTGGTGCCACGAAAGCACCGATCCGCATTTTCCCTGAGCGGCTGTGCCTGAGTCAGGTCATCACTGCTTCTGTCGTGGTCTGACGCTGGACTGGTCAAATCCGCGTAGATTTGCGCCACCGGTTGGCCGTTCAAAATCCCTCCGGCTTCGCCACCTCCAAACCCCACCAGCGACACTCTGACCGCCGCGCCTTCATTGACCCATTCCAGATCAGACCAAGCGTTGAAGATCGCGCCTGTCTCCCTGATTCGCTCCAGCACCTTGCGATTGGCGCCGCCGCGAATGGAGTTGGTCGCCACCAGTCCCGCTCGTTGCGCTTGCCCCGCTTCAATCTGCGCCCGCGCCTTTTCAAACCAGTAGCAGACGAGATCGGCACCGCCCGGAACCCGACCGGCGTAGGTCTGGCGCAGAGTTCCGACATACTCATCGCCCAGTTCCCGGAGTAACTTCCCCCCGCCCAGGAACGGCGGATTGCCCACGATGACATTTGCCTTGAGCCAAGTGGCTTCTTGCACGCAACTCCCCTCCTTGGACAAGGAGGGGGGGCGCGTAGCGCCGGGGTGGTTCGACACGTTCGGCAAGACCCCCCCGTCCCTTTGGGACACCCCCCCTTGGCAGGGGGGGAATTCAGGAGGGATATCCAGCAACGCATCCCGGCATTCAATGGAATTCAACGGTTTCAAAATCGGCTGATCGTTCAAACTGTAGCCATGTCCCAGCATCCATTGAATCTCCCCAATCCACACCGTCAGCCGCGCCAGTTCCGCCGCGTAGGGATTGATCTCAATGCCGATCACCGCCTCCGGGCCGACCGTGGGAAACCCGCGTTGCAGACCCAGCGTCTCGGCCTCCAGCATCACCTGATGTTCACAGGACTTTCGCTTGGAGTTCCAGGTTGTTGATTGTTTTGGTATAATCTCGACATGATAACCAAACAGCAATACGTTCAATATTTGATTAGCACGCCAGTCAATTATACGTGCACGAATCTTGC
>JAKLIY010000030.1 GCA_022709365.1 Pseudomonadota bacterium
CGCGCAACAAGGTCGGCCAGCGGCTGGCCGGCCACGGGTCGTTCAGAATCAACCGCGCACGCTCGGCGATCTCATTCAACAGCGCGGGCATCGCCGCCGCGACATCCTCCCGCGCCGCCTGGCCGATCTCCAGATTGGCGTAGACGCACCGATAGCGTCCGGTTCCGTTGAGAAACTGGACCAGCGCCAGCAGGCAACTGGTCTTGCCCATCTGCCGGGGTGCGTGGAGAACAAAATATTTTTCCTGCTCAATCAAGGGTAGGAGGGTGTCCAGATCCATCCGATGGAGTGGATTGAGGCTGTAGTGCTTGGCTGGATTGACCGGCCCGGCAGTGGTGAAAAAACGCATGGGGTTTCTCCTGATGACCATGTTTCGCAATATATCCCCGCTATCCCGAATCCGGCAAAGTCGGCTAAACTGCTGCTCATCCTTTTGACCCGCCAACCGGCCCCGGCGTAGGCAACCCCCGGTCGATTTACCGCATGACGAGCAACCCCCATGGATATGCAGGATATTTTCAACAGAACTGAAGAACATCAGTCCTTTGCTGCCGGCCAGGCCATTTTTCAGGAGGGCGATCCCGGCGATATCCTGTACATCGTGGTTGAAGGCCAGGTGGAGATTCTGATTGACAGCCAGTGGCTGGAAATGCTCGGTCCCGGTGACATTCTGGGCGAAATGGCGCTGATCGAAGATCGGCCGCGCAGCGCCACCGCCATCGCCCGCACCGACTGCCTGCTCACGCCCATTACGCGCCAGCACTTTCTGACCCTGATCCAGCACACGCCCCTGTTCGCCATCCGGGTTATGCGAGTGCTGGCTCACCGCCTGCGCCGCACCAATCAGCAGAGACTTTCATGACTCAAGCCGCAGTGGCCTGCTCGGAAGAAGAACTGGAATCACCCAGCGAAACCCTGCTCACCGACTACCCGGTCGCCGAGTCCGGCTATGACGAGATGTGCTCAGCGCCCGGTGTGTTGCGGCCGCATTGGCAAGCCATGGCTCAGTCGCTGGAGGAAATCGGTGGCGATGAACTGGAGCGCCGGCATGGCGAAGTCCAGCGCCTGCTACAGACCGATGGCGTCACTTACAACACTTATGACGATCCGCAGGGTCCGCAACGGCAATGGCTGGTCGATCCGATCCCCCTATTAATGACCGGTGAGGAATGGACGACGCTGGCTGAGGGACTGGAACAGCGCTCGCGGTTAATGAACGCGCTGCTGATCGATCTGTATGACCGGCGGCTGGCGATCCGCCAGGGCTGGCTGCCGCCCGAACTGGTTTATGCCCATCCCGGGTTTCTGCATCCCTGCCATCGCTCGCTGCCCGATGGCAACCGTCGGCTGATCTTCCACGGCGTGGATTTGGCGCGCGGGCCAGACGGCGTGTTTCGCGTCTATGGCGACCGCACCCAGTCGCCCTCCGGCGCTGGCTACACCCTGGAAAACCGCATCACCCTGGCGCGGGCGCTGCCGATGTTGTATCGCGACGCCCCGTTGCGCCGGCTGGCCAGCTTCCTGGAAACCGAACGCGCCACGTTGGCCGGACTGTCTCGACATCATCCCGAAAATCCGCATGTGGTGTTGCTGACTCCCGGCCCCAGCAGCCCGGTCTATTTTGAACACGCCTATCTGGCTAACTACCTGTCGCTGAGTCTGGTCGAGGGCGAAGATCTGGTGGTGCGTGATGGCCGGGTCTGGCTGAAAACCCTCGGCGGGCTGCGGTCGGTGGACGTGGTTTTGCGGCGGGTGCTCGACGCCTTCTGTGATCCCCTGGAACTGCGCGGTGATTCCCTGCTGGGTGTTCCCGGTCTGCTCCAGGCGGCGCGCGGCGGTCATGTCGTTCTGGCCAACGCCCTCGGCAGCGGTATCATCGAAAATCCCGGACTGGCGCCGTTTCTGCCGCTGTTATGCCGACAATTGCTGGGCGAAGATCTGAAATTACCGTCGCTACAGACGTGGTGGTGCGGCCAACCCGGCGACTGTGACTACGTCATGGCGAACCTGGACGATTTGCTCGTGCGCTCGATCTTGCCGGGCGGATCGCACTGGGAAGGCCGTCAACTGGACGCCGCCGCTCGCGCCCAACTGATCGAGCGAATTCAAGCCCAGCCCTATTTGTTCGTGGCTCAGACCCCGTCGTTGCTGTCCACTGCGCCGGTGCTGGAGGAAGGTCGGCTGACACCGCGCCCGGTGATGTTGCGCGGCTTCGCCGTGGCGGAGGATGCCGGCTACCGGGTGATGCCGGGCGGGCTGGCCCGGGTTTCCTCCGGGATGGATACCTTGCAGGCGGCGCTGCAAAAGGGCGGGATCAGCAAGGACTGGTGGGTGCTGGCGCCGACCCCGCAACGCCACGTCAGCCTGCTGCGGCAGGCGCACGGTCCCATCGTGGTCACCCGCGACGGCAGTGATCTGCCGAGTCGGGTCGCTGATAATCTGTTTTGGCTGGGCCGCTACGGCGAACGACTGGATGGCACCGCCCGACTGTTGCGGGAGGCGCTGGGCCGGTTGCTGGAGTGGGAACAGGACAATACGGATGAGCGCTGTCTGGACGATCTGTTCGAGGCGTTGGAAATCCCGGTGCCGCCGGTGGCGGAATCGCCGCGCGCCCGCTTCTTCGCGTTGCGCGAGGCCCTGTTGAATCTCCTCGTGGATACCGAGCATCCGGGCAGTCTGCAAGTGATCTTCAACGGTTTGTCCCGAACCGGCCGGGCGGTGCGCAATCACCTGGGCGATGACAGTTGGCGGTTGCTGAACCGCTTGCAGCAATGGATTCAGGAACTGCCTTCTCATCTGAGCGCCCGGCAGGCGCGCGAACTGTTGGAGGAGGAACTGATCCTGGTCGCGGCGTTTTCCGGGCTGAACAATGAAACCATGCCGCATCATCAGGGCTGGCTGTTTTTTGACATTGGCCGCTACCTGGAGCGGGTAGTGCGCACGCTGGATTTGTTCAAATTAGCCTTCATCACCGCCCGCAATCCCGGAGTGCCGCTCTGGGAGGTGGTGCTGACCATCACCGATAACCTGACCACCTATCGCCGTCGCTACCGTTCCGCGCTGCATCCGACCGCCATTATCGACCTCCTGTTGTTCGACGAGGGCAATCCCCGCTCGGTCGGTTACCAACTGCGGCGGCTGCAACGGCATATCGGTCGGCTGCAACAATCCGACGGCTCTCCCTACCGCAGCGCTGAGGAACGGCTGGTTCTGGAAGCGCTCTCTACTTTGCAACTGGCCGACATTGCGGCGCTGGCGACGTTGTCCCACGACAGCACCCGTTCCAGTGCTGAACTGCTCCGGTTGCTGGACGCTGTGCAGAAACCGCTGCTGGGTCTGTCCGACGCCCTCACCCACAGCCATTTCAGCCATGCCGAGGTTCCTCAACAATTGATCACGATGCGGCCATGAGATGAGGTATGCGTATGGATGAAAGATTGGATAGGAAAGACAATCGCTTGTGAGAGTATTACGATGGGGTTAACCCTCAAAGGCGAAGCAATGCGCGAGTTTGGAAAAGTAGTTAGTTGGAAAGAAGACAAGGGCTTCGGGTTCATTGAGCCGTCGTCTGGTGCGAAGCAGGTCTTCGTTCACATCAAAGCTTTTCCCAGCGGTTTGCGAACACCTGCAATTGGAACGGAAGTCAGTTACATCGAGGCCCGTGACGCGCAAGGGCGGGGCAGAGCAGAAAGCATTCAGTTGCTCAAGTCAGGGTTCTCTCTCGGTCCGGCGGCAAAGGCATTTGTATTTGCCGCTTTGTTCTTGCTTGTGGTCGCTGCCATCGTTGCGCTGGGAATTCTTCCGCGCCACGTTCTTTGGTTGTACTTGGGTATGAGCATGCTCACCTTTGCGTTCTATTTTTTTGACAAGTCGGCGGCGCAGAAGGGTGGGCAGCGCACGTCGGAAAATACGCTGCATACGCTCGCTTTACTTGGTGGCTGGCCAGGTGCGTTGTTTGCCCAACAGTTGCTTCGGCATAAATCCAGTAAGCAGTCGTTTCGTTCGGTGTTCTGGTTTACGCTCTTGCTCAATGTCGCCACGCTTGGGTATCTGGTATCGAACCACGGCACATGGCTTGTAGAAATATTTGAAAAATTGGTGCGTTGAGGGCTGACCATTCGCTGCAGGCTCGACGTCCCTGACGTGACGGACCGCGGCCTGAGTTCAACCGTTAGGCAATTCTCTACAAACCATTCAAGATAACTGTAACAGTCAAATGTCCCCCCCCCATCCAATTCAATATCAAGGTAGCAAGCGTAACTTGGCTCCTATTATTTTGCGTTATCTACCAAAAGATATAGACTACTTAATTGAGCCATTCGCAGGTTCCGCTGCAATTAGCATTGCTGCTGCAGAACACCAGTTAGCAAAAAATTACTGGATTAATGACTTAAATAAACCTCTATCTGAGTTGCTACAACTGATTGTAGAATCTCCTAACGACATTGCTTCATTTTATGAACAAATTTGGAATGCACAACATCATAATTCCTTTGAACACTATTATAAAGTGCGTGAAGATTTTAACCATACAAAAGACCCCCGTCTTTTTTTGTACCTATTAGCTCGATGTGTCAAAGGTTCAGTACGTTATAATTCAGAAGGCTTATTCAACCAAAGTCCAGATAAAAGGCGTTGTGGGACACGGCCAAAAACTATGCGTACAAATATTTTCGGTGTTTCTAGTTTGTTGAAAGGGAAAGTTAAATTTTCTTCAGATGACTATAAAGATGTTTTAGCTAAATCTCAAAAAACCGACCTTATTTATATGGATCCTCCTTATCAAGGAGTTTGTGGTGATAAAGATTGTCGTTACTTATCAGGAATTGATCATAATGATTTTCTCACCGCTCTTGAAGAACTAAATTCAAGAGGAATTCGTTACATTGTTAGCTATGATGGGCGAAGAGGAGATAAAACATTCGGTGCAACATTACCTGCTTTTCTTGATCTAACCCACATTGAGTTAGATGCAGGCCGTTCTAGCCAAGCGACTTTACTTGGACGTGATGAAATTACTCATGAATCTCTATATCTCTCACGAAATTTGATCGAAAAGCTTTCTAAAAAATCTACTGAAAGCAATCGACATTTTCGTATCCAACAACTTATGTTGCTCGAACCCCATACCTAATATGTCTGAACTCTCAAAAGATTTTCTTGATCTCTGTCATTCCGTTACAGCGAAACGCCCTAAAACTGTTATTGACCATATTTTGGAATATGGATTTATCACAACGGAAGAACTAAAAGATAAGTATGGCTATAATCATCAACCACGAGCAGTCCGTGATGTGCGAGAGCATGGTATTCCAATTGAAACTTTCAGGGTTACAGGTTCTGATGGGCGAAAGATTGCTGCATACCGTTTTAGTGATGTGAAAAACAAACGATTTAGAAAGTTATCAGGACGAACTGGCTTATCTAAAAAGATCAGAGAAGCATTAGTTGATAAATATGGCTGTAAATGTTTTATCTATCTCGAAGAAATTGATGAGCGTGAACTACAAATTGACCATCGTATCCCCTACGAAGTCGGTGGTGATGGGGAAGAAAACGAACTTAAACCAGAAGATTTCATGCTACTTTCAGGTTCTGCAAATCGTGCAAAATCGTGGTCTTGTGAGCATTGTGAAAATTGGAACAACATTAAAGACAGAACAGTTTGCTTAACCTGTTACTGGGCATATCCCGAAAATTATTCTCATGTCGCTATGCGACAAATTCGACGGCTTGATCTCATCTGGCAGGGTCAAGAAGTAAATATCTACGAGAAACTTAAAGCTGAAGCACATGCGCTTGATAAAGAAATCCCCTTGTTCGTTAAAGAAATTCTCGAAAGAGAAATGAACCGTAAGAACACCCAAAGTTAAAGCTTCGACGCTCAACTCGCCTAACTGGGTGCTGCACCGGAGACCACGCCATTCCATGGTATTAGCCACGAACTTATGAGATACACGATCACCCACCGTACCCTTTACCAGTACAGCAGCGGCGTCGTGTTGTGCCACAACGAAGCGCAGTTGCTGCCGAGAGAAACGCCCTGGCAGTTGTACCGGCCCAGTCAGATTCGGATCAAACCGCGACCGGCGCTCTCTGTGGAGCGGGTGGATTTCTTCGGCAATCGGGTGCTGTACTTCGCCATCCAGGATATTCACCATCGGCTGGAAGTCACGGTCGCTACGGAAGTGCGGGTGCTGGATGAGCGGCCGTTTGATGAGTCCAGTGTATCGCCGCCCTGGGAGCAGGCCCGGCAGATGTTGCGGGAAGACCCGGACCCGGAAATCATCGAGGCCCGGTTGTTTAGCTTGAATTCACCGTTTGTGGCGATTCAGCCGGAGTTCCGGGAATATGCGGAACCCAGTTTTACACCGGGTCGGCCTTTGTTGGAGGCGATGGCGGATCTGAATGAGCGGATTTACCGCGAATTCAAATACGACCCGCACTTTACCACCGTCGCTACTCCGCTCAATGAAGTACTCAGCGAGCGGCGCGGCGTCTGTCAGGACTTCGCCCATCTGGCCATTGCCTGCCTGCGGGCGTTGGGGCTGGCGGCGCGTTATGTCAGCGGCTATCTGGAAACGCTGCCGCCGCCCGGCCAGCCCCGGCTGATCGGCGCGGATGCCTCACACGCCTGGCTGGCGGTGTATGTGCCGGGGGTGGGTTGGGCGGAATTCGATCCCACCAACTGCTGTATGCCCCGGGAAAAACATGTAACGCTGGCCTGGGGCCGGGATTACGGCGATGTGGCCCCCTTGCGGGGAGTGGTGACGGGCGGCGGCAAACATGCGATGAAAGTGTCCGTCGATGTCGCGCCGAGTCCCGAACCGCTCAAAGGGAAGCGGGGTTAAGGGTTCGCGATTCTGCAGATCACAGTCGCACCGCCAACACGTCGCACGGCGCGCTATGCAGGACGGCGTTGGCGGTCGAACCGAGTAATAAGGCTAGCCCGTGGCGACCATGGCTGCCGACCACGATCAGGTCGATGTGGTGATCCTTAGCGGCGCCGAGAATGCCTTCCTTGGTGGAAATCGCGTTGACCACCCATAAGCTGGCGTCCGCTACATCCAGCCGCCGTGCCAGTTCACCTAGCGTATTTCGTGCTTCCTGGAGCAACGCTTCGTCAGGCAAATCGGGGAGGACGGGCAGCAATTCATAGCCCCCGCCCAAGCTGATGGTCACGTCCTCAACCACATGAATCAGACTTAATTGCGCTCCGCATTTTCGTGCGATTTCCCGGGCGCGTTCTCCAACCCGCAAGGCTTCTTCGGAAAAATCCGCAGCAAACAGGATTTGTTGGTACATGGCATTCACTCCCCAGTCATTTCTTACGGTAACGCTGTTTCCAGCAGCGTCCGCAGCAATTCGCGGGTGTCCTGACGCGCTGGATCGTTGGGCGGCAAGCGTTGTTGTGATTCGCGCAGGGCGCCGATACCCAGTTTGACCTGCACCAGTCCCAGATTATGCAGGGTTCGCGCATCATCGCGGCGGCGCAGCGATTCTCGATAGGCGCGTTGCGCCGAATCCAGCCGCCCCTGTTCCGCGTACAGGTTGCCCAGTTGAAACCAGGGTTCGGCATCGCCCGGGTTCAGGCGGGTCAGTTGTAAATAATAGCCTTCCGCCACGTCCCAGCGGCCGGTTTCGTAAGCTTGCCGGGCGCGTTCTTCAATAAACGCCGGATTCGCTGGGCTGGGCTTGCCCGTCGTTGCAGGAGTGGGTGGAGCAGTGATGGGTTGCGGAACACGCGGGGCGTCAGCCGTCGGGGCGCTGGCCAAACCGTCCAGCGTCGCGCAACCGCTCAGGGCAGTGGCAAAGGCGGCAGCCAGCAGCAATCGAAGCATGCGTAACTCTCTCCAGCGAACGGCGTCAACGCCGATCCGCAGTTACAACAAAAACACCGTCGCCAGTCCCAGAAAGATGAAAAATCCCATGCCATCGGTGATAAAGGTCAGCAGTACGCTCGACCCCATGGCCGGATCGCGGCCCAGGTGATGCAGGGTCAGGGGAATAGCGACGCCCATCAGCGCCGCCAGCAATAAATTCAACACCATCGCCGCCGCCATCACCTCACCGAGCGGCAGGTTCCAATACAGCAGGTAGGCGAACAGGCCCACTGTCACCCCCCAGACCAGGCCATTGAGCAAGCCGACCCCGAGTTCCTTGAATACCAGATGCCAGGTGTTTTCCGGGGTGATCTCGCCCAACGCTAGGCCGCGCACCACCAGGGCGGTGGTTTGATTACCGGAATTGCCGCCGATGCCGGCGATGATCGGCATCAACGTTGCCAGCGCCACAATCTGGGCAATGGCATTCTCGAACAGGCCAATGGCCCGCGAGGCGATAAAGGCTGTGCAGAGATTGACCCCCAACCACAGCCAGCGGTTACGGGCGCTGTCCCAGATCGGCGCGAACAGATCTTCATCGCCGCGCAAACCGGCCATGTTCAGCACATCCTCTTCCGACTCCTCGCGGATGTAGTCCATCACTTCATCCACCGTCAGCCGACCCACCAGCTTGCCCCGGTCATTGATCACCGGCGCTGAGATTAAATCGTAACGCTCGAAAGCGCGGGCGGCTTCGTCAGCGTTATCAGTCGGGCCAAACAGTACGGGATTGGTGATCATCAACTCGGCAATGTGCTTCTGCGGGTCATTGAGCAGCAGCGCTGGCAAAGGCAACACGCCCTTGAACAAATGACGGGCATCGACCACGAACAGGCAGTCGGTGTTGGGCGGCAGCTCCTCTCGGCCACGCAGCAACCATAAGACTTGCTCAACCCGCTGACTCTCGCGCACGGTGAGGATGTCCTGACTCATTCGATGACCGACCTGATCTTCGGGATAGGCCAGGGTGGTTTGCAGCCAGTCGCGGTCGCGGGCGTTGAGCGTCTGGAGGACTTCCGCCAGCACATCCTCGGTAATCGCTTCGGCCAAATCCGCCAGATCATCGGCATCGAGTTGACTCAGCATCTTGACCAGCGCGGGTCGGTCCAGCACTTCAATCAACGAATCCCGCACCGCGTCGGAAACTTCCAGCAACACCTCGCCGCCCTGATCATCCGGCATCTGCCGCCAGACCAGCAACCGGTCTTCCAGCGGCAACGCTTCCAGAATGTAGGCAATATCCGCCGGGTGCAGGCTGCGGAGTTTGAGTTGCAGTTCGACCAGATGCTGGCGATGCACCAGCGATTCGATGAGTTCATGACGGGGACTGGCACGGTCGCGGTCCACCAGCGTTTCGACCAGCCGATGCTTTTCCAGCAGCTTGAGAATCTGCCGCAGGTGATCCTCGACCCTATACGGCGATGGGCGCGGATGGGCGGCGGAATCGATCATGGGATGCGTTAGCCGTTAGCCGTTAACCGGATAACGCCGAATCACATAGTCATCGACGATTTTCTGGAATTCGGCGGCGATGGTCTCGCCCTTCAGGGTGACAGTCTTCTCGCCGTCCACATAAACCGGCGCGACGGGAATTTCCCCGGTTCCCGGCAGGCTGATGCCGACGTTAGCCTGCTTGCTTTCGCCGGGGCCATTGACCACGCAGCCCATTACCGCCACTTTGAGTTCTTCAACCCCCGGATGACGCTCGCGCCATAGGGGCATCTGCTGGCGGAGATACGTTTGAATATCCTGAGCCAGATGCTGGAAATAGTCGCTGCTCGTCCGACCACAACCAGGACAGGCGGTCACTTGAGGAGTGAAGGAGCGCAAACCCATCGCTTGCAGAATTTCCTGAGCGACAATCACTTCCTGCGTCCGGTCGCCGCCCGGTTCCGGGGTCAGGGAAATGCGGATCGTGTCGCCGATGCCTTCTTGCAACAGCACTGCCAGCGCCGCCGTGGAAGCGACGATGCCCTTGCTGCCCATGCCGGCTTCGGTCAAGCCTAAGTGCAGCGGGTAATCACAGCGCGCCGCCAGCTTGCGGTAGACCGCGATCAAATCCTGCACGCCGCTCATCTTCACCGACAGAATGATCTGATCATGGCGCAGACCGATCTCCTCCGCTCGTTGCGCGCTCTCCAGCGCTGACCGAATCATCGCCTCGTGCATCACTTCGGTCGCCGGTTTCGGCTCCGGCAACCGGGCATTGTCATCCATCAAGCGCACCGCCAATTCCTGATCGAGGCTGCCCCAGTTGACGCCGATGCGCACTGGCTTGGCGTGGCGGCAAGCGATGTCCACAATCGTCGCGAACTGCTCATCTTTCTTCTTGCCGCGCCCGACATTGCCGGGATTGATGCGGTATTTATCCAATGCCTCGGCGCAGGCGGGATATTTACTGAGCAGGCGATGGCCGTTGAAGTGGAAATCGCCGATCAGCGGAACGGTGACGCCGCGCATCGCCAGTCGTTCCCGAATGACCGGTACGGCGGCAGCGGCTTCCTCGGTATTGACGGTGATCCGTACCAGTTCCGAACCGGCTTCGGCCAGTTCCACGACTTGAACGGTGGTGGCTTCAGCGTCGGCGGTATCGGTATTCGTCATCGACTGCACCACGATCGGCGCGTCGCCGCCAACGGTGACGGTGCCGATGTGGACGGCGATGCAGGCACGGCGGGGGAGGAGAAAATCAATGCGAATCATGGAGATTACTCAATTTTTGACAAGTTCGCGTTCCCACACGCCAGCGTGGGAATGCGGTCTGAACCGCCCCAGCGGCCCGTGACGTTGAAGCATTGCAACTAGGCAGGGACTCCCACGCTGGAGCATGGGAGCCAGATCATCCCCGTCGTTTACGGTGGGGAGGATGTCAAGCCGTTAAGCCCTAAAGGGGCGGGCTAATTTTAGCCCAGGGCAACGCCCTGGGATGCTGAGGCGGTTTCCTACCGCAAAAACTCCCGGCTGATCTCCCGGAATTGATCTGTGCCGGCTTGATGCAGCCACTCGAAGGCGACCATCTCGCGGCTGACCACCCGCACCCCCTCGGCCCGCATCCGCTCCAGCGCCAGTTCCACATCGCGTGGCGACCGGGAGGATACTGCATCAGCGACCAGATACACTTCCTTGCCCACCGCCCGTAAGTCCAGCACCGTTTGCAACACGCAAACATGGGCTTCTACGCCAATAATGACCATCTGCCCACGATTCAGGGCGTCGATGCGCCGCATACAATCCCGGTCAGCGGCGCAGGAGAAGTGCAGCTTTTCCATGAACGCCTCCGCCGGCAACAGCTCGCGGATCGCTGCGACCGTGTGGCCCAGACCCTTCGGGTACTGCTCCGAGGCCAGCACCGGCACCTCCAGCCGCTGGGCGATTTGGATCAGCCAGGCGCCGTTGGCGAGGGTGCGGTCGGCATCGTGAATGGCCGGCATTAGTCGTTCCTGAAAATCCACGACCAGCAGGCAGGACGTCTCGGCTCTCATCAACATGGGTAGACTCTCTCAGTCGGCAATCAGGGTGATCGGTTCGCCGGAATTGGAACCCATGACCTGCTGAATATGCAACCCTCGCCAGGCTGGGGCCAGCAAATCGGCCGGAATGTCAGTCAACGGATCATCCAGGGCGAAGGTAAACAGCCGCATCCGGGGTTCCCGTTGCTGCTGACTGACGCTGCCGATCCAGATAGGCATATCACCTTCCTGCAACCGTGCGCCGACATCCCAGAACCGCACCAGCCAGCGACGAGTCGGATCATCACCGTAACGCACCATGGTTAACTCATCCTCGCGACCATTATGCAACTGCGGCAGAACCGGCAGTTCCTGCAATTCAACCTGCGGGCTTAACCAGAGCAACAGACCTTTCAAATCCAGTCCCGGCGCCGGTTGCCAACCCGCTTCCTGCAACTGCTGCTCCACCTGTTCGCGGGTTCCCGCCCATTGCAGGGTCAAATCCTGTCGACGTTGACCGCGAAAATCGAGCCGTTGCTGCGGCAGTTCTCGCCAACCGCCGGCCCGCCACTGATCCTGCGTCTGCACATGCAGCACGATCTGCGGTTGATAGCGTTGCAAATCTTCTCGATAGTCGAGACTGGCATGCAGCAGATCGGTGGCCAGCAGGGCGATCACGCTGTAGGCCAGCAACCCGCGCCAGTGGAGAGCCGCCTTGGGATGGTGGTTGTAGGCGATGCCCAGCACGGCGACCCAGATCAGTCCCAGGCACAGGCCTGCCAGCGTATCGGTCAGCCAGTGGATACCCAGATACAACCGGGCGAAGGCGATAGGGACGATCATGAACGCCGCCGCCAGATAGACCATCCAGCGCCGGGCTGGGGGGATTTCCCGAGCGATCAGTACCGCGAGAAAGCCGAAGACCAGCGTGCTGAACGTGGCATGGCTGGAGGGAAAGGAATAGCCGATGATGCCCTGTGTCGCCTGGTCGGGACTGGCCACCGGCAGCAACCAGCGAAACAGCAGATTGGTAGCCATGCCGAAGCCCAGCGCCGCCAGCCAGTGCCAGGCCGCCGAGTGATTGCGTCGCCAGATCAGCCAGAGGAACACCACCAGGCTCAATGGCAGCAACACCTGATAGTCGCCCAGTTCGGTGGTGAACACCATCAGGGCATCGACCCAGGGGGTGCGCAACTCATGGAAGAAATGGTAAAGGCTTTGATCCAGACCGCTGGGCAACTGCTGGCCGGCGGCGCTGAAACTCAGACTGAGCAAGACCACGCTGCCCAGCAGCAGTACCGCCAATGTCATGAGTCCGCGCAGTTCGTTTCCACGGGGATCGAGCAACGAGGTGCTGATTGGACCAATGAAGCGCCGGCCCTGGCTCCAGACAGTGAAGCGCTGCAACCAGTCGGTAGCGTGAGCCTGGAAGAGCCGCACGGCATGTTTGACCAGCCAGGTCGTCAACCACAGCAACACGACAATAATCAGGATGAGTACGGCCAGTCGTCCAGCGACCCGCGAGGCGATGTCCAGCGATGCACCAAAGGCCATGCCTGGCAACAGATAGACCGGCGCCCAGAGAATCCCGGAAATGACGTTGGCGACCATAAAGTCGCGCCAGCGCATATCCATCATCCCGGCCACGGTGGGAATGGTGCCGCGTACCGGGCCGAAAAAGCGTCCGAACAGGACGCTCTTACCACCATGCGCACGAAAGAATTCTTCACTACGGGTGATCATTTCCGGGCGCTTGGTGAATGGCCAGACTCGCCGGATACGCTGGTGGAAGACTCGTCCGATCCAGAAACTGATGGCGTCGCCGATGATCGCGCCCCAGGTCGACCACCAGTAGGCAGTCCAGAAATCGATGTGGCCGAGGCCGATCAGCGCGCCCAGACTGAACATGACCAGGGCGCCGGGGATGATCACGCCGACGATGGTCAGCGACTCGGCCATCGCTGAAATGAAGATGACAGCGCTCATCCAGCCAGGGTGGGCAGCAACCCAGGCGAACAGGGAGGTGACGAATTCGGAATGCATGGTCGGTTCGGGCCGGCGGGACAGGGATCTGGTGATTTCCTGAGAAGGTTATACCGGATCGCCGCCGTAAGGTAGAGCCGGCTTCTAACCGGCTAAGGCGCTTGCTGACAAAGATCTTGATCACCCAGGGCGTTGGGGATGTCTGAGTATCTTCTTTGCGGAGGAGGCTGGGATACGTGGATGACGTTAAAACTGCCCGTTGCGGGCCTTGCGCACCAGGTGCGCCAAGCCGTCATCGGTGACATCGCTCAACGCCCGGATCAGTTCAGCGAACAGGATGGGGCGCTGGATAATGATTTTTCGGATGTCACTCCCCACCCTACCGGCCAGCGCCAGTAATAAATCGGCGTCTTCCCCCAAATCCGCCGCCAGGCGCCGAATCGTATCCTCGGAGGGCGGTGGAACATTGCCACGTTCTACCTTACTGAGATAAGCCGGTTCCACGCCAATGCGCTGGGCGGTTTGTCGAACCGAGTAACGATGACTGGCTCGACGCTGTTGTTCGCGAAGTTGCCGGGCGTAATTGCCAAATGCCATGACTTTCCCCCTTCTGATGTCATTTTTATGAGTTAAATCGATAGCCAAAGTGGAAGCTATCTAATGACCAGTTTGGCAAAATCCAAGCCAAGGGGATTGACAGACAACAAGCCGGCGCAGGTGAGGTTTTTTGAAGAATTATTGGGAAAAACAAATTGATAAAAAAGGGGAGGGGTACAAGATATCCGATTTCGCAGGTGCGGCGATTGAGTTTTGAAACAGTGGGAATTTGACGTGTTTCAAAGTGAAACGTGGAGATTTCCTAATCCAGTGATCGATAATCCTTCATCCGGCGCCACAGCGTCGTGCGGCTAATGCCCAAATCCTTGGCGACCAGACTGAGATTCCCTTGATGCAGTTCCAGCAACCGCCGAATTTCAGCCTGTTCCATTTTTTCCAGTCGGGACCGATGGCCAGTATCGATCATGGAAACCGGCAGCCATTCACCCGGTTCAATTTGATCTCCAGTACTTAAAATCAAGGCGCGTTCGACCAGATTTTCCAATTCCCGCACATTGCCAGGATAGTCATAGTCGCAGAGTGCTTGCAGCGATTTTTCACTAAAACCATGCACCGAAATTCTCAGTTTGTGCTGCTTTTTTTTCAGGCAATAATCGGCCAATAGAGGAATATCCTCGGTACGTTCCCGCAGGGGCGGCAGATAAATGGGAAAGACATTAATTCGGTAATACAAATCCTGGCGGAACCGGCCCTGCTGAATTTCAACCGGTAGATTCTTATTCGTCGCTGCGATGATGCGTACATCGACCTGTCGATATTCATTATCGCCCACCCGCCGAAATCGCCCGTCCTGGAGAATTTGCAACAATTTGACTTGTAACATCGGACTCATTTCGCTGATTTCATCCAGAAAGAGCGTTCCGCCGTCGGCGACTTCAAACAGACCTTTGCGATCCTGAACCGCGCCAGTAAAAGCACCGCGTTTGTAGCCAAACAATTCGCTTTCCAACAGGGTTTCAGGCAGCGTTCCACAGTTCTGCTCAATAAAGAGTCGGTCCTTGCGGGGGCCTTGCGAGTGAATATGGCAGGCCAGCAGAGTCTTGCCCGTGCCTGTTTCGCCAGCTAATAACACGGTGGCCGAATTACCGATGACCCGGTTGACCAGTTGGAAAACCTGTTGCATCGCCGGACTGCGCCCCACGATTTCGGCGCACTGCAAATCCTTGTTAATTTCAGTTCTCAGGAAGGTATTTTCAATCTTGAGCCGTTCATTGACCGCTTGCAGTTCCTTGAGCAGTCGTCGATTTTCAATTTCCAGTTCATAAGTTTCCAGCGCCCGCCGGATCACCAGGCGAAAATCCTGACGTTCCCAGGGTTTGGTGATGTACTGGTAAATATGGCCCTGATTGATGGCTTCAATCAGTGCAGCGGTGTCGGTATAACCGGTCAGGATAATGCGAATAATCTGCGGGTTAATCTGGATAACTTGTTTGAGCAGTTCTACACCGGTCATTTGCGGCATTCGCTGATCGGTAATAATTAGTGCAATGTCCTGTTGTTGCAGAATTTCCAGGGCCTCGGTGCCACTCGATGCGGTAAAGACCTCATGATCTTCGGAAAAAGTCAGTTTAAGACTGCGCAGAATTTCTTTCTCATCATCAACGATAAGCAGGTTATGACGTTTCATACGTTTTTCCTGGTGAACGCAGGGGTAATTCAATAATAAACTCCGTTCCCTCATGGGTTTTGCTCTTGACCTGGATTTTCCCACCATGCTTTTCAATAATGCCATAGCTGATGCTGAGGCCGAGTCCCGTGCCCATACCGACATCCTTTGTGGTGAAAAAGGGATCAAAGATGCGGTTGAGATGCTCTTGAGCGATGCCTACGCCATTATCTCGAATCACAATTTTGACCCATTCGCCTGGCGCTTCAGTACGAATCCACACATCGCCTCGATAGGGAATGGCTTGCGCAGCGTTTTGCAGTAGATTCATCAGGACTTGATTAATCTGACTCGGATAGCACTCAACCAAGGGTAGAGAGCCATAGTCACGGTGGAGAGTAATCCGGTCTCCATACTGATGGCTCAGCAAATTGAGCGTGGACTCAATGCCCTCATGGAGGTCGGCCAGAGCCAGGCCGAGATCATCGATTCGGGAAAAGGTCCGCAAATCCAGCACAATTTTTTTCACCCGTTCGGAGCCTTCCTGGCAACTGGCGATCAACTCCCGTAAGGTTTTCAGGGTCGTTTCAAGGTGAGTGGTCCTTTTGCTGGGCGTATCGCCCAACGGGTCAGGATGAACGGCAGGCACTGAAACGACTCCAGCGAGGCGTTCGATATAGTCTTGGATAAATTCCAGATTACTGTGAACGTAGCTGATCGGGTTATTCAGTTCATGAGCGATACCGGCCACCAGCATCCCCAGTGAGGCCATTTTTTCTGAGTGAACGAGATGTTGTTGCGCGTTCGTCAAGTCCCGGTAGGCCGTTTCCAGCAGAGCATGTCGCTTGCTCAGTTCCTGATGGGCATTGACCAGTTCGTGAGTGCGCTCGACGACTTGACTTTCCAGTTCACGATTCACTTTCTCCAGCAGAAGACGACGCTCGCGTTCAGCGTTCAGCGTCCGAACCAGCAAATGACCGCTATAGGTCAGAACTACAATGATGATCGTAGAGAATACCGGGAGCCAAAGATGAACTTTGGCGAAGATCCACTCGGTCAGCGCCAATAACAGACCGGACCACAGGATAGCGGCGAGTGGGGCGGCGACTGGATCGATCCAGGCGAAGAATGCGCTCAGCGTCAACGCCAGCGCCAGCAGCAGAAGCCAGCGCTGGTTGGAATCGAGTTCCTGGATGAACCGCCCTTCCAGAATATTGCTGAGGATCGTGGCCTGAATCTCAACGCCCGATAAAGCACTGCCAGCCGCCCAGGAAAACGGGGTGAGGAATATATCGCCCGCCAGGCGGTTCGGTTCAGTGGACCCTTCCAGCGACCAGCCGATCAGCACGATCTTGTCGCTAAAAATTCCGGGCGGCAGCATCCCCTCATAGTCGAGAGCCTGATAGTAGGAAACCGTTTTGATCGTCCGCGCCGGTCCCCGATAGTTGATCAGCATGTTCTGCAATAGCGTCTGCGGGCTGAATCGCTTTTGTTCAGGCACGCCCATCGCTGCCGCCGGATTCCCAATGAAGCGCCGGAACGCCTGCAAAGCAAAAGAGGGCATGTCCAAAGTCATCAATTGTGTCCGCCGCACCACGCCGTCGGCGTCAATGTTGATTAATGGATGACCGGTGATCGCGGCATCCCGAAATGCTGGCGCGGGATTGACCCGGGTGGCGTGGCGAAACAAGGGGTCATCGATGATAGAAAACACGCTGACCAGCACGACATTTTTGGCGTCTTGCAGGGCGCGGACGAACGCCTGATCTTCAGCGGGCGTCGAAGGTTCCGCAAAGAGAATGTCAAAGCCGATGACCCGGGCGCCGGCCTGATTGAGTTTCTGGATCAATTGTGCATGGAGACTGCGGGGCCAGGGCCATTGCTGCCCGATTTCGGCCATGGAAGGTTCATCGATAGCGACAATGACGATGTTCTCAGGCGGGGGCAACGGGCCGCGCAGGGTGAACAATAGATCGAGTCCTTTCAGTTCGATGAAGGCGAAAAAGGACAGGTTGGTCAGAATCAGCGTAATCCCAAGGGTGGCGGCGGCGATCAGAACCGCCGACAGGATGTGGGTTTTTAATTTCGGCAAGGCGTTATCTCAGTACGGGCAGGGGTCTTTCCATTTCCAACTACCATTGGTGCGCACCCAGCATCCGCTTTGTAGCTGATCTTCAGTGGCGGTCACTCTTAAAATAGCGGTCCCTGTCGGCACCGATTCAGGATCGACCTTGACGACGCTGACTTTTCCTTGATCATCAGATATAACCACAAGAATCGTATTGGGTTGAATGTTGGAAAGGGTCTCGACAGGCACTGCAACACCGGTCCAATTCATTGGATTTTTCCTCATTCGTGACTAGAAATTAAGAATCAAACGACCAAAGAACATCCGCTCTGGAGTGTAAAGGGGACTGACGAATCCTCCAGTTTGAAAAGTGTAATCCTGGAAATAAAACTGTCTGTCGAACAAATTTTTCACTTCCAGAGTGATGATACCCTGCCGCTTGGACAGGCGATAACCCAATCCAGCATCGAACAGGGTAAATTCTTCATTTTGTGTGGGCAGGAAAGTTGGCGGCGCGCCGGGTGGCGAACGGGGATCAATGAGCTGAATGTCCTGATTCACATAAACCATGCCCCATCCGGCGAAAAAGCCGGAAGGGTCAAAATACTGGATTTTCAGCGGTAGAGAAATGGTTTGCAGTTGCGCAGGAATTGACGCAAAAAGCTGGCATAATAAGCAGCCTTTCTCCTCGAATTCCTCGTAGCGCCATGAGGCGGAAAGCGCCCAACGGTGATTAGGCACCCAGTACAAATAGGCGCTATAAAAAGTTTCCTGATTCGGCTCAATGAAATAGAATTCCGGCACATCCAGCACTCCAAAAGGCACTTGGTTATCCCGTTTCAGCGCTTCCAGGCCGCCAGACAGCCGGTCGGTGAAGCGGACATCGAGACCCACCCCGTAATTCTTCGATACGGTCAGGTCGATAAAATCAATGATCTGATTGAATCCGGCCACTTGCGTCGGTTCAATGGTCTGACGAGTGGCGAATTCCCGTTTGACCGTCTGGAAGGCAGCGGCTCGCAATGAAATCTGATCATTGATGGCCCACTGTACACCGAGTTTTGGATTCAATTCGTTTAAGCGAGCATAAGGACTGTCGTCCGATTCATAGCTCAAACCGAGGGTCCAGATCACATTATTGGGGATTTTAATATTGGCGTAGCTGTAGGCGATTTTCTGAGTGGATTCGGTAACAGGATAATCAGAACCGTCATCATATTCGTTGTAATCTATAGAATAAGCGCTCAGACCGGAAATCACATTGAAGGCATCCTGACGGTAAAGGAGTTGAGTTTCCACCTGTGTGCCTTTTATTTTTTGTCCAAGAAAGGCATTTACGTTTGGGAAACTCTTTAAAAAATCTCGATCCGTATAAACTACTGAGGCGATCAACTGGGTTTGCGGTGATAGTACATAGCGCGCTCCGACGCGGGCCATCTCCTGCTCGACGTCCGTGCGCTGAAAGGAGCGGAAGGAGCCGTCATAGCGGGATTCCAGGTCGCCACTGAAGGTTTCCAGAGAGCGATATTCGGCCTGAAGATTGAATTGCGGAGTCACGGCGGTCTGGAAGAACAGATTGTAAAGGTTATTTTCCAGATCGTTATTGGGCCGGTAGCCGTCACTCTGATAGTGAAACTGGCCAAGGCTATAGGAGAATCGCTCGGTTAAACCGGCGACGATCAGCTCATCGCCCCAGGCGCCCTGATTGCCGCCCGCTCCGGAAAAGTAGAGTGAGGGTTTTTCGCGCACGAACAGTGGATTGAATTCATACAGAGACGGTGACAGCGGGCCGGCGCTGGGCAGCGCTAGTCGGGTTTCCGCCATGCGCAACGAAACCGGGGTGATATTGATCGGTTGCAATAGCTGGGCTTGCAATAATTCGCTGGCTCGCGCCGCTTCAATCCCCGGCAACGCTGCATAGGAATCGGCCAGCAAGCGATGGGCGGAGTAATTGGCTGGATCGCGGTTGACCGACCGCCAGCCTTGTTGCAAACCGAGTTGGGTAAAGCCCACCTCATTATAAATCCGTCCCAGGGTCGCCGCCCGCGTCGCCTGGTCTTCGTCTAGTAGCAACCGGGAACGGTACACGCCTCGTTGATCGTTGAGTTCGATGGATTTTTGCAGACTCTCCACCGCTTCCACCGGCCGGTTGACGCTTTGCAGGCGAATGGCGTCGTAGAGCCAGGGCGTCGGGTCGCGGGGATCGAGTTGTTTGGCGACCTCCAGATATTTCTGCGCCCGTTGATCTTGCTTCACCTCATAAAACGCCTTGCCTAGATAGCTGTTGTAGAGCGAGACCAGCGGCTCCAGCAGCGTCGCTTTGCGCATTTCCACGATGGCGGCGTCGGTCTGGTTCCGCCGGAACAGCACCAGCCCCAAACCGAGGTGCGGCAATCCCAGCGTGGAATCCTGTGCGATGGCCTTCTCGAACGCCTCGCCAGCGGGATTTACCCGATTCTGAGCCAGTTGCAGGAATCCCCAAACGGTGTTGACCATCGCATCATCCGGCGCGTGTTGCCGCGCCCGTTTCGCGACTTTCACCGCTTCCCGCAAGCGGCCCATGCCAAACAGCAGACTGCTTTCCTGAATGAGGGCCTGGGGATTTTCCGGATCGAGCGCCACGGCTTGCCGGGCCGAGTTCAAAGCCCCGTCCAGATCAAATTCGGCCTGTTGGACCCAGCTCAGGCTGAGCCAGGCGGAAGGGGCAGCGGGATTCACAGCAATCGCTCGTTCCGCATCCGCCCGCGCTTCCGCTCGCCGGTTCTGCACCAGTTCGATATTGGAACGCAGGCTGTAGGCATCGGCGTTGTGGGGATCCAGCGTCAAAGCGCGCTCCAGCGCCTGCCGCGCTGCATCGACCTGACCGGCCAGGAGATAGCGTTGCGCGGCCGAAACCCCCTCTCCCCGGCCCTCCCCCGCCAGGGGGGAGGGGGTTTTATTGCGAGACTCCCCCTCCCCGGCGTGGGAGGGGGTTGGGGGGAGGGGGAGATAGTAGAACGACCATTGCACTGCATCGAGCGGATTGAGCAACACCGTCTTGCGTGGGGCTTCGCCAAGGCGGACATCCGCCTGTTCATTCGCCGCGACCAGGACGTTGCCTTGCGGATTGCCAAATTCCACCAAGCCATTGACGACCGCTAACCGGGCGGTATCGTCCGGCCTGACCGCCAGCGTGAATTCCGTGCCGCGAATGGTGGCGGTCGCCGGGATGGTTTGCACTTCCAACGCTTCGCCGCTGTTGCGCACCCAAATCTCGCCGCCCAGCAGGCGCAGGATATTGTCCAACGCCTGCGATGCAGCGGGGATAAAGCCTTGGTGTGACGGGACAATGCGTTTCAGCTCCAACTGGCTGTAGGCATTCAGCTTGATCTGCGTCCCGCTGGCCAGCAGGATCGCCGCCCGGCTACCCGCGCCGGTGCGCACGGCATCCCCCGCCGCCAGGGATGCACCGGCGTTGACAGTTTGCCAGCGGCCGTCGCGCATGACTTCAACGGTTCCTAGAGCGCTGACCACTTCACCCGCATCTTGGGCCAGGGCGGTGTCGAGCAGCATCAATTGGATGATCAATCCGAAAAAAAACGGACTTAACCAAAAATACCGCTTGATATGCAGCTCACTCATACCCTTTTCCCCTTACTACAAAGATAAATTGCAAAAAAAATTATGGTGCAAGCGAAGGGTAATTTCTCTTTATTTTCAGCGCACCGCGATGAGGCAACACGCTACGCTGTTGCGCCTGACAACGCCTGCTTCGTAACTCATTCGTTTACAACGAACGAACGCTGGCTTGACGGAAGGCTTCGCGCATCTCATCAAACGTTCGCGTTACCGGGAATTGCGGAAATTCATCGATCACATTCTGCGGCGGTCGGAATAAAATCCCGGCGTCGGCTTCCGCCAGCATCGCTGTATCATTGTAGGAATCGCCGGCAGCGATGACCCGAAGATTGAGGCCGTGGAACGCCCGGACCGCTTGCCGCTTGGAATCCGGCTGACGCAATACATAGCCCACCACCCGGTCATCCGTCACTTCCAGCCGATGACAGAACAATGTCGGCCAGCCGAGTGATCGCATTAACGGCATGGCGAATTCATAATAAGTATCCGACAAAATCACCACCTGGAACCGCTCGCGCAGCCAGTCCAGAAATTCCCGTGCGCCCTCCATGGGTCCCATGCCGGCGATGACCCGCTGAATGTCCGACAGTTTCAGCCCGTGCTGATCCAGCAGCGCCAGCCGCCCGCGCATTAACTGATCGTAATCGGGAATATCGCGAGTGGTCAGCCGCAGCGCCTCGATACCGGTGCGCTCGGCGACGTTGATCCAGATTTCCGGAATCAGGACCCCTTCCAGGTCCAGACAAGCCAATTCCATGAGAAGCCCCCTGTAAATGCCCGTCCGCGCTAGTGCGCCGACGAGAGTGAATGTTATCCGATGGCTAGAAGCATCCCAGGGCGTGGCCCTGAGTGATTATTGCTATAGCTTACGACCCATCGAGCAAACCCGCCAATTGCTCGGTGTTGAGCCGCAACCGCAGCGCCAGCACCATGATCAGATCAATCGCCGCCTTGGGATTCTGCTCCAGAAAGGGCATGAAATCTTTACGCTGGATAACCAGCAACTCGCAGGGTTCCAGGGTGACAGCAGTCGCCGAACGGCCCTGGCCATCAAGCATGGCAATTTCGCCCACGATCTCTCCCACCCCTACCGTGCCCAGCACAATTTCCCGGCCATCGCCATCGGCCACGCTCACCTGGAGTCGGCCACTGGTCACTACCAGCATTTCGTCGCCAGCGGAGGCCTTCTCAAAAATAATGTATTTACCCGGCAGAGTGACAGTGCGCGCCATCGCAATGATTTTCTCCAGATGGGCGGTAGAAAAATTGCGAAACAGAAAACACTTGCGCAGAATATCCATTTTCTGTTGCCGGGGAGCTGTTGGCGCTCGGTGCAAGGTCAGCGCCCCGTGCAACTGACTGGCGATCAGCGGCCGCTTGATACACACATAATCGGATTCGAGCATGGGGGAGGTCGAAGCCAGGATATGGGTCGCCTCCGGTTGATTTTGCCGATACTCATTCCAGAACAGCATCGCCCCCGGATCATCGGCGTTGACGACGAAGATATCAGCGACTTCACTGTTCTCGGTCGTCCATTTGTAAACGGCTTCCTGATTTCCGGCCACTGACAGAATATTGCGAATCATGCGGCGATCCTTTTCCGGAAACCCCAGGACATTGACGGACACTATTTTTGGCATAGCTGTAACCCCTTTTTTGAACCGGTGATGACGAGTTAATCCACACGACAAATCCATAGGCGCCTGGGATCGGCATTACGGCGCTATAATGAACCTGCACGTCCAATCTGGACGGTCCCTGCCCCGCTAACAGGACCCTGCAAATGGATCACTTGACCCTGGCTATTGCGCCCGGTTGGCGACCGCTGGCGACGATTGTTCTGACGCTGGACAGACTCGCGCCGAGCTACTGTAGGGGGAAAACACAGTGATCCGTTGCGGGTCTGCGGGCGACTATCGGCATTGCCGGACCGACACCGGCAATGGCGTTCGATTGTACCGCCAACTGAGCAACAGCGCTTGCCGCTATAACGACGCCTAGGGCTATGACCGGGGCGGTGTTTGGGTCGGTAACGGCTGCCGCGCCGGATTCACCCTGGACTGACCCGTTTTCTCATCCGACGAGGCGACTTATCCATGAACATGCGCTTACTGATCAGCGCCTGCCTGAGCCTGTTAGCGGGTTCGCTCCAGGCTGCACCGCCAGCGGTGACCGAGCTGAACCTGATGACCGGCCGCGAGGCAGGCACCTGCGCCCCTCTTTCCAACCCCTCCGGCATGGTCTAAAGTTGAAACGTCAAACGGACGACAACTCCGGGCATCCAGGAACTCACCGCACAAATAAGCCATGGCGACCAATCCTAATAACGTTCTTACCCAGCCGGGCGGTCAACTGAGCGGGTTGGCCAGACAACTGGTGTTGAATCACCTGCTTGACGAAGCCGCCGCGATCAAGGCGATCGATCAATCGCGGCGGGAAAACCTGCCCTTTGTCACCTATCTGGTGGACAACAAGCTCGTCCGCGATAAGGATATCGCCCGCCTGGCCTCGCGCAGTTTCAATTTGCCGCTGTTCGACATCGATGCTCTGGACATTGACAAGGCCATCGTGCAACTGGTCGGTGAGAAACTGCTCCGCCAGCATCACGCCCTGCCGCTGTACAAGCGGGGGCGGCGGTTGTTCGTCGGCGTCAGCGACCCCACCAACCAGCGGGTGCTGGAAGATATCAAGTTCCAGACCCGGCTCGATATTGAACCGGTCATCCTCAGCGAGACCCAGTGGGCCAAGGCCATCGAAGGCGCGATTGACAGCCAGTCGTCCGTCATGGTCGATCAGGACATCGGTGACCTGGATTTCAGCGCGGAGAGCGATACGAGCAAGGCCGAAACCACCCTGACGCAATCCGATGCCGACGATGCGCCGGTGGTTCGGTTCATCAATCAAGTGATTTTGCAAGCGATCAACCGGGGCGCATCCGACATCCATTTTGAACCCTACGAGAAGATCTATCGGGTGCGCTTCCGCCAGGACGGCATGTTGGACGAAATCTACAAGCCGCCGGTGACCATGGCTCCCCGGCTGGCGGCCCGCCTCAAGATCATGGCACAGCTCGACATCGCCGAACGCCGGGTGCCGCAGGACGGCCGCCTCAAGCTCTATCTGACCAAGCAGCGCGCCATCGACTTTCGCGTCAATACCATGCCGACGTTGTGGGGCGAGAAGGTCGTGCTGCGTCTGCTCGATTCCAGCAGTGCGCAAATGGGCATCGATGCGCTCGGTTATGAGCCGAATCAGAAGGAGCTGTTCCTGAAGGCCATCCACCGACCGCAAGGCATGGTGCTGGTGACTGGCCCAACCGGCAGCGGCAAGACCGTGTCGCTGTACACCGCGCTCAACATTCTCAACACTCCGGAAGTCAATATTTCGACTGCCGAAGATCCAGTAGAAATCAACCTGCCAGGCATTAACCAGGTCAATGTCAACCCCAAGGTCGGCATGACCTTCGCTAATGCCCTGCGCGCCTTCCTGCGCCAGGACCCGGATATCGTCATGGTCGGCGAAATCCGCGATCTGGAAACTGCCGAAATCGCCATCAAGGCCGCCCAGACCGGCCACATGGTGCTGTCCACCCTGCATACCAACAGCGCGCCCCAGGCCCTCAACCGGCTGATGAATATGGGGGTCGCGTCCTATAACATCGCGTCCAGCGTCACCTTGATCATCGCGCAACGCCTTGGGCGGCGGTTGTGCCCACAATGCAAGGAACAGGCGCATATTCCGGCGGAGGAACTGATTAATCAGGGTTTCCGCGAGGACGAACTCAAGGAACTGACGATCTACAAGGCGGTGGGTTGCGATCAATGCACTCGGGGTTACAAGGGCCGGGTCGGCATCTATGAAGTCATGCCGCTATCCGATGAAATGGGCCGGATCATCATGGAAGGGGGTAATTCGATCCAGATCGCCGACCAGGCGCGCCGCGACGGCATCAACGATCTGCGCCAGTCCGGCTTGAACAAGGTCCGCACGGGCATGACCAGTCTCGAAGAAATCAACCGGGTAACAACGGAATAACTGCCGTGGCTAAACAACCGAAGCTGGCAAAAGCCAAGAAGAAGGAAGAAGAGCCGACTTTTAAATGGGAAGGCACCGATAAACGGGGAGTCCGGGTCAAGGGTGAATTGCGGGGCCATAGCCCGAACCTGGTCAAGGCCGAGCTGCGCCGACAAGGCATCATCCCGCTCAGTGTCAAGAAAAAGGGCAAGCCGCTGTTTACCTTTGGCGATAGTATTGTGCCAAAGGATATCATGCTGTTTACCCGCCAGTTGTGCACCATGCTGTCATCCGGCATTGCCGTCGTGCAGGCGCTGGACATGGTCGGACACAGCAACCGCAAACCCAAGGTCAAGGAATTGATCCTGAGTATCAAGGCCGAGGTGGAAAGCGGCACCGCCCTGTCGAAAGCCTTCGCCAAACATCACCTGTATTTTAACGATCTCTATTGCAGTCTGGTGCATGCCGGCGAGGAAGCTGGCGTTCTTGAGGTGTTGCTGGACAAGATCGCGACCTATCTGGAAAAATCCGAGGCGTTGAAAGCCAAGATCAAGAAGGCGTTGACCTATCCGGCCATCGTGTTGGTGTTCGCTTTTGTCGTCACGGCGATTCTGCTGCTTTTCGTCATCCCCACCTTCGAAGATCTGTTCAAGGGTTTCGGCGCGGAACTGCCGGCGCTAACGAAATTCGTCATCGAGTTGTCCGGATTTTTCCAGAAATACTGGTACTTCATCATTGGCGGGCCAGTGGTCGCCATTGTCGGATTTCTGGAAGCGCGCAAACGCTCACGAACTTTTTATCAATGGCTGGATCGCATGATCCTGCAAGTGCCGCTGATCGGCGATCTGGTCGCTACCTCAGCCAACGCCCGCTTCGCCCGCACCCTGTCGACCCTGTTCAGCGGCGGTGTGCCGCTCGTGGATGCCCTGCAGAGCGTGGCCGGCGCCACCGGTAACTATGTCTATGAAAAAGCCGTGCTGGAAATGCGTGAATCCGTCTCTATCGGCCAGCAGCTCAATTTCGCCATGCGCCAGAGCAGCCTGTTCCCCGATATGGTGATCCAGATGGTGGCTATCGGTGAGGAAGCCGGTTCACTGGGCGACATGCTGGCCAAGGTGGCGGATTTCTATGAGGCGGAAGTTGATCAAAAGGTGGATGCGCTGACCACCATGATTGAACCCATGCTGATGGCGTTTCTGGCGATTGTGGTAGGTACGCTCGTGGTTGCGATGTATCTACCGATCTTCAAGTTGGGAGCAGCCATCTGACGGTGGCCTGCCAATGGATCTGATAGAACTGCTGGCCAGTTCCCCGGCGCTGTTTGTGATCCTGGCTGCGCTGCTGGGTTTGATCGTCGGCAGCTTTTTGAACGTCGTCATTCATCGCTTGCCCTTGATGATGGAGCGGGAATGGCGGACGCAGTGTGCGGAACTGCTGGGGCAACCGGCGCCGGACGGCGATCAATCCACGCTGAACCTGTGGCGGCCACGCTCGCGCTGTCCCCACTGCAAGCATTTGATCGGCGCGGTGGAGAATATTCCGCTGCTCAGTTATGCGTTGCAGCGTGGCCGCTGCGCGCATTGCCAGGCGGCGATCAGCGTCCAGTATCCGCTGGTGGAAGCAGCCAGCGGGTTGCTGGCCGGCATAGTCGCCTGGAAACTCGGCTTCGGCTGGCCGGCGGCGGCGGCGTTGATCTTTACCTGGGTCTTGCTGGCCGCCAGCGTGATCGACTTTCGCCATCAATTATTGCCTGACAATTTGACCCTGCCCTTGCTTTGGCTGGGACTGGGGGCTGCGCTGTTCGGCCTGTTCGCCGATCTGCCCAGCGCGGTGATCGGCGCCATGGCCGGTTATCTGGCGCTTTGGCTGGTTTATCAGGCGTTCCGGTTGTTGACCGGCAAGGAAGGCATGGGCTTTGGCGACTTTAAGCTACTGGCGGCGCTGGGCGCCTGGACCGGCTGGCAGTATCTGATCACTATCGTCATTCTGTCCTCGCTGGTCGGCGCAGTGTTCGGGCTGGCGCTGATCCTGTTTCGCCAGCGGGATCGCCAGATTCCCATGCCCTTCGGCCCGTTTCTGGCTGCCGCTGGCTGGATCGCCCTGCTGTGGGGCGAATCGATCAATCAAACCTATCTGCGCTGGCTGGGCGGATGACCATGCTGGTCGTCGGATTGACCGGTGGCATCGGCAGCGGCAAGACTGCCGTCAGCGACTGCTTTGCCCGTCATGGCGTTCCAGTCATCGATACTGATTTAATCGCCCGGGAACTGGTTGAACCGGGACAACCGGCGTTAGCGGACATTGCTGCTGAATTCGGGTCAAACTGTTTGGATCCTGCGGGCCGTCTTAAACGTGCGGCCCTGCGTGAACGGGTGTTTGTCGATGCCGCCGGTCGCCGACGGCTGGAAGCGATCCTGCACCCCCGGATTCGCGCTGCAGTGCGGGAGCGCATCGCCGCTCTGACCGCGCCGTATGGCTTGCTGGTGATCCCGCTGCTGGCGGAAACCGGCATGACCGATCTGGTCGACCGGGTGCTGGTGGTGGATGTGGCCGAAGCAGAACAAATTCGCCGGGTGATGGCGCGCGACCGGATCGACGAAACCCAGGCCCGGCGGATTCTGGCCACCCAAGCCAGTCGCAGCCAGCGGTTAGCGCTGGCGGATGAGGTTGTGGAAAACGCCGGGGACTTTGCCGACCTGGAACGACGGATTGCCGACTTGCACCCCTATTATTTGCGGCTGGCGGCTGAACGATTTTTCTGATTGCCGTTCTTCACTATCAATAGTTCGGACAGTTTTGATTTTTCAAAAACCTAAGCTGATCATGTATAAGAGCGCATCTTGGGCTGGATAAGATTGCGAAACTGCTTGAAAAGCCACAGGTTCGGGGTTAAATACCAATAAAATATTTATAAATCAGTATGTTATGTATTTTATCAAACTCGGGGAAATCCCCAAGTTGGATTTAATAGGGGCTACGGAGGCCAAGCCCTTGATGTGTGGCCCCCAAAACTGTCCGAACCATTGCACTATATTCATCATGAGGTTTTGCTGTGTCCCAGGCTATCTGCTACGAGCAGCCACTCAACGAGCGCGTGCGTGCGCTGTTGCGGTTGGAATTTCTGTTCCAACAGGTCGATCACGCCATAGCCGGCCACTCGACCTGGGATAGCCGCGCCGCGTTGCAGGGCCTGTTCGATATCCTTGCCGTCACCGGACGCAATGAATTCAAGAAAGAACTGCTCAAGGAACTGGAACGGCATACCGCTACGCTGGGTCGTTTGCGGCAAAGTCCTGGCGTTGATGCGCTGGCGCTGTTGGACGTATTGGCAGAAATCGGCGAGGTCATCCACCAGATTCACCGGACGAATACCCTGGCCCTGGATATCGTGCGGCAGAATGAGTTTCTCGGTGTAACCCAGAAGCGTTTTCAGGTTCCGGGCGGTGCCTGTCAGTTTGATCTGCCGGCGCTGCATTACTGGTTGCAACAGGAGCTGGAAGTTCGCAACCGGTACGTACAAGAATGGCTGGCACCGTTCGCACCGATGCGGGAAGCGGTTTTCCTGGTGTTGCGGTTGATCCGCGACAGCGCCATGCTCCAGCCGGAAATAGCGGTTAATGGCTTCTTCCAGCGCGCCCTGGATGCGAACGCACCCAATCAATTGATTCGGGTTTGTCTGCCGTTTGACGAAACCCGATTCCCCGAAATCAGCGGTGGTCGGCATCGCTTTACCATCCGCTTTCTGGAGCAACCCGATCCTAATCGCCGGGCCGTCGCCAGTTTGTCCGATGTCACTTTTGAACTGGCCTGCTGCGTTATCTAAACTCCTCAGCAGGGGAGGAAAGCCGGTAAAAGGCCGCGATAATGGGCTGATCCGCTTCGGGAAAAGCGAATCCTGCCAACTCAGCCGGTAATGCCCAGGCTAGCGGTTGTCCTTCCCGGCCCTGTGGTTCGCCTTGCCAAACGGTCACCCGCCACACGTCCAGCCACACCACCTTGTCGGGATAGGCGTGATGCACTTGCAACCAAGGTTCAGCGACCTGCACTGTAATGCCTAACTCTTCGTGCAACTCACGGTTCAGCGCCGCTGCAACGGGTTCACCCTCTTCCACCTTGCCGCCAGGAAATTCCCAGAGTCCGCCTTGATGAACGTGATCCGGTCGGCGGGTGATCAGCGCTTTCCCCGCCGGGTTGATCAGGATGCCGACAGCAACGTGAACAGGACTCACGTCCGATACTCAGCGTTGATGCGCACGTAGTCGAAAGAGAAATCGGTGGTCCAAATCCGTGCGGTGGCTGCGCCCCGGCCCAGTTCCACCCGGATGGTAATATCGGGACGGGCCATCACTTGTTGACCTTGGGCCTCCGTGTAATCCGGAGCGCGGCCACCGGTGCAGACGATACAGATTTCATCCAGATGAATGCTCACCCGTTCCAGATCGAGATCGGTCAGCCCCGCCCGACCTACCGCTGCCAGAATTCGTCCCCAGTTAGGATCGGCAGCGAAGAAAGCGGTTTTGACCAACGGCGAATGGGCGATGGTGTAAGCGACTTGTCGGCATTCGGCGCTATCCCGCCCACCTTCAACCTGGACAGTGATGAATTTGGTTGCGCCCTCGCCATCGCGGATGATCGCTTGCGCCAGTTCGATGCAGACGGCACGCACCGCCGCGCTGAAGCAGGCATAGTCTTCACCTTGCGTCGGGACCGTCGCTCCGGATTGACCAGTCGCCAGCAGCACGAGGGCGTCGTTGGTCGACGTGTCGCCGTCCACGGTGATGGCGTTGAAGGAGTCGGCGACCGCTGCGTTGAGAATGTGCTGCAAGAGCGCTTGATCCACCGCGGCGTCCGTGGCGACAAACGCCAGCATCGTAGCCATGTTCGGGCAAATCATCCCGGCGCCCTTGGCGATGCCGGTTACAGTGACCTCCCGACCGTTCAGCATCAATCGCTGCGATGCCCACTTGGGCCAGGTGTCGGTGGTCATAATGCCATGAGCGGCTTCCGTCCAGCCTTCCGCCTGTAATGACGCCAGCGCGGCAGGTAGACCGGCCACTAATCGTTCCACCGGCAACGGTTCGCCGATGACGCCAGTAGAGAATGGCAACACTTCTTCAGACCGGCAGCCGGTCTGCTTGGCCAGCGCCCGGCAGGTTGCTTCGGCGTCGGTCAGTCCCTGAACGCCGGTTCCCGCATTGGCGTTACCAGTATTGATCACCAGATAGCGAGGCGCAGTTACTGCTAGGTGCGCCCGCGCCACGATAACCGGTGCAGCGCAAAAGGCGTTTTGGGTGAAAACAGCCGCCGCCTGGGTTCCCGCTGCGACTTCAATGACCACCAGATCACGCCGGTCGGGATACTTGATGCCGGCGCGGGCGACGCCGAGTCGAACGCCGGCAACAATGAAGGGTTCCATAACAGTGTCCTCAAAGCGCCCCTCACCCTTTGCGGGAGAGGGGTTGGGGGAGAGGTAGAGTTAATCCAACTGACCGTGGCAGTGCTTGTATTTTTTGCCGGAACCACAAGGACAGGGTTCGTTGCGTCCAACTTTGCGTCCATCCCGGACAAAGGGGGTATGAGTCTCCTCCGTCTGCCGGCGAATTTCGATGCCCGATCCATCGTCTTCGTTCTCGTTTTCCACCAACGCTGAAGCCGCCTCGGCATGTTCAAAATGCAGGGCAGCGGGACGGCGCGGCGCGGGAATCGGTTCCGGTTCGGTCTGGAATTGCGCCCGCACCAGGAAGCTGATGGCTTCGTGATGGATGCGCTGCACCAGCGCTTCGAACATCTCGAACGCTTCGCGTTTGTACTCTTGCTTGGGATTTTTCTGGGCGTAGCCGCGCAAGTGAATTCCCTGGCGCAGATAATCCATTGCGGCTAGATGTTCCCGCCAATGGCTGTCCAGCACTTGCAGCAGCACCGACTTCTCAAACTGTCGCATCCACGGCCCACCCACCAGTGCTTCTTTCGCCGCATACGCTTGTTCCAGTTCGGCGTGAATCCGTTCTCGCAACGGTTCCTCGTGCAAGCTGGAATCCGCGTCCAGCCAGGCGCGAATCGGCAGTGGCAGGCCAAACTCCTTGACCAGCGCTTCCTCCAGTCCAGGCACGTTCCACTGCTCTTCCAGGCTGTGCGGCGGGATGTAGGGATCGATGGTTTTCTTGAGGATATCGACGCGCATCTCCTTGAGCGTCTCTGAGACATCTTCGGCTTCCATCAACTCGTTGCGCCAGGCGTACATCACCTTGCGCTGGTCGTTGGCGACGTCGTCGAATTCCAGCAGATTCTTACGGATATCGAAGTTATGGGCTTCAACCTTGCGCTGGGCGTTCTCAATCGCCTTGGTCACCCAGGGATGCTCAATCGCTTCATTTTGCTGCATCCCCAATTTCTGCATCAGCCCTGACACCCGGTCAGAAGCGAAAATGCGCAGGAGATTGTCTTCCAGAGACAGGTAGAAACGACTGGAGCCGGGATCGCCCTGGCGACCGGAGCGGCCACGCAACTGATTATCGATGCGTCGCGATTCATGGCGTTCGGTGCCGATGACATGCAGGCCGCCGGCGGCCACTACTTGTTCATGGCGTTGTTGCCAACTTTTTCGCACGGCGTCATGAGCCGCGGCATCAGCGCCCAACCCCAATGCTTTCAGCTCGGCTTGCAGGTTGCCACCCAGCACGATGTCCGTGCCTCGTCCAGCCATGTTGGTCGCGATAGTGACGCCGCCCGGCTGTCCGGCCTGCACGATAATTTCCGCTTCCCGCTCGTGTTGCTTAGCGTTGAGCACGGCGTGGGGAATTTTTTCCTTGTCCAGCATCGTGGAGAGCAGTTCCGACACTTCGATGGAAGTGGTGCCGACCAGCGTCGGCTGGCCGCGCTGTTGACAGTCGCGGATGTCCTCCAGTACTGCGTTGTACTTCTCTGACTGGGTCAGGAACACCAGATCGCCATGATCTTTGCGAACCATCGGCATGTGGGTGGGTACGACGATCACTTCCAGACCGTAGATTTGCTGGAACTCGAAAGCTTCGGTATCGGCGGTGCCGGTCATGCCCGCCAGCTTGCCGTACAGGCGGAAGTAGTTCTGGAAGGTAATCGACGCCAGGGTCTGATTCTCAGCCTGGATCGGCACGTTTTCCTTAGCCTCGATAGCCTGGTGCAGGCCGTCCGACCAGCGTCGGCCCGGCATGGTGCGGCCGGTGAATTCATCGACGATGATCACCTCGTCATTGCGCACGATGTATTCCACATCGCGGTGAAACAGAGCATGGGCGCGCAGGCAGGCGTTCAGATGGTGGAAGACGCCGAGGTGGGCGGCGTCGTACAGGCTGTCGCCGTCACGTAACAATCCTGCCGCCAGCAACAGATCCTCAACCTTCTGGTGGCCATCCTCGGTCAGATAGACCTGCTTGACCTTCTCGTCCACTGAGTAGTCGCCCGGTCCTTCCTCTTCCTTCTGTCGAGTAAGCGCCGGGATGATCCCATCAATCCGGCGATACATTTCAGAGCTTTCTTCCGCTGGGCCAGAGATAATCAGCGGGGTGCGGGCCTCGTCGATCAGGATCGAGTCCACCTCGTCGACCAAGGCGTAGTGCAATTCCCGCTGCACCTTCTGCTCCAGGCCAAAAGCCATGTTGTCGCGCAGGTAGTCAAAACCGTATTCGTTATTGGTGCCGTAGGTAATATCGGAACCATAGGCAGCGCGCTTTTCATCGGGACTCATGCCGGCGATGACCACCCCAACCGTCATGCCTAGGAAGCGGTAAATTTGCCCCATCCAGTCGGCGTCGCGGCGGGCCAGATAATCGTTGACCGTCACCACATGGACGCCTTTACCGGCTAGAGCATTCAGATAGACCGGCAGGGTGGCGACCAAGGTTTTGCCTTCGCCGGTGCGCATTTCAGCGATTTTGCCCTCATTGAGCACCATGCCGCCGATCAACTGCACGTCGAAATGGCGCATTTCCAAGGTGCGTTGGCTGGCTTCGCGCACGACGGCAAAGGCTTCCGGCAACAGGGCGTCGAGCGTTTCACCTTTGTTCAGGCGGGTTTTGAATTCTTCAGTCTTGGCGCGTAAGTCGGCGTCGCTCAAGGCCACAATGCCAGGTTCCAGGGCGTTGATGCGGTCTAGGACCTTGCGCATCTTGCGGATCACGCGGTCATTGCGGCTGCCAAACAGGGTTTTGAGAATATTCATCAATCAGGGGCCTTTCGCGTCGTCGCTCAGCTCAAATAGCGGACAATAATACCCCAGCAGCGGTTTTTTTGCCCGAATGACCGACGAAAGCGCCATAACTCAACGGCTTTCCGGGGAGGGCCGGAAAGCCGTTAAGGGATAACGCGGGTAGAGAAAAATCAGGGAGGGCCGTTCAGCGCGTCGCCTGAGCCGGTTGCAGGTAGGAAATCGGCGCTTGCCGTTCATCGCTGAAGGTCACTTCTTCCCAGGCGGTGCGGTCAGCCAGTAATTCCCGGAGCAGGCGGTTATTCAGCGCGTGACCGGATTTGTAGCCGGTGAACGCGCCAATCAGGCTGTGACCCAGCAGGTACAGATCGCCGATGGCGTCGAGAATCTTGTGCTTGACGAACTCATCCTCGTAGCGCAATCCATCCTCGTTCAAAATCCGGTAATCGTCGATGACGATCGCGTTGTCCAGCGTCCCGCCCAGCGCCAACTGCCGCTCACGCAGGTACTCAATATCGCGCAGGAAGCCGAAGGTGCGCGCCCGGCTGACTTCCTTGACAAACGAGGTGGTCGAGAAATCGACCGCTGCGTGCTGGTTGCGGCCCCGGAACAGTGGATGATCGAAGGCGATGGTGAACTCAACCTTAAAGCCCGGAAACGGATCAAACCGCGCCTGCTTGTCGCCATCCTCGACCATGATCGGCTTACGGATACGAATGAACCGCTTGGGGGCGTTCTGCTCTTCAATGCCCGCCGACTGGATCAGGAATACAAATGGGCCGGCGCTGCCGTCCATGATCGGCACTTCCGCCGCGCTGACATCGACGTAGGCATTATCGATACCCAGCCCGGCGAACGCCGATAAAAGATGCTCAACGGTGGAAATGCGGATTTTTCCCTTGGCCAGCGAGGTGGAGAGTTGCGTATCCCCGACATTTTGCGGGCAGGCCTTGATCTCCACCGGTTCGGGCAGGTCGACTCGCCGGAAAACAATGCCCCGGTCGGGCGCCGCCGGTCGCAAAGTGATATAGACCTTTTCGCCGGTGTGAAGCCCGACGCCGGTAGCCCGAATGGCGTTTTTCAAGGTTCTCTGCCTAATCATGTTAGGTCCCCCAACACGTCAATTGATCTGGAGCATGACGGCGCAATTTCATCATGCGTTGCGGCAAAGATACCGCACTTCGTGGCAATATTGCAACTTTTGTTTCCCTTTCGCAACTTTTTATGTTGCTAACTTGCGAAACCCTACTCCAGGATCAAAATCCAGCGCACGCAAATCGGGAGCGAGGGCTGGAATGGGGGACGATGACCGCTCGGCTTATTCCGCCTGACGGCGCAGAAACGCAGGAATGTCCAGATACTCCAAATCGGCGTCGCTCCGTTCCCGCTCGCTCACACCATCACCGACTGCCCGCCGCATCAGCGTCGGCGACCGCGGTGGCTCATAGCGTGGATGCGGGTCTGCATCACCGCGCACCAGATTGATGGTTGGAATCCGCGATTCCCGGTCGCGTCCCGTAGATTTGGCCGCTGGAGCGCCAAGGCCGATGCCGGTAGCAACAATCGTCACCCGCAGCTCATTTTTCATCTCATGATCAATGGTCGTGCCAACCACCACGTTGGCATCATCGGAGGCCAGATCCTTGATGGTGTTGCCGACCTCCTCGAACTCGCCGATGGTCATGTCCATGCCGCCGGTGATGCTGACCAGCAGACCTTTCGCGCCGGCCAGATTGACATTTTCCAGCAACGGACTGGCGATAGCCGACTCGGCGGCTTCGCGGGCGCGACCATCGCCGACCGCCCGTCCCGTACCCATCATCGCCATGCCCATTTCCGACATCACCGTGCGCACGTCGGCGAAGTCCACATTGATCAGGCCGGGATTAGTGATCAGTTCTGCGATGCCTTGCACCGCCCCTAGCAGCACATCGTTCGCCGCCTTGAACGCATCCAGCAGGCTGGCGCTCTTGCCGAGCACGGTCAGCAGCTTTTCATTGGGGATAATAATCAGGGAATCGACTGCCTTGCTCAGTTCGGCGACCCCGCGCAGTGCCACTTCCATGCGCTTTTTACCTTCAAAGGGAAAGGGCTTGGTAACGACCGCAACGGTCAGAATACCCATTTCCCGGGCCAACTCCGCGACGACCGGTGCTGCGCCGGTGCCGGTGCCGCCGCCCATGCCGGCGGTGATGAACACCATGTCAGCGCCCTGCAGGACTTCCCGGATGCGCTCGCAATCCTCCTGGGCCGACTGTCGGCCCACATCCGGGTTGGCACCCGCGCCCAGTCCTTTGGTGATATTGGTGCCGATCTGCAACGTGACCGGCACCGAGCAGGTTTTCAGCGCCTGGGCGTCGGTGTTGGCGCAGATAAAGTCTACCCCCTCAATATTGGCGCCCAGCATATGCTGTACAGCGTTACTACCGCCGCCGCCCACACCGATGACTTTGATCACTTCATTTTTCGACTGGGAATCCATAATCTCAAACATAACCGTTTCTCCTCAAACAATGGTCTCGACCCGACGTTCAGCAACCCAACCCCTAGAAATTCCCCTGAAACCAGCTTTTCATCCGTGCCCACAAGCCCTTGCGACCCGCTCGCGACACCGGCGCTGGCTTGTTCAGCGGCCGGTTTTCGTTACCAAACAGCAGCAATCCCACAGCGGTGGCATACACCGGATTGCGCACCAATTCGTGCATGCCGGTGACATCATGCGGCAACCCCAGACGTACCGGCATGTGAAAGACATCCTCCGCCAGTTCCACGACGCCTTCCATTTTGGCGCTGCCGCCGGTGAGTACGATGCCGGCAGCGATCAAATTCTCGAAGCCGCTGCGCTGCAACTCCTTCTGCGCGAATTCAAAAAATTCCGCGTAGCGCGGCTCTACCACCTCGGCCAAGTCATAGCGGGAAAAGGACCGGGCAGCCCGGTCGCCGACGCTGGCCACATCGATCCGTTCGTTGGGTCCGGTTAGATGCTTCAGGCAACAGGCGTGCTGGATCTTGATGTCCTCTGCTGACTGGGTCGGGGTGCGGAAGGCAACCGCGATATCATTGGTCACCTGATCGCCGGCAATCGGGATCACTGCGGTATGACTGATCGCACCGTGAGTGAACACCGCCAGGTCAGTGGTGCCGCCGCCGAGATCGAGCAGACAGACACCCAGTTCTTTCTCGTCCGGGTTCAACACCGCCCGGCTGGAGGCGAGCTGCTGCAGGATGATGTCATCGACCTCCAGCCCGCAGCGCTGAACGCACTTGACGATATTCTGCACGGCGCTGACCGCGCCGGTCACGATATGCACCCGCGCCTCCAGCCGCACCCCGGACATGCCGACCGGGTCCTGAATGCCTTCCTGACCATCGATGATGAATTCGCGGGGCAGAATATGCAGAATTTTCTGATCGGTCGGAATGGCCACCACCTGCGCCGCCTCGATCACCCGCTCCACGTCTTCCGGGGTGACTTCCTGATCCTTGATGGCCGTGACGCCATGGGAATTGAGGCCACGAATATGGCTGCCGGAAATGCCGGTGTAGGCGGAATGGATCCGGCAGCCGGCCATGCGCTCGGCTTCGTCCACTGCGTGCTGGATCGACTGAACAGTCGATTCGATATTGACCACCACACCTTTTTTCAGGCCCCGCGACGGATGGGAGCCAATGCCGACCACTTCGATCTCGCCACAGGCGTCGACCTCGCCGACGATGACCACCACTTTCGAGGTGCCGATATCGAGTCCAACGATCAAATTTTTGTCTTCTTTCTTGGCCATGACTGCTCCATTTCCCGTAACTGCCTAGCCCGCCGCCGGAGTGGGCGGTTCCACCACTTTCCAGCGCACGGCGAAGCCATTGCCATAGCGCAAATCCACCACCGCGATCCGGTCGATCTGGGCGGACAGCATGCGCGGATAGAGTTGCGCCAACCGCCGCAACCGCTGTTCAAACTGATCGCGCCCGACGTGTACTTCCAGGCCGTTATCGAAGGTCAGCCACCAGGCCCGTCGTTCGTCCTGCCGCAGTCTGGCCAGGTGCAATCCCATGGGATCAAACAGCGTGCGAACTTCGCCATAGATTTTAATGAGCGCTTTCTCGTGGCCTTCTGGTCCCGCCAATTGTGGCCAGGGTCCCGGTTGACGCACGATCGGTGGACGGAAGCGCCGGCCATTGACATCGACCATTTCGCCTTGGCCCCAGTAGCCGAAAGCGACCCGTTCACACAATTCGATATCCACGATATCCGGCCACCAGCGCCGCACCGCGACCGTCTCGATCCAGGGGTTAGCGGCCAGCGCAGCGCGCAGGGCGTCCAGATTAGCCATAAAGAAATTCTGGCCCAGCGTCTCGTCCGCGACCGGCTCCAGGTCCGCCTTAGCCAGATTGCGCAATTCACCTTCGATGCGTACATGACGCAGGGGAAAGGCGTGCGGATCCTGCAATTTCTGACTGCCGACCCATAGCCCCCAGCCCACCCCGGCCAGCACCAGCGCCACGCCCAGCCAGCGCAGCGGCGGTCCCCAAGCCGCTTTCCATTGTCCCGGTGCCTGAGGGGTCTCACGCCTCAGCGGCGTCGCGCCCCGGTGACGCCGTTTCTTTGCGAACCGCATCTCGCTCTCCATTCAGTTTGTTGCGTCCGTTCCATCGGCCCGGGTCAGGCTGGTTTCCAGAATGCGCCAGACCAGAGCCTCGAAATTCAGACCGGCGATCCGTGCCGCCATCGGGACCAGACTGTGATCAGTCATGCCGGGTACGGTGTTCACTTCCAGCAGCCAGGGTCGGCCTTGGTGATCCAGCATCAGGTCTACCCGGCCCCAGCCGGAGCCATCGACGGCGGCGAACGCCTGGCATACTAGTTTCCGCAATGCCATTTCCTGTGCTTCCGGGAGGCCGCAGGGGCAAAGATAGCGGGTATCGTTGGCGTGGTACTTGGCCTCGTAGTCGTAGAATTCCCGGGGCGTTTCCAGTCGGATCAGCGGCAGCGCCTCGCCCTGCAACAGCCCGCCGGTATATTCCTGGCCTTGAATCCACGGTTCCACCAGTACCGGCGAATCACAGGCCGCCGCCCGTTCCCAGGCGGTCTGGAATTGTGCGGGGTCGTTAACCCGGCTGATACCGATGCTGGAACCTTCGCGGGAGGGCTTGACCGCCAGCGGCAAACCTAACTCAGCCGCTGCTGCCGCCAGTTCCGCCGCGCTGGCGACGAGTCGGCTGGGCGGGGTCGGCAAACCCACGCCAAGCCAGATATGCTTGGTGCGCAGCTTGTCCATGCCCAGTGCTGAGGCCATCACGCCGCTGCCGGTATAGGGCAGGCCGAGGATTTCCAACGCCCCCTGGATCACGCCATCCTCACCGCCCCGGCCATGCAGAGCGATGAAGGCCCGGTCGAATCCGCCCTTGGCCAGCACACGGGAAATGTCACGGTCAGCGTCGATGCCGTGCGCATCGACGCCGCGCGCCTGCAAGGCCCTGAGCACCGCCTGGCCGCTGACCAGCGAAACCGCCCGTTCCGCCGACCAGCCGCCCATCAGGACAGCGACTTTGCCAAATTCCGCCGGATCAGTGGCCGTGCGTTGTTGTGTCTGCTGCATCCGCGCTCTCCAAATGGTCAGAAATTAGCGATTGGCGATGAGGGGCAAGCCGTCGCGGATCAACTGCGCCGCCATGGCCCCGATGTCGCCAGCCCCCATCAGTAACAGCAAATCGCCATCGTGCAGCAGACCGGGCAATGCAGTGGGTAAATCGGCGGTCTGTTCCACGAATACCGGATCGACTTTGCCGCGAATACGGATGGCCCGACTCAGGCTGCGCCCGTCCGCGCCGGCAATGGGTTTTTCCCCCGCCGGATACACGTCCAGCAAAATCAGCGTATCGACTTCGGCCAGCACCTGAGCGAAGTCATCGAACAGGTCGCGGGTGCGGGTGAAGCGGTGCGGCTGGAAGGCCAGCACCAGCCGCCGTTCCGGCCAAGCGCCGCGCACCGCTTCCAGCACTGCCTGAATTTCTCGGGGATGGTGGCCGTAGTCCTCCATCACCGCAGCACGACCGCCGTCGGGCAGGGTCAGTTCGCCATGTAGTTGGAAGCGGCGGCCAATGCCCTGGAAGTTCATCAGCGCCCGGCGAATGGCGGTTTCCGACACGCCCAGTTCGTGAGCAACCGCGATGGCGGCCAGCGCATTTAACACGCTGTGCCGGCCCGGCAGGTTCAGCGTAATCGGCAGCGGTTCGCGAAGATTGGGCAGGTGGGCCAGAAACCGGGTACGCAAGCCTTCCCGCACGATGTCACTGGCCCGTGCATCGCAATCCTCGGTAAAGCCGTAGCTCAACACCGGTCGGCTCAAGCGGGGCAGAATCGCTCGCACCTGGGGATCGTCGGCGCACAGTACCGCCAGTCCGTAGAACGGCAGATGGTGCAGAAACTCCACAAACGTTTCCCGCAGCCGCTCGAAGTCGCCGCCGTAGGTGGGCAGATGGTCCGCGTCGATATTGGTGACGACCGCGATCATCGGTTGCAAAAACAGGAATGATGCATCGCTTTCATCGGCCTCGGCGACCAGATAGCGGCCTGCGCCCAGACGGGCATTCGCTCCGGCGCTGTTCAATCGCCCGCCGATGACGAAAGTCGGGTCCAGGCCGCCCTCGGCGAGCAGACTGGCGATTAAACTGGTCGTCGTGGTCTTGCCGTGGGTGCCGGCGATGGCGATGCCATAGCGAAACCGCATCAGCTCGGCCAACATCTCGGCGCGAGGCACGACGGGGATCCGCGCCGCCCGCGCCGCGATCACCTCGGGATTGTTCTCGGCCACCGCACTGGAAATTACCACCGCGTCGCAGCCGGCGATATGTTCTGCGGCATGGCCGGGACGGATGATCGCGCCCAGTTGTGCCAGGCGCGCCGTCACCGCGCTGGCGCGCAAGTCGGAACCGGACACACTGTAGCCCAGATTCAGCAGCACCTCAGCGATGCCGCTCATCCCGGAGCCGCCGATGCCGACGAAATGTACATGGCGGATGCGGCGCATGTCGCGCCAGGCTTCCGGGATCGTAGCCAATGCAGGTTTGTCCATAAGGTTAGTCGTCAAGTCAGTAGTCAGTACAAGTCCAGGCAAGCCCGCGCGACTTGTTCGGCGGCATCCGCCTGGGCCAGCCGCCGCGCCGCTTCGGCCATGCGCAGCAGCCGGTCAGGATCAGCGAGCAACTCGTTGAGCAATGCCGCCAGTCGCTCCGCCGTCAATTCCGCCTGCTGGCAGACCAGCGCCGCGCCATCGCGCTCCAGAAAGTGCGCATTGGCGGTCTGATGATCGTCCACCGCAAACGGGAAGGGTACGAGGACTGCGCCAATGCCGGCTGCCGCCAGTTCCGCAATCGTCAACGCGCCGGCCCGGCACAGCACCAAATCGGCCCAGCCATAGGCTTGCGCCATCTCTTCGATAAACGGCGTCAACCGCGCCGTGATCCCGGCATCCCGGTAAGCAGCTTTGGCGGCCTCATGCAACTGTCCGCCGGCCTGATGCCAGACTTCGGGTCGCTGATGTTCGTCCAGCAATGCCAGCGCCTGCGGAACCAACTGGTTCAACGCCAACGCGCCCTGACTCCCGCCTAACACCAGTAGCCGACGCGGACCCATGCGCTCGGCAAACCGCGCTACTGGCGGCGGCAGTTCCGCAATGGATGCCCGCACCGGGTTACCGACCGTGGTCGCCCGCCGTTCCGGGGGAAACGTTCCCGGAAACGCCTCTAGCACTCGCCGGGCGATGCGCGCCAACCAGCGGTTGGTCATTCCGGCGATGGCGTTCTGTTCATGCACGACTAGGGGTATGCTGAGCAGCCGGGCCATGACGCCGCCCGGCCCGCTGACGAAACCGCCCATGCCCAGCACCACCGGCGGACGCCGACGCCGCAGAATCGCCCCGGCCTGCCAGAGTGCCTGACTGAGCATGATCGGCGTCAACAGGCGCTGACGCAGGCTCTTTCCACGCAAACCGGCGACGCCGATCCACTCCACTGGAATGCCGGCTTTCGGCACCAGGGTCGCTTCCAGACCGCGCCGTGTGCCCATCCAAATCACGGGCGCACCGTGCGCCTGCAACCGCTCAGCTACCGCCAGCGCCGGGAACACATGGCCGCCCGTACCGCCCGCCATGATCAGCACTGGGCGTTCCGTATTCATTCTTCGTGAACCCCGCCAGCCCGGGTTTCCACGTCAATCCGCAGCAGCAACGCCAATGTCATGCACATCACGACCAGACTACTGCCGCCATAGCTCATCAGCGGCAGAGTCAAACCCTTGGTGGGTAATGCGCCCATGTTGACGCCCATGTTGAATAGTGACTGGATGCCGAACCACAGGCCAATGCCATAGGCCAGCCAGGCCGAAAATTTCATGCCGACTCGTTCCGCCCGTTGGCCAATGCGGAATGCCCGCCAGACTAGCGTCATAAACAGCGCAATAATGAGCAGAATACCGACCAGTCCCAGTTCCTCAGCCAGCACGGCAAACAGGAAATCGGTATAAGCTTCAGGCAGATAAAACAGCTTCTGCACACTCTCGCCCAATCCGACACCAAACAGTTCGCCACGACCGATAGCGATCAATGACTGGGTGAGCTGGAAACCACTGGCGAAAGGATCGGCCCACGGGTCCAAAAAACTAACCAGCCGCGCCCGCCGATAGGGGGAAGACCAGAGCAAGATGGTCATCACGGCGGATGTGCCAAACACCAGCGTCCCGAATTGCCAGAGATTGACGCCAGCCAGAAAGACCATGCCCATCGCTGTCGCCATCAGCACGACCACGCTGCCGAAATCCGGCTCCAGCAACAGCAGCACCGCCAGCACCGCCAGCACCGCCATGGGTCGCAACAGCGCCAGCGCCGAGGTGCCGAAATTCGCATTTTGCAACTCTGCACCGTGCCGTTTGAGATAACTGGCGACATAGACCAGGGTGAACAACTTGGCCAACTCGGAAACCTGGATATTGATCGGACCGAGGCCAATCCAGCGCATACTGCCGTTCACTTCCTTGCCGATGCCGGGGATCAGCACCAGCGTCAGCAGGCCCATCGCCGCGACTAGCAGCATCGGACCCAGACGCCGCCAGCGCGTCAACGGCACCTGAAAAACCAAGCCAGCCGCCAGCAGACCAATCAAGGTGAACGCACCTTGGCGGATCAGGAAATAGAACGGCTGGCCGGTTTGGCGGTCGGCTAGCGGCATCGAGGCCGAAGTGACCATCAATAGCCCCAGCGCCAGCAGCAGCAAGCCGACAATCAAGATCCAGGGGTCGGGAAAGGGCAACGCCGACCGACCCTCGCCCGCGTGCGGCAGTGGGTCTTTCGCGTCGCGATGCAGCGCTGCGGCGACGCTTAGCATGGCGTGAGCCTCCGCACCGCCTCCGCGAACACCGCGCCGCGTTCCTCGTAACCGCTGAACATGTCAAAACTGGCGCAGGCGGGCGAAAGCAGTACGCTATCGCCGGGTTGCGCCAGTTCTGCCGCCAGCGCTACCGCCAGCGCCATATCGGCGGCTGAATGCAACGGCGCGCTGTCGCCCAGGGCCGCGGCGATGAGCGGCGCATCGCGTCCGATCAGCACCACCGCCCGCGCCTTGTCCGCCAGCGCTGCGCGCAGGGGCGTGAAATCCTGATTCTTGCCATCGCCGCCGGCGATGAGCACCACTTGACCCGGCAAGCCACGCACCGCTGCTACCGTGGCTCCGACATTGGTGCCTTTGGAATCGTCGAACCAGCGCACGTCATCGCGCTCCCGCACCAGGGTCGTGCGGTGCGCCAGTCCGGTGAATTCCCGCAGCGCCGCCAGCATCCCGTCCCGCGCCAGGCCGAGCGCATGGCCCATAGCCAGCGCCGCCAGCGCATTGGCGAGATTGTGGTCGCCGCTGATCTTCAGTTCCGAGGCGGCGATCCAGCGTTCCCGACCTCGGGCCAACCAGGTTTCGCCGCCCTCCCGCCACAGGCCGAAGTCGCTTTGGCCCGGTGTTTCGAGAGTGAAGCGCCCCACCTCGCGCCCCGGCGCGACCATCGCCATCACGACCGGATCGTCGGCGTTGACCACCATGATCCCGTTGCCCCGGAAGATGCGCCGTTTAGCGGCGATGTACTCCTCTAGGCTGTCGTAGCGATCCATGTGATCGGGACTGATATTCAGCACCACAGCGACCCGCGCATTCAGACGGTGCGTCGTTTCCAACTGGAAACTGGACAGCTCCAGGACGTACAGCTCCGGCGCGACGTTCGGAGGTTGCCCCTCGGTTTGCAACCACAACTCCAGGGCCGGTGTGCCGAGATTGCCACCGACTGCCGCCTGAACCCCGGCCCGTTCGGCCATCCGTCCGAGCAGCGTCGTCACCGTACTCTTGCCATTGGAGCCGGTGATCGCCGCGATGGGCGCTGATGTCAGCCGGGCCAACCATTCGATATCGCCCTCAACCGGAACGCCCCGCGCCGCCGCTTCAGCGATAACTGGCGTCTTCACCGATACGCCAGGACTGACCAGCAATCGTGCTGCGTTCGCAAACACCGCTGGGTCGAACCCCCCCAGATAAAGCGGTGCATCGGGACATTCCGCCCGCAGCGCCGCCAGACCCGGTGGATTAGTACGACTATCGGTCACAGCAAAGTCCGCGCCCAGCGCCTTCAGCGCCCGTGCGGCGGACAGCCCACTCTGACCCAACCCGACGATCAGCGTCATTCCATTCAACGGCAACATCCTCTCTCCAATCAGTGTGATAACCGACCTTACCGAATCTTCAGCGTCGCCAGTCCGATCAGCACCAGAATGATGGTGATGATCCAGAAACGCACGATCACCCGTGGCTCCGGCCAGCCCTTGAGTTCAAAGTGGTGATGCAGGGGCGCCATGCGGAAAATGCGTCGTCCGGTCAGCTTGAACGAAGCCACCTGGAGGATGACCGACACGGTTTCCATGACGAACACCCCGCCCATCACAAACAACACCAGTTCCTGACGCACCGCCACGGCGAGCGTGCCCAGGGCGGCGCCCAGCGCCAGCGCGCCGACATCGCCCATGAATACTTGAGCGGGATAGGCGTTGAACCAGAGAAATCCCAGCCCGGCTCCGACCAGCGCCCCGCTGAACACCATCAATTCACCCACGCCCGGCACCGACGGGATACCCAGATAGTCGGCGAAGATCCGGTTGCCAGAGGCATAGCAGAACACCGCCAGCGCGCCAGCCACCATTGTCGTCGGGACAATCGCCAGTCCATCCAGTCCATCGGTCAAATTGACGGCGTTGCTGGAGCCAACGATGACGAAGTAGGTCAATGGAATGAACAACCAGCCGAGATTGATCGCCACATTTTTGAAAAACGGCACGATCAGATCGGTTTCTATCGGTGTTTGGGCGGTGAAATACAGCAGCAGCGCCGCCGCCAGCCCGACGCCGGATTGCCAGGAATACTTGGCCCGCGCTGACAGGCCCTTGGAATTGCGCAGAATCAGTTTTTTGTAGTCATCCATCCAGCCGATCACGCCGAACGCCAGCGTGGTCAACAGCACGATCCAGACGTAGCGGTTACGCAGGTCAGCCCATAACAGGGTGGAGACGGCAATGGCGACCAGAATCAGCGCCCCGCCCATGGTCGGGGTGCCCGCCTTGGAAAAGTGGCTCTTGGGACCGTCCTCGCGAATCTGTTGGCCGATCTGATAACGGCTTAACCGTCGGATCATGATCGGCCCAACGATCAGGGAAATGAGCAGAGCGGTCAGAACGCCCAGAATCCCTCGCAGCGTCAAATACTGGAAAACATTGAAGCCCCGGTAGACATTGTTCGTGAGCCATTCGGCCAGCAACACCAGCATCAGTCGTGTCTCCCCGGTTCCCTGGAAAATTCACCCGGCGTTGCCAGCGCCGCAACGACTCGTTCCATGCGCATTCCCCGCGAACCTTTCACCAGAATCAAAGGCGGTTCCCCGCTGTTTTGCAGAGCGCAGTCCAGCGCCGCCGCCAGCGCCTCCACCGTGGCGAAATGTTCCCCACCGCCGCCGAACGCTCGAACCGCGGCCTGGCTGTGTTCGCCCAGCGCGTACAGTCGTTCGAATCCAGCCATGCAGGCTTCCTGACCAGATCGGGCGTGCAGTTCATCTGCTGCCGGTCCCAGTTCCCGCATATCGCCCAAGACCAGCCATTTGCGGCCTGGCTCCGCGCCGACTGCCTGCAAGGCCGCCGCCAGCGAAGCGGGATTGGCGTTGTAGGCATCGTGAATCACTGCGCCGCCATGCCGACCCGGCAAGCGCTGCATCCGTCCGCCGACGCCCCGCAGGCTCTCCAGACCTTGACGCACCTCGTCCAGCGTCGCGCCGACGGTCAGCGCCGCCGCCGCCGCCGCCAGGGCGTTGCGGATATTGTGCCGACCGGGTACGGGCAGGCGAATTTCGATGCGGCCTTGGGCCGTCAGTAACCGGAAATGGTTTGCATCCAGAACCTGACCGCTGACCGCTGCCGACGCATCCAGCCCGAAATCGACGATTCGCCGCCCCGGATTCAAGGCGATCCAATCATCCGCATAGGGATCGTCCCGGTTGATGATCGCGACGCCGTTCGGCCCCAGCCCCTGAAAAATTTCCCCCTTGCTGCGCGCTACGCCCGCCACATCGCCGAAGCCTTCCAGATGACAGGGGCCAGCGTTATTGATGATCGCCACATCGGGTCGGACTAAGTCGGTGAGATAGGCGATTTCGCCGGGATGGTTGGCGCCCATTTCGATCACCGCGTAGGCATGTTCTCCATTCAGCCGCAGCAGGGTCAGCGGCACGCCGATGTCGTTGTTGAGGTTGCCTTCGGTCGCCAGCGTCACTCCCCGGACACGCAAAATAGCGGCGATCATTTCTTTCAGCGTGGTCTTGCCATTACTGCCGGTCAACGCGATGAGTGGACGGCGGAAACGGGAACGCCACGTTGCTGCCAGTCGGCCCAGGGCCAACCGGGTGTCAGTGACGCGCATCTGTGGCAGCGGATCATCCACCGGTCGGCTGACCAGCGCCGCGCACGCCCCTCGTTCACGGGCGACGGCGATGAAATCATGCCCGTCAAAGTTCGGTCCGGTCAGCGCGACAAACAGCGCGCCGGGAGATAACTGGCGGGTGTCAGTGCTAACCGCTGTAAAAGCGGCGTCACCGCCAGACCATTCACCGTCCAGCGCATCAGCCGCTTCCCGCAAACGCCACGGTGGAAAAGCATCAGTCATTCAAGGAGTCTCATCAATGGAAGAAAGAAATTCATGCGCCGTCACGCGGTCGCTGAACAGGAATCGTTCCGTCCCGACGATCTGGTAATCCTCATGTCCCTTGCCCGCGATCAGCACGATGTCGCCAGCTTCAGCTTCGGCCAGGGCGTGAACAATGGCCGCACGGCGATCCCGGATTACCATCGCTGCCTCCGGATGCTTCATACCGGACAAAATGTCGCTGACGATGCGATCCGGGTCTTCGGTACGCGGGTTATCGTCAGCGACGATCACCCGGTCGGCCAACCGCTCCGCTGCCGCGCCCATCAGGGGCCGTTTGCCGGGGTCACGGTCGCCGCCGCAGCCGAACACACACCACAAATGGCTGCGTCTCCCATGTTCCCGCAGGGCGCTTAACACCTGCTCCAGGGCATAGGGCGTGTGAGCGTAATCGATCACCGCCAGCGGTTGGCCTGATTCGCCGCCGATCCGCTCCATGCGTCCCGGCACGGTGGCCGTTTGCGCCAATCTTGCTAATGCTTCATCAAACGGCATCTCCAGCGCCAACAGTGTCGCCAGCGTCGCCAGCAGGTTGCTGGCGTTGAAGCGGCCCAGCAGTCCAGCCCGCAATTCACCCTGGCCCCAGGAGGATTGAATGTGCAGGCGCAGGCCGTTGGCGGTCAGCTCCAGACGCTGGCCCTGGACGAACCGTTCCAGCGTCGTAGGCTGCTCGCCGAGACCATAAGTAATGATGCCACGTTGCACCTGCGCTTCCACGGCCAGGCGCTGGCCGAAAGCGTCGTCCAGATTCAGCACCGCCCAATCCGGTTGATGTTCGACAAACAGCCGACGCTTAGCCGTTGCGTAAGCGTCCAGCGTTCCGTGATAGTCCAGATGATCGCGGCTGAGTTGCGTCAACACTGCTACGGCAAAGGCGATCCCATTCACCCGGCCCTGATCCAGGGCGTGTGAGGATGCTTCCATAACCGCATACCGCCGACCTGCTGCCACCAGGTCCGCCAGCCAGCGCTGTACCGCCAGCGGGTCTGGCGTGGTGTGCAACGAGGGTTCCGTCTGGCCGTGAACGCCCACACCCAGCGTGCCCAGAATGCCGCAGGGTCCGGATTCGGCGCTGCTCAGGGCTTGGGCGAGAAAATGGGCGCAGGAGGTCTTGCCATCCGTGCCGGTGATGCCGATCACCTGCAAGCGGCGGGAGGGTTCGCCGTAAAACCGGCTGGCGATCAAACCGAGCTTTTGACGCAGTTCGGGCGTGGCGAGCAGCGGCAGCGCATCGTCCACGGAAAGCGGACCCTCCCAGGTCGGCTCCCAAACCACCGCCACCGCTCCGGCGGCTTTGACGGTCGCCAAAAATTCCAGCCCGTGTCGCTGCCCGCCGCGCACGGCGAAAAAGAGGTCGCCCGGTTGCACGTTCCGACTGTCGGACGCCAGACCGGCTACTGGAAGATTCGCCCATGGCGCTGGAACCTCGGCGAAACCCGCCAGCAACTCGCCGATGGAAAACGACCTTGTCCGGTTCACGGCTTCTTCGCCTCCGTTGGCGCTACCCCGGCCAGCTTCATACTCGGCATGTCATCGGGCGTGATGTTCAGAATGCGCAGCACCCCGCCCATGGTCGCGCCAAATACCGGCGCTGCCACCGCGCCGCCGTAGTAAACGCCGCCCTTGGGTTCATCGATGATGATCACCATTACCAAACGGGGGGCGCTGGCCGGAACCATACCGGCGAACAGGGAAAGGTAGCGGTTGCTGGCGTAGTGGCCACCGATGGATTTATGTGAGGTGCCGGTTTTACCCGCTACCCGGTAACCCGGTACCGTCGCCTTGGCTCCGGTTCCCTGGCTGGACGTAGCCTGTTCGAGCATCACCCGCATTTGCCCTGCCGTCTTTGCCGATATGACCCGCTTCTCTTGGGCGGGATCCAGCGGCTCCTCGCGCTTGAGCAAGGTTAATGGCCGTCGAACGCCATCTGCCGCCAGGGTCGTGTACGCCTGGGCCAGTTGCATCATATTGACAGACAGCCCATAGCCGAACGAATGGTTGGCATGGCCGATTTCGCCGCCCCATTTTTTGAAATGCCGCAAGACGCCCGGCTGTTCGCCGACCAGTCCCAATCCGGTCAACGCGCCAAAGCCGAGGTCTTTATAAAACTTCCACAACTGCTCCGCCGGCAACGACAGAGCGATTTTGCTGGTGCCGATATTGCTGGATTTAATGATGACACGGGTGACGTCAATCAGGCCGTAACTGTGTACATCGCGCACCAGATTACGGCCAATACGGAACGGACCTCGAGCATCCACGGGGGTCGTGGGCGTCCACTTGCCGCTTTCCAATGCCATGGAGATTGAAAATGGCTTTATGGTTGAACCGGGTTCGTAAGCGTCGGTGACGGCATGATTGCGCAGCAACTCGCTTTTCAGCTCTTCCCGGTTGTTAGGATTACCAGCGGGCTGATTGACCATCGCCAAAATTTCCCCGGTTTTGACATCCACGATCACCGCTGAACCGGCGCTGGCGCTATTTTTGATGAATGCGGCTTTCAGGGCGCGATAGGCTTGATACTGCAAGCGTCGGTCAATACTGAGCGTCAGTTTCTGACCCGGCTGCGGAGGCCGGATGCTCTCCACGTCTTGAACGATTCGACCCAGCCGATCCTTGATGACCCGCTTCTGACCGGGGATGCCGCGCAACTGGTCGTCAAAGACCTTTTCCAGGCCCTCCTGTCCCTTATCGTCGATATCGGTGAAACCCAGCAGATGCGAGGTGACTTCGGCATCCGGGTAGTAGCGGCGGTATTCGCGTTGCGCGTACACCCCCGGAATGTCGAGTTGTAAAATGCGTTGCGCCTCGTTCGGGGCCAGATGCCGGCGCAGGTAAACAAATCGGCGGAGCTTTTTTTCCGCCTGTTGCCGCTCCAGATCCGGCGCCAGTTTCTTTTCCAATTCCGCCGTAGTCATGCCTAACGCCACAGCCAATTGTGGCCATTGGGCACGCTGCTCCAGTAAATCTTGCGGCTCTGCCCAAATCGAATCGACCGGCGAGCTGACCGCCAGCGGTTCGCCGTTACGATCGACGATCATCCCTCGGTGCGCTGGAACTTCGACCACCCGCAGGAATCGTTCATCACCTTGACTTTGCAAAAAATCCTTGTGAATCAATTGCAAATAAGCAGCACGTGCCACCATGCCGGTTGCCGCCATGCTCATCAGACCCAGCACCAGCCCGGTGCGAGTCATCGTGCGGACGGATGTCCACAACCGATGAGGCCATGTCACTCGTTTTGGGCGGCCAAACGCACGATTCGCCGGTCTATGCGTTTTATTCATGAGGTGCGATGTACAACACTTGGTCAGAATTCGGGATCAACATATTGAGGCGAGTCCGCGCCGTTTCTTCGACAGCGATCTCCGTGACCAGCGTACTTTGCTCCAGTTGTAATAGCTCCCATTCAATTTCGATGTTGTCCCGCTCCGTTTGCAGACTTTGCCATTGAATAAATAGTTGTCGGTTAACGTGATGGGTGTAGACCAGGCCTACACCGGAACCGAGTACCGCAACCGTCAATACGATGGCCTGCCAGAAAAAACTGGTCATGCCCGCCGTTCCGCGATGCGCAAAATGGCGCTGCGGGCGCGCGGATTAGCGGCCACCTCGGCGGCGCTGGGTCGTATGGTCCGACCGATGAGCCGCAGGGTCATGCCTTCTGGCTGACCCATTACCGGCAAATCCAGCGGCAATTCCCGTCCACGGGCCTGCTCACGCATGAATTGCTTGACCACTCGATCCTCCAGGGAATGAAAACTGATGACCACTAACCGTCCACCCGAAGCCAGCGCCAACACGGTCTGCGGCAAGACGGCCCGCAGTTCGCCCAATTCGTCGTTGACCGCGATCCGGATCGCTTGAAAAGTGCGGGTCGCCGGATGCTTACCCGGTTCACGAGTGGGGACCGCTGCGGCAACGATCTCCGCCAGCCGCGCCGTAGTAGCAATCGGCGCTTGCTGGCGGGCGGCGACGATGGCGCGGGCGACCCGTCGATAAAACCGTTCCTCGCCGAATTCCGTCAGCACTTGCGCCAGTTCCGCTTCATCGACCCGCGCCAGCCAGGTAGCAGCGCTCATACCGGCGGTCGGGTCCATACGCATGTCCAGTGGTCCGTTGCGACCGAAACTGAAGCCGCGCTGCGGATCGTCCAGTTGCGGCGAAGACATGCCTAGATCTAACAGCACACCATCCACCCGCCCGATCCAATCCCATTCGGTCAGGGTCTCAGCCAACCGGCTGAACGGCCGCCGGATAAAGGCAAACCGGGGATCGGCGTCGAAATCGGCGGCTGCCGCCGGATCCCGGTCCAAAGCCAGCAATCGTCCTTCGGGACCGAGCCGCGCCAGAATCGCCTGGGCATGACCGCCCCGACCTAACGTGCCATCGACGTAACGGCCATCGGGACGGATATTCAGCCCGGCCAGCGCCTCGACCAGCAGCACCGGCTGATGCAGTAATTCTGTGGTGTCTGTCATGTTCAAAACGACAGCAAATCCAAATCCGGCAGGGATTCATCATTATCATTCCCTTGGCTCGACAACAGCGCCTCGCGCCAGTCCTGCCAGGCCTGCTCGTTCCAGATTTCAAACTTGTTGCCCTGTCCCACCAGCACCACCCGCTTGTCCAAATGAGCGAACTCCCGCAAGGGTGCCGGCAACAGAATCCGGCCACTGGCGTCCATGCTGCACTCTTCCGCATGACCCAGCAAAAGCCGTTTCAGGGCGCGAGCGCGGGCATTGACGCTGGACAACTGGATCAGTTTCTGCTCGACCTCTTCCCACACCGGCAGCGGATAGAGCAACAGGCAGCGGTCGCGGTCGACTGTCAGGATCAATTGGTCGGCGGCGGCGTCCAGCACCTGCTGGCGGTAACGGGCCGGCATCGATAGGCGGCCTTTGGCGTCCAACGACAGCGGATTGATGCCCCGGAACAATCTTCAATCCTCCTCCTAGTCCGGGCGCTAGCGCGTCCCACTTTCCCCCACTTTTCACCACTAACTATAGGTAGGCAAACCTAGCACTGTCAAGAAAATCCACGGGGCGATTTTTTAAAAGGACTTTATATATAATTACTTACATTTTTAGCCAACAATAGGGGATAAATTATCCCGAAGATGACACGGATCAGGCGTCCCGTAGCCCTGAAACCACCCGAATATGCGACAATCCATGAATAGCCTGGCCGCTGGTATAGCGTCCGCTCATCCTGATCCTATCTTGTTAAAGTTGCCGCAAGCAGGTACTTTCATCACTTCCATGACCGGTCACTGACTTTCCATGTACGCCCTGCTTAATCTGTTCCTGGACATCTGCCTGTTTCGCAAAGGCCCGAAGGATGTGCCGGCCTCGGCGGCGCTGCTGAAAACCTGCCTGCTGGCTTATGGACTTTCCGGGCTGCTGGTTTTAATTCTCAGCACCCCCGCACCGGTGGCTCTCCTGCAAATCCTGCTGGATTTGGTGCTGCTGAGCGGATTGCTGCATCTGGCGCTGCTCGTGCGTCGGCATCCTCAACGCTTTGAACAAACGCTCAGTGCGCTAACCGGTACGGGTTCGCTAATGGCTCTGCTGGCGCTGCCGCTGATGAGCTGGATTATCCAACAATCCCCCAGTGGCGCCGCTGAATTACCTTCGGCGCTGTTGCTGGCGCTGATGGTGTGGAGCATCGCTATCATGGCCCATATCCTGCGCCAGACCTTTGAAACGTCGATTTGGATCGGGGTGCTGTACGCTATCGGTTATACCTTTTTATCCTGGACGCTGACCGGCTGGATCGGCCCGGACGGCGGTTGATCGCCATTATTCGGTAAAAATTTCCATGCATATTCATATTCTCGGCATTTGCGGTACGTTCATGGCCGGGGTCGCTCTGCTGGCCCGTGCCGCTGGACACACGGTTTCCGGTTGCGACGCGGGTGTTTATCCGCCGATGAGCACCCAACTGGCTGATGTGGGCATCGCGTTGCGGGAAGGCTACGATCCTGAGCAACTGACGGAGTTTCAGCCGGACATAGTCGTCATTGGCAACGTGATGAGCCGGGGCCGGCCGATTGTCGAGGAATTACTGAATCGCGATTTACCCTATGCTTCCGGACCGGCCTGGTTATCCGAGCATATGCTGCGCGGTCGGCATGTCTTAGCGGTGGCCGGCACGCACGGCAAGACGACAACCAGCAGTCTGCTGGCCTGGATTCTGGAGTATGCTGGGCGGGAGCCGGGCTTTTTGATCGGCGGGATTCCGGCCAATTTCGGTCAATCCGCACGACTGGGGGCAGCGCCGTTCTTCGTGGTGGAGGCGGACGAATATGACACGGCATTTTTCGACAAGCGTTCCAAGTTCGTCCACTATCGGCCACGCACGTTGATTTTGAACAATCTGGAATTCGATCACGCCGATATCTTTCCCGATCTGGCGGCCATTCAACGCCAGTTTCATCATCTGCTGCGCACCGTGCCCGGTTCCGGGCTGATCGTCGCCAACGGCCAGGACGCGAATTTGGCCGAGGTGCTGGCGATGGGTTGCTGGACGCCGGTGGAGCGGTTCGGAACCGGCAACTGGGAAGCGCGGGACACCGCCCCGGACGGCGGCGCTTTCGACGTGTACTTCCAGGGTGAACGGCAGGGTCGGGCTACGTGGACGCAGTTGGGCATGCACAGTGTCCACAACGCGCTGGCCGCTATCGCCGCCGCCCGCCATGTTGGCGTATCGGTCGCTTCGGCCATCGAAGCGCTGCGGGATTTTCAGGGCGTCAAGCGGCGACTGGAAGTGCGCGGCATGGTCAATGGCGTCACGGTTTACGACGATTTCGCCCACCATCCGACGGCGATTGCGACGACGCTGGCGGGATTGCGCGCCCGAGTCGGTTCACAACCGATCATCGCCGTGCTGGAGCCGCGCTCCAACACCATGAAAATGGGGGTGTTCAAGGATAGCCTCGCTCCAGCGTTGAATGAAGCGGATCATGTGGTGCTGTATCAGGCCCCGGATTTGGGCTGGAATCTCGATGCCGTGGCGGCGACGCTCGGTTCACGAGGGCGGGTTTGCCACACGCTCGACGAAACGCTGGTCGCCATTCAGGCCCGGATCAAGCCGGGAACGCAGGTATTGATTATGAGTAACGGCGGTTTCGGCGGCATTCACGAACGCCTGCTTCAGAGCTTGCAGGCGGGGGGCCGCTAAAAGCTCCAACCACCCCGGCGCTACGCGCCACCCCTCCTTCGCCAAGTGAGGGGAAAACATCCAGCAATCCCTCACGCTGGCCGGTAACGCCAGACCATCCGCCGGGCGGTTTCGGCCATTTCCGCGCGCAGCGCCGCCGGTTCCCGCACTTCCACGCCGGCCCCGAAGCCCAGCAGCCACCAGCGCAACAGTGCGGTGTCGTTGACCGTGGCAGTCAGGCGCACGCGCCCGTCGTCCTCGTCCACGATCCGCTGATCGTCGCTCAGCGGCGTTTCGTCCAGGTGTCGGGCCGCGCCGCGCTGGAAAAGCGCCACCAGTTGAATCGGCTCACCCTCTGGATATTCAAAGCCACCCTTGCGGATGTAGGCGTCCAGATCGAAGTTTTCAGGTAGCCGGCGCGGTTGTTCGGGCTGCAAGTCCGCGCTCAGGAAGCGGTGGACCCGCAACTGCCGGACATCCTCAAAGTCGTCGAGCGTGGCCAGCAGGTACAGCGCCGGCCCGCGCAACACCAGCGCCAGCGGATGCACTCGCTGAAACGCGCGTTCCGCATCGTCGCGATTGCGATAACGGGCGGTGAAGCAACACTCTCGCAGCAGCGCCTCGCCGACCGTGGCTATGATCTCGGCATTGTCCGTGGGCGGGCGCAAAGCCAGGCCGTTCGGCACCATGCGCACCTTATCGGCCCAGCGATAGGTGAGGTCGCTATCGCCCAGCGCGCGGTCGGCGGCTTTCAGATAGGGATCGAACCGGGCCAGCAGCGTCGCCGGCAACAGGGGCGCGAGATGCAGGCGGGCCAGCCGGAAAGCCAGCGCCGTGGCCGGGTCCATGCTGGGCAGGTCGGTAATGTCCGCGTTCGGCATCCAGCACCAACCCTGCGGCTTTTTCTCATCGTTGCAGAGGGGGTAGTAGCGGGAGAGGTCGTTGAGATTGCGCTGGATCGTGCGGATATCCACCTTGAAGCCGTGTGCCGCCAACCGGTCACGCAGTTCCTGAGGGGTGATGACTTTGGGATAGCGCGGCAACTGGCGCAGGGTTTCGATCAGGCGCAGCGCGGTTTCGTGGGAATCTCGGTCGGGCATGGCGGTTCGGCGGATGGACTGGACGGCGGTAAACGACACTCATTGTCGCATGGATGACGGATAGTGCGGGAGTTTGATCGAGTGTCGTTTCCGTGGAGCAAGGGTAGGATGGTGCATGTGGTACTTCGTGTTGTATCTGATCTTCGCGGTTTGGGTATTCATCGACGCGAAAAAGCGGATGAATCATCCGATGGGCTGGCCCGCCGCGACCTTGGTACTCGGTCCGGTGGTGCTGCCGGTCTATTTCGCCAAGCGGAATTTGAAGGCGGGTGAGGTGCGGGAAGGCGGCACCGGCTGGAACGTGATCAAGAACTTTGCGTTGTTCTGGACGCTGACTGTCGCGGTGGGCGCGGTGGCTGGCATGGTCAACGCTGGACAGGTCGCCGACCGGGCTACGACTCAGGCGCCAATGGCCGTCGCCAGCGCCGCTAGCTGGGTCTTGAGACTTGTCAGGACGCTATTGGCTTGATCCTTGGCGGTGATCAGCAGTTGCAGAGCGAGATTGTTATTGCTGCCCGCCATATTGCACCTATCGGTCTATACTGTTGTCTCCTGAATTCAGCAGAGGGGCAAAAGTACGATGTCCCCGTTGGGATGGTTTGGAGCATTGATCTTGAGCGCGACGCTGACCGCTCCCGCCTTCGGGCAGCAAACGATCTATCGCTGGCTGAACCCGGAAACTGGGCAATACGTCACGACGCCGACGCTGCCGTCGTATCCGATCAAAGAAAAGCGTCCCGGCGCGAATCTGTCCGGGATTGACCTTTACAATGTCGATCTGGACATGACCTCTCCGGCGGTGAAGGCCGCCATTGAAAAACGCGAAGCGGCGAAAGCGGAGGAACGGCGAAAAGAACAGGCCCGTGCCGAGCAAAAATCGCAGCATGAACAAGCGGAGCGAGATCGCAGACAAGCCGAAAGAGAGCGTGCCGTAAGAACGCGGCAAGAAGCCGAAGAGATGCGACAAAAGTATTGCACCGGGCCGCTCTCGTTCGGGATCAAGCTGGGAATGCCGGGAGAACACGTCAGGGCGTGTCTGCTGGAGATCAACAACGGACACCCCGACAAAATCAACACCACGACCACCGCCGCCGGCCTGCGGGAGCAATGGATTTACCGAATAGGCAGTCATGAAACGTGGTATTTCTATTTCAGTAACGGACGCCTGACCGCTATTCAGCAATAAGAAGCTGTCTAAAAACTAAGACATTGAATTTAAATAACTTTTTTTGTAAAATATGGGTAAAAGTAGGGTATGAATTGAAAAATCATTTTAAGCGTAAAAATCTAATGCGAGGTGAT
>JAKLIY010000031.1 GCA_022709365.1 Pseudomonadota bacterium
TTGGTCTGGAAAATTGAAGAAAAATATTGAAAGAATTCGCTCATTTTTCAAGCTTCCCACGACTCAGTATGCCAATCTCGAAGAGGCCCCTGTGTAAGGTATGTCTGGATATCTATTGGATAAACTAAAATAAAAATAAAGCCACACCCTCTTCCATCCTGAACCCAGCCACGCGCTAGGGGCAACCGGTATGAGAGCGCTGAACGATTTGCTCAACGAATGCGATTTTCATCTCCTGGCGCTGCACGAGGCAATGGCGCGCTGCCCTTATTCCGACAATTTGCGCTGGATGTTTTGCATGAACCCGTCGAATCGACGCCGATCATCGATATTCTGAACCTGCTTGAGCGATACGGATATCGGCCTTCAGCGGCGCGTTGGCAGGAGATTCGCGAGATCCGCAATCAAATTACTCACGAGTACCCCTTTACGAAAAGGGAAATTGAATGGTGACCCTTTTAAGTTCACAGACCATTGAATCTACCTGAGCGGATTACCTATACTCGCATCATGATGAATAATAAGAAGGCATCAAGATGCGCACTACATTGACTCTCGATGATCAGGTTCTGGCCTCTCTTCAGGAAGCAGCTCACCGCAAAGGTAAACCGTTTAAGTTTATCGTTAATGAGGCCTTGCGATTGGGATTGCAGGCCCTGGAGCATCCCCAGGCGCAACCCTATCGCTTGTCAGGATCAGCCATGGGGCGCGTATTCCCCGGGTTCGACCTGGACAAGGCGCTGGAACTTGCCGAGGGTATCGAGGATCGGGCCATTGCGATGAAGCTGGAATTACGCAAATGATGTTGGTAGACGCGAACTTGCTACTTTACGCCGTGAATGATGATCTGCCGCAAAGTCCCCGCGCCCGCGCCTGGTTAGAGGGGGCGTTGTCGGATAACAAGTGCGTGGGCCTACCTTGGGTGGTGATCCTCGCCTTCTTGCGCATCGCGACGAACCCGCGTGTATTTGAACATCCGCTGACGATTGATCGCGCCAGCGCCTATATCGATGAATGGTTAGCGCTTCCCGTGGTGCGCACCGTGGTTCCCGGCAACGGTCATTGGCTGATCCTGAGCCATCTGCTGGCCGTCTCCGGCACAGGCGGCAATTTAACGACTGACGCCCATATCGCTGCCTTGGCGCTTGAACAAGGATATACCGTCTATTCCACTGATCATGATTTCAAGCGATTTAGTGGCCTGCGCCATATCAACCCCCTTCTGGCGCTGGCGTAGGCGCCTAAGCGTCGGCAACGAGAAATGCGCCTTGCATTCAGAGCGTCCAACATCATTCTGTGCCGCCATCATCGGCGCCGGTTTTGCGGGCTGCACTATCGCCGAGCGCCTCGCCAGCGCCGGTCATTGCGTCCTAGTTATTGATCAGCGTTCCCACATCGGCGGCAATGCCTACGATGAACTTGACGCTCACGGCGTTCTCATCCACCGCTATGGTCCCCACATCTTCCACACCAACGCCCAGCGCGTGGTGGATTACCTCTCCCGCTTCACGGACTGGCTGCCCTACGAGCATCGCGTCCTCGCCAGCGTGGACGGTCAACTGCTCCCCATCCCCATCAACCAGGACACCATCAACCGTCTCTACAATCTCCACCTCGACGAAGCCGGCGTCCAGGCTTTCCTCGACCGGGTGCGCGAACCCCGCGATCCCATTAAAACCAGCGAAGACGTCGTCCTCAACACGGTTGGCCGCGACCTCTACGAAAAATTCTTTCGCGGCTACACCCGCAAACAATGGGGCCTCGACCCTTCCCAACTCAGCGCCGCCGTCACCGCCCGCATCCCGGTTCGCACTAACCGCGATAACCGCTACTTCAACGACCAATTCCAGATCATGCCCAAGGACGGCTACACTGCGCTATTCCAGCAGATGCTCGACCATCCCAACATCCGCCTCGAACTTAACACCGATTTCTTCGCCATCCGCCACCGGCTCAACGCCAAAACCGTCATCTACACCGGCCCCATCGACGCCTATTTCGACGACTGTTACGGTCCCCTGCCCTACCGTTCCCTTCACTTTGAACACGAACACCAACCCGGCATCGCCCAATACCAGCCGGTCGCCGTCATCAACTACCCCAACGACCACGCCTACACCCGCATCACCGAATTCAAGCACCTCACCAGCCAAAGCCACCCTGGCACCTCCATCGTCCGCGAATACCCCCAGGCCGAAGGCGACCCCTATTACCCCATCCCGCGCCCGGAAAACGAAGCTCTCTACCAGCGCTACAAAGCCCTCGCCGCCTGCGAAAGCAACGCCTTCTTCGTCGGTCGCCTCGCCCAATACCGCTACTACAACATGGACCAGGTCGTCGCCGCCGCACTGAAGACCGCCGACCAGATACTCGGCTTAGCTCGTGACTGATGCCTCAACGCTTGACATGCGGCAAATCATTCCAGAAACTTTCATAAAATGAAAGTTTCTGGAATTGCTTATGCAAACTGTGGTGCAAGCTATTCTCGACTCCGGTTTAGGTGATCGGGTGATCTGCGAACAGCAGCTCGCCCGTCTGGTCGAAGGCAGCGCCCAGCGACGCTACAACCTGGTCAACCGGGCGCTCAAGGCCGGTGAGTTAGTGCGACTGCGGCGCGGGCGGTATCTGCTGGCTCGCCGGTGGCGCACGAAGCCGGGCCACCCTTTCGCACTGGCCCAAGCCTTGCGTCCGGGCTGCTATGTTTCTTTTGAGACCGCTCTGAGCTTTCATGGCTGGATTCCGGAGACCACCCCGTTAACGGCCTGCGTGACTCCAGAACGAAAAAGCAGCGAAACCCTGCATCCATCGTTTGGCCTTTTCCAGTTTTCTCCGCTCGCCATCAACGAGGGCTTTTTTCTGGAGGGAGTCGATCGCCTGATTCTGGATGACCAGACTGCGCTGGTAGCGCAGCCGCTGCGCGCCCTACTGGACATAGTCTGCCGGCGCAAATTGGCGTGGCGGGGACGCGGCTGGCTGGTCGATGGTCTGCGGATCGACAGCGATATTCTCGACACCCTCCAGCGAGACCACCTGCAAACATTACAAGCCGTGTACAAGCACAACCCAATGCGTGATTTCATCACAGCGCTAGACAAGGAACTGGGTCAAAGCAGGGCGCAAACTCACGGTAAGGCTGGAAATCGACACTCGCCCACCGGAAGGCTCCAGCTTCAGCTACCGCTATCTCGACTTTCCACTGGATTTTGAGGTGCGCCATCAGGATCTGCCCAGCAACTTTGCGCTGAAGATTCATGCGCTGCTGTGCCGACCTTATCTCAAGGGGCGGGACTGGTACGATTTCAGTTGGTATGTGAAACAGGGCGTCCCGCCTAATCTGCCGCATCTGGCTGCGGCCCTGCGGCAGATCGGGCCGTGGGCTGGCTGCGGTCACGCCATCGATTGGACATGGGTGCAAACGGCTCTGCGCGAAAAAACCCGCCAGATTGACTGGCCCGCCGCCGCCCAGGACGTCGCGCCTTTCCTCACTGCTACCGAACAGGCCAGTCTCAAGCTCTGGAGCGAGCGGTTTTTTATGGCAAAAATCGAGCGACTGTCCGCTATGTGGACCCGCCCGCATCAGGACGTTCCCTCCATCCATGTCATCCACTCTTAACCGCGCACCCGACGGTGAGGTCATCGCCATCATGGTCGTCTGGAATGGCCTGCCCTTTCTGGCTGAAGGGATCGCGTCGGTCTTGCGCGAACTTCGTCCGCAAGACGACCTGCTGATCATTGAGAACGGCTCCACCGACGGCAGCGCCGAATGGTTGCGCCAGAATTACCCCGACGTCGCCCTGCTGCAAACCGGCTGCAACCTGGGCGGCGCAGGCGGCTTCAACGCCGGCATGGCCATCGCGTTACGCTGCCCCCGCTGTCGCTTCATCTGGCTGTTGGATAACGACATCATCGTCGAACCCGGCGCGCTGCCGCCGTTACTTGACCAGCTCGCCATCGAACCGAACGCCGTCGCCGCCGGCTCGCAAATCTGCCTCTACCAACAACCCAACATCGTGCAGGAAATCGGTGCGCTGCTCTCGCCCTGGCTGGGTGCGCTGCAACAACGCGGGGCAGGCGGTCCCCGGCAAAATCCCGACCAGCCGCCCGCTCTGGTGGACTATCTTGCTGCCTGTTCCCTGCTCATCCGATCCGCAGCCCTTCACGCCATTGGTTTCTTTCCAAATTTCTTCATCTACTACGATGATGTTGAATGGGGTCAACGCGCCCGACGCGCCGGCTGGACCCTGTGGGCCGTCCCTGCCTCGGTCATCCGTCATCATTTCAGCGGCCTGAAACCAGTCGCAGCCTGGCGCGAGTATTACCGGAAACGCAATCGCACCGTCTTTCTGGCCTTGCATCCCCCGCGCCGTGGCCGTCAATGGGCCTTGCTGGCCTATCTCATCCACTTGCACCATCTCATCCTGTACACCCATTGGCGCGGTCATACTCTGTTCCACCAGACCTACTCAGCCGCCCGGCATGACGCGCTGACCGGACAACTCGGCGCCCGGGAGCTATCACCACCACCTCCACCGGCCAGCTTGCCAACCTCACTGCAAACCTGCGCCATGGTCTGGATTGACTTGCCTGGCCAACCCGGCGACGCGCAACTGCTAGCCTGCCGGCTGCAAAACAGCACGCCCGCGATTCCCTGTCAGATCATCGACGCTGCCCAGTCCTCATGCCCAGCGTCCACTTCCCGACCAGCCGCCATTGTCGGCGACAACTACCGGCTGCATACCGCTTGGCACGCAGTGATCGTCTATCGCTATCGCGACGGTCAATTCACCCTGCTGCGTCATCCGATCCGCGATCACATCATCGCGCATCTGCTCCATGGCCTGGCGCTACTGGCAGCAATGTCCCGCGCTATCCCCGATTTCCAGCGTCTGCGGACCCGGTATCGTCAAGGGCTGACGCCGTTTATCCCCAATAAAACTTATAAAAATAAATATTAATACTAATGATATCTAAATTTATATCAAAAAATTCTTCAAATAAAAATAAAATATTATTTTTTTTACAGATTATTTCTATTTTTATTATATTTACATCTTACTTATCTCCTTATGGACACTTATACAATCCTTATCGAGTAGATGACACTTGGTTTACAAGTTTTATATATAACGACTATATAAAAAATATAACAACAGATACTGTATTTGGTGGGAATGTAAAAAATGGTCTTGGTGGAACACACTATTTCGGAAAGCTATACTCTTTTGCTTATGGATCATTCGCTGATCTATACGGTAGTTGGAGCAAAAGCTCTCTCTATATTGTCAGCATATTCTTGCTAATATTGTCTTCATTCACTTGGTTTTTTTATAGCTCGCAAGTTAAGCTATTCAGCACCTGTAGCTTTTACAGTACCGTTGTTGATGCTAATCATGCCAATCTTTTTCATCAGGTCACACTCTATAAGAACTGAAATGTTTGTATTGTTCTTCATTTCAATTTCGACACTGTTTTTGATTTATGAAATGTACTCTGGTGCTTTGCTAGCTGGTTTCATTGCAGTCGAAACACACCCTGTGGGCTTAATTTTTTTTATTTGTTTCAATACCTATATTTTTGTCAAAAATTACTAATAAAAAAGTCAGGAAAGTAGATACAAGTGCGGCTATGCTAGTCAGCATAGCCTGTATTGCAATATACTTTATGCTACACCCTGATGGAATAAAATTATTTTCAGAAATAGATAGTTCAACTTTCCAGTTATCCAATAATTTTATTTTTGAATATTATTTTTCATCAAAAAACTGGCACACACTACCAGAATTTTTATTAGTCTTTATTGCAAGCATCCTTTACACTAGAGGATTTTTAACTGAAAAAAATAATGGATTACTTGGAGGAATATTATTGTGCATAATTCTATTTTCAATATTACTGAACAGATCCACTAATGGGATTTATATAGTATTAGCTTATCCAATATTTATTTTAATTATGGTACATGCTTATCATAAAAAATTACCCTTATTTATCGCTATTATTATGTTTTTATCAGCACCAAAATTAGCATACCTATCCTGGCAAGGCTTAAAACTACCAGACTATGGAACGGAATATAAAGAAAAATTATTAAAGATTATTCCTAATGATAACCTGCCAGTAGTTGGCACCCCAAATGATTACTGGATATTTAAGGATAAAGAATTTTATGATTTATGTCATTATATGGATTATGAAAAATTTCAATATAATATTCATACTGCATGGTTAATAATAAGGCCAAAAGCTATTCTTGAAAAATACTATGGTTTAATGAATTGTAAAAATTATGAAAACAATATTGAAAAAAATTACTCCATCAGCTTATTAAGCTCATTCGAATATGATGACGGGATTGTAGAGATAAAGAAGATCGTGAAAAAATGAAACCTTGGGCTTAATCACCATGCGCATCGCCTACTTCTGCAAGCGTCAATACATGCGCAAGGACGTGCTGGATGACCATTATGGCCGACTGTACGCCCTGCCCTGGCAGCTCGCCGCACGCGGCCATACTGTTCTCGGTCTCTGCCTCAGCTACCGCACCCGCCCCCAAGGACTCATCCAGCGCGAACTCGACGGCAAGCTAATCTGGCATTCCTTCAACCTCGCCCGTCCCGACCGCTACCTGCGTCATAGCCTGGCGCTGCTGCGCGACTTCCAGCCCGATCTGCTGCTGGGCGGCTCCGACAGCCCGCATCTCATTCTCACTGCCGCCCTGGCCTGCCAATTGCGCTGCCCCTACGCCGCCGACCTCTACGACAATTTTGAAAGCTTCGGTCTCACCCGCCTGCCCGGCGTTCGCTTTCTCTACCGCCGGGCGTTGCGCTATGCCCAAGGCGTTTCCTGCGTCAGCCCCACCCTAGCCCACTACATCCAAGCGACCTGCCAGCCCACCGGCCCGGTGATCGCCCTGGAAAGCACCATCAACCCCGGACAGTTCCAACCTCTGGACCATGCCGCCTGCCGCCAGCAACTCGGCCTATCGCCTGATGCCCGCCTGATTGGCACCGCCGGTGCCCTCGACAATAGTCGGGGCATCGACACGCTCTATCGCGCTTTCCATCGGCTCGCCGAACGCGACCCCCAACTCCACCTCGCCTTGGCCGGGCGCGCCGACTCCCCGATCCCCGCCCATCCCCGCCTTCTCCATCTGGGCGAACTGCCGCACGACCGCATGCCCATCTTCTTTAACGCTTTAGACGTCGCCATCCTCTGCATTCGCGACACAGCCTTCGGCCGCTATTCCTTCCCCCAGAAAGCCTACGAAATGCTAGCCTGTCGCATCCCCCTAGTCGCCGCCGCCGTCGGCAGCATCGGCGACCTGCTCAAAGACGCGCCGTATTGTCTCTACCAACCGGACGATGCCCAGGGTCTGGCCGACAAAATCGCCGATCAACTAAATCAACCTCGACCGCCCGACCTGCCGATACCCACCTGGGCTGATCAGGCGGAAAGGCTGGAACGGCTGTTGCTCAGTTGCCGGTTTTAGCGGCGAAAGCAACCCCGATGAAACCACCACAACGGGATCGCCGCCGCATCCAGCACCGGACCAATGGCCCGATCATGCGCTGCATCATTGTAAAATGAACACCACCAGCTCCTTCGGCCCGTGAACGCCGAACGTCAGGGTCAACTCGATATCCGCCGTCTTCGACGGTCCGGAAATCAGCAACACATTCGTCGGCATCCCCTGCTCCAGCCAGCCTTGTCGATCTATCGCTTCAGCGAACGTGTTAAAGATCGCCTCCGCCTCCAGCACCGCAATATGCAAACCCGGTGTCAATGACATCAACCGGGGTTCCGCCACGCTCGGCCACAGGATCAAGGCCCCGGTTTCTGCAATCGCGCCACGGGTAGACGTGATGCCCGCGTCAATGGTGAATAACGACTCCCGGCACTGCTCCACCGGCTCCACATAGGGAACCAGCGGCGGCAATCCCTCCTCCCAGGCGGCTTCCAGCACTGCGCCGAGCGGCGTTGCCGGCGCGTACAGCAACCCATTCAGCGCACGGGTCCGCAACAGCGTCTTGAGTTCCCCGAGCCACTCGCGGGCCGCAACCACCTGCACCTCGGCGTGCATCACTTCCAACATACGCCGCAGCCGGTCGATCCGCTCTTCCCGACTCAACGCCAATCCGGCGATGACTGGCGCTTCCGGCACGGTGTATCGGCCGTGAGTCGGGATGGCCCGCAGCCGGGACAGGATATTTTCACGAGCGTTAGCGGTCATCATCCAATCCTCGTTGCTGGGCCAGTTCATGAAGGGTCTTCGGAGCAAAAGGCGGCGGGGTGCGGACGCGGGTCCATTCCTTCAGCGGCCCGATCATCGGCAGATGTTGACCGAACTTGCTCAACATCTGAGCGCCGATCCGGGCTAGCGCCGGGCTGGTGTTGTACAGCGCCCAACTCTTCCAGCTCAACGCCTCGACCGTGGTGTAGCGATAACCATGGCCTTGCACTTCATGTTCCGATTCGTCGCGGGCGTAGGCCTCGTTGCGCAGCATCCGCAGAATTTCGGTAAACGGGATTTTGACCGGACAGACCTCCTCGCAGGCTCCACAGAACGTCGAAGCAGTCGCCATCACCCCGGCTTCGTCCAGTCCTTTCAGTTGCGGGGTCAGAATCGAACCGATGGGGCCGGGATAGACATGACCGTAGGCGTGGCCACCCAGCCGGGTGTAAATCGGACAATGGTTCAGACATGCCCCGCAGCGGATGCATTGCAGGGTGGTGCGGCGTTCGGGATCGGCGTAAATCCCGGAGCGGCCATTGTCCAAAATCACCAAATGCACTTCGTGAGGACCGTCCAACTCACCAGAGCGGCGCGGCGAGGTGATCATATTGAAATACGTGGTGATCGGCTGGCCGGTGGCCGAACCGGTCAGCAGGCGCAGCAACGGCGGCACGTCCTGCAACTTCTCCACCACTTTCTCCAGGCCCATCAGCGCAATATGTACCGGCGGCGCAGTGGTGCACATCCGGCCATTGCCTTCATTCTCCACCAGACACAGCGTCCCGGTTTCCGCGACCGCGAAATTGACCCCGCTGACGCCTACATCGCCGGTGCGAAACTTTTCCCGCAACTCCCCACGGGCGATCGCGTTCAATTCCTCCACCACCTCGGTATAGGGCGCATCAGGAATCCGCTCGTGAAACAGATGGGCAATCTGATCCTTATTTTTGTGGATCGCTGGCACGATGATGTGCGAAGGGGTCTCGCCGTCCAGTTGAATGATGTACTCGCCGAGATCGGTCTCCAGCGCCTCGATGCCTTGCTCCTCCAGGAAATGGTTGAGATGCATCTCCTCGGACACCATCGATTTGCCCTTGATGACCCGGGTCGCGCCATGCCGGCGGAGGATGTCCAGCACGATGGCGTTAGCTTCCGCCGCCGTTTCCGCCCAATGCACCTGAATGCCATTCGCCGTACAGCGCTGCTCCAACTGCTCCAGCAACTCCGGCAACTGGCTCAACGCCCGACGGCGGATGCTTTGGCCCAAGGTGCGGAGTTGTTCAAACGCCTCGGTATCCGCGAACAGGGTGCGGCGACGCTGACTCATGGTCGCCATCGCGCTGCGCAAGTTGCGGCGCAACTGCCCATCCCCCAACGCCTTGGCGACGTTGCGCTCAAAAATCGCGACATCCTCAGTTTTGGCCATGAGTGCGCTCCAGGATGAATTCAGCCAGATGTTGGGTGGGAATCTTCAAGTCGCGATAGCCGAGGGCGCCAGAGATGTTCAGCAGACAACCGCAGTCGGTGGACAGCACCCGCGCTGCGCCGGTCTGCACAATATCGTCGACCTTATCGCTGACCATGGCCGCGGAAATCGCCGGTTGCTTGACCGAGAACGTACCGCCGAAACCACAGCATTCCCGCTCATTCTGCAATTCCACCAGTTCCACCCGTTCCAGTTGCCGCAACAACGCCTTGGCATAGGGAATGATGGCCATTTCCCGCAGAGCGTTGCAGGAGGAATGCCAGGTGACCTTGATCGGCTCGCCGCGATCCTCCAGCCGGACGTTCAGCACCTTGATCAGAAACTCGCTGAGTTCGTAAATCCGGCTGGAAAAGCGCCGCACCTCCTCCTCCTCCGGCTGACCGGCGAACAGACGCGGATACTGATGCTTCAACACCCCGGCGCAGGACCCGGACGGCACGACGATGGGATAATCCTTGGCGAACGTCTTAATCTGATGGCGAGCGACCTTGCGGGCTTCGTCGGGAAAGCCGGAGTTATAGGCCGGCTGGCCACAACACGACTGCTCTTGAGGAAAAATGACCTGGACATCCCCGCGTTGCAACAACTCGATACCGGCCAGTCCGGCCTGGGGAAAGCAGGCATCGATAACGCAGGTGCCGAAGTAGTATGCCTTCATGGAGATGACCTCACAGTTGGGTTCTTGACAGTCCCTTCAACTATAGTTCATCCATTAGTTCATCCATTGCAAATACCATCCCTCTCTCCCTTAAGGAGAAAGGGGAGAAACCGCCGGCTGAAACCACGCCAGTTGCGGATGCAGTTTCACCACCTCACCGACGATCAGCAGCGCCGGCGAACACGCTCCCGCCAACCGCTCCGGCAAATCTGCCACCGTCCCGATATACACCCGCTGGCCGGGTAACGTCCCCTGCTCCACCAGCGCCGCTGGCAGGTCCGCAGACACGCCATGTTCCTGCAACTGCTCACAAATCGGGCGGATGCTCCTGAGTCCCATGTAGAACACCACGGTCTGTCGGGGCTGCGCTAAAACCGGCCAGTTCAGATCCAGCGTCCCATCCCGCAAATGCCCGGTCACAAAGACGCAACTCTGCGCATAATCCCGATGGGTCAAGGGAATGCCAGCGTAGGCCGCGCAACCCGCCGCCGCCGTTACGCCAGGCACGACCTGAAAGGGAATGCCCGCCGCCATCAGTGTCTGAATTTCTTCCCCGCCGCGCCCGAAAATGAACGGATCGCCGCCTTTCAGCCGCAACACCCGTTTCCCTTGCCGGGCTAAATCGACGAGCAGTTGGTTAATATCTTGTTGTGGCAGGGTGTGATGATCTGGTTCCTTGCCGACAAAAATGCGCTCCGTCCGGGGTTCCAGCAGTTCCAGAATTTCCGGGCCGATCAGCCGGTCATACACCGCCACATCAGCCTGTTTCATCAACCGCAGCGCTTTCAGGGTCAGCAGTTCAGGATCGCCGGGACCCGCACCCACCAGGTACACCTCACCGACTGTCAGCGGCCACTCGCTATTATTCGTTGCCATTCAATTCCTCATTACGGCGGGCCAGAAATTCCCGCATATCGTCATTCACTACTCGTGCGTAAATCACCTCAACCGGCAATCGTAGATCAATCGCGACGAAATATACTTCATCGCCCAGATAGTAATGCTCGGACTGCCAGTGACGCTCCCTTCGACAGATTTCAACATCGACGAAATCCTGTTCAATCAGCACATATTCCTGAAGACTCGGCAGGTTTTGATAAGCCAGACGCTTGAGAGTCTGATCCGTGCGGCGCGTTGATTTTGAGAGGACTTCCACAATGATAATCGGTGACTCGGTGTAATACTCGTCTTCGGTTTTATCGTCGCAAACCACGATCACATCCGGATAAAAAAAATCTTTTCCAACCTTGACTTTCATATCGGAGGAAAAAGGCTCGCACGGTGTATTTTCCAAATGATTACCCAATTTTCGAGAGACATTCCCGGCGATTCGGTCATGGTTTTTGCTCGCTCCCGCCATCGCATAGACATCGCCGTTGATATACTCATGCCGAATAGTGCTGAGACGTTCGCCTTCCAGATAGTCCTGCTCGCTAATCAAGCGTCGCTGATAACTCAAAGCCATGATCAGTTCTCCATCTATTGCAACCGTTCCGCCCGCACCCCGGCCAGCGCCAACTCCAAACGCCGCCAGGCCGACTCCATACCCGGTAATCCAAACCGCAATCCCGGCGGGTCCGTAAAGCGCCGCACCAGAATCCCGCGCCGCGCCAGCGCCTCCTGCCAGAACGCCGCTTCCGGCAGGGGAACCCATTGAAACAGTCCAGCCCCGCCGGCGACCGGCAATCCCTGCCGCTTCAATAAATCGGCCAGCCGCTTTCCCGAACGCAGCAACTCAACGCGCATTTGCTCCTGCCAGGCCCGATCCTGCAACGCCTGCGCAGCAACCCAGCGGGCTGGACCGCTCACCGTCCACGGGCCAAGCGCCTCGCGCAACCGTCCCAGCACCACCGGTTCCGCCAGCGTGAACCCCACCCGCGCCCCGGCCAGGCCGAAGAACTTGCCCAGCGAACGCAGCACGATCAATCCCGGCAACCCGATCTGCCCGGCCAGACTGTCCTCCGGCGTCGCATCCATAAACGCCTCATCCAACACCAGCCAGCCGCCGCGCGCCGCCAGCCGCGCCCGCCAGTCGAGCAACGTCGCCGGTTCAAAGCGCTGCCCGGTGGGATTGTTGGGATGGATCAGCACCAGCGTATCCAGCCGATCCACTGCCTCGTTCAGCGCTTCAGTAGCCAGCGCCTCGACCTCATGCCCGGCCCGCTGCCAGGCGTGCGTATGTTCCGCATAACCAGGATGAAGCACCCCGACCGGACCCGGTTCACGCAGCAGCGGCAATGCCTGAATCGCCGCCTGCGAACCGGCGACGGGCAGCAGATGCGATGTTCCGTAGTACGCCGCCGCCGCCTTTTCCAGACCATCCTCCGCTTCCGGCAACCGCTGCCAGACCGTAGCAGGAATGGGCGGCACTGGCCAGCTCCGGGGATTGATGCCGGTAGATACATCCAGCCAGTCACTCAAGGGAATGTGATAACGGACCGCCGCCGCCCGCAATGCGCCGCCATGTTCAAGCAAGGATCCATCCCCCCAGGGCGATGACGCCCAGCCACAGCCACAACGCCCGTTGCGTCAGCTTGACTGCCCGGCCAATATCTTCAGCGCGGGGCGCCAATCCCTCCCCCAGCGCAAGACGATCCTGCCATGCGCCGTGATAACAGGCGGGTCCGCCCAGCGCCAGACCCAGCGCCCCCGCCCCCGCGGCCATAACCGGCCCGGCGTTGGGGCTTTTCCAACCCGGCGCCTGTTCCCGCCAGCACCGCCAAGCCAGCGCCGGACGGGTTGCCAAGGTCACATAGCTCAAGGCGGTCAACCGCGCCGGCAGCCAGTTCAAGAGATCATCCAGCCGCGCCGCCGCCCAGCCGAAATGAACATAGCGCGCATTCCGATAACCCCACATCGCATCCAGGGTATTCGCCAGCCGATACAGCACCACGCCCGGCGCACCGGCGATGACGAACCAGAACAGCGCCCCGAAAATCGCATCACAACCATTTTCCAGCACCGACTCCACGGTCGCCCGGCTAATGCCTTCCTCGTCGAGATCGTCGGTATCCCGGCTGACAATCATCGCCACTTTCTTCCGCGCCAGCGGCACATCGCCGGCGTCCAGCGCCGCCGCCACCGCTTGCGCATGTTCCGCCAGACTGCGCGCGCCGATAGCCAGATACAGCAACCCCAGCGCGACGATCACCCCGATCAGCGGCAACCAAGCCAGCAACGCGGCGGCGACCGTGAAGGGAACCAACAGCACAATGACCGCGACCACGCCACGGGTACGGCGCGCTGCATCGTTCAATTCCGGTGGTCCGTAAAGCAGCACTTCCACCCGCCGCGCCAGATCGCCAAAGCCCACCAAGGGATGCCAGCGGCGCGGCTCACCCCAACGCTGATCAAGCAGCACTGCGCCGAGGCATAACAAAGCGGTCAACATCAGGCACCCTTCGCCGGCTGGCGAGAGATCGGCTGAAGGAAAAGGGGGTGATTCAATCGCATGGGGATTTTTATCCACGGCCAGGATGGAAAACACAGAAAACCAATCAGGTTAGTGTAGCCAAAAACCGTCTATTTCAGTAAAAATCACCGCCATGAATACCCAAACCCTTATGATTCAGGGAACCACCTCCGACGCCGGTAAAAGCGTCATCACTGCCGGACTCTGCCGCCTGCTGGCGCGACGCGGCGTCAAGGTCGTTCCCTTCAAGCCGCAAAACATGGCCCTCAACAGCGCGGTCACGGTCGATGGTGGCGAGATTGGCCGCGCCCAGGCGGTGCAGGCGCAAGCCGCTTTCCTGGAGCCGCACACCGACATGAACCCGGTACTGCTCAAGCCCAACACCGACATCGGCGCGCAGGTCATCATCCACGGCAAGGCGCTTGGCAATATGGACGCCCGGCGCTATCACGATTACAAACCCATCGCTATGCAGGCGGTGCTGGAATCCTATGAACGACTGCGCGCCGCCTATGATGTGGTGCTGGTGGAAGGCGCGGGCAGTCCGGCGGAAATCAATTTGCGCGACAAGGACATCGCTAACATGGGCTTCGCCGAAGCGGTGGATTGTCCGGTCTGGCTGGTCGGCGACATCGACCGGGGCGGGGTATTCGCCCATCTCTACGGCACACTGGCCCTGCTCTCAGCGAGCGAACAGGCGCGCATCACTGGCCTGATCATCAACCGCTTCCGGGGCGATGTCGGCCTGCTGACGCCCGGTTTGGACTGGTTAATGGAGAAAACCGGCAAGCCAGTGCTGGGCGTCCTGCCCTATCTGCAAGGTCTGCATCTGGAAGCTGAGGACGCCCTGCCGTGTGATGCGGGTCTGGTTAAAGACGCTGAACGGCTGCGGGTCGCCGTTCCCGTCCTAGCGCGGATCAGCAATCATACGGACCTCGATCCGCTGCGGTTGCATCCCCAGGTCGAGGTGCGCTGGGTGCGGGCCGGCGAAGCGCTGCCGCCGAGTGATCTGATCATCCTGCCCGGCAGCAAGAGCACCCGCAGCGATTTGCAACGCCTGCGCGAACAGGGTTGGGAGGCGGATTTGCGCCGCCATCTGCGCTATGGCGGCAAAGTCATTGGCATCTGCGGCGGATTTCAAATGCTCGGACGCTGGATTCACGATCCCGCCGGACTGGAGGGCGAACCGGGCAGCAGTCCCGGCCTGGGCCTGCTGGATTTCACGACCACCCTGGAGCCGGAGAAGCAGTTACACCGGGTCGAGGGTCGGCTGGAACTGGAAGACGCTTTCGTGACCGGTTATGAAATTCACGCCGGCGTCAGCGCCGGACCGGCGCTGGAGAAACCAGCCATTCGGTTAAACGATGGGCGGCCCGACGGCGCGCTTTCCGCTGACGGTCAGCTTTTCGGCAGCTACCTGCATGGGTTGTTCGATGCCGCTCCCGCCCGCGATGCGTTGTTGCGCTGGGCCGGGCTGGCCGTGCGGGAGACGCCGGATTACCGACAATTACGCGAGGACGGCATCAACCGGCTGGCAGACGCTATTGAGACCCACCTTGATCTCAAAGGGCTTTGATCCCCTAAATCACCCAGGGCGTTGCCCTGGGCTAACATTAGCGCGCCCCTTTGGGGCTTATCCAGGACAAAACCATGATTGGCGCGATGGCGGTGTTACTAGGTTTGCAACTGATTGGCGAAGTCGCGGTGCAAATCAGCGGCCTGCCGATTCCCGGCCCGGTGGTCGGCATGGTGCTGCTGTTTATCGCGCTGCGCTGGCGCGAATCGCTGCCGGAGGCACTGCGCACGACGGCGGAAACATTGCTCTCGCACTTGTCGCTGCTGTTCATTCCCGCCGGGGTCGGCATTATCCAGCACGGGGCGCGGCTGGCGGATGAATGGCTGGCGCTGCTGGCCGCGATGGTGTTGAGTACGTTGATCACGGTCGCCGTCACCGCACTGGTCATGCAATGGGTCATCCGCCGGCAACGGGGAGCGCGCTGGGATGGATAAGAAGATACTCACCGATATCTGGGTCTATTTAGCGGCCTCGCCATTACTGTGGCTGACCGTGACGCTGATCGTCTATCTGGCCGGGCTTTGGCTGTTCCGGCGCAGCGGCGGGCGAGCCTGGTTCAATCCGGTTGCTCTGGCTATGACGCTGCTGGCGGCGATTCTGCTGCTCACCGGCACCCCCTACACCACCTACTTCCAGGGCGCGCAGTTCATTCATTTCCTGCTCGGCCCGGCGACGGTGGCGCTGGCGGTTCCCCTCTATCTGCACTGGGACCGGGTGCGACAACTGTTGTTGCCCATCGTCATCGGCCTGCTGGTTGGTTCGCTCACCGCGATCGTTTCCGCCATCGGCCTGGCCGGGCTACTGGGCGGTTCGCCGCGCACTCTGCTGTCGCTGGTTCCAAAATCCGTGACGACCCCGGTGGCGATGGGCATTGCGGAGAAAATCGGTGGCATCCCGTCGCTGACCGCAGTCATTGTGATTCTGACCGGCGTGGTCGGCGCGGTCGCTGCTCCGGCCTTGCTGGAGGCGCTGCGCATTCGGGACGATGCGGTCAAGGGCTTCGCGATTGGCGTCGCGGCGCATGGCATTGGTACAGCGCGGGCATTGCAGATCAGCAGCTTGGCCGGAGCATTCGCGGGCCTGGCCATCGGCCTGAACGCCCTATTGACCGTGCTGCTGGCCCCGCTGATCGTGCGCCTGCTGCACCTGACACCGTGACCTTGCAATCAGGTCATCGCACCGATTTCAAAACTCAATCCCCTTTTGCGCCTTCACGCCCTGTTCCCGATAGGGATGTTTGATAGCGCGAATCTCGCTGACCAAGTCAGCTAACTCCACCAGTGCCTCTGGAGCATGGCGACCAGTCACGACCACATGCAAGTCCGGCCTCCGGGCGCGGAACGTCGCTAACACCCGCACCAGATCGAGATAGCCATATTTCAGCACCAGGTTGAGTTCATCGAGAATCACCAGCGCATAACCAGGGTCTGCGATCATCCGCTCCGCCTCGGCCCAGCCGCGTTCAGCGGCAGCGATGTCCCGCTCCCGATCCTGCGTTTGCCAGGTGAAGCCCTCGCCGAGGGTTTGAAAGTCCATATTCTCGAAGCGGCTCAGCACCGCCCGTTCAGCGCTGTCCTGCCCGCCCTTGATGAATTGCACGATCCCGACTGTGAGGCCATGACCAATAGCCCGCAGCGCCATGCCAAAAGCGGCGGTGGTTTTGCCCTTGCCGGGGCCGGTGTAAACGATCAGCAGGCCCTTTTCACGATCAGCGCGGGCCTGCTTGCGGTCGTAACCGGCCTGGCGGCGGGTGGTCAGGCGGGCGTGAGCCGCGTCATCGATTGACATACCGGAAACACCCTGATTTCCAGAAGGAAAGGGGAGATGGAAGTTTTAAACATGATGGCTGAAATCCATCCAACTGTGCGGCGTCCAGTCCGGATCGACGCCCGCGTCATCGCCGCCGGCCACGCTGAGTCCGCATTTGCGGGCGAAATAGCGGTGAAAGGCCAGGCTGGGCGTCAGTTCCGGGTGAAATACCGTGACCAGAATCCGATCATCTTCAGCGGCGGCGATGTAATCCGCCATGGGCAGCAGGACCCGCACCCCTTCCCCGGCCCGCACGATTTTCGGGGCGCGGATAAACGTCAAGGGAATCGGTTCCCGGGCGACGGCTGGAGCCAGCGCCTCGCACTGGAAACTGTCCAGTTGACTGCCAAAAGCGTTGCGGCTGACCACAATGTCGATCAGGCCCAGACAGGGCATTTCACCGACATTCTCCCGCGCCAGCAGAATCGCTCCGGCACAGGTGCCCCATAGCTTCAGGCCGCCGTCATACGCCTGCCGGATCGCCCGATCCAGGCCAAAAATCGCCAACAACCGTGATAAACAGGTACTTTCGCCGCCGGGGATAATAAGGCCCGCCAGGCCCGCCAATTCGGCAGCACGTTTGACGGGCCGGGCCGCAACGCCCAATCGGCGCAAATGATCCAGATGCTCCTGCACCCCGCCCTGCAAATCGAGGACGCCGATCACCCCGAAACCGGCGGCGGCGTGATCCATTACCAGCCTCGTCCCGCCAGACGTTCGTGATCAGGCATGTGGGCTACGTCTAGGCCGACCATGGGTTCGCCCAAATCCATCGACACCTCGAGCAATTGCTCAGGGTCATTGTAATAAGCGGTTGCCTTGACAATGGCGCGGGCGCGGCGGGAGGGATCGCTGGACTTGAAGATGCCGGAACCGACGAACACGCCATCGCAGCCCAGTTGCATCATCAGCGCCGCATCGGCGGGCGTGGCGATGCCGCCGGCGGCGAAATTGACCACTGGCAACCGGCCCAGCTTTTTCACTTCCAGCGCCAGTTCATAGGGCAACCCATTCATCTTGGCGAAGGTCATGATTTCCTCAACTGGCATGGTCGCCAACTGACGGATCTCGCGGTTCATGGTGCGCATGTGCCGCACCGCTTCGACCACGTTACCGGTGCCCGCTTCACCTTTGGTGCGGATCATCGCCGCGCCCTCGGCGATGCGCCGCAGCGCTTCGCCCAGATTGCGGGCGCCGCAGACAAAGGGAATTTCAAACGGCGTCTTGTCGATATGGCATTCTTCATCGGCGGGGGTCAGCACCTCGCTCTCGTCGATGTAGTCGATCTTCAGCGCCTGCAAAATCTGTGCTTCCACAAAGTGACCAATACGCGCCTTGGCCATGACCGGAATGGTGACGGCTTCCTTGATCGCCTTGATCAGCCCCGGATCGGACATGCGCGCCACCCCGCCCTGCTTGCGGATGTCCGCCGGCACCCGTTCCAGGGCCATGACAGCCACCGCACCGGCTTCCTGAGCAATTTGCGCCTGCTCCACATTGACCACATCCATGATGACGCCGCCCTTGAGCATTTGCGCCAATTGCGTATTCAAAAGATAACGTTTCTCTGTCATGCTGCTGCTTACTCATTGAAATGTAGGGGAACGGCTGCCGGGTCACGCGCCGCCCGAACCATGCCGGTTCATGGAAACGGCGAAGTATATCACCATCGGTTTTAACGCCGTATGACCTCAGACCCGCCGTGTTGACAACGATTCCCCACAGCACGGCTTTCGTCCATCGATCACAAAAGCAATTTTTCGCTATCGCATCCGGTTTATGCTATGGGTGCGATAAAACCCAACATGGTCATTTAGAGCAGGAACATGCCCAATCACGTTAAAGCTGCGCACCGTAACAGCCTCATCGGTATTCCTCTGGGCGACATTGCCGGCGTTGGCCCGGAGATCGTAGTTATGGCGCTAGCGCAACCGGCCATCTATGAAACTGCGCGACCGCTGGTCATCGGCGAGATCAGCGCCCTGCGGCGGGCGTTACGCATCACCGGGCTGAATAATATGGAAATTCAAGTGGTCGCTGACCCCGCCGAGGGTCGTTATCAACCCGGCTGCATTGATCTGGTGGATCTGAGCAACATCGACGCCCGCTGGGCACCGTTCGGTCAGGCGCAGGCGGAAGCGGGCCGCGCCGCCCACGAATTTATCGTCAAGGCGGTAGAGTTATGCCAGGCCGGCCAAATCGACGCTCTGGCCACCACCCCGATCAACAAGGAAGCGTTCAAAGCCGCCGGCATCCGCGATATCGGCCATACCGAACTGCTGGGCCGGCTGACCGGAACCGCTGATCCGCTGACCCTGTTCCAGGTATTTAACCTGAAGGTGTTTTTCCTCAGTCGACACGTTTCCCTGGCCGGTGCGATCAGATTGGTCACCCGCAAGCGGGTTCTGGACTATTTGCAGCGCTGCGCCGGGGCGTTGAAGTCGCTCGGCATGTCTCGCACGCGACTGGCGGTAGCGGGACTCAATCCCCACTGTGGCGAACATGGGCTGTTCGGTCATCAGGAGATGCGGGAACTGGAGCCGGCCATCGCCGACGCCCGCGCTTTGGGCCTCGATGTCGTCGGCCCCATCGCCGCCGATTCCGTGTTCCATCTGGCCCGCGAAGGCGCGTTCGACGCGGTGCTATCGCTCTACCATGACCAGGGACATATTGCGACCAAGATGGTGGACTTTTACCGCACGATTGCGATCACCATCGGCCTGCCCTTCATCCGCACATCCGTCGATCACGGCACGGCCTTCAATCTGGCCGGCTCCGGCCAGGCCAATCCGTTGAGCATGGTGGAAGCGATCCGGCTGGCAGCGGCGTATGCGCCGAATTATCAGGAAGTAGCGAATAGTGACTAGCGAGTCAGGGTTTTTCCCTGCTTCCCTATCTCCGTTCCCGCAGCAGCAGCAATAATGCTTCCCGAGACCGGGGCAGCGATTCGGCATCCATGCCCAGCGCTTGCGCAACTTCCAGCAGCAGCGGCGGACGCAACCGCGCCCGATGCAGCAATTCCCGATTGCCCAGCACTGCCGACGTCTCGCCCTGCATCCGCACGGTTCCCTCGTAAAAGACTGCCACTTCATCCGCCCAGCTATAGGCCAGTTCCACATCGTGGGTGGAAAATATCAGAGTGGCGCCGGCCTCGTGCAATTGTCGCAGGACCCCCAGCAAGTGCGTCACTCCATGAGAATCCAGGCCGGCAGTCGGCTCGTCCAGCACCAGCATCTCCGGGCGCATCGCCAGAATGCCGGCAATGGCGACCCGTTTTTTCTGGCCAAAACTGAGGGTATGCGTCGCCCGTTGCGCCAACGGAGTGATTCGCAACGCCTCCAGCGCCTCGCTCACCCGCTCGCGGGTCTCCGCTGCGGAGAGACCCAGATTCAACGGCCCAAAGGACACGTCCTGTTCCACGGTGGCGGCGAACAACTGATCATCCGGCTCTTGCAACACCAGCCCGACCCGTCGCCGCCAGCGAATGAGTGAACGGCGGTCATACCCCGCCGGCTGGCCTTCTATCCGCACTTCGCCGCTTGTCGGACGGAAGGTGCCGTTCAGATGCAACAACAACGTGGTTTTGCCAGAACCGTTCGCGCCGAGAATGGCCAGCCTTCGTCCCTTCTGGACCTGCAAATTCAGATCACGCAGGGCGACCACGCCCCCCGGATAGCGGTACTCCAGACGGTCAACCGCCAGCAGCGGCACCGTCATGGCGCCTCGTGCGCCAGCAGACCAAGCAGACCGACGCAGCTCACCAGCGCCATCGCCGCCGCCAGCCGCGGCCATGACAAGGAACGCTCCGGTGTCAATACCCGCAACTCACCGGTGTAGCCCCGCGCCGCCAGCCCGATCTCCAGTCGCCGCGCCCGATCCAGCCCTCGCTGGAAGAGATTGCCCGCCAACAGTCCGGTGGAGTGCAGGCTGCGATCAAACCGGGCATAACCCAAGCGCGCCGCCTGCGCCTGATAACCGGTCAACGCCCGCTCGGCAAAGACAAAAATCAGCCGGTACATCAGTAAAATCAGTTCAACTAGGCTGGCCGGCGTTCCCATCCGCCGCAGCAACGGCGCCCAATCGACCAGCGGCGTGGTCAAGGTCAAAAACGCCAGGCAACTGACCGCCGCCAGCGCCCGCACCGTCGTCTCCAACGCCAACCACGCGCCATCCGGGGAAATATGCAGATTCACTCCCCCGATGAAACTGACGGACACTGCCAGAAACGGTGCGCCAGCCAACAGGAAGGCGGCGGGAACCGCCATCACCGTCCAAAAAGCGTGTAGCGGTACGCCCGCGCCCTGCACCGTCGCCAGCGCGGTCAGCAACACAACCAGCGGCCCGGTGGTCAGCGGCGGTAGCAACAAAGTCAACAGCAGGAGGCTGAACGCCGGCAACAGCTTCTCCACCGGATGCCGGTTACGCCAGCGATTAGTCCAGGCGTAATGATCAATCGCCCGCATCAGGGCGCTTCTGCCGACCGTGCGCCTGACCGCGCCGAAATCCGAGGTAATAGCCCAACACGCCAGCACCCAGTGCCGCCTGCAGGGCGAATAAACCACTCGCGATTTCCGCTGGCGGTTCCCAGAGCAACTCGAACCAGGGCTGATAGTCCGGGTTTAACGCTGTCACGGCTTCCATCGCCTGACCGTCAGTGCCAGCAAACTCCGCGTCTTCCTGGCGACTGCCAATCAACACCGAACCGACAGCCAGCATCGCCGCCAGAACTAACAACCCACCATTGCGCGCTTTCATGAACGGCCCTCCGTCGCCAGGGCTTGCGGCGGGAACTTGAGGTTTTGCAACTCCTCGCCGCTGTATTCCCGCAGGAAATTGACAATCACCACCGTCAGCAGCCCTTCAATGACCGCCAGTGGCAACTGGGTTGGGGCGAACACGCTGGCGAATTTGATAAACGATCCAGCGATCCCGCTGACCGGATCGGGGAAAGCGAGTGCCAGTTGCCCCGCTGTGGTCAGATAGGTCGCCCAGTCGCCGAGCATCGCCGCCAGAAAGACGCTCAAGGCCAACGGCGCTCCCAACTGCTGCGTACCGCGCAACACCGCATACGCTATCCAGGGGCCGACAATCGCCATCGAGAACACATTCGCGCCCAGCGTGGTGATCCCGCCATGCGCCAGCAGCAAGGTCTGAAAGAGCAGAACCAGGGTTCCCATGAGCGCCATCACCGAGGGGCCAAACAAAATCGCTCCCAAACCCGTCCCGGTCGCATGAGAGCAACTCCCGGTCACCGATGGCAGCTTGAGCGCCGACAGCAAAAAAGCAAAGGCCCCCGAAGCCGCCAGCAGCAACTTGATTTGCGGCTGATCCTGCATCAATCGGTGAACGCGACGGGCGCTGACGACGACGAACGGCAAGGCGAGGGCCGTCCACGCTGCAGCGTGTAGCGGCGGCAAAAAACCTTCGGTGATATGCATGAAGGAGAATCTCCCCTGGTTCTGGAGCGGCAGGTTCAGGGGAAGGCGTCTTGAGGATCGGCGACTGCGACAGGTTCGCAGCGCATACTCGGCAGGAGACCGTTCCGCAACCCCGGAGCGCCCCGCCCGGAAATACGTGGATGGACAACATCGGCAGGTCTCCTGGCTCACAGGTTCTCGTCGCTCGCCCAGCCTTCCCAGCCTGATCGGCCAGTGGCGCGCGGGGGGCGCGACTCGCTGTTTACAGTTGCGGGGGCAGCTCTGGAATGGACGGCTCCATCGCCGCTCCACCAGATTCCCTTTTCATCCCCATCCGGCTGAATGCCTTTGGGGAACCCATGTTGTTTATAAGGGGATGATGCTAACGCCCGGCAGGTCATGGCGTCAAGGAGCGGTCTGGGCGCCTCAGTGACCTTCCCCACTTGTCAGGAGCTTTTTAGACTATGCGCTTGCAAGATTTTTCGTTACGCTTTCCCTGGTTCATCGCTGACCCTGAATGCGCAAAATTGCTCAATCTTTCCCGAAAACCACTGGCTGCATCCGCAATTGACCTACGCTGGTACCGGAATTTTTCATGAATGAGAAACGCCTGCTGATTGTCGATGATGAACCCGCGTTCGGCGAGTTCGTCCGTCAGGTCGCCCTGACGCTGGGCTATGAAGTGAAAGTTGCTACCGACGGCCAAGCCTGTCAGGAATGCTATCCTGCTTTCCAGCCCACCACGATCATGCTCGACATGGTGATGCCCGACATGGACGGCAATGAACTATTGCTCTGGTTGCTGCAACAAGGTTACTCGGCGGATCTCGTCATCACCACCGGCTACAACCCGGATTACGCCAGCGATGCGAAAACTCTGGCGGAGTTCAACGGACTGCGCACCGTGACCACTCTGGTCAAACCTTTCAGTCTGGCCCGGTTACGCACCCTGCTCAGCGGCCATCTTCACGCCACGACCGACCCAGCGGCGCGGTAACAAGCATTCGCATTCCATGAACTCCCCCTCCCGAAAGGTTGAACGCGCCGCAAAAAAGCGCCCATTGCACCGACAACTGCTGCGATCTCACCTGTCCGTGGCGCTGGTCGGCATCATCATTTTACTGGCTGCCCTGATCTCCACCTACGAGTTGCGTAACCGGGTCGTTCTGCTGGCCAGTGAAGGGGCGCCCTTGGCCCAATCCTCTCTGCGCGTGCTGGCCGGAGTACAATACTCCATGGCCAGCTTGCGCGGCTGGGTCAGCCTAGGCGATCCGCACTTTCTGCAGGACTGGCGCCAGGCCTGGGATCAGGAAATTCAACCGGCAGTCGTCACTTTGACCCAGTGCCAGCGCTTGTCCGCCCAAACCTGCATTCTGGAGCGCCTGCAGGAACTGCAGGCGCTGCTGGCCGAGTTGCGGGACGTCCAACAGCGCGTGCAGGATGCGGTAACCCCTGACCCCTTCCCGCAAGCGGTGGCAGAACCTGTCGACCCCCTCGCCTTGCAACGCATGACCCTGGAAGCCGACCCCCTCGCTGACCGGGTCATCGCTCTCGCCACCGCGCTGGTCGCTGAAGCCGAGGCGCGCTTCGTCCGAGACGCCGCCGCCGCCCAGTTCGCCACCATCGCCACCATCTCGATTCTGATCACCACCGCGCTGGCCATGCTGATCGTCGCTTACCTGATGTCCCGGAACCGCGCCCGTTCCCTGGCCCGTCCCATCGCCGCGCTGGCCGACGCCACCCGGCGCTTGGAGGGCGGTTATCCAACCGATGATCTCCCGATCCGCCGCAATGATGAACTGGGCGAACTCACCCGTGCGTTCAACCACATGCGCGCCACGATTCAACAGGCGCAGGCCGAACTGCGCGAAGCCAATGCCCTGCTGGAAAAACGGGTGATCGAACGCACCACGCAACTCGCCATGACCAACGCCTCCCTGATCCAGGAGATCGAATTCCGCAACCAGACGGAAAAAGCCTTGCGGGAAAGTGAAGTGCGGATCCGCGCCATGACCCGGGCCATTCCCGATCTGGTGTTCGTGGTGGATGCCGCTGGTCGCTATCGCGAAGTGCTAGCCGCCGGACGGGAATGGGAAACTCACCGGATTACCCCGATCCAGGGCCGCTTCACCGCCGAGGCGCAACTTCATGAAACTCGCCAACGCCGGGAATTCCTGAGTGGATCGCGCACGAGCGTTGCATCCGGGATCATTCCCATCCGTGGTAAACTGCTCAGTGAGGTTCATTCTTCAGAAATGGCCGAGTTCCTTCTCGGCATCATCCACCGGGCGCTGGAAACCCGGCAAATTCAGGTCGCTGAATACGAACTGGCCACCACCTCGGGACTGCGCTGGTTTGAATCGCGCACCGCGCCGCTGGACCTACCGCTGGTCGATCAGCGCTCAGCCATCATCAATCGTGCGCAGCTCAGCCTGTTTGAACTGCCCGAAGGCCCGCCAGTGGAAAAGTTGGCGGCCATTGTCGTCGCCCGCGACATCACCAACCGCAAACAGGCGGAAACTCAACTCCGGCAAGCCCAGAAAATGCAGGCCATCGGCCAGCTCACTGGCGGCATCGCCCATGATTTCAATAACCTGCTCGCCGTCATCATGGGCAATCTGGAATTGCTGCATGAGCAGTTAGTGGTTCACCCCCGGCTGTACGAGTTGGCGCTGCAAGCGTTGCGGGCAGTGGATCGGGGCGCGGCGCTCACCCGGCGGCTGTTGGTCTTCGCCCGCCGCCAGCCCCTGCAAGCGCAACCGACCGATCTCAATAAATTGGTGCTGGGCATGATTGAGCTGATCCGCCGCACTCTGGGTGCTACGATCCAGATTCAAACAGTCCTAGCGCCCGATCTGGAGCAAACCTGCATCGATTCCGACCAGTTTGAAAGCACCCTGCTCAATCTGGTCATCAACGCCCGTGACGCCATGCCGCAAGCCGGACGCCTGGTGTTGGAAACCACCAATGCGACTCTCGACGAGGATTATGCCGCGACCCATCAGGATGTGCGGCCCGGTGCCTATGTGGTGCTCACCGTCAGCGATTCCGGCGCCGGTATGGCACCCGAAGTGCTGGAGCGGGCCTTTGAACCGTTCTTCACCACCAAGGAAACCAGTAAGGGCAGCGGTCTGGGTTTGAGTATGGTCTACGGTCTGGTCAAGCAATCCGGTGGCCACGTCACCATTTACAGCGAACCGGGCCGAGGTACCACGGTGCGGCTGTACTTGCCGCGAATTCATGCTGAAACCCAAGCAACGCTGGAGCCACCCATCGCCAATCCCTCGTTCGAGGGCCACGGCGAAAAAATTCTAGTCGTTGAGGACGACGTCGATGTCTGCCTGTTCGCCGTCAAGGCCTTGCACAGCCTCGGTTATGAAACCTGCCAGGCGGGCGATGCCAAAACCGCGCTCGAAATTCTCGACACAACTCCCCACATCGCTCTGCTCTTTACCGACATCGTGCTGCCCGGCGACAGGGATGGGGTGCATCTGGCTACCGAGGTCGTGCGCCGCCGACCCGGCCTGCCAATTCTGTTCACCTCCGGCTATACCGAACACATGCTGGTCAGCGGTGGCGAACTGGTGGAAGGCATGGAAATGCTGGCCAAGCCTTATCGCAAGGCCGAACTGGCTGGTAAGCTGCGCACGTTGCTGAACCGGCGTAAATCCTGATGAAATTTGATCTCCTGGTCTGGAGCCTGTTATTAACCACCCTGAGTCTGTTGGTCGCCGCTTACCTCATCTCCTGGCATCGTGCCAAAGCGCTGGAGGTGGTTAACATCACGCTACTGCGGGAAATTGACGTGCGTCGCCAAGCAGAAACTGCCCTGCGTGCGAGTGAAGCACGGCTGCGAGCGGTCACCCACGCCTTGCCTGACCGGGTGTTCGTCGTCGATGAGGAGGGTCTGTACTGCGATGTGCTGGCTGATCCCCGTAATCAATCCGTGACCGGCGCTGTCTCGCTCAAGGGCAAATTGCTGAGCGAAGTCCATGCCCCCGACAAGGCGGCACTCTTTCTCGGGCTGATTCACGGGGCGCTGGCGACGCAACAGATTCACGTTGCTGAATACGAACTGCCGACCCATTCGGGGCGGCGCTGGTTCGAATCCCGCACCGTGCCGCTCGATGTGCGCTTTAATGACAAGCCCGCCACCATCGTCATTGTCCGCGATTTGACCGAACGCAAGCTTGCCGAGTCCCAGCTCCGCCAGGCGCAGAAAATGCAGGCCATCGGCCAGCTCACGGGCGGCATCGCTCATGATTTCAACAACCTGCTCGCCGTCATCATGGGCAATCTGGAGTTGCTGCATGAACAGCTCACCGCGCAACCCCGGTTGTTGGAGCTGACCCAACAGGCGCTTAAATCCGTCGACCGGGGCGCGAATCTTAGTCGGCGGTTGCTGGCGTTCGCCCGCCGACAGCCCTTGCTGGCGCAACCGACCAACCTGAATCGGCTGGTCCTTGGCATGTTGGACCTGATCCAACGGACGCTAGGTTCCACCATTCGCGTTGACAAGGCGCTGGCGACCGATCTAGGGATGACCTTGGTCGATCCGGAACAGTTAGAAAGCGCCCTGCTCAATCTGGTCATCAACGCCCGCGATGCCATGCCGCACGGTGGTCGGTTGCTGGTAGAAACCACCAATGCCCTACTCGATGAAGCCCAGGTCGCCGCTTATCAGGAGGATGTGCGGCCCGGCCCCTACGTGATGCTGGCGGTTTGGGATTCCGGATCGGGCATGGCCCCCGAGGTGCTGGAACATGCCTTCGAACCGTTTTTCAGCACCAAAGACGCCGGACGAGGCAGCGGTCTGGGGCTGAGCATGGTTTATGGACTGGTCAAGCAGTCCGGTGGCCATATCACCATTGACAGCGAACCCGGCCAAGGCTCTACGGTGCGCCTGTATTTGCCCCGAATTGAGTATCAGGAAACCAGCGCGCTATCGGAACCGTCCGCATCCGATCACGCCTATCTGCAAGGCCAAGGCGAGACCATTTTGGTCGTTGAAGACGACACTGGCGTTCGGTCGTTCGTCGTGACTGCGTTGGAGCGGATGGGTTACGACATCCGGCAAGCCGACACAGCCGCGATAGCCCTGCAAATCCTGGACGCCACCCCGGAAATTGCCCTCCTGTTCACCGACATCATGCTGCCCGGCGATATGGACGGGGTACAACTCGCCGCCGAGGCGCAACGGCGCTGGCCCGGTCTGCGAGTGCTGTTTACTTCGGGTTATACAGAACATGCGCTGGTGGGTAATGGCCGGATCACAGAAGGGGTGGAAGTCCTGACCAAACCGTACCACAAGAGCGAACTGGCCAGGAAGCTGTGCCTTTTGCTCAGGCCGGGCAAACCTCCGATTAGCGGTTGATCACGCGCTGGCCCGTCAAGGATCAAACCCCCACTCGCTCCTCACGCCAAGCTTGCAACAAGGTCTCATAGTCCACGGTCACTCCCTGGCCCTCCTCATCTGCCCGTTTCGGCTTGGGTGCGCCCGGTTGATCAAACCAGTACTGGGGATCGCGCGGTTCAGTCAATCGCGGCTCACAGCGCTTCATGCCTCCCGCCTGTTGTAAACGGGCCAGAGTTTGATCCTGCGCCGCCGCCAGGTCGTCCATCACCTGTTGGGGAGTCGCCTGACCCCGCACTGCACCGCCGAGGCGCGTCCACCACAACTGTGCGAGCCGGGGATAATCAGGGACGTGAGTACCGGTGGGCGTCCAGGCCACGCGCGCGGCACTACGGTAGAACTCGACCAACCCGCCCAGCCGGGGGGCGGCTTCGCTCATCGCCGCCGAACGCAGGTCGCTATCCCGAATCGGCGTCAACCCGACCAGCGTCTTCTTCAGCGAAACGGTTTTGCAGGTCGTGAACTGGGCATACAGCCAGGCGGCCTGACGACGTTGCAGTGGCGTACTGTTCAACAGCGTCCAGGAACCACAGTCCTGATAGCCGAGTTTCATGCCCTTTTCCCAATACGCCCCATGCGGCGACGGCGCCACCCGCCATTTAGGGGTTCCATCGCTGTTGACCACCGGTAACCCCTTTTCCAACAAATCGGCGGTGAAGGCGGTGTACCAGAAAATCTGCTGCGCGATGTCGCCCCGACCCGGCGCCGGTCCCGCGGTGGAAAAGTCCATTTTCATGGCCTCCGGCGGCGCGTACTGGCGCAGCCACTCGAGATATTTGCGCAGTGCGTATACAGCCGCCGGGCTGTTCAACGCCCCGCCCCGACTGGTGCTGGAGCCGACCGGATGGCAATTTTCGACCCGGATGCCCCATTCATCGACCGGCTGGCCATTGGGCAATCCGGGATCCCCCACTCCGGCCATCGCCAGCCAGGCGTCGGTAAAGCGCCAACCGAGTGAGGGATCGACCTTGGCATAGTCCATGTGTCCATAGACCCGACGACCATCCAACTCCTTCACCTCATGGGTGAAGAAATCGGCGATGTCTTCGTAAGCCTTCCAGTTCAGCGGAACACCGAGTTCATAACCGTGGCGTTTGCGGAACCCGGCTTTGAGGTCGGGGCGTTGGAACCAGTCATGGCGAAACCAGTACAGATTAGCGAATTGCTGGTCGGGCAGTTGATAAACCTTGCCATCCGGCCCAGTCGTGAAGCTCAGACCGATGAAGTCCTCAAGGTCGAGCGTGGGCAGGGTAAAGGCCGCGCCATCGCCGGTCATCCAGTCCGACAGCGGCGTTGCCGTTTCATACCGGTAGTGGGTGCCAATAAAGTCGGAATCATTGACATAGGCGTCGTAGAAATTGCGGCCGGTGCGCACCTGTTGTTGAATACGCTCCACCAGTTCGCCCTCGCGCACCAGATCATGGACCACACGGATGTCCGTAATCTCGCGGAACGCCCGCGCCAGGAACCGCGCCTCGTAAACATGCGTGGGGATGGTCTCGGAGACTACGTAAATCTGCTGGCCGCGAAACGGTTCGGCAGCGCGGATGAAAAATTCCATTTCCTGCATCTGTGCTTCGTAGGACAAGGTTGACGGGGTGAATTCCCCGAGCAGCCAGCGCCGGGCGGCGGCAGTGCGCAGGGTCACATCGCCCGCTTCCTGCGCGCGAACGGTCGCCGGCCAGGCGGCGGTTAACCCAAGGGCGGCGGCAGATTTCAACAGCGCCCGCCGGTCGCGGTCGCAGTGATCGTAGCATTGGGATGGGATCGGCATGGTTGTGCTCTCGTGCTGGATGCGTTGATGGCGGTTGCGGGAAAAACGCGAGCGCTGGCGCCGCGCTCCCGTTACCTGGGCCGATCAACGGAAATGAACGTTGCTAGGGTCTTGCAGGACCAGATACAGCAAGCCGGCCAACACCGCACCGATGATCGGGCCGACCACCGGAATCCACGCATACCCCCAGTCGCTGTCGCGCTTGCCGCCGGCGATGGGCAGCATGGCGTGCATGATCCGGGGACCGAGATCGCGCGCCGGATTGATGGCGTAACCGGTCGTCCCGCCCAGGGATAAACCAATGGCCAGCACCAGCAAGCCGACCGGCAACGCATCCAGCGCGCCCAGACCGAACACCGAGACCGCCAGGAACAGCACGGCAAACACCAACACAAAGGTCCCGATGATTTCCGAGATCAGGTTGGAGGCGGTATCGCGAATGCCCGGCCCCGTGCAAAACACCGCCAGCTTCAGATCCACATCTTCAGTTGCCGTGAAATGGGGCCGGTACATCAGCCAGACCAGGAAAGAACCGATGAACGCGCCAATGAACTGGGCCAGCACATAAGCCGGGAGTTGCACCCAGGCGAATTTGCCAGCAATCGCCAGCCCAATGGAAACCGCCGGATTGAGATGTGCGCCGCTGAAAGCCGCCACGGTGAATACCGCGACGAACACCGCCATGGCCCAGCCCCAGGTAATCACGATCCAGCCGGAATCCTTGCCCTTGGTCTCTTTAAGCACCACGTTAGCCACCACGCCGTTGCCGAGCAGAATCAGCAGGGCCGTACCAATCACTTCGCCAAGAAAGGGGGTCATCACAGGGTCTCCTTTGGGGATTTTTTAATTCACGCGACTTCGGCCAGGGCGGCTGACGATTCGGCTGCGGGTGACTCCTGAAAATACTCCTCGAATTTTTGCCGGGCCTGGTCGCCAAACAGCATTTCACAAGCTTCCATTAAACCCTCGGCGTGACGAATATCGGCGCGGCGCACCACCAGGGCAATCTTGGAGCGCCGACGCAGGAAGTCTTCCAGCTTGACGATCATTTCCTGGCGCTTGGCGAGCTGGATTTCACAGCGGAGATAATCGGTGCCCTTGATGAGCACCTCGGCCTGGCGCGGGTCCTCGCGGATTTCAGCCAGCAGTTCGAACGCTTGCTGGTCATAACGCCGCCACAGCCGGCTGCTGAGACTTTCGATGGACTCGGGTGAGGTGTAGCTGTCGAGATTCATCAGTTTGGCCTGATGCAGATATTCCTCACGCACTGAGGCGTGCGGTTCGCCGTACCACTTGTAGTCCCGATGCGGCAAGGCAATGCCCAGTTGGGCGACGATGTCTGAAACTTCATCGCCGACATTGACGCAGTCGGTCAGCTTGCCGCCAAAGATGCTGAGATGCGCCCTGGCCCGATCCACGTCGATTTCGTGCTTCCGGGAAAGCTGTAACCAGTCGCGGACATTGCCATCGGCCTGGGCCTTCACCACCAGCGGGCGCACCCCGCACCGCTCGGCGATGATGTCGGCGCGAGTCAGCGGCCGGTCGAGATTCAGGCGCTTGTTGATGTTGTCCAGCACGAACTGGCGGTCGTCATCGGTAACCTCGGTGAAGGGCGATTCCACCCGGGTATCGGTCGTGCCGATGCAGGTGCGCACTCCCATCGGGATGACGAAGAACAACCGTCCGTCGTCAGCAAAGAAGGTCAGGATGCGTTGATGAGGGGTAATCCGGGGCACAATCAGATGGATGCCCTTGGAAAACATATGATGATGTTCAGTCTGTTCACCGGTGAGCGCGTTGTGGTTGTCCACGAACGGACCGGCGGCGTTGATCAACACCTTGGCGCGGATTTCCATCTCCTGACCGTCGATGCCATCCCGCGCCCGAGTTATCCAAAGATCACCTTCGCGGCGCGCACCGAGCGATTCCACATAGTTCGCGGCGATGCAGCCGCGATCCATGGCGGAGCGCACGAACTGGAACACGAAACGCGAGTCGTTATCGTGCAGGTAGGCGTCGGAGTACTCGAAGCCGCCGGCGGCGTTGTCGGTCTTCACCACCGGCTCTTCCCGCCGGAGGGTCCGTTTGAAAAGCAGGCGGGGAATACGGGTGAAGCCGTTGCCGAACAGCCAGTACACCCAGGTTCCCGCCCACAGAAACAACGGATGAAAGCGGAATCCCCGGTCAATCGTGGAGAAAAAGCGGATTTCCTGGACCCGCGATGGGTAGTGGCGGATCAGGTGATTGCGGCTCAGGCACAGCTTGCGAACCAGGGCATAGTCGTTACTTTCCAGATACTTGATGCCGCCCCAAGCCAGATTCGACGATTGCTGGCTGGTAAAGCCGGCGAAATCGCGCTGATCGATCAATGCCACCCGTGCGCCCTTGCCGGACAAGGCGGCGGCGGAGACCGCGCCGTTGATGCCGCCGCCGATGATCAGGACATCGTACATGCCCTGGGTCAGCTTCTGAATGTTGCTCTCGCGGAGTTTCATAACGGCCCCTCACTCATCATCCAGCGCCCAGCCCTTGGCGCGCTCGACCGCTTTATGCCAGCGCCGGAACCGGCGGTCGCGTTCAGCCTGGTCAATGCGCGGGGTATAGCGGTTTTCCAGTTGCCATTTCTTCGCCAGTTCCTCGCGGCTGCTCCAGAAACCCGTGGCGAGACCCGCTAAATAAGCCGCACCAAGCGCTGTAGTCTCGGTAATGCGCGGCACCTCGACCGGGACGCCGAGAATGTCGGATTGCAATTGCATCAGCACGCTGTTGACCGACGCGCCGCCATCGCAGCGCAATTCCTTCAGGGTGATCCCGGAATCGCGCTGCATAGCCTCGATCACATCGCGGGTTTGATAGGTCATGCTTTCCAGAACCGCCCGGACAATATGGCCCTGCGTGGTGCCCCGGGTGATGCCAATCAGCAGGCCCCGGGCGTAGGGATCCCAGTGCGGCGCGCCCAAACCGACCAGCGCGGGAACAAAATAGACGCCTTCATTACCCGGTACTGATCGCGCCAGATCCTTGGTCTCAGACGCGGATTTGATGATCTTCAGGCCATCGCGCAGCCATTGCACCGCGGCGCCGGTGATGAAAATGGCTCCTTCCAGCGCGTACTGCACCGGCTCGTCACCGATGCCCCAGGCGATGGTGGTCAGCAATTTCTCTTGGCTGAACACGGCCTGATTACCGGTGTTCATCAGCACGAAGGAACCGGTGCCGTAGGTGTTCTTGGCCAGCCCTGGGCTGTGGCAACCCTGGCCGAACAGTGCGGCTTGCTGATCGCCAGCGATGCCCGCAACGGAAATGGAATGGGTGCCGAAAAACATTTCCGGGTCGGTTTCGCCGTAGACGCAGGACGATGGCTTGACCTCGGGCAGAATCGCCTTGGGAATATTGAGGAGTTCAAGAATCTCCTCATCCCAGCGGAGTTCCTGAATGTTGTAGAGCAGGGTGCGTGAAGCGTTGGAGTAGTCGGTGATGTGCGTTTTGCCACCGGTCAACTGCCAGACCAGCCAGGAATCAATGGTACCGAAGGCGATCTCGCCGCGTTCAGCGCGGGCGCGCAATCCGGTCACGTTATCCAGCAACCATTTGACCTTGGTCCCGGAAAAATAAGGATCGATGACCAGACCGGTCTTGTGGCGGATCATCTCTTCGAGGCCCCGTTCCTTGAGTTCGTCGCAATAGCGCGCAGTCCGTCGATCCTGCCAGACAATGGCGTTAGCGACCGGCTTGCCGGTGGCACGGTCCCACAGTACGGCGGTTTCCCGCTGGTTGGTGATGCCAATGGCGTTCAGGTCGCTGGCGCGCATGTTGGCGTTGTGCAGCGCTTCGGCAATGACTTTGATCGTCACCAGCCAGATTTCCTCCGCGTCATGCTCCACCCAGCCCGGTTTGGGGTAGTACTGGGTAAATTCCGAATAGGCCCGGCTTTTGATCTGGCCGTCGTGATTAAAGATCAGCACGGTCGAACCGGTGGTGCCCTGGTCGATGGACAGGATGTACTCGCTCATGGTGTTTTTCTCCTTTGATGATCGATAGGCACAAAACATTTTTTAGAACATCAGGATGCGGTAAACCGGCATTTGCAGTTCGCAATCCAGCATCCACTTTTGATTTTAATTATATCGAACCCATAAAAATGTTCAAGCGAACATTTCAGAAAAATTTTCTGGGTAAAAAGAACCAAAAAGAAAATTACCGAACTGGGGGAGGAAAATCAGCGGTTGTGAGGCGACGCGGCGGCGTTCCCGGCGTTGGCGATGAGCACCTGAACCTCAGCCGCTGCGAGCACGGCGTCCATGCTCTCTGGAGGGGAATCGTCGGTGAACAACATATTCACTTCAGAGATATGGCCAAGCCGCACCATAGCGCTGCGGCTGAACTTGCTGTGGTCGGCCACCAGCAACACGTTGCGGGAATTAGCGATAATGGCTTGGGAAACCCGCACTTCCCGGTAATCGAAATCCAGCAAGGTACCGTCCAGGTCAATGCCGGAAATGCCAATGACGCCGAAATCGACCTTAAATTGCTTGATAAAATCGACTGTTGCTTCACCGACGATGCCCCGATCCCGGTGGCGCACGAGTCCGCCGGTGATAATGACCTCGAAACCCGGTTTATCGCTGAGCAGCGTGGCGACATTCAGATTGTTGGTAATGACCCGCAGACCGGTATGGTCGGCCAGCGCCTTGGCGACCTCTTCGGTCGTGGTGCCCAGATTGATGAATAAAGAGGATTTATCGGGAATGTGTTGCGCGACCAATTGGGCAATTCGCTGTTTCTCTTCGAGATTCAGAATCTGGCGCGCCGGATAGGCAATATTTTCCACACTGGACGGCAGACCTGCACCGCCATGAAAGCGGCGCAAGACACCCAGATCGCACAGGGCATTGATATCCCGGCGAACGGTCTGCGGCGTCACATTAAAACTGGCGACCAGATCATCGATGGACACAAAACCCTGTTGCTGCACCCGTTGCAGGATTTGCTGTTGCCTTTGACTGAGGTTCATCAGATGCTCCGTGAGAAACCCCAGCGTTCACGCCGGGGATGGATAACGGGCCAAAAGAAGTTTGGCTCCTTATTTACGTCAAGCTCCTCCTGAAGGATCAACGAACCTTTTTGCAGCTCTCAAGGCTCGCAATCACTGCGGTTCATTCCCTGCAGCCGGGCTTCCAGTTCGGCGAGCCGCGCCTCGGCAGCCTGGCGCAGAGTCATTTCCCGCAATGCATTCGTTTCGGCTTCCAACCGGGCTTGCTCGGTCTCCAGATGACTCCTCAACTTCTCTCCCGTATGGGGATCGTAGAAACGCAACACGCCTTCTTCAAGGCGTAAATCGAGACCCAGCACTCCACTGTGCAGACTGGAACCGCCCGGACTACGTAGCGGCCAGTAGTTTCGTTCGATCAACTGCAAGGCTTGCAGTGGGGGATCGAGATAGTCGCCGGTGGGATCGTATTGCCAATATTCCCGGACGCCGAGATAGGCGTAAATGCCGCGCTTGGCGCCCTGATCTTCGCCACGGGTGCTTTGCGAGGTGATTTCAAGGACAAAATCCGGCCCCTTGGGTTCATTCCAAAGCTTGTAGGAGGGTCGGTCATGGTGGGGAGCGCCGATAACCACGAACACATCCGGCGCCACTACGGCTTTGGGATTGCCTTGTTCGTAGTAGATAAACAGATTGCCGGAAACATACACATCGTCGCGATCCCGAAAGTGGATCCGTAAAGCTTCTACGGCATACATCAGGTATTCGCGTTGAAAATCGCTTTCGGCCATGGGCAGTCCATCGCTGTCAGGATAATGGATCTCGGCGAAGGGAAATGCATAAGCGGACATGGGTCGCACCCTCCGAGGTCTTCGGTTTGAAAAGCGGGAATGGATCAAAAGATCGGCGGAAATTCTATCAAGAAATCGATTAACCGCTATTATTCGCAGAATGCCAATCTCACGGTCTCCCATGCGCCTTCCATGACTCAAGCTCCGCTGACCTCACACCCCGCTGTCCTGTTAATCGGCCACGGCACCCGCCGCGCCGCTGGCGTGGCCGAATTTCACCACCTGGCCAACCAGTTGCAACAGGCTCTGCCCGACCGAACCAGTCTGGCCGGCTTCCTGGAACTGGTTGACCCCAGTGTGCCGGAAGCGCTGGAGACGCTGCGGCAGCAAGGTTTCCGCCGTATCACGGCCCTGCCGGCCCTGCTGATGGCGGCTGGCCATGTTAAAAATGATATTCCGGTCATGCTGAATGCCTTTCAGGCGGAACATCCGGATGTTCACATCACCTTCGGCGCAGATTTGGGCATTCATCCGAACCTGTTGCAGGTCGCCTGCGAACGGATCGAGAGCATCGAGACCGATTTTGGACCCGACTATGACCGGCGGGACACGCAGCTCGTGGTGATCGGGCGTGGCAGTTCCGATCCCGACGCCAACTCCAATATCAGCAAAATCACCCGGATTCTCTGGGAAGGCATGGGCTTTGGCTGGGCGGAAACGGCTTACACCGCCGTGACCGCACCGCTGATGGCGGACGCCCTGGAGCGAGCGCATCAGCTCGGTTTCCAGCGCGTCATCGTTTTCCCCTATCTGCTGTTTACTGGCCGGCTGGTTGAGCAGGTGCAGGCAACGGTGACCGACTATCAAACTCGTCATCCCGAAGTTCAGGCCGCCGTCGCCCCCTATCTGAACGCGCATCCGCTGGTGGTTGCGACCTTCGTGGAACGGTTGCATGAAGCAGAACGCGGCGAGGCCCGGATGAATTGTCAGTTTTGTCCCTACCGTGGTCCGATTGTGGGGCGTGAAGATTGGCAGAATGTGCCGCAAGTCGGGCATGATCACCCCCATGATCATTAAACTCCCCCTTCACCCCTTGCACCGAACATGCTGGAGCCGCCATGCCTCGCTTTGACTATCTCCGCGATCCTGATGAAATCGAGCGCCAATCGTTCGGGCAAATTCGCCAGTTGACCGACCTTTCCCGCTTCGATTCCGACCAGCAACAAGTAGCCATGCGGCTCGTCCATACTTCCGGCGATCCCGGTATCGTCCACGATCTTTATTTCAGTCCCGGCGCAGTCGAAGCAGGACTCGCCGCCTTGCAACAGAACGCAGATGTTCTTTGTGATATCGAAATGGTCAGCCACGGCATCAGCAAACGCTATCTGCAAGGCCAAGTCCATTGCTTCCTGAATTCGCCGACGGTGGCGGAACGCGCCCGCCAGACCGGTGAAACCCGCTCCATGGCGGCGATGACGGAATGGCCTACGCATCTGGGCGGTTCCATCGTCGCTATCGGCAACGCGCCCACCGCCTTGTTCCGCCTGCTGGAACTGTTGGATGAAGGCGCATCCCGCCCGGCGTTGATCATCGGGATGCCCGTCGGCTTTATCAACGCGGCGGAATCCAAGCAGGCTCTGTGGGACGTTGCCCCGAGCGAATTTCAAACGCCCTGCATCACCCTGTTGGGTCGGCGTGGCGGCAGCAGCCTGGCCGCGGCAACGCTGAACGCTTTGGCGCGCATGGCGCACGGAATCCGTTTCTGATGACGGCGCTACCCGACTGGCCCGGCCCGCCGATTCATGTCGTCGGCATGGGTATGGAAGCCGGCGCGTTGGGTCCCGCTGCACGGGCGGCGCTGGATCAAGCGGAACTGATGATCGGGGCGGCGGCGCATCTGGCGGTTTTCCCGGAGTTGCGCGCCCGGAAAATCCCCTACCCCAGTCCGATGAGCGGTTTGCAGGCATTATTACGCACTTATGCCGGCCAACGGATTGCCCTGCTGGCCTCCGGCGACCCGCTGTTCTACGGCATCAGCCAGACCCTGTTGCGTGATCTGTCGCCGGAACATCTGGTATTTCATCCGAATGTCTCCAGTGTGCAAGCCGCCTTCGCCCGGTTGAGACGACCCTGGCAACAAGCGCAGTTTGTCAGCCTGCACGGGCGGCCATTGGCGACGCTGCGCGCCGTGCTGCAAGGCAATCGGCTGTACGCCCTGCTCACCGACCGCGAGAATTCACCGACCGCTATCGCCCGGTTGTTGATCGAAACCGGGTTTGGCGAATCAGCGCTCTGGGTCGCCGAAGATTTGGGTCTGCCGAGTGAGCAGTTTCGCCATTTCCACGCCGATGCATTGGCGGCAACCATCCCCCCCCATCCCCACCCTTCCCCACAAGGGGAGAGAGAGTCTTGCTTTTCCCCGCTGAACGTGGTGATTCTGGAAACCTGTCGAGGGCGCGGAGTGTTGCCGGAATTCCCCGGCATTCCCGACGAGCAGTTCAGTACCGGCGCGGAACCGGGCAAGGGTTTACTCAGCAAACGCGAGGTGCGCTTAACCATTCTCTCCCTGCTTGCTCCCCGTGCGGGTGAAACAGGCTGGGATGTGGGCGCAGGCTGTGGCGGCGTGTCGGTGGAATGGGCGCGCTGGAATTTGCTCGGCGAAGTTCACGCTGTCGAATGTCACCCGGAACGGCTGGAGCATCTCGGCATCAATCGCGAACGGTTCGGCGTCGTATCCAATCTGCACGTCGTCCCCGGACGCGCCCCGGAGGCGCTGGCGGATTTGCCTGATCCCCATGCGGTCTTCATCGGCGGCAGCAGCGGCAGTTTGCGGGAAATGCTCGAAATCGTTTGGACACGGCTGCGACCCGGCGGGCGGTTGGTCGCCAGCGCGGTGACCGAGGATAGCCGGGTGGATTTGCATGGTTTCGCCGGTGACCGGGAAGTCTGTTGGACCGAGTTGAGCATTGCCCGCAGTGAGCGACTGGCGAGACAGCGGGTGATGCGGCCTTATTTGCCGGTATTGCTGATGAAATTGGAGAAACCGCTATGACGGGTACTTTATACGGCGTTGGCGTGGGACCCGGCGACCCGGAATTGCTGACCTTGAAAGCCGTGCGGATTTTGCAAAGCGTCCCGGTGGTCGCCTATCCCGCCACTCCACAAGGCAGCGCTCAGGCCCGCGACATCGCCGCGCAATGGTTGCAAGGCCAGCGGGAAATCCCCATCGCCATGCCCTGTATGCTGGATCGTGGCCCGGTCAATCAGGCGTATGACGAAGCCGCGATACTCATAGCCCAGGAACTCGAAGCCGGGCACGACGTGGCGATTCTCTGCGAAGGCGATCCGCTGTTCTATGGCAGTTTCAGCTATCTGCTTCATCGACTCGGCGAGCGGTTTCCCTGCGTGGTCATTCCCGGCATTAACTCGGTCAGCGCCAGCGCCGCCGCCGCCGCCCTGCCCCTAATCACCGGCGAACAACGGTTGACCGTCATTCCCGCCACCGCCGGCGATGAAGCCTTGCGCCAAGCCCTGTTAAACAGCGACAGCGTGGCGATTCTCAAACCGGGCCGGCATCGACCCCGGTTGTTGGAATTACTGCGGGAAACGGGTCGGACCGAAGATACTCTGTACATTGAACAGGCCAGTCGTCCTGCGCAGTGCATTGTCCGGCGCTTTGAAGAGATCCCCGCTACACCGGGACCGTATTTCGCGCTGTTTTTAATCGTCCGCGCCGGGGGATAAAGCGCCTTGGGACGCCCGCGCTGGGAGGCAGCCCTGTTGCTCACAGTTGTTCCGACGCAAACTCCGCCAGTCGCGAGCGTTCCCCGCGCCGCAGGGTCACATGCCCGCCATGCGGCCAGTCCTTGAAACGATCCACCACATAGGTCAAGCCCGAAGTCGTTTCCGACAGATAAGGCGTGTCGATCTGCGCGATGTTGCCCAGACAGATGACCTTAGTGCCGGGACCGGCGCGGGTGATCAGCGTTTTCATCTGCTTCGGGGTCAGATTCTGCGCCTCGTCGAGAATCAGATACTTGCTCTGAAACGTTCGACCGCGCATGAAATTGAGCGAGCGAATCTTGATCCGGCTGCTCAATAAATCCGCAGTCGCGGCGCGGCCCCATTCCCCGCCTTCCTTCGGCGCCAGCACCTCCAGATTGTCCATCAACGCCCCCATCCACGGCGTCATCTTCTCTTCCTCGGTGCCCGGCAGAAAACCGATGTCTTCGCCGACCGGCACCGTGACCCGGGTCATGATGATCTCCCGGTAGCACGGGACATCCAGTACCTGCGCCAGCCCCGCCGCCAGCGTCAATAACGTCTTGCCGGTACCCGCTGCGCCCAGCAGTGAAACGAAGTCGATCTCCGGGTCCAGCAGCAGGTTGAGGGCAAAATTCTGCTCACGGTTACGGGCGGTAATGCCCCAGACCGCATGGTTGGGTGCGGTATAGTCCCGGAGAATTTCGATGACTGCTTCCTGACCATAAAGCTGGCGCACAATGAAATCGGTGCTTTCCTCCACAGAAAATAATCCCTGATTGGGATGCCAGTGAACAGTCTCCGGGCCGCGCACCCGGTAAAAGGTGCGACCGCTATCCTTCCAGGAATCCAGTTCCTTGCCGTGAGTTTCCCAGAAATCTGCGGGCAGTTCGCGGATGCCGCCGTACAGCAGATTGACATCATCCAGCGCCTGGTCGTTGTAGTAATCCTCGGCGTGGATGCCGAGAATGGCCGCCTTGATCCGCAGATTGATGTCCTTGGACACCAGCGTAATCTGCCGAAGCGGATGATCCTGGCGCAGGGTCAGCGCCATGCCCAGAATGTCGTTGTCCGGGGCATTGCCGGGCAAGGGAATCGACGGACTGAGCCGAGTGGGGCGCGTCTGGAAGTACAGCCGACCGCTGGTCGGTTCACCCTGCGGGCTGGGTGCGCCAGGTAGCGGCAATCCCTGCTCAATCTCCTCCTGACTGGCGCCAGCGACTAGATCATCCAAAAACCGGCTGGCTTGCCGAACATTGCGGGCGACCTCGGAAACACCTTTTTTGGCGTGATCGAGTTCCTCCAGCACCATCATCGGTAAATAAATGTCGTGTTCCTGAAAGCGGAACACGGCAGCGGGGTCGTGCATCAGCACATTGGTGTCAAGAATAAACAAACGACGTTTGGACATGGGGGTATGAGCTTATTCAGGGAATCGCTTTATCCCTTGATCGGCTCCAGCACCGCGTCCAGGTTCAGATCGTCGCAGAAGTCGAGGAACTCTTCGCGTAGCATGGCGATGTGGGTATTGGCGGGAATGCCGATGGCCAGATTGACCGAGAACATCGGGGTGCCGGTGTGGGGAGCGCTGTAACTGCGCGTCACCATGTCTTCGATGTTGATCGAACGGCTGGCGAAGAAGCTGGCCAGATGATGAATGATGCCGGGCTGATTGACTGCGACCACTTCCACGGCATAGGGCAGGACATCGCCGGTGGGCATCCGGCCCTCGGTGCGCTTGGCGATGATGGCCATGCCCAGCGCCTGTTCTAACCGCTTGAACTGCATTTCCAGTTTGGTCAGCGTGTTCCAGTTACCCTGCACCATCAGCAGGATGGCGAATTCGCCGCCCATCACGGTCATGCGGCTGTCGATGATCGTGCAGTCGCAGTCCAGGATCGCCCGGGACAGCTCGTTGACCAGGCCGGGACGATCTTCGCCCAGGGCGGAAATGACCAGGTAGTTTTTCACGGGCGGGACTTCCTAGAGGCAAGGGACACAGGGAGTTGAATGATGGCAGTGTACCGCTATCCGGCTGGGGTGAAAACTATCCGGCCATGGCGTGCTGACCCGGCCATATCAACGCGCCAGAAGGAGCAGTTTGGATACGGTGTCCGGTAGAAAGAACCGCTCTTCATGCTACGCGACATGACCGATTTCAGGACCGGGTTTTGGTTTCCTCCACCTGGGTCTGCCAGTAGACGACGGGCCGCCGCCGTTGCTGTAACCAACTCCGGGTTGGCGCTTGGTCAAGATCCTGTGGTGCAGGAGGAAACTGTTTAACCCTGGACAAGGGAAATCGAGAGGCGATGATCCGCTCCTACAATCGATCAATATCCTGTAGACTGACACGCTTTTTTTCCACCCTGATCGTTCGGGCCATATGCCGCGATTACCGGGGGTAGTCCTGCGGCGGGCATCGACCCGCCGTTTCTGGAACCGTCACCCTAGCAAAGAGTATATCCATGCTTTATCTCGATATCCCCTCAATGGCCGATCTCACCGCCCTCGCCGAGTACCGCAACGACATGAGCGTGTCGATCTTTTTGCCCACGACGCCCGTCAGCCAGGAGACGGAGGCGGACCGCATTCTGCTAAAGAATCTAGCCAAGGAGGGGCTGAAACAGCTAGAGGGTGCGGACAAGCGCCGGGTCGCCGCCCTCGCCGAGGAACTGGACGACCTGATCGATGACGATGCGTTCTGGTGCTTTCAGGCACACGGGCTGGTGATCTATGCCACCCCGGACAATCTGCGCACCTTCCGGGTGCCGAATGCCCTGGAGCCGCTGGTCAAGGTCTCCGATCGCTTTCACCTCAAGCCTCTGTTGCGCTCGATCACCTTCTGCAACACCTGCTATGTGCTGGCGCTGGCCGATGGTGGCGTCCGGCTGATCGAGGTATCAGCGGATTTGCCGGCCGTCGAGGTGAAGCTGGCTGGTATGCCCAAGGACGCTGCCTCCGCTGTGGGCAAGGCGAGCATCTCGGTCCGTTCCTACAGCGGTCGCCTGGGCGGGTCTGAGGGCAAGAAGGTCCGGCTGCGGCAGTATGCCCGCCAGGTCGATACGGTCCTGCGCGGGCTGCTCTCCGGTAGCGACACCCCCCTGGTGCTGGCCGCAGTGGAAAGTCTTGGCGCCATCTACCGCTCGGTCAGCACCTATCCGCACCTGCTCCCGGAGGGCTTGGAGGGCAACCCGGAGCGCAAAAGCGAGGCGGAACTGGCCAGCGCCGCCCGGGTTCTGCTCGATGAAGTCTATCGCGGCCGAATCACCGCCTGGAGGGCCCTGTTCGAGCAGCGCGGCAACGAGGGCCGGGCCAGTGCCGACATCGTCCAAGTGGCGCGGGCGGCCACCTTCGGGGCCGTCCAAAGCCTGCTGGTGGACATGGATCACGTGGTGCATGGCACGGTGGCCGAGACCGATGGCGCCGTCACTCTGGCCGCTGGCCCCAGTGCGGACAGCTACGGCGTGGTGGACGAGATTGCCCGCCGCGTCCTCCTGTCGGGCGGCCAGGTATTGAGCGTGAGACAGGCCGATATCCCTGACAGCAAGCCGCTGGCCGCGATCCTGCGCTACGCGGTGTAGCGATAAATTTGGGGATGGAAAATCCAGGCTTTTTCATATAGCTTGGCCTGCGTAGGGTGGGCAGTGCCCACCCTGCGACTGGCAATGCATCTTGTGCTACCGCAGAACAGGTTGCCGAGGGTGTTCCTCCCCCGAGGTGAAGGAGAGTTCAGCCTAGCCGGTCCCTGAATGAGGGGACGAATCCCGGATTCCGCTACGCGGCCTCCGGGCGAAGGGGCTAGTCCAAAATCGCGGACAGCACCCAGACATAGAGCGCCCCGACCGACAACTGCACGACCGCAATCGGCAGCCCAATGCGCAGGAATTGCATGAAACTCACGCGCTGGCCCCGCGCCGCACAGATGCCGACCGCAACGACATTCGCCGAAGCGCCGATCAGCGTGGCGTTACCGCCCAGGGTGCCGCCGAACATCATCGCGACGAACACCGGCAACGTCGCATTCGGCCAGTCGGTAAAACCAGCGGCCAACGCGATCTCGGGCGCTGCCTCGGCCGCGACCAGGTAGCCGATGACCGTCACCAGCGCGGCGGCGACCACCGGGATGTTGGCCAGCAGGCTCGACAGGATCCCGATACCAGCCAGCGACAGCAAGGCCACCACCATCAACTCGGCCCCGAACCAATCGTAGAGCCGGATCGACAGGCCTTGCAGCAATTCAGTCTTGATGAAGGCCTGGACCAAAGTGAAGATGGCGCCGAGAAACACAATCGTCTTCCAGTCCACGTCGCGGACCACCTCGCTCACCGGCTCGATGCGCACGCCATAGACCACGAGCAGGGCCAGCGCTGCACCGATGATCGCGACCTGGGGCGGAACGATGCGGGTCGGCAGGGACTCCCCGATCAGGAACAGGGCCACCATGATCACGAGCACCAGCAGCGACAGCGCCAGGAAGCCGGGCCGCTCGATGGTGATGGGCGGACGCTCAGGGGGCAAGGTCACCCGCGTGGCCCAAATCTTCGGTAACAGCAGCGGCAGCAGCGGCACGACCGCCAGCACCGCCAGCAAGCCCCCCAGACTCACCATCCGCAGATAATCGAGGAAGGACAGCCCGATCGCACTGCCGACCAGAAAGGTAGCGGGGTCGCCCACCAGGGTCAACATGCCGGCCGCGTTGCTGACGATGGCGGTGATGATCAGTGGCCCGACGAAATCGACCTTGAGCGCTTGGCAGACGCCGATGATGACCGGGGCTACTAGAATAACGGCGGTCGCATTGGGCAGCACGGCGCACACCGGGGCGACCAGCGCGACGATGAGCAGCAGGAATCGCTTGCCGCTCCCGCCGGTGGCGCGCAGAAATGCATCGCCGAGCCAGTCGAAAATCCCGGTCTTGCCGATCACCCGCGCCACCACCATGCCGCCGAACAGCAGGGCCAACGGACCCCCGGCGGTGTGGACAATCGGCATCAGATCGCTACCGTCAAGGATCCCGAACACGATCAGGACGCTGACCCCGAGCAGGGCAGCAACCATCATGTCGATGAGGTCGAACGCGATCAGCAGGATCACCGCGACAAAGACCCCGATGGTTAAATAAATCTGTAGGTCATTCATGACTGCGTCCCTCAGTCGATGGGTGGAGCATAGTGAAGTCCGCCCTCGGTCCAAAGCCGGTTGAGACCGCGCTCGATCTTGAGCGGACTGTCACGCCCGACATTGCGCTCGTAGATCTCGCCATAGTTGCCGACCGCCTTCAGTGCCCGTATTCCCCAGCGGATCGGAATACCCATCGATTGCGCGAGCAGTTCCCGGTCGTCGTCGGTCGCCCACACCAAGGGGTTGGTCTGCCCGGCGATGACCGCGTCGAGGTTGTCGCGGGTGACGTTGTGTCGCTCCGCGAGGATCAGGGTGTTCAGGACCCAGCGGACCACTGTGGTCCACTCCGGATCGCCGCCCCAGACGGCGGGGCTGAGGGGTTCTCTGGAGATTTGTTCGGGGAGGATTACAAAGGCCCGCGGATCCTCGGGCGCTCGCAGACGCATGGCGGCCAGTTGGGCAGCGTCCGAAGTGTAGGCGCGGCAGCGGCCCGCGAAGAACGCCTCTGCGGCCTTAGGGGCCGAGTCAATGACCAGCGGCTCAAAGGACCAGCCTTTCACCTTGAAATAGGCGGTCAGGGTGCGCTGGTGCGTCGTTCCCTTTTCCACGCAGACCGTTGCGCCATCGAGGTCGGCGAGCGTCGTAATATGGGCCGCGGTCGGGACCATGAAGCCCTGGCCGTCGTAGAACAGAATCCCTGGAAACTGGACCTTCAACACCGCTTCGCGGGTGAGGGTCCAAGTGGTGCCGCTCAGCAACAGATCGATCCGGCGCGTCTGTAGCGCGGGAAACCGGGCGGAGGCGCGCAGCGGCACGAACTCCACTTTTTCCGGGTCGCTCAAGACGGCCGCCGCTACTGCACGGCAGAAGTCCACCTCGAACCCGCGCCAGCGTCCGTCGGCATCGCGCTCGGAGAAGCCCGGAATACCCTCACTTACCCCACAGCGCAGTTGCCCACGGGCCTTCACACTATCCAAAACCTCGCCTGCCTCAACCCCTGGCAAGATCGTGAGGGCGAGGATCAGCAGGGCGGTACACCCAACCATTCGGTCAATTTTCATCCGGGGTCTCCGATACCTCTGAGCCTTGATATTGAGCCGCAAACAGAGATGGGCGCGATTCGTTATGGAGATCGCGCCCATCATCAGTTTACATCTTTTACAGCAACCCTAAGCCCGTTGTACTCATCCAGGATCGCTCTATTCGGCTATTCGGCAATCTCCTTGCCTATTTCAGCCTTGAAGGGATTCGCCGGCTTAACCTCTGCCGTTCTGGTTTTGGTGCCAGGCATGATTTCAAAGCGCGGATCGAAATCGACCAGGATTGACGCGAGCCGTTTCAAGATCCCCACGTCGCCTGTCGCCTTGGCGGTGCCCTCGGCAATCTGCGCCTCCAGCGTCTTCAGGCCCATCATCGTCTGCTCCAGATCCGTGCGTTTGATGGTCAGCGTCAGATCGGCCTTGTCAGCCTGGAACCCCTCAATATTGGTGAGGGTCGCATTCTCCAGCTCGATCAGGTATTTCTCGCCGTTGTCCGGCGTGATCAGGTTGATCGTGAAGCGCATCCCCTCGGCCTTGCGGCTGTCCAGGCGGATGCCGAGGAAGTCGAGCCAGGTGCCGGTGGACATGGCCCGGATCGTATCGGCGCTGGTGGTCTGAGCGATGCGACCTTGCGGAATGCCATTCCTGAGTTCATAAGCCGCCGCCAGGAAGCTGTTGCGCAGGCCGGGGTTTTCCTGCTGATAGCCGATCTGTTCAAAGTTGTCCGCCAGCAGATCCTTGGCGGTCTGGTTCTGCGGCTCGGCCTGAACTAGCTTGTTCAGGATCTCCGTGGCGTAGAGGTAGGCGCCCTCGTCATAGAGCTGCCGACCACGGGCCAGGATCTTCTCGGCGCCGCCCATCATTTCCACATAGAGCGGCGCCGAGTCGCCCGGCGACAATGGAATCAGATTGGTCGGATTGGCATCCCAAAAACCAAGGAAACGCTGGATCACGCCCCGGCTGTTGTGTTCAGGCGAGCCATGATAGCCACGGGTGTACCAGTTTTGCTGCAAGCTCTTCGGCAGCTCGTAGACATTGTGGATTTCGTTGATGGTGACGCCCTGATTGGCCAGATGCAGCACCTGATTGTTCATGTTGGCGTAGAGATCGCGTTGGGCGCGGAGCACGTCCTGAACCCGGTCGTTGCCCCAGCGCGGCCAATGATGGGATGCGAACATGACCTCCGCCTGGGTGCCGAACAGGTGGAGGGTCTCGTTCATGTATTTCGACCAGTTCAACGCATTGCGGACTGGCGCGCCGCGCAGGGTGTAGATGTTGTGCAGCGTTGCGGTACAGTTCTCGGCCATCCACAGCGCCTTTTTATCGGGAATGTAGGTCATCATCGCGGTCGGCGCTTCGGTATCCGGCGTGAGCTGGAAGACCATCTTGACGCCATCGACCGTGATTTCCTCGATAGGCTTGGTGATCAGCCGGGTTGGTGCAATGAGTCCGACCGCACCTGCCGAGACACCCTGGCCGAGACCCTGCCCGACATAGCCGTAAGGATTACGAGGCAGCAGGGTGCCGTACTGATAAAAGAGCCGCCGGTTCATGGCATTCCCGGCAAAGACGTTCTCCGAGACCAGCGCGTCCATGAAGCCGTTGGGGGCGATGATCTCGACTTTGCCGGCACGCACATCCGCTTCATCGACGACGCCGCGCACGCCGCCCCAGTGGTCGGCATGGTCATGCGAATAGATCACAGCGGTGACGGGAAGTCCCTTGCCAACGTGCTCTTGGAACAGCTTCAGACCCGCGCGGGCCGTTTCGGCGGACACCAGGGGATCAAACACAATCCAGCCCGTCTTGCCCCGGATAAAGGTCAGTTGGGAGAGATCGAAACCGCGGACCTGATAGATCCCCGGCACGACCTCATAAAGCCCATAGTTGTTGTTCAGTTGACCGATGCGATGCAGCGACGGGTTAATGCTGTCGAACTCATTCTTTTGATCAAGGAATTGAAAGGCTTCCATGTCCCAGGCGACATTGCCGGCGTCCGCTTTGATCTGGAGATCCGGCATCTGCGCGATGAGTCCTTTCCGATTCTCCGCGAAATCGCGGGTATCGGAGAACGGCAGTGATGCCTGCGCCTGCTTGAGCACTTCGATGGTGTATTTCGACGGCGGCTTGCCCTTGGGATCGAAATGTCCGGGATGAATGGGGTTCGCCGTCGGGTTCGCCGCTCCCGCCGGGTTTTGCGCGTCCACACCCTGGAGGTTCGCTTGGACAAACTCCGCCGGCATTTGGTAAGCAACGCCGGCCCAGAGTCGAATGGCCGAATCGAGGTTGACGGAATCTGGATCTTTCCAGACATACCCGAAGTTCTCATCGAACCATTGACGGTTGACGAAGAGGATTTGTTTGACGCAATCGGGAATCGCAATCGCAGTGCCCGCCGCACGAATGCGGGAACAGACCGCAGAAAGGGTTTCTCCCCGGCTCAGGGTGAAGGTTTGTTCCTGAGTCGCGTTGGCGGCCGTTTCGGCGGCCAGCACATGAGTGGCTGGCACTGACGCGGCGAGCAGTAGAGGAATGATGAGAAGGACGGGAATGCGCATCGATTTCTCGCTTTGAAGGGTAGGGTTAGGGTGGAGGAAGTGGATGGTCAGGAACAGCCGCGACTACATTAGAACCGCACGGTGAAACCCAGCAGCGGACCGTTGAGGTCGATCTCGACGTCGCGCCCATCGATCGATTTTTCGATAGAGACATAGCGCCAGCCGCCCTGGATGGACCAGCGCGCGTCGATCTGGTAGCCGAGACTCGCGAAGGCTTGCCAAGTCAGGTCAGAACCTCCACCCGTGCCGCCGACGTCCACCAGGGCCGTTGCAAACCACTGCTCGGTGATGGCGAAGCGGGCGCGACTGCCGATCAGCGGATCCACCCAGGTCTGGCTCATACCGAAACGCTGACTCTGGAGCAGGCCGGGCGAGAGTGATAGATCGAGATCCACCGCGTTGACCCGGAAGCCGGCCATGAGATCGACCGCGACGCGGTCGTCCTCATGAACCCGGTAGGTGACATAGCCGCTTAACGCCTTGGCTTCGGTGTCGATCCGCGCCCGCGAGAAGAGTGCGCCGAGCGGGGTAGCGCGGCTTTCCGAGAGATCGGTGTAAAACAGGTCGGCGATCAGGCCCCAGCGGCCGTTGCGCGCCTCGAACAGACCCATGAAAGCGAAGTCGAGCTGAGAGAGTACCTCTCGGCTGCTCTGGTCAACTTCGACCGTTCCCCACGCCGTCTCGACCGAACTCGTGATGCCCGGCGTCCAGGCATACGGCGAAAGCGCGAAGCTCCAGTCGGAGTTCTGCGCTGCCGCCGGTGCGGCGACCACCACAGCCAAGCAGGCAATAGCTAGCTTCATTGATGATCGCCTATGGGTCATTCCACTATTGCTGCCTGCCGCCTCTGATGTTGCCAGCGACGCCGCCAGCGACGCCGCCGATGGCCGCGCCCGTCCAGGCGTTGCCCCCAGAAATAGCCGCGATGCCCGCCCCGCCTGCGGCGCCGATCGCTGCGCCACTCATGGTTCCCTGTTGCTGCGGCGTCATGTCCGTGCATCCCACCACGCTCGTCATTGCCACGATGGCTACTATCCATTCAAGTCGTTTCATGTTTCGTCTCCGCTACTTGTTTTTCTGAAGTCCAGGCACAGCCATTTCGAACCAGAGGGTCTCGATAACCGGGCGCTGCAACTGATCGGGATTCCCGGCGTACCACCGGTTGAGACCTTCCCGTAGACTATCGAGAGTCTGGCCTTGTAACCCCTTGGCGAAACGCGGGACAAAGTTCTGGGCATCGGTTGGCGGATTCCCCGCGTAGTAGGCGGTCTCGACCTGGATCAGATTAGCGATGCCGATCAGATAAGCCTTCTGCACGTCTGCCGAAGACGCGGTCCATTGTTCGCCGGTGATCACGGGGATGCCAGCCGCACCGGCATTGCTCCACGCCACCGTTAGCGTCATGCACGCTAGGAACATCACCGTGCGTAATTGCCGTTTTATGGTCATCAGATTCTCCATTAAAGATTGCCTTTTCAAACAGTCATTCGCCTTTGCCCAGCATTGCGACTGCTGCACCCAGCGATGGATTCAAGCCGTTGAGCGCGAAGCCATACCTGGAAACATATAGAGTGTAAACTGCCTTTTGTCTAATGCATTATTTCACTCATTTTGATACCCTGAATGCATCATGATCAAGTTGCAGCAACTCACCCACGCCTTGGCGCTGAAGCGCTACGGTAATTTTCACCGGGCGGCTCAGGCGCAACACCTTTCCCAGCCGGCGTTCTCGCGGAGTATTCGCAGTCTGGAAGAGGGGCTGGGGGTGCCGCTCTTCGACCGCCAAACTACCGTGGTCACGCCCAACCTTTACGGCGAGGCGCTGTTGAACCGCGCTGAAAGTATCCTTGCCGAGGCGGATGAACTGGAGCGAGAGATCGAGCTGCTCCAAGGACTTGAAGCGGGCTACTTGGCCGTTGCCATGGGGGCTTACGCTGCCGAACTGTCAGGCAGTCGGGCCATGGGAGAGCTGATCCGGCGGCACCCGCAGGTGCGTTGTCAGCTCACCCTGAGCAGTTGGCGGGGGGTAGCGGATCGGGTCTTGGCGCGATCCGTTGACTTGGGCGTCGCGGAGAGCAGTGATTTAACAACCGTCGAACATCTGCGGATCGAACCCATCGGACAACACGAAATGGTCTTCTATTGTCGCTGCGGGCACTCGCTTCTAGGACGCGAGACCGTCGCAAAAACCGATCTGGATGTCTTCCCGCTCGCATCGATTCGTGTCCCACCCCGCGGGGCGGGTCTCGTGCCTGGCAAAAGTGATCTGGATGCAGAAACGAGCGACTTAATCCCGCAGATAGAAGTGGATGATATCGCGAGCGCCCGCGCCATTATTCTGGTGAGTGATGCTTTTGGTATGGCAACACCGTTGCAGATTGAGCCGTGGCTGCACAGCGGAGAACTTTGCGTCCTGCCCTACCGGGCGCCTTGGCTGAAACTGGACTACGGATTTATCTACCTGAAGAACCGGATGCTTTCGCCCGCTGCGGAACTGTTTATGAAGATTGTCAGAGAAATCGAAACCGATCTGACCGTCCGCAATCGCGAGTTGATAGACCAGTTCTTTTCCAGTATGAGAGGCGCTTAGGTACAACGGATGGGTAGCAAGTTCTGGCGTCCGGGCTGGCGCTTGTCAAGCTGGCCCGCTATCCGTACCATGCGGCGATTGTGGGTTCATCGGGAGTAGAAGAGCATGTTTCGTGGCAGTATGGTGGCAGTGGTGACGCCGATGCAGGCGGATGGGGCGCTGGATTTTGCGGCGCTGGCGGGTTTAGTGGAGTTCCACATCGAGAACGGGACCGACGCCCTCATCGCCGTCGGCACCACCGGCGAATCAGCCACCCTGGATTTTGAAGAACACATCGCGGTGGTGGCTAAGGTGGTGGAACTGGTCAGGCGACGGATTCCGGTCATCGCCGGCACTGGCGCCAACTCCACTCGTGAAGCCCTGCACCTGACCCAACGAGCCATGGAAGCCGGCGCGGATGCCTGCTTGCTGGTCACCCCTTACTACAACAAACCGACCCAGGAAGGGTTGTACCGCCACTACAAATTGATTGCTGACCGCGTGCCGATCCCGCAGATTCTCTACAATGTACCGGGCCGCACGGCTTGCGATATGCAACCGGACACCGTCGAGCGGCTGGCCGATACGCCCAATATCATCGGCATCAAGGAAGCCAGCACCTTGGAGCGCATCCAGGAACTGGTGCGCCGCTGCGGCGACCGGTTGGATGTCTACAGCGGCGACGATGGCATTGCCGCCGAAGCGATACTGAGCGGCGCCAAAGGGAATATTTCAGTGACCGCCAATGTCGCACCGCGTCTGATGCATGAGATGTGCGCCGCTGCCCTGGCCGGTGATCGCACCCGTACTGAGGCTATCAACAGTCAAGTGGCCGGGTTGCACAAGGCGCTCTTCCTCGAATCCAATCCCATCCCGGTCAAGTGGGCGGTTAGCCAACTGGGCCTGATTCCCCCCGGAATCCGCCTGCCCCTGACGCCGCTGTCCGAGCAGTTTCAACCGGCGGTGCGGGCGGCGATGCAACAAGCCGGAGTCCTCTAATCCCATGACGACGCCAATTTCGCATTTTCCATGGCGCACGACCGCGCTGTCCACCGCGGTAGCAATCGCGCTATCGGGCTGCTCCAAGAGCTTCGATACCCTGTTGCCGGATCGGCGGCCGGATTACCGGCAAAGTACGATTTCGCAACCGCTGGAAATTCCCCCCGACCTGACCGCGTCGACGATTGACGACACTCTGATGGTGCCGGAGATCAATCCATCCGGTTCAGCCAGCCTGTCCGCTTACGCCAAGGAACGCGGCGGGCCGCAACCGCAGGCGAAACAGGCCGAAGCAGTCTTGCCGCCGCAACCGGGCATCACGGTGCAACAGGATGGCAATCAGCGCTGGCTGGTCATTAATGCGCCCGCCGATCAAGTCTGGCCCAAGGTGCGGGAATTCTGGACCAGCACCGGCTTTGCCCTGAAACGCGACGATCCGACTATCGGCATCATGGAAACCGACTGGGTGGAAAATCGCGCTGACATTCCCGAAGATGGCGTTCGCAGTCTGTTGAAGAAATATCTGGACGTGCTGTACTCCGCGCCGACCCGCGACAAGTTCCGCACCCGGCTGGAGCGCAGCGCAGATGGCCGGAATACCGAGGTCTACATGACCCATTATGGCGTCGAAGAAGTGGCGATGGGCGGTTCCGGGGCCAGCACCAGCAGCACCTATACGTGGCAGCGACGACCGCCCAGTCCGGAACTCGAAGCGGAAATGCTGAACCGGCTGACCGTCTATCTGGGCGCTTCGGAGAAACGCGCCGAGGTCCAGCAGGCCAAGGGTGGGACAGCGACGGCGTCCGGGCCGCGTGTCCGGCTGGTTGAGGAAAGCGGTGAGAATCGACTGTTCATCAGCGAAGACTATTCCCGCTCTTGGCGACTGGTGGGATTGGCGCTGGACGGCAGCAACTACGCGGTGGAAGAGCAGAATCGCAGTCAGGGTTTGTATGTAGTCGAGTACCGCGATCCCGAACTGGAAGGTCAGAAATCCGGTGATGAAGGCTGGCTCGCCAAAATGGCGTTCTGGCGCAGCAAGCCGGAAGCGCCGCCGCAGGGCACCCGTTACCGAGTCCGGTTGTCCGGGCAGGGAACGCAAACCTTGGTGGTGGTTCGCGACAGCAATGACCAACCCGACCGTTCGGCAGGCGCGCAACAAGTACTGGACGTGTTGCAGAAGACCATTAAGTAGTCCTTCATTCGCTTGTTGAATATCCGCATCCAGCGCCTGCCGCCACAACTGGTCAGTCAGATCGCCGCTGGCGAGGTCGTCGAACGCCCCGCCTCAGCGGTCAAGGAACTGCTGGAAAACAGTCTGGACGCCGGCGCCACCCGCATCACCGTCGAAGTGGAGCAGGGCGGCGTCCGGCTGATCCGGGTGCGTGACAACGGTTCCGGCATCCCGCCCGATGAGTTGACGTTAGCGCTCGCCCGCCACGCCACCAGCAAAATCGCCAGTTTCGACGACCTCCAACAGGTCGCCAGCCTCGGCTTTCGCGGCGAAGCCTTGCCCAGCATCGCTTCAGTATCGCGGCTGACCCTGACCTCCCGCACGGCTGGATCGGAGACCGGCTGGCGGATCAGCGGCGATGGCGGCGGGGCAATGGAGGAGCCGACGCCAGCCCCGCATCCGCTGGGCAGTACGGTTGAAGTACGCGACCTGTTCTATAACGTGCCGGCCCGTCGCAAGTTTTTGCGCAGCGAGCGCACTGAATTGGGCCACATTGAGGACAACCTCCGTCGACTGGCGCTCAGCCGGTTCGAAGTGGGATTCAGCCTGTGGCATCACCAGAAGCCGGTCTTGAATGTGGAACCGGCCACGACTCAGGAGGACTGGGCGCAGCGGGTCGCGGAACTTTGCAACCGGGAGTTCATCGCCGCCAGTGTATTTTTTGACCGGAGCGAGCGTGGATTGCGGCTGTGGGGCTGGCTGGGGTTGCCGGCGGTATCCCGCGCTCAAGCGGACCTGCAATATTTCTTCGTCAACGGTCGACCGGTGCGCGACCGGGTCATCGCTCATGCGCTGCGACAGGCTTATCAGGACATCCTCTATCAGGATCGCCAACCGGCGGCGGTGCTTTATCTGGAACTCGATCCCGCGATGGTGGATGTCAACGCGCATCCCGCCAAGCATGAAGTGCGGTTCCGCGAAGCGCCGGCCATTCACGATTTCATCCGCCGCACCGTTCAGACCGCCTTGGCGGAAGTGCGTCCGGGAACGGCTCCACCACCCGCGCCTCAGGCCAGTGAGCAGTTATGGTCGGGTGGCAAATTCGGCGGTGGTTCGGACACGGCCAGATCGCCCAGTCCCAACCACGTCGGAGAGCGTATGGCGGCCTATGGTCAACTCCATGCGTCCCCTGCCTCCGAACCCGTTATTGCCAACGCGCCTGCCGAAACCCTGGTGGAAGCCCCGCCGTTGGGTTACGCGCTCGGGCAATTGCATGGCGTTTATGTTGTCGCGGAAAATGAGG
>JAKLIY010000032.1 GCA_022709365.1 Pseudomonadota bacterium
GCTGCCGCTTTACCTGGGTTTCTTTGAGTTCGTGCATAACGTCAGGCAGCGCGGTCAGGCTTTGTTGGGATCGCTGCTAGACACTCTGTTGCAGCCGGTAGCCTGTCCTCAAAACCCAATATGAGCCACCCTAAAAAGCCTTTTTCACCGTCCCATGCCAGATGAAAATCTGCCTCATTAATTACATCTCGGACATTGAACGCGAAGAGTTGGTGTTCCATTCACATAATTCCAGATAGGAGAACGGGTAATACGCATCGTCATAGCTTCACATATCCTATAACACTTTCTTTTTGCCCAATTACTAAATGCCTAACGGGGCGCGAGTTGAGCGTCATCCCGCACGGAGCGAACCTGCCGCCCGATGGGGAACTGTCAAGTTCCGCGAGTCGTTGATGAGCAGCAGGGATGCGAGTACGGGACGACAAAGTCGCCCCGTAGGGGTGACGCTCCAACGAGGGTTCGACGGCAGCGAAGCGCCGAGAACCCGACGTTGGCTCAACTCGCGCCCCGTTCGTCGGCGCTACGCGCCGACGAACGAATTTGCTCACCAGGGCCGCGCCACGCGATGAGCGTTCAAATGCCAATACTGGCTATGGCGCGGTCTCCGGTGCAGCACACAGTTAGGCCAGTTTTTATTCTGGTGCATATTCGACATTTCGGTGGCCGCGATGTTCGGATGTAACAACATAACCGCAGTAGCAAAAAAACTCTTCGTATCCAGAATCTTTATTTCTTCTATGGTTCAGGAAAGCGCGTTTACGCTCATCGAAACACTTTGCGCAAAGCCAATGCGCTGGTTCTCCATTGCTGTTAGCTTCTGTAATCGCATAAACAATAGCCCCGTTCCATGGGGAGTAAAGTTTATAGCGATTCTTCTGATTGTCCCATTGTTCAAAGCTAATAATTTCTTTCTTGAGATTTGCTATTTCTGTATGCGCCGCCGAGAGTTGTTGTTGAAGCTCAAGATTGCTAGAGTGAATGGCGAAGATTTCTTTATTAAGAACATTGAGTTGTTCGACAATAGCCGTACTTATTTTCAACTCAAAAAGAGACTTGATGATATTACTTGCGTGGTTGTAAGCGGCAAGTGCGGCGGAAGCAATAAGCACTGGATTAGTCATGAGTTGCTATCCCTTAATATGGATACACGAAGTTGTAAGGCAGCTTTAGGCGGATTACGCACAACACCTTGAAAGATACAGTTAGACTATGATTAATTTAAAGTCGGGGGGGCCTTCTTTGACCCCCCGACCTGCGAGGCTATTTCGGAACACAAGTACCGTCTGAAATTCCTTTTTTGTAGCACCAGCATCCGGCATCACAACTAAAATCCGAATAGCATGATTTAGGGGCGCAACTCCAACAGAATCCTTCATTCGGCCATAAGACCGCTCCTGTAGTGAGCGTAGCAGCTAAAATTGCCGACGCTCTACCAAGCCTTTGACTAAGGAAATTTTGGTTAAAAACTTGATGTTCATAGCTTCTTGCTCCGTCGCCTAACATGAAGTAGGCCTCATAAATGACGCCTTATCTTACGTCGAATTTGACATCTAATCCGGCGAGCTTCAATCAACCTATTGATCAATTTAAGCTGTTGTGCGATAACAACAGCATTAACACGCCGAGCATTAGCGTCAACACCTTCATGGTCCTTCGATACATGCTGTTTCCAGGAAGCAGCACGTTTTTGAAGAACCTATAAGCAAAGTATGATTGAGAAGAGTTATGGATGTCAAACCCAGGTTGCTTGATCAAGTACGTCAAAAAATCCGCTTCAAGAATTACAGCATTCGTACCGAACAAGCCTACGTTGACTGGATAAGACGCTATATCTTGTATCATCAGAAGCGCCATCCACAAGATATGGGAAAACCTGAGGTCGAACAGTTCCTCACTCACCTGGCTGTGGAACGCAACGTCGCGGCATCCACCCAAAATCAGGCGCGCAGTAAATCCCACCCGATCTGACGCCATCGCCCACACCACCCTGCCCGCCGCCAGAATCCCCAGCGCAACGCTCGGGTATTGACAAGATTCTCCTGGCAGTCTACTTGTTAATGAGGCTAACAGGAGGAGCGGCATGATCGACCGTCGCATTGTCTATAGTGGAGTGATGATCATGGGAAGCGTACTGGCGGCTTGGGCGACCGGGGCGCAGGCGGATTTCACGCTGAACATGACCCGTGGGGCGACAGCCATCAGTCGGGAAGTCCATGATTTGCACATGATGATCTTCTGGATCTGCGTCGCTATCGGTGTAGTGGTGTTCGGGGTGATGTTCTGGTCCATCTATCATCACCGCAAATCGCGCGGCGCCGTACCGGCCCAGTTCCACGAGAGCACCCTGGTCGAAGTGCTGTGGACGATTGTGCCGATGGCCATTCTGATCGCTATGGCAGTTCCCGCAACCAAGACCCTGATCCGCATGGCGGATGCACGGGATGCCGAACTGACCATCAAAGTGACCGGCTATCAATGGCGCTGGCATTACGACTATCTGAACGAAGGCGTCGGGTTCTTCAGCACACTGGCCACGCCGCAGGCGCAGATTCATAACCATGAGCACAAGCATGAACACTACCTGCTGGAAGTGGATCGGCGCCTGGTGCTGCCGGTCGGCAAGAAAGTCCGCATTCTGACCACCGCCGCCGATGTGATTCATTCCTGGTGGGTGCCGGCGCTGGGCTGGAAACGCGACGCCATCCCCGGTTTCATCAACGAATCCTGGACCCAGATTGACCAGCCCGGCGTCTATCGCGGCCAGTGTGCGGAACTGTGTGGCAAGGATCACGCCTTCATGCCCATCGTCGTCGAGGCCCTGCCCGAAGCCGAATTTCAGGCATGGTTGGCGAAGATGAAAACGGCCAGCCCGACTGCCGCCGCCAGCGACCATGACTCAACGTCCCATCTTTGAACGGAACCCCCAGAACTTGACCATGAACGCCGCCTACTCGCCGCCCTCTCCGCACCACGCCGAACATGCCGGTCCGCCGAGCGGTCTGAGCCGCTGGCTGCTCACCACTAACCACAAGGACATCGGCACCCTGTACCTGCTGTTTTCGCTGGCGATGTTCTTCGTCGGCGGGACTATGGCCTTGCTGATTCGCGCCGAATTATTCATGCCGGGCCTGCAAATCGTCGATCCGCATTTCTTCAACCAGCTCACCACCCTGCACGCCCTGGCGATGATCTTCGGCGCGGTCATGCCGGCCTTTGTCGGATTAGCTAATTGGCTGATTCCCATGATGATCGGTGCGCCGGATATGGCGCTGCCGCGCATGAATAACTGGTCATTCTGGATCATGCCGTTCGCCTTTACCCTGCTGCTGTCCACCCTGTTTATGCCCGGCGGCGGACCCTCCGGCGGCTGGACGCTCTATCCGCCCCTGGTGTTGCAAACCGGCGATGCCTTCCCGTTCGTGATCTTGGCGATCCACATGATGGGCGTGTCCTCGATCATGGGCGCGATCAATGTCATCGCCACCATCCTCAATATGCGGGCGCCCGGCATGACCCTGATGAAAATGCCGCTGTTCGTGTGGACCTGGCTGATTACCGCGTTCCTGCTCATCGCGGTGATGCCAGTGCTGGCCGGGGCGGTGACCATGCTGCTGACCGACAAATATTTTGGCACCAGCTTTTTCAACGCGGGCGGCGGCGGCGACCCGGTGATGTTCCAGCACATTTTCTGGTTCTTCGGTCATCCCGAGGTGTACATCATGATTTTGCCGGCGTTCGGCATCATCTCGCAGATCATCCCGACCTTCGCCCGCAAGCCGCTGTTTGGCTACAGTTCGATGGTCTACGCCACTGGATCCATCGCGTTTCTGTCGTTCATCGTCTGGGCGCACCACATGTTTACCGTCGGGATGCCACTGACCGGCGAGTTGTTCTTTATGTACACGACCATGCTGATCGCCGTGCCGACCGGGGTAAAGGTGTTTAACTGGGTCTCGACCATGTGGCGAGGTTCAATGACTTTTGAGACGCCGATGCTGTTCGCTATCGCCTTTGTGATTCTGTTCACTATCGGCGGCTTTTCCGGGCTGATGCTGGCTATTGCTCCGGCCGATTTCCAGTATCACGACACCTATTTCGTGGTGGCGCATTTCCACTATGTCCTGGTGCCGGGCGCGGTGTTTTCCATCATGGCGGCGGTTTATTACTGGCTGCCGAAGTGGACCGGGCATCAGGTCAATGAAAAACTGGGCCGTGTGCATTTCTGGCTGTCGGTGATCGGGGTCAATGTGCTGTTCTTCCCGCAACACTTCCTGGGATTGGCCGGGATGCCGCGCCGCATCCCCGATTACGCCCTGCAATTCACCGAATTCAACATGATTTCGACAGTCGGCGCCTTCCTGTTCGGGTTTTCGCAACTGCTCTTCCTTTACAATGTCATTCAGACCATCCGTGGCGGCGAACCCGCCACTGACCAGGTATGGGAAGGAGCGCACGGTCTGGAGTGGATGCTGCCCTCGCCGGCCCCGTATCACACCTTCCAGACCGCCCCACGGGTGGATTGACCTGAAACTGAACGGCCCGGCCACGGGCGTAACCTAAGGAACACACTGTCATGGCGCATGAAGGTTATCACGAGCCGATCAACGAACTGTCCGACGCGACGCGGGATATGCATCGGGCGATCATCTCGCTGATGGAAGAACTGGAAGCGGTGGATTGGTACAACCAGCGAGTGGACACCTGCAAGGATTCGGAACTGAAGGCGATCCTGGCGCATAACCGGGATGAGGAGAAGGAACACGCGGCGATGGTGCTGGAATGGATTCGCCGCAAAGACTCGGCTTTCGATCATGAACTGCGGGATTACCTGTTTACCGACAAGTCCATCGCCCACGAGTAGGGCAAAGGCCGGTCATCGTGGATCATCAACCGTCATCACCTCCCGCAGCGTCCGCGCCGCTCCAGCAGGCCAACCGGCGATTACTGCGCCGGTTACTGCTGATCACGGTCGCCATGTTCGGCTTCGGTTTTGCGCTGGCGCCGCTGTATGACGTGTTCTGCGCAATCACCGGCCTGAACGGCAAGACGGCGGGGCAAGCCGCGACTGTGGAGCCGATGGCGGTGGATGAAACGCGGGTGGTGACGGTGGAGTTTGTCGCCAACCTGAATGTCAATGCGCCCTGGGAATTTGCCCCAAAAGTCGCCCGGATGGCGGTTCATCCTGGCCAGTACTACCAGACGCAGTTCCACGCCCGTAATCTGACTGACCAGCCCATGGTGGGCCAAGCGATTCCCAGCGTTGCGCCAGGACTGGCAGCGCAGCATTTCCAGAAAATCGAGTGTTTCTGCTTCGTCCAGCAGCCGTTTCAGCCGGGAGAGGCGCGGGATATGCCGGTCACGTTCCGCATCGATCCGGCGCTACCGCCGGAAGTGCGCACCGTCACGCTGTCCTACACGTTTTTTAAACGGGACGGCGTTTAGCGCGCTTTTCAACCGATCAGGAGGGAGATAAAAATAACATCCTGTTGGCAATCGAATTGTTGATAAAAACGCGGGGGGTTGCTATTACCAACACCGGTTGGAGGTCATGATGTCCATGAAACAACCTTTGGTTATTGACGACGCTAATTGGCCGAAACTTCAGCCAAATCAACCGCTCCTAGGTAAAAGTCACCGAGAAATTTTTACACCAAACGCTGAATCAGCAGGAAATACGAGAAGTCCGATGGCGCGATTAGGGCGTGTCTGTTTCTCGGTGAATCTGGTCGCCTGTTTGGTCGTGGCGCTGGCCAGCGGCGATGTGGCGCTCGCCCAGGCCAAACGCCCGGGCGCTCAACCCCTGGCGGTCATCGAACTGGGCAAACTGTCGCAGGCACCGCTCTACTGGCACTTGGACACTTATCCGACCCGAGCCGCAGCCGAGGCCGCCAAGGGCGTGCGAGGCACCGTGGTCGAGGTTTTCGACCGTGTGTGGCTGTTTACCTTGGCCGACACGGAATGGCGGTCCTCCGGGGGCGACCATATTGCCACCATTGGCCCGCTCCCGCTCGGTGCGAGCGGCGCGAATATGAGCGCGAGCTACTTGCAAGCCGCGACGTCACCGGGCTTTCAAACCGATGTCCACCAACATGCCGGACCCGAGGCACTGTACACCCTCTCGGGCGAGGTGTGCGTCGAGACCCCCCAGGGCAAACAGGTCGGACGCGGGCGCGGAGAACCGCTCCTGATCGCGGGCGACCAGCCGATGCAACTCACCAGCATCGGCACCGAGACTCGCCGCTCGATCGTGCTCGTGGTTCACGACGTGACCCAATCCTGGAAGGTTCCCGCCAGCGGCTGGACGCCCAAGGGATTGTGCGCGGGTAGCTGAGTCGTGGACCCAAGCAACCCGGGAGAAACTGCACGATGATCGACGCTAAATACGTCCATACCAACCTCATCGCCGACGACTGGCGGGCGCTGAGTGACTTTTACCAGCAACTCTTCGGTTGCGTCCCCGTCCCGCCGGAACGCGACTTTTGGGGCGAACAACTGGAAGCCGGCACGGGTATTCCCGGTGCCCATCTGCGTGGCGTCCATCTACGCTTGCCCGGTTACGGAGCGGCTGGCCCCACGCTGGAGATTTTCAGTTACGACACGCGGCCAGAGCGCGGCACGACCGCTGTGGATCGTCCTGGCTTGGGACATATTGCGTTTTCCGTGGCGGATGTGGCGGACGCACGAAAAGCGGTTCTCCAACGGGGCGGTCGAGCCATCGGCGAGATCGTGACCCTGGAAGTTGCCACCGGCGCGAAAGTGACCTGGTGTTACGTCACCGATCCCGAAGACAATATCATCGAACTACAAGCGTGGACCGCGTAGAAAACAGCCGCCCGCCTTGATGGCAGAGGTCCACAATTTCAGGACAAAAACCGGGAGTAAACCAGATGTCGCGGCACCAACGAATCAATGATCGGGACTGGGTTAGCGCATCGGGCATGGCCTTGGCGCTCCTGCTCGGCGTGGCTCTTCCGGCCGGGTTGGCTTCCGCCCGAACCGACACCGCCCCGGACGCAGCGCCCCCACCCGCATTCTCCACCGTTGTTGGAGTGGATTTACCGCATACCGACGGTTTTGGCCTTCTGCCCAAACCACCGGCTTTTTCGCAGGAGGACAGTGATCGGCTGTTCGCTGAAGGGAAGCGCACCTGCGACGGTCCCTGTGTCACGCCGTTTGGCACAGTGCTGGGCGTCGCCGACGGCGCGGAGGGCCGTTCCAACTGCGTGTCGACCTGCATCCGGCCCGAATATTCTTTTCTCGACCGCACCTCGGGCGCCGTCTCGGTGCACGCGGACGACCCCAAGCAAGAGAACCTCCGGTACATCGGCGTAACCTACCAGTGCGTGGAATACGCCCGCAAATGGTGGATGAAAAACCTCGACATCACCTTCGGCAGCGTCGATAGCGCCAACGAAATTCTGTACCTCACCGAAGGGAAAAACCTCGAAACTCAGCAACCGTTTCCCCTGGCCCGCTCCATCAATGGCGCCGCCCGCCGCCCGCCCCGGCGGGGAGATTTGGTGGTGTATTACCCCGACCGGGCCGATCCCGAATGGCGTCACGGCCACGCCGCCGTGGTCGTGGCGGTGGACCTGAATCAGGGCTACGTCGCCCTAGCGGAGGAGAACTACGACAACCAGCCCTGGCAAAATCCCCAGGCTTTCGCCCGTCAAATCCGGTTGTTCGAGGTGGGCGGGCGGTACACGCTGCTGGACGTGCCGCCAACCGCTAACCGAAACCCCGAAGGTGGCCGCATCGCTGGCTGGTTGTATCCTTTGACGGGTCGATAGCGGGTTGTTCGGCCACCGGGACTACGTAATTCAGCAACAACTGCCGTGGCCGCTTCAATCCAGAAAACTGACACTAATCGTTAATAGCACGCCTGCGGGCCGTCGCCGCGTCAAATCCGCTCCAGCGTCGCCGATTCGACGGTCTTTCCGCTGGCGCAACGGCGGCGGCGCGCAGTCTCCTCCTAAATTTCCCGGCGTAAAGCTCGGATATTGACAAGATTCTATTAGCGGTCTACTTGTTAATCGAAATGAACAACGGGAGAAGCGCCATGGCTTGTAATCGTACCGCACACGCAGGCGCAATGGCCCCAAGTGGCGCGCTAGACCCGAGGAGCGGTGATGCTCGCGCCGATTTTACCGTGAACCTGACACCGGGCTTGGCGGCGCAGCATTTCCAGAAAATCGAGTGCTTCTGCTTTACCCAACAACCGTTTCAGCCGGGAGAGGCACGGGATATGCCGGCCACGTTCCGCATCGATCCAGCGTTACCGCCGGAAGTGCGCACCGTGATGCTGTCCTACACGTTTTTTAAACGGGACGGTGCTTAGTACCCTTTTCACCGCCGACGATTAGGAGTTGGTTCACATGAGCCACGCGCTAGAGTCTGTGTCCGATCATTATTATGTGCCGCACCAAAGCTACTGGCCGATCATCGCCTCCATCGGGTTGTTTACCCTGATGCTGGGCGGGGCGACCTGGCTGAACAGCGGCAGCGATACGCTGTTCTGGATCGGCGTCGCCCTGTTGCTGACGGTGATGTTCGGCTGGTTCGGCACGGTCGTTTATGAAAGCGAAAAGGGCTTGTACAACGCGCAGATGGATCGCTCATTCCGCTGGGGGATGGTCTGGTTCATCTTTTCGGAAGTGATGTTTTTCGCCGCCTTCTTTGGCGCGCTGTTCTATGCCCGCAGCTATGCGGTGCCGTGGCTGGGCGGGGAAACCGGCCATGGGGTGCTGACTCAGAGTTTGCTTTGGCCCAAGTATGAAGCCGCCTGGCCGACCAACGGTCCCGGCGCGATCGGCGGCTTTTTTGCGCCCATGCATCCCTGGGGATTACCGGCCATTAACACGCTGATTCTATTGAGCAGCGGCGCAACGATCACCTGGGCGCACTGGGGAATGGTGGAGGGCCGTCGTACCCAGTTGATCAAGGGACTCGCGGCAACAGTCGCTCTGGGAGCGCTATTTCTGAGTTTGCAGGTCTATGAGTATCGCCACGCCTATCAGGACTTGCACCTCACTCTGGGCAGCGGCATCTACGGCTCCACGTTTTACCTGTTGACCGGCTTTCATGGACTGCATGTCACCATTGGCGCGGTGATGCTGACCGTCATTCTGTTGCGCACCCTAGCCGGACATTTCACGCCGCAGCGTCATTTCGCTTTTGAAGCCGCCGCTTGGTACTGGCATTTCGTCGATGTCGTGTGGCTGGGATTATTTATCTTCGTTTACTGGCTGTGAGCGGCGGTGCTACAGGCCATGCGGGGCCAGCAGGCCGGTGGCATAGGCCAACATCAGCAAGATAAACAGCGCCGCCGATAGCGCCACGCGCACCGTGAGCGCCTTGGCGGTGCGCCGTCCCTGTCCCCGGTCACGGATCATGAAGACCAGCCCGGAACCCAGACTGGACAGAATGAGCAACAGCATGAACACCACCAGCAATTTGATCAGCATGAGCAATTCCCCGTATTGGCGTAATTTTCATTGTAGTCCGGATGGACGGTAGCGGAATCGGCAATGCGGATGGGTCGCTGGATTTTTCAACCCTGCTGGGCGTCAACTCTGGCGGTGTTACTGTTATTACCGGTGCTGCTCAGTCTCGGCTTCTGGCAACTGGACCGGGCGCGACAGAAAGCCGAACTCCAGGCGGCGTTTGCCGAACGGTCCCGGTGGCCGCCAGCGCCGCTGGACGGTTTGGATACTGCCGACCGGGATAGTCTTTATCGCCGGGTGATTGCAACGGGTCATTACGACAATGAGCATCAAGTCTTGCTGGATAACCAGTTGCGCGAAGGGCAGCCCGGCTACCATGTGCTAACGCCGTTGCGGCTGGCTGATGGCGGGGCGATTCTAGTCAACCGGGGCTGGACGCCGCTCGGCGAGTCGCGGCAAACGTTGCCCAATATCGCCGTGACTGTTGAAGCGATTACAGTAAACGGCTGGCTGGCGCAACCGGCTAATCCGGGGCTGCGGCTCGGCGATGCCGCTGGCGCGGATCAAAACTGGCCCCGGGTCACGCCCTATATTGATTATGAACGACTGGCGGCTATTCTCGGTTATCCGCTGCGGCCCGCGCTGATTTTGCTGGAGCCGAATCAGCCGCAGGGTTATATACGCGACTGGCGACCCCATTTCGGCGGTTTCGGCCCGGAACGCCATCAGGGCTATGCCGTCCAGTGGTTCGCGCTGGCGGTGACGTTGGTGATTTTGTACCTCGCGACTCATGTTCGCCGTATTTCAGCCAAATCTAATGAATGCGCAAACTCTTCCGATTAACGGCGCGACGATCCCGGTTCCCTGGTGGCGACGGCTGTATCTGCTGTTCATTGTTGCCTGTTTCGCGGTTCCGCTGGCGGCAGCGGGGTGGCTGGCGGGACACTGGACGCCCGGCCACACAGTTCAGCACGGTGAGTTATTAAATCCTGCCCGGTCGCTGGATCTCCGCTTGACTGCACTCGACGGGCGTTCGACAACGCTCCGGGGACGCTGGATATTGCTCTACGCCGGTTCAGCCCGCGAGTGCGATGCGCGTTGCCATACCGCGCTGTACGATTTGCGACAGGTCCGGCTGGCGCTGGGTAAGGAGATGGAACGAGTGGCAACGGTACTGCTGCTGGATGCACTGCCTGACGCTCCGTTGCGTCAATGGCTGGCCGGTGAACATGCGGCGATGACGGTCGGAGTAGACGCTGCTGGCATAAAAAGCTTGCTGGCGGAGGCGTTTGCTGACGCCGACGCAACCGGCGACTGGATTTATCTGATCGATCCGCTGGGCAATTTGTTGATGCGCTACCCGGTCACGGTAGAGCCGCGTGGCGTACTCAAAGACCTGCAACGGTTGCTGAAATGGTCTCAGATCGGCTAAAGCGGGTCCGGGCGACGCTCTTTCACCGACTGGACTGGATCGCGCTGGCGTTAACGCTCATCGTGGTGCTGCTAGGCGCTTATGTGCGGCTGTCGGATGCCGGACTGGGTTGCCCAGACTGGCCCGGTTGTTATGGACGGTTACTCGACCTCCCCGATGAGGCCCGGCAAATCGCCGAGGCTAACGCTGCCTATCCGCATCGTCCCGTGGAACCCGCGAAAGCCTGGAAAGAGATGATCCATCGTTATTGCGCCGGTCTATTGGGTGTGTTGGTGCTAACGCTGGCCGCGCTGGCCTGGCGAAACCGGCGTGATCCGGCACAACCGCTGGCCCTGCCGCTAGCCCTGCTGGGACTCATCCTGTTTCAGTCGCTGTTGGGGATGTGGACGGTAACTTGGCAGCTCAAGCCAGTTGTGGTCATGGGGCATCTGCTGGGCGGACTGACGACGCTGAGTCTCCTGGCCTGGCTGGTTTTACGTCAGGGGCGCTATGGCCAGGAGGAGCGAGTGGTAGAAGATCGGCGTTTGCGCCAGTACGCACTGCTCGGCTTAACGTTGCTGGTTGTGCAAATCGCGCTCGGCGGCTGGACCAGCGCTAATTACGCGGCGCTGGCTTGCCCGGATTTACCCACCTGCCAGACCCACTGGATTCCGCCATTAGCGTTTAACGAAGCGTTCACCCTATGGCGGGGACTCGGCGTTTCCTATGAGGGCGGGGTGCTGGGCAACGATGCCCGCGTCACCATTCATCTAATGCACCGACTGGGTGCGGTAGCCGTGCTGCTCTATTTAGGATGGCTGGTCGGACGGCTGTGGACGGCTAATCGCCCGATGCGCATGATGGCAGGGATCATCGCCCTGTTGTTGGCGATCCAGATTGGCCTGGGCATCGCCAATGTCTTGCTGCGCTTGCCATTGCCGGTGGCGGTTGCTCACAACGCGGGAGCGGCGCTGCTGCTGCTGGCGCTGGTGGTACTCAACCATCGGTTGCGCCCGGAACCTGCGGCATGACCACCCTCGCCCTTCACACCTTGCGCGCCCGCTGGCGGGATTATCTGGAGCTGACCAAACCCCGCGTCGTAGCCTTGATTACCTTTACCGCTCTGGTCGGCATGTTGCTGGCGACGCCCGGCATGGCTCCCTGGCCCATCCTGCTGTTCGGCTCGCTGGGCATTGCCCTGATGGCCGGTTCTGCCGCCGCCATCAATCACCTGGTCGACCGGCGGGTGGACGCCCTGATGGCCCGCACCTGTCGTCGGCCCTTACCGAGCGGGCATCTGGAAGCCTGGGAAGTGCTGGGATTTGCGCTGCTCATCGGCGCGCTCGGTTTCGTGTTGCTGCTAACGTTCGCCAATGGGCTGACGGCGGTGCTGACGTTTACCGCCCTGATCGGCTATGCGGTGATCTACACGCTGTTCCTCAAGCGGGCCACGCCGCAGAACATTGTGATTGGCGGCGCAGCAGGCGCGGCTCCACCGCTGCTGGGTTGGACAGCGGTCACCGGCCAGGTCGATCCCGGCGCATTGCTGCTATTCCTGATTATCTATGTCTGGACCCCGCCGCACTTCTGGGCGCTGGCCATCCACCGCCGCCATGACTACGCCAGCGCTGATCTCCCGATGTTGCCAGTGACGCACGGCGTCGCGTTCACCCGGCTGCACATTTTGCTGTACACCATCCTGCTATTTCTGATCACACTGCTGCCATTTCTGACCGGGATGAGCGGCTGGATTTATCTGCTGGGCGCGGTCGGGCTGGGCCTGCGCTTTCTCAGCTATGCCATTCGGCTTTACGCCACCGGCGATGATCGGCTGGCCATGCCGACCTTCGGTTTTTCCATCGTTTACCTGTTTGGCGTGTTCGCCGCGCTGCTGCTCGATCATTACGCCGCGCCCCAGCTTGGGTAGCCGGTATCTGGAAACGTCAGCGAAAAGGTCCCGGATGCTCCCCGGTTTTTTAATCCTGTTAGCCGACGCTGATTGAGGAAACCGCGCAGATATTAGTAGAATAGGCTGTCATCAAGACCCACCCCGGCGCGTTTTTCCATCCTGATTTTAATTATTGGAAAACGCTCATAAAAATCCCAACATGGCTTGCTAAGGAGACTTGGACATGGCCCAAAGCTCAGCGTTGCCAGCCGAGCAGTACAACTACGACATCGTCCGCAAATTTACAATCATGGCGATGGTGTGGGCAGTGCTCGGTATGTCCGTTGGCGTGTATATCGCCAGCGAATTGGCTTGGCCCTTCCTGAACTTCGATATTCCCCAACTGACCTTTGGGCGGCTGCGCCCGGTTCACACCACTCTGGTGATCTTTGGTTTCGGCGGCAGCGCGCTATTCGCCACCTCCTACTACGTCGTACAACGCACCTGCCAGGCGCGGTTGGCCTTTCCCTGGGTGGCCGAGTTCACTTTCTGGGGCTGGACTGGCGGCGTCGCGCTGGGCGCGCTGAGCTACGTTTCGGGCATTACCCAAGGGCGTGAATACGCCGAATTTGAATGGCCGCTGGACATCGCGATCACTCTAGTGTGGGTATCCTATTTCGCGGTGTATGTGGAAACCATTCGCCGCCGCAGCCAGCCGCATATCTATGTGGCCAACTGGTTCTACCTGGCGTTCATCGTGGCGGTTGCCCTGTTGCACATCTTCAACAACCTGGCGGTGCCGATCAGCCTGACCAAATCCTACAGCCTGTTCTCCGGGGTGCAGGACGCCATGACCCAGTGGTGGTATGGGCACAACGCGGTCGGCTTCTTCCTGACCGCGGCCTTCCTCGGCATGATGTACTACTTCGTACCCAAGCAGGCGGGCCGCCCGGTTTATTCCTACCGGCTGTCGATCATCCACTTCTGGGCGCTGATCTTCCTGTACATGTGGGCCGGCGGTCATCACCTGCACTGGACTTCGCTACCGGACTGGGTTTCCACCCTGGCGGCGACCTTCTCCATCATCCTGCTGATGCCGTCCTGGGGCGGCATGATCAACGGCATCATGACCCTGTCCGGCGCGTGGGATAAATTGCGCTCCGACCCGATCATGCTGTTCCTGATCACCTCGCTGTCGTTCTACGGCATGTCCACGTTTGAAGGCCCTTTGATGTCGCTGAAGAGCGTTAACGCCCTGTCGCATTACACCGACTGGACGATCGGCCATGTGCATTCCGGTGCACTGGGCTGGGTGGCGCTGGTCAGCTTCGGCTCCTTCTACCATCTGATTCCCCGGTTATGGGAAAAGAAGATGTATAGCCAGACACTGATCTATGTCCACTTCTGGCTGGCGACCATCGGCATCGTGCTCTACATCACCTCGATGTGGGTCGCGGGCATCGGCCAGGGTCTGATGCTGCGCAGCTTCGACGATTACGGCAACCTGGCCTACACGTTCATCGAGACGGTCGAGTTCATGCACACACCGTATGTCTGGCGGGCGCTGGGTGGCGCGTTCTTCGTCTCCGGCGTGCTGGTCATGGTGTACAACATGGCGATGACCCTGCGGGCGGCCCGTCGCGAGCAGGCGGATGTGGAAGCCAAGCTGGCCGCCAAGCTGGCCAAGGCCTGAGCGAACAGCGCTTCGGAGAATAAATCATCATGCGACATGAACATATTGAAACCAACTCCGGCCTGATGCTGTTGCTGATCCTGGTTGTGATCAGCATCGGCGGTCTGGTGGAAATCGTCCCGCTGTTCTACATCAACGAGACGATTGAGAAAGTCGACGGGGTACGGCCCTATACGCCGCTGGAATTACGCGGCCGCGACATCTACGTGCGTGAGGGCTGCTACCTGTGCCATTCCCAGCAGATTCGCCCGTTCCGCGACGAGTGGCTGCGCTACGGCCATTACTCGCTGGCGGCGGAATCGCAGTATGACCATCCTTTCCAGTGGGGTTCCAAGCGTACTGGCCCCGATTTGGCGCGTCTGGGTGGTAAGTACTCGAATCAGTGGCACGTCCAGCATCTGAAGGCGCCGCGCTCAGTGGTGCCGCAATCCATCATGCCCAACTATCCGTGGCTGCTGAATACGGAATTGGACACTTCGGATGTGGCGGACCGGATGCGCGCCTTGCGGGCGACCGGCGTCCCCTATTCCGTGACCCAGGCCGAGTATGAAGCCAACGTCAAGAAGTTCGGCGAGGCGGTCGCAGTGCAACTGGATATCAGCAAGGCCCGGGATAGCTTGTTCAATCAGGCGCGCGAGCGGGATTTCGACGGTCTTCCAGGCCAGATCACCGAGATGGAAGCGCTGGTCGCTTATCTGCAGGTGCTGGGGACCATGGTGGACTTCACCAAGTACGACGAAGGCTATTTCGCCACGTTCCGTTAACAACCAACGTCCCCCTTCGGGGGGACTGGATGGAGCTTCCGACCGATGTCCGACTGGCTGCTGTGGTTCACCAGCATGGAAAACTCCAAGCCTTTAGCGCTATTGCTGTTTTTCGGCGCTTTTTGCGGCGTTCTGCTCTATGTGTTCACGGGTAAGCACCGCACCCGGCGACTGGAGTCCTATAAGTACATTCCACTCGACGACGATGAACCGCAACCGTCCCGGACGGCGCGGGCCGAAGGATCTCACCCAATCCCGCAAGGTGATGGACAATAAACAATGAGTGACAAGACTGCGAATACACAACAATCCTCCGGTACGGTGCAAACCACCGGCCATGCCTGGGATGGCGATTTGCAGGAGTACAACAATCCACTGCCACGTTGGTGGCTGTGGTGCTTTTACGGCACGATCGTGTTCTCGATTCTCTACTGGTTCGTCTATCCCTCCTGGCCGGTCGGAGATACCTGGATCAAAGGCACAGGGACGGTGGACTACACGGTCGTTGACAAGGGGACAGGCAAGGAACAGGCCAAGGAATACCGCTGGAACACCCGTTCTCTGTTGCTGGAAGATCTAGGCGCGGCGGCGACTGATCCGCAGCGCAAGGCCATGCTGGCCAAGGTGGAAGCGGCGGACTATGACCAGATCGTCAAGGATCCCAAAATGATGGAATTTGTGCGCTCGGTCGGCAAGGGATTGTTTGGCGACAACTGTGCCGCCTGTCATGGGCGCGGCGGTCAGGGCGTCGTCGGCCTGTATCCGAACCTGACGGATGACGACTGGCTATGGGGCGGCAAGATGGCGAAGATCAACGAGACGCTGATGCAGGGCCGTAAGGGTTTCATGCCGGCGTTTGGCCCTGTGCTCAAGCCGGAGCAACTCGATGATGTCGCTGAATATGTGTTGACGCTGTCCAATGAGGCGCAACCCAGCGAAGCCTCAGCGCGCGGCAAGGAAATTTTCCAGGGTCAAGTCGGCGGTTGCTACTATTGCCATGGTGCTGACGCCAAAGGTCTCCCATCGCAAGGCTCGGCTAATCTGACCGACAAGATCTGGGCGATTGTGAACATCCCCGCATTGAAGACTCCACAGGAGAAGCAGGCGGCACTTAAAACCTTCATCTCGAATGGCGTCAATAACACCCGGGTGATGCCGGCCTGGAAGGATCGCCTGTCCTCTACCGACATCAAGTTACTAGCGGTCTACGTTCATCAGTTGAGCGGCGTTAAGTAAGCTTTAGGGATGCGCTCCGGATCAACGTTTCACCCCCCGGAAGGGGGGTGAAACGTTTATGGGTTTCCTCATTTTCTCGCTTGCTCACCCCTGAGTTGACGAACCGCAATGACGTTGAGCTTCAATCGCGGTCAATATCATCATTTCTGCTGTTTCCTCACCGAAAATCGGGTGGACCATGTCCGAACCAACCCCTTCGCTTTATCAGAAACGTATTCAAATTCATCCCCGTTCCGTCAAGGGTCAATTCCGTAACCTCAAAACCGGCGTTCTGGTTTTGGCGTATCTCGTTTTTTTCCTGTTGCCGTGGCTACGCTGGGACCGGCCTAACGCCCCGGATCAAGCCGTGCTGTACGATCTGCCGGGACGACATTTCTACATTTTCGGCCTGACTATCCAGGTACAGGACATTTTCTGGCTAGCCGGAGTGTTGATCATCTTCGCGATTTTATTGTTCTTCGTCACCGGCCTGGCCGGGCGGGTCTGGTGCGGCTATTTCTGCTTCCAGACGCTGTGGACCGATCTTTACATGATGGTCGAAAAATGGATTCAGGGCGACCGCCCGGCGCGCATCCGGCTGGATAAAGGTCCCTGGAACCGCGAAAAGTTCATTAAACGCGGGGGAACCTATGCGATCTGGCTGTTCATCGCCTTCTGGAGCGGTCTGAGCTTTACCATGTACTGGGTCGACGCGCCGACGCTGGTGGTGGATTTCCTGCTGGGCCGTGCGCCTTACGCCGCGTATTTCACAACCTTCTTTCTGACCACGACCACCTTCGTCATGGCCGGGCTGGCGCGTGAGCAGGTCTGCGTCTACATGTGTCCGTATGCGCGCTTCCAGAGCGCCATGTTTGACCATGACACCCTGATTATTTCCTATGAGGCTAAACGGGGTGAGGGAACGCAGGGCCGGGCCAAATTGGGCAAGGGGATGAAAACCCGTGAAGAACGGCAGGCGCAGGGCGCGGGCGATTGCATTGATTGCGGCTACTGCGTGCAGGTCTGTCCGGTAGGCATCGATATCCGCAACGGCTTGCAATACCAGTGCATTTCCTGCGCACTGTGCATCGACGCCTGCGACACGATCATGGATAACCAGAAATGGCCGCGTGGGTTGATCCACTATACCTCGGAAAATGCGCTCCAGGGCCGCAAAACGACGCTGCTCAAGCCCAAGACCGTTGGTTATGGCGTGATTTTGACGGCGGCGACGGTACTCCTGATCTGGAGCGTCGTCACCCGTTCGCCCTATACCGGGATGGTCGAGCAAATCCGCCAGCCGTTGTACACCCAGTTGTCGGACGGCAGCATCCGCAATACCTATGAGATCAAGCTGAATAACAAGCTGACGGCACCGATGACGGTAGGTATTCGCATCGAAGGACTGCCGGGCGCGGTGCTGGATATGGACAGTATGGAACGACTCAAGCTAGCCCCACAGGAGCGGATTAAACTGTTGGCGCGCGTGCAGATTCCACCCGTTCAGGATGACTCTGGGAAAAAGAATGATCGTGACGAGGTAACCTTTGTCATCGAGGCGCTGGAGGGCGCTACAGCCGAGCCGATTCGTCGTGAAGTGCCGTTCTACGTCCCGGAAGGTGATTGATGACTGATTTGCTGCTCGGCCTGGGCATCGGTGTTGCGCTGATTGTGCTGGTGAATCTGGGCTTATTCCGCTTTGCCGGGGTCAGCGCGAAATGGGCCGCGACCGTCACCGCCCTGATGACGGTGGGCCTGTATGTGCCCTACAGCATTCTGCGCTGGCCGGGCGGCGATATCTTCGCGATCCATCTGGCGATTTATCTTCTCACCGCGATGGCTTGTGGGATGCTGCTCGGTGTCCGTTCCAGCGGTCAGGGATTGCACTGGGGACCCGCGACGCTGATCGGATTTTTCATCTTCGTGGCGGTGTCCGGCGCGGTGTTCATCGTGGTTGCCGAGCATGGCGTACCGCCATGGGTTCGCAACTGGCTGTTACCCCAACCCGCCAGTCAACGCGAGACCATGTCGATGTTCCCTGGGGTGATCGCGCACGATTTCCACAAGAAGGAGGCGCTGTATAACCAGTATCTCCAGCAGGTGGAGCGGCAGCGCCAGCGGGGCTGGCAGGTTCACAAGGGCTGGGTTGGAGAACCGGTTTTAGGTGAACCCGCCTTGTTTCGAGTAGCGGTGCAGACTCCTGAGGGCGAACCGTTGACCGGTGCTACCGTGGCTGGGCAATTCCTCCGCACGTCCACCAGCAAGCTGGATGTCGATTTTGCTCTGGATGAAACTGCGCCGGGCGTTTATGAATCCAAAGTGACCTTGCCCGCTGCCGGTCGCTGGGATCTGGTGTTGAGCATTCGTAAGGGTGATGATCTGCATGAAATCCAGGCCAGCACCGCAGTGGGTGAGTTCAAGAGTCAATGAACCAGCTTATTTTAGGCGATTGTTTTGAAGTTTTGAAAAAGATCGAAATGGCGAGTGTCGATTTGATTTATCTCGACCCGCCGTTTTTTTCCAATCGCAACTATGAAGTCATTTGGGGTGATGTGGGGGAAATCCGCAGCTTTCAGGATCGCTGGTCAGGTGGGATTGATCATTACATTGCGTGGCTCAAAGATCGGGTAGAGGAAATGCACCGGATATTGAAGCCGACTGGCTCTATTTTTCTGCACTGCGATTGGCACGCAAATGCTTATATCCGAGTACATATTCTCGACCGAATTTTTGGTGAGCAGAATTTTAGAAATGAGATTATCTGGAAAAGGACAAATGCAAAAGGATTGGCATTCAAACGTTACGCCCAAAATCACGATACGATTTTTTATTATGCTAAATCAGATAAATTTACCTGGATTCCACAATATTTATTGCATGATGAAAAATATGTAAAAGACTTTTACAAATACGTCGAACCCGATACAAAGAGAAAGTACAGTTTAGACAATCTTGCTAACCCTAATAAAGACCGACCGAACCTAACTTATGAATTTTTGGGCGTCACCCGCGTTTGGCGCTGGACAAAGGAAAAAATGCAGGAAGCCTATGAGCGGGGATTGATTGTTCAGACAAAAGAAGGGGGAGTCCCACGATTAAAACGTTATCTCGATGAACAAGAAGGTACACCCATAGATGATTGTTGGCTAGATATTATAAATGTTCAATCAAAGATAGAAAAAATCGGCTACCCCACACAAAAACCTGAAGCCTTATTGAAAAGAATTATTCAATGCGCGTCCAATGAAGGCGATACCATTTTAGACCCTTTTGTCGGTGGCGGAATGACCGTTATTGCTGCTGAAAAACTCAAGCGGCGCTGGATCGGCATTGATCAGTCGGTCGCCGCCATCAAGGTATCGGAATTGCGCCTGCAAGGGCAAAGCGATCTGTTTTCCCAGCCGTTCATCGTTCAACTGCACAAATATGATTACGACACGCTACGCTATAAAGATGCGTTTGCGTTTGAAACGTGGATTATTGAACAGTTCGGTGGCGTAGCCAACGCCAAACAAATCAACGACTCCGGCATTGATGGTAAAACCCGTGATGGCAAACCGATTCAGGTCAAGCGTTCCGACACTATCGGACGGAATGTGGTTGATAATTTCCTGTCCGCCTGCAAGCGCTATGACAAGACTCGATTTGAAAATAATCAAAAAAACCGTGAATCTGTTGGAGTGATTATCGCTTTCAGTTTTGGCAAAGGCGCGATTCAGGAAATCGCCCGGCTGAAAAATGAAGAAAACACGATCATTGATCTGGTCAAAGTTGAAGATATCGTTCCCATTGCGAAAAAACCACGGTTAAGTATTGAGTTAAAAGATTTGGGAATGGATAACAAGCAGGCGCGGGAAATTGAGTTTACCGCCCAAGGTGAATCAGAAGCTGGCATTGAATTTTACGCCTGGGACTGGAGCTATGATCAGGAACAAGGCGTGTTCAAGCCCGAAATATTGAGAGATAAAGAAGGGAAACAGGTTTATAAATTTAAAGCCGGGACATATTGCATTGCGGCCAAAGTCGTCGATAACGATGGGTTGGAAAGCATGGAAGTTATCAAATTGAAGATCAATGGAGGAGTTCATTTAACGGGTGAACCGGCTTGAACAATCACCCATCCACGGCTGAAACTATCTGCTTCCACTGTGGTTTGCCGGTTCCGCCCAGCATTCCCTACGCTACGGTGATCGATGGTCAGCGCCAGCCAATGTGCTGTCACGGTTGCGCAGCCGTCGCCGAGGCGATTGTCGCCGCCGGTCTGACGGACTTTTACCGCCATCGCACCGCGCCCTCGCGCCGCGCTGAAGACATGATTCCTGAACCATTGCGCGGGCTGGAACTGTACGACCGTCCGGATTTACAGAAGAGCTTTGTCCGGGCTGAAAGCGAGCATATCCGCGAAGCCGCGCTGATTCTGGAGGGCATCGTCTGCGCGGCCTGTGTCTGGCTCAACGAACGACATGTTAACGCCCTGCCCGGCGTGTTGGAATTCCGGGTCAACTATTCCACGCACCGCGCCCGGGTCCGCTGGGACGAGCAGCAAACCAAGTTGAGCGAAATTCTGACGGCCATCACTGCTATCGGTTACATCGCCCATCCCTTTGATCCCAGCCGTCAGGAAGCCCTGCAAAAACGCGAACGGGCGGTTGCGCTGCGCCGGTTGGCGGTCGCCGGTCTATTCTCCATGCAGGTGATGATGCTGGCGGTTGGGTTATACGTCGGCGAATACCAGGGTATGGAGGACTGGATTTGGGAATTTCTGCGCTGGATTTGCCTGATTTTAACCGTGCCGGTCGTTACCTATTCCGCGCAACCGTTTTACATCGCCGCCTGGCGTGATTTACGCAACCGGCAACTGGGCATGGATGCGCCGGTCTCGCTGGCCATTCTCGCCGCCTTCGCCGCCAGCGTCTGGCATACCTGGATCGGCAGCGGCGAGGTCTATTACGACTCGGTGACGATGTTTGTGTTCTTTCTATTGACCGGACGCTTTCTGGAAATGAACGCCCGCCATCGGGCCGGGCAGATTTCCGAGGCGCTGGTGCGGATGTTGCCGGCGACCGCGACCCGGTTGGATGACCATGGCGTCGAAGTGATTGTGCCCATCGCGGAGCTGGGACCGGGCGACCGGGCGTTGGTGCGACCGGGCGAGACGATTCCTGCGGATGGCCGGGTGGAAGAAGGCGCGAGCAGCGTCGATGAGTCGCTGTTGACCGGGGAAAGTCTGCCATTGCCGAAACATATTAGCGAAACGGTGATCGGTGGCTCGGTCAATGTCGAGAGTCCACTGGTGATGCGGATCGAGAAGGTCGGCGTCGATACGGTCCTGTCGGCGATTGTCCGGCTATTGGATCGCGCCCAGGGTGAAAAGCCGCGACTGGCGCTGCTGGCTGACCGCATTGCCGGCGGGTTTATCGCGGTCTTGTTGGTGGTGGCAACCGTGGTCTTTTCGGCGTGGTGGTCGCTCAGCGATTTCGATACGGCATTCCGCATTACGCTGTCCGTGCTGGTGGTGACTTGTCCCTGTGCGTTATCGCTGGCGACGCCAACGGCCATTGTCGCCGCTACCGGAACACTGACCCGAATGGGCCTTTTGACGACTCGCGGTCATGCGCTGGAAACCCTGGCGCGGGCGACCCATATCATTTTTGACAAGACCGGCACGCTGACTTTTGGGCGGCCACAGGTGACAGCGGTCGAGCCGATGAGCAGCCTGGAGCCGCAACAGTGTTTAGTATTGGCGGCGGCGCTGGAGCGCGGTTCTGAACACCCGGTGGGCCGGGCGCTGGCCGAAGCGGCAGGTTTGGGTGTCCCGACCGCAACGGAATTGCACAATACGCCGGGCAGCGGCATTGAAGGCTGGATCGACGGTCGCCGTTATCGGATCGGCCAGCCGGCATTCGTCGTCGCCCTGAGTGGGGCGGCGGTTGTCGAGAAAGATGATCTCGACGCCGCCAGCACTTGGGTGGCGCTCGGCGATGAGCATGGGTTATTGGCCTGGTTCCAGTTGAGCGACGCCTTGCGGCCCGGCGCGGCAAAAGCGGTTGCGGCTTTGCAAGCGCGGGGCTTGGCGGTGGAACTGTTGAGCGGCGACCGGGCGGAAGCCGTCGATCATATTGCCCGTGAGGTGGGCATCGCCTCAGCTCAAGGCGGAATGTCTCCCCAGGACAAACTGGAACGCTTGCAGGCGTTGCAGCGGCAGGGAGCCACAGTCGCCATGGTGGGGGATGGAGTCAACGATGCCCCGGTACTGGCGGCGGCGCAGATCTCGCTGGCGATGGGCAGCGGGACGCAACTGGCCCACGCCACGGCGGACATGATTCTGTTGTCGGAGAAACTCGAACATCTGCCGGCGGGCGTCGATATGGCCCGACGGACTTTAGTGATCATGCGGGAGAATTTTGCCTGGGCAATCGGGTACAATTTAATCGCATTACCGTTGGCGGCCGGGGGATGGTTAACCCCCTGGATGTCGGCGATTGGTATGTCGTTCAGTTCGTTGCTGGTGGTGGTGAACGCGCTGCGGCTTCGGCAACCCTGAGAGAGGTCAGCGTCCCATGCGCATCCTGTACCTGTTGATTCCCATGGCCCTTGGGGTCATCGGCGTGGCGCTGTGGGCCTTTCTCTGGGCGGTGCGGAGTGGGCAGTTCGATGATCTGGAAGGACCGGCCCATCGAATCCTGATGGACGATGACGACCCGCGCATTCCCCATCGTAACGAAAAGGTGGATGACTCATCCTTGAATGATTGAGCATCGTTGCCCCATCTTTCATCTATAAACCGTAAAGGAGAACTCCAATGTTTACTTTTCAGAATTTCCCGCTGATCTTGATCCTCATCCTCATTGTCGCCTCGTGGCTCAGTTTTTTCTCGGTCGTCCCCTGGGGTAATTTGTTCTAAATCCAGTTTCAAGACGGGCCATCACCGCCTTTTCCCGCGAGGGAGAAGGCGGTTTTTGTTGCCGCTGAACGAGGTTTGAGCGATGAGTGTCGCGTTGGAACTGCTGGACCGGGAACGCATTCTGGCCGGGTTGACCGCTACGGCTCGTGCGGGCGTGAGCCGGTTGGAGACGTATTCAGTCCTGGATTCCACCAACCGCTACCTGCTGACCGGGGCGCAGGAGGGCTGGCCCAGTGGCGCCGTGTGTCTGGCGGAACAGCAGACCGCCGGTCGGGGCCGGCAAGGGCGCAGTTGGTTAACGCCCTTCGGCGCGAGTCTGGCGTATTCCCTGCTCTGGCGATTCGCCGGGCCGCTGGAAGCCTTGAGCGGTCTGAGCCTGGCGACCGGCCTTGCAGTGGCTCGTGTTCTGAAAGGTGCCGGTGTGAGCGAAGTCGGTCTGAAGTGGCCGAATGATGTGTGGTGGCAGGGGCGCAAGCTGGGCGGCATTCTGCTGGAGTCGGGTGGCAGTGCAGGCGATTTTTATGTCGTCGCGGGCGTCGGCCTCAATCTCGCCCTGCCGCGTCAGGAGGCGACCGTTATCGATCAGCCTTGGGTCGATCTACAGGAAATTCTGGGAGTGGAGTCCATTTCCCGCAACCGCTGGGCGGCGACGCTGATCAGTGAGTTGGTCAAAACGTTCATCGAATTTCAACAGGGCGGCTTTGCTGATCTAGCGGCGGAATGGGCGCAATTCGATCAGGTCGCGGGACGCCAGGTCAGCCTGCATTTGCCCAACGCCACGTTTACCGGCATCGCCCGGGGGGTGGACGCAACGGGCGCATTGTTGCTGGAAATGGCGAACGGTGAAATCAAGCCGTATATCGGCGGGGAAATCCGCTTGAGGATTGCCGCATGATTTTTTTGGCGGATGTGGGCAACAGCCGGATTAAATGGGCAGTCTGGGATGGAAGCGGATTCCAACAGCGCGGCCAGGCGAGTCATGGTGCAGAAAACTGGACGGAATGGGCAGAGCGTCAATGGCGGGCGTTGCCGCCGCCACAGCGCGCGTTAATGGTCAGCGTGGCCGGTCCCGAAGCCCGATCAGCGTTCACTGACTGGATTCAGAAAAGCTGGGGCATTGAGGCGCAGTTTGTCGGGTCTACAACGGCCGCCTGCGGGGTGCGCAACGCCTATGCAGAACCGGAGCGGCTGGGCGCGGATCGCTGGGTGGCGCTGATTGCGGCCCGTTCCCTGACCCGGCAAAGCTGCTATGTGGTGGATTGCGGAACGGCAGTGACTATCGACGCGCTAGCGGCGGATGGACAGCATCTGGGCGGGGTAATCGTGCCGGGGATGCGTTTGATGCGTGAGGCGTTGTATCGGGAAACCCGGCAGATTCCGCCGGAAACCGGCGAGCCGCGCCTGTTCGGCCAGAGTACCCGCGAAGGGGTATGGGGCGGGGCCTTGTATGCAGTTGCTTCAACCATCGACGGCATCACTGAGCGGATGATCGCTAACCACGGTTCCGGTTTACGCTTGCTGACCGGCGGCGATGCCGAGGGCGTTTTGCCGTATTTGCAGGCGGCGTATCAACTGGAGCCGGAGTTGATCTTCACCGGGTTACGGGTGATCGCTGGGGAAGCGTGAGCGGTGGTATAGCGCCAACCACCGGGATGTCGATATCCAAGGTAAATATCGACGTGGACCGTCACTGGGACTATCCTGCACAAATGGCAACAGTGGGCGTTATCGTGTCCACACTGCCTGCAAGTTGCATTACAATCATCGTCGATGGCGTCTTCTACCAAAATTGTGGCGGTATCTACTACGCGCCTCGCTACGACAGTCGGAACATCGTGTACGAAGTCGCCTTACCGCTTTCCGGTTTGGAACCAGAAGACCTCATCGAGGATTCAATCGCTTTTATCTTTATCTTGAAGCAGGAGATTTTCATCATGCCCATAGTTAATCGTCTCGCTGCCGAATTTGTCGGCACGCTTTGGCTGGTGCTAGGAGGATGTGGCAGCGCCGTGTTGGCTGCTTCTTTCCCAAGCTCCGATCCTACCAATCCCTTCGGCATCGCCTTCGTCGGCGTCTCGCTGGCCTTCGGTCTGACGGTGCTGACCATGGCCTACGCCATCGGCCACATTTCCGGCTGTCATCTGAATCCCGCTGTATCAGTAGGACTGTGGGCAGGCGGACGCTTCCCGGCAGCCGATTTGGTTCCCTACATCATCGCCCAGGTACTCGGCGGCATCGCCGGCGCGGCGATCATCTACCTGATCGCCACCGGCAAACCAGGCTTTGAATTGGGCGGCTTTGCGGCGAATGGTTTCGGCGAACACTCGCCGGGTCAATACGGATTGAACGCGGCGCTCATTTGCGAAATCGTCATGACGTTTATGTTCCTGATCGTCATCCTCGGTTCCACGCACAAGAATACTCCAACCGGCTTTGCGCCCATTGCCATTGGTCTCTGTCTGACGCTGATTCACTTGATCAGCATTCCGGTGACCAACACCTCGGTCAACCCGGCGCGCAGCACCAGCCAGGCCATCTTTGTCGGCGGCTGGGCTTTGCAACAGCTCTGGCTGTTCTGGGTAGCCCCTATCGTCGGTGCAGCGCTGGCGGGCTTTTTCCATCGCTGGATGGCGAATGATCAACCCACCGCTTGAGCCGTGTTGCTAAAACTGTAGCACTGCCATCATTCAACCCCTCTCCCCCTCCCTGCGAGGGGGTAGAGGGGAATGGCGCAGTCGCTGCGCACATTGACCTTCGGAAGCCCTCCTATGTCCTGGCAAACCCAAACTATCCTGGAGTCCTGAAGGCGATCTCACCTTCAAACGCAACGCCGAATTCAAGACTATCCTGCTACTGGAGTAACATTCATGCTGCCTCTCCAGCGAATTGAACAACATTTCATCGCCAGTATCGAGGCCAAGCGGCTTACCCTGGAAGCGATAGGGCCGCGCATTGTTCAAGCTGCGCAACGGATGGCTGAACGGCTCCGGCAGGGCGGAAAAATCCTGGTCTGCGGCAACGGGGGGTCTGCGGCTGACGCCCAGCATTTCGCCGCTGAACTGATCAACCGCTTCGAGATGGAACGTCCCGGACTGGCGGCTATCGCGCTGACCACCGACAGTTCCGCTTTAACATCCATCGCCAATGATTACGCTTTCGAGCAGGTCTTTGCCCGACAGGTGCGGGCGCTGGGCCGCCCCGACGATTTGCTGCTGGTTATTTCTACTAGTGGCCATTCCCCGAACGTGCTGGCGGCTATAGTGGCGGCGCGGGAAATCGGCATGATGACAGTAGCGCTAACCGGGCGCGATGGCGGACCCATGGCTGGACAATTGACCGAAAACGACCTGGAAATCCGGGCGAGCGCCGCGGCCACCGCGCGGATTCAGGAAGTACATATTCTGGTGATCCACTGTCTCTGTGATCTGATCGATCACATTCTATTCGGCGATGGAGGCAAACTATGACCGTCCTATGGATTCGGTGGGCCGGAGTGCTGGCGCTGGCCTTGTTCCTGAGCGGCTGTGCCGGAATCCTGGTAGGCGGCGCAGCGACCGGCATCAGCGTAGCCCATGACCGGCGAACCACCGGGATGGTGGTCGATGACCAGACCATCGAACTCAAGCTTTATGATGTGTTGAATCGGCAATTACCGCCCGGCAACCGGATCAGCATCACCAGCTATAACGGGACGGTGTTGATGACCGGCGAGGCGGTCTCCGAAGGCGCACGACAGCGCGCCGAGTCCATCGCACGCAGTTTTAGCGAACCGCCAGTGCGGATGGTGTACAACGAACTGGTCGTAGGACCGCCCAGCCCGCTATCCGTCCAGAGTAATGATGCTTTATTGACCACCAAGGTCAAAACCGCGCTGTTCCAGATCAATACAATTCCCGATTTTGACCCCACCCGAGTCAAAGTCGTAACGGATCGGGGTGTCGTCTATTTGCTGGGACTCGTGCGACCGGTGGAAGCGAACGCTACCACTGAGGTGGCCAGTCAGGTGGGCGGAGTACGGCAGGTGGTCACGTTGTTTGAATACATCAACTGAAGCATGTAGCGAAAATTTCCTATCTCGCTGTTACTTGACAATTTTCAGCGTCGGCTTGCGCCGGGGAGGCTTGGCAGGCGGTTGATCCGGTTGCGGAGCGCCCGTCGGCGGTTCGTCATCACCCGTTTTTTCCTCGCCGAAGGCCATGCCTTGACCGTTCTCGCGAGCGTAGATCGCCAGGACTGCGGCTATCGGAATTTGCACCGAGCGGGCGACACCGCCGAACCGGGCATTAAATTCGATCCAGTCATTGCCCAGCCGCAGATCGCGTACCGCCGCCGGGTTGATATTCAGGATAATCTGGCCTTCGCGTACATGCTGTTTTGGAACCGTCACGCCCGGTTGATCGGCATCGACCAGAATGTGCGGCGTCATACCGTTGTCTTCAATCCACTCGTAGAGCGCGCGGATCAGATAGGGGCGGGTCGAGGTCATGGCGGCTCGGTGAATCAGGTAGGGAGTTTAGGGAAGTCGGGAGGTAGGGATTGGAAAGATAGGGGGTAGCGAATCCCTGCTCGCTAATCCCTACTCGCTAATCCCTACTCACCGGTCAATGCACGTCCTTCCAGTACTCTTTCTTGAGCAGGTAGAACACCACGGTGGCTAGCGCCAGGAACAGCAGTACCCAAATGCCGATGCGTTGACGCTCCAGTTTGATGGGTTCGCCGACGTAGGCCAGGAAATTGGTCAGATCGGCCATCGCTTCCTTGAACTCCGGCGGACTCATGCTGCCCGGTTGCGTCAGCTTGAAGCCGGTGAGGGTCTTGACCTCCGTACCTGCAGCGTCTTCATGCTGGGTGAAAACCGGCTCCTGCATTCCCTGCAATTGCCATAGCACATGCGGCATGCCGGCGTTTGGGAACACCGCATTATTCACACCAAATGGCCGGGTTGGGTCCTTGTAGAAGGTTTGCAGATAGGTATAGAGGTAGTCCACGCCACGCGAACGGGCGATCACGGTCAGATCGGGCGGCGTGACGCCGAACCACTGCTTGGCCGCAGCCTTGGGCATGGCGTTTTTCATGGTGTCGCCGACCTTGGCACCGGTGAAGATCAGATTGTTCCTCACCTCTTCATCCGTCAGGCCGATGTCGCGAGCCATGCGATTGTAGCGCTGATACTCCAGCGAATGGCAACCCATGCAGTAATTGACGAACAGCTTGGCGCCCTTTTGCAACGAGGCCTGGTTATGCAGGTCGATCGGCGCTTTCATCAGCGGGTAGCCGGCAGCGGAGGCAAAGCTCAGGCCCGGCAAGGCCAGAAATGCGAGTGCGACGATGATTTTTTTCATTTTGTCACCCTTTCCGGGACGGGCTTGGTCGTTTCAAACACCGGCAGGATCGGCAGCACGAAGAAGAACCCAAAATAGATGATGGAGCAGATCTGCGCCAGAGTGGTGCGTTCCGGGGTGGTCGGCAACGCCCCCAGATAGCCCAGGATCAGGAACGAGATCACGAACGCCGCCAGGACCAGCTTGAACAGGAGGCCGCGATAGCGAATCGACTTGACCGGGCTGCGATCCAGCCAGGGCAGGAAGAACAGCATCACGATGGCCGCGCCCATGGCCAGTACGCCCCACACCTGCGTACCCGCAAAGGACGGCACCGCGCGCAGAATGGCGTAGAACGGCGTGAAGTACCAGACCGGGGCGATATGCGGCGGAGTCTTCAGCGGATCCGCGGGATCGAAGTTGGGATGCTCCAGAAAATAGCCACCCATTTCGGGAATGAAAAAGATGATCAGGGCGAAGAACAGCAGGAACACTACGGCGCCCAGCAAATCCTTGACCGTGTAGTAGGGATGGAAGGGAATGCCGTCCAGCGGCTTGCCATCCGGTCCTTTGACTTTCTTGATTTCCACGCCATCAGGATTGTTGGAGCCGACTTCGTGCAGGGCGAGGATGTGCGCCACCACCAGTCCCAACAGCACCAGCGGCAGAGCAATGACATGCAGCGAGAAGAAGCGGTTCAGCGTGGCGTCGGAGACGACGAAATCACCGCGAATCCACACCGACAGATCCGGGCCAATCACTGGAATAGCGCTGAACAGATTGATGATGACCTGCGCGCCCCAGAAGGACATCTGACCCCAAGGCAGCAGGTAGCCCATGAAGGCTTCGGCCATCAGACACAGGAAGATGACCACGCCGATGAGCCAGATCAGTTCGCGCGGCTTCTTGTAGGAGCCGTAAATCAGCGCCCGGAACATGTGCAGGTAGACGACGATGAAGAACGCCGACGCGCCAGTGGAATGCATGTAGCGGATCAGCCAGCCCCAGTTAACGTCGCGCATGATGTATTCGACCGAGGCGAACGCCTCGGCGGCGGAAGGCTTGTAGTTCATGGTCAGCCAGATGCCGGTCAGGATCTGATTCACCAGCACCAGAATTGCCAGAGAGCCGAAGAAGTACCAGAAGTTGAAGTTTTTCGGCGCGTAATACTCCGTCAGATGCTCGCGCATCATCTTGGTTAGCGGAAAGCGCTCGTCAATCCAGCCGAGCACGCCGGTCGTGCCTTGTGTATTGGCCATTATGCAGTCTCCGGGTCAACGCCAATCAATACGCGGGAGTCGCTCAGATACCGGTAGGAGGGCACCACCAGATTCGATGGCGCGGGAACGCCCTTGTAGACCCGCCCGGCCAGATCGAAACGGGAGCCGTGGCAAGGGCAGAAGAACCCGCCCTTCCAGGCCGGACCCAGATCAGCAGGCGCGATGTCAGGGCGAAAGGTCGGCGAGCAGCCCAGATGGGTGCAGATACCGACCAGCACCAGGATTTGCGGGTTGATCGAGCGGTTGGCGTTCTGGGCGTACTTGGGTTGCTGACTGGCCATTTCGGACCGGGGATCCAGCAACTGGTCGTTCAGGGTAGGCAGTTCAGCCAGCATTTTTTCGGTGCGTTTCAACATCCAAACTGGCTTGCCGCGCCATTCAACGGTCATCAGGGCGCCTTCTTCCAGTTTGCTGATATCGGCTTCCACCGGGGCGCCGGCAGCCTGAGCGCGTTCGCTGGGGGACCAGGATTTAAGAAAGGGAACCGCGACAAACGCCGCGCCCACGCCGCCGACCACAGTTGCCGTGGCGGTCAGAAAGCGGCGTCTGCCGAGATCGACGGCATCTACCGTACTCATAATGCAGTCTCCTGATTTTATGGATTTATGTTGATTGTAGCGTCGGGCAGTCCGCGAGCGCCCTAGTGGAGTCTTATGGTTTTCGCGGTACGGCGCAAAATATTACCGCAGTGCGGGTATGGGGTCTATGCGCTTGCGAGTCAGACGGGATTGTTGATGTCGATAAAGGTAAAGCGCAAACCAAACTGTTGCGACAAATACGCACCCAACGCCTGGACGCCATCGCGTTCGGTGGCTTGATAACCAGCAGCAAAGAAGTGCAAGCCGTTTTCGCGAGCGAAATGCACAGTGGGTTCCGACGCCTCGCCAGTGAGAAAAGCATCTGCGCCGACCATCTGCTGCATCTGGAAAGTGCTGAAGAAACAACGGCGATTTATCCCGACTTTCTCCGAACATATTCCATCGGATCGTTCTGGAGGCGTTGACATCTTCCCCTCCTGCAAGGGCGGGGATTCGCCTGCAAACGACACGCTCTGGGTCAGGATTCAACCTAGCGAACTGGAGGCGAAGGAGGTATTTCCCAATCACCAGTCTATAGTTGTTGGGAATCACCAAACGACTCAGGATCTTCCATGACCACCGATAACTATAGCGACCTCGACCCGCAGGAAACCCAGGAGTGGCGTGACGCGCTCGACGCGGTGATTGAAGCAGAAGGGCTGCAACGCGCCTACCACCTGCTCGGCCAGTTGCAAACCCAGGCCCGCGCTGCCGGCGTCCACCTGCCCTACAGCGCTAATACGCCCTATATCAACACCATCCCGGTTGATCAGGAGCAATACACCCCCGGCGATCCCGGCATGGAATGGCGCATCCGCTCGCTGATCCGCTGGAACGCCCTAGCCATGGTGATCAAAGCCAACCGGGTCAGTTCCGAACTGGGCGGCCACATCGCCAGTTTCGCCTCCAGCGCCACGCTCTACGATGTCGGCTTCAATCACTTCTGGCATGCGCCGAATGATCAGCACGGCGGCGATCTGGTGTTCATTCAAGGTCATTCCGCGCCTGGCGTCTATGCCCGCGCCTATCTGGAAGGCCGGTTGAACGAGCAGCAGCTCGACAATTTCCGTCAGGAAGTGGATGGCAACGGCCTGAGTTCTTACCCACATCCCTGGCTGATGCCCGACTTCTGGCAATTCCCCACCGTCTCCATGGGCCTCGGCCCGATCCAGGCCATTTATCAAGCGCGGTTCATGAAGTACCTGCACAATCGCGGCATTGTGAATACCGAAGGCCGCAAGGTCTGGTGCTTCTGCGGCGACGGCGAAATGGATGAGCCGGAATCGCTCGGCGCCATTGCCCTGGCCGCCCGCGAGAATCTGGACAATCTGATCTTCGTCATCAACTGCAACCTGCAACGCCTCGATGGCCCGGTGCGCGGCAACGGCAAGATCATTCAGGAGCTGGAAGGCGATTTCCGGGGCACCGGCTGGAACGTCATTAAGGTGCTGTGGGGTTCGTACTGGGACCCGCTGTTCGCCGCTGACAAGAAGGGCCTGCTGCTGAAACTCATGGAAGAGTGCGTGGATGGCGAGTATCAGAACTTCAAGGCCAAGGGCGGCGCGTACACCCGTGAACATTTCTTCGGCAAGTACGAAGAACTCAAGCAAATGGTCAGCCACCTGTCCGATGAAGACATCTGGCGGCTGAACCGGGGCGGCCACGATCCGCACAAGATTTACGCTGCGTACTCGGCGGCAGTGAACCATCAAGGTCAACCCACGGTGATTCTCGCCAAGACCGTCAAAGGCTACGGCATGGGCGTGGCTGGCGAGGGCAAGAACATCACTCACTCGCAGAAGAAAATGGGCGAGCAGGCGCTCAAGGATTTCCGTGACCGCTTCCATATCCCGATTTCCGACGAACAACTGTACGACGCACCCTTTTTCAAACCGGCGGATGACAGCCCGGAAATTCAATATCTCCAGGCCCGCCGCGCCGCGCTGGGCGGTTATCTGCCGCAACGCCGCCATGACGCCGCACCGTTGCAAGTTCCACCACTGGCGGCATTCGACGCCCTGTTGCAGGACACCGGCGAGCGCGATATGTCTACGACCATGGCCTTTGTCCGCATCCTGACCCAATTGGCCCGCGACAAAGGCATTGGCCGACATGTGGTCCCCATCGTCGCTGACGAAGCGCGCACCTTCGGCATGGAAGGCATGTTCCGCCAGATCGGCATCTATTCCCCACGCGGCCAGTTGTACGAACCGCAGGACGCCGACCAGTTGATGTTCTACAAGGAGGACAAGAAAGGGCAGATTTTGCAGGAAGGCATCAACGAGGCCGGGGCGATGTCCTCGTGGATCGCCGCCGGAACGGCTTACAGCAACCATGGCGTCAACATGGTTCCGTTCTACATCTACTATTCGATGTTCGGCTTCCAGCGCATCGGCGATCTGGCTTGGGCAGCAGGCGACCAGCAGGCGCGGGGCTTTTTGATCGGCGGCACGTCGGGACGCACGACCCTGGCCGGCGAAGGCTTGCAGCATCAGGACGGCCACGGTCTGCTGTTCGCCCAGTTCATCCCCAACTGCGTGTCCTACGATCCGACCTTCGCCTATGAACTGACGGTCATCATTCAGGATGGCCTGCGGCGGATGTTCCAGGAACAGGAAAACGTCTTCTACTACGTCGCCACCTTGAATGAGAACTACCACCATCCCGCCATGCCGGAAGGCGCCGCTGAGGGCATTCTCAAGGGGCTGTATCTCTTCCGTTCGGGCGAAGGCGACGGCCCACGAGCGCAACTGCTCGGTTGCGGGGCTATTCTGCGCGAAGTGATCGCCGCCGCTGACTTGCTGCGCGACGATTGGGGCGTCACTGCCGATCTTTGGGCCGCGCCAGGCATTAACGAACTCACGCGGGAAGGGCAGGACGTGGCGCGCTGGAATCTGCTGCATCCCGATCAGCCGCCGCGCCGCAGCTATGTCGAAACCTGTCTGGACGGTCATCCGGGGCCGATGGTCGCCGCGACCGACTATCTGAAACTCTATGCCGAGCAACTGCGCCCGTTCCTGCCGGGACGCCGCTATCTGACTCTGGGTACGGACGGTTTTGGCCGCAGCGACACCCGCGTTAAATTGCGCCGGCATTTCGAGGTGGACCGCTATTACGTCACGCTTGCCGCGCTCAAGGCGCTGGCGGATGAAGGCGCGTTGCCGGTCGGCAAGGTGCTGGACGCGATGCAGAAATACGGCATTGACCCCCACAAGCCCAACCCGCTGACCGTGTAAAGGGAGAATTCCGCGTGAGCATCATCAAAGAAATTCACGTCCCGGACATCGGCGATTTCAAAGGCGTCGATGTTATCCAAGTGTTGGTTGCGGCGGGTGACGCCATCGATGTCGAAGCGCCACTGATTATGCTGGAAACCGATAAGGCGACGATGGAAGTGCCCGCACCACTGGCAGGTACAGTGCGCGAAGTCCGCATTAAGGCCGGTGACAAGGTTTCGCAAGGCGACCTGATTTTGTATCTGGACGTGGCAGAAAGCGTGTCGGGGCCGGAACCAGTATCTGTCGCCAGCGCAGCGGCTGAACCTGCTGCGGGTCCCGGTGAAGTGCGCGAAGTGCGGGTGCCGGATATCGGCGATTTCAAGGGGATACCGGTCATTGACATTCTGGTCGCACCCGGCGACCGGGTGGAAACTGATACTTCGCTCATCACCTTGGAAAGCGACAAGGCCAGCATGGACGTTCCCGCACCGTTCCCCGGCGTGGTGCAAAGCCTTGAAATCAAGGTCGGCGACAAGATTTCGCAGGGCGACTTGATTCTGCTGTTGGCGGTGAGCGGCACGGACACCGCCGCCAAGCGGCAATTGCCCGATACCCTGAGCGCGGTCGCTATTGGTCCGCGTGCGCCCAAATCGGAAGGTGCACCGCGAACGCCGCCGGTTAAAGCGCCGCCGCCGGCTCCCGCCAGCGCCGTCGTCAAAGCGGCAGAACCGGGCAAAGTACACGCCAGCCCGTCAATCCGCCGTTTCGCCCGCGAATTGGGCGTTGATTTAACTCGGGTCGTGCAGGGTTCCGGCCCCAAAGGGCGGATTCTCAAGGAAGACGTGCAGACTTTCGTCAAGCAGGTGATGTCGGGAACGTTCAAAGCGGAAGGTGCGATCGGATTACCCGCTGGCGCGATGGGCATCCCGCCAATGCCGCCGGTGGATTTCGCCAAGTTCGGCGAGATCGAGATGCAACCCCTGTCGCGGATCAAAAAGCTGTCCGGGGCTAACCTGCACCGCGCTTGGTTAAATGTGCCGCATGTCACCCATCACGATGAAGCGGACATCACCGATGTGGAAGCCTTCCGCAAGTCGTTGAGCAAGGAGGCGGAACAGCGCGGGGTGCGGGTGACGATGCTCAGCTTCCTGCTGAAAGCCTGCGCTGTCGCGCTCAAAGCTTATCCGAATTTCAACGCTTCGCTGGACGCCACCGGGGAAAACCTGGTGCTGAAGAAGTATTGCCATATCGGCGTGGCGGTGGACACCCCGGACGGGCTGGTGGTGCCGGTGATCCGCGATGTAGATCAAAAGAGCCTGTTCGAGTTGTCCGCCGATATGGGCGAACTGTCGGTCAAGGCCCGCAACAAGAAACTCGGTCCCGGCGAGATGCAGGGCGCGTGCTTCACCATCTCCAGCCTGGGCGGCATTGGCGGTGTGGCGTTTACACCCATCGTCAACGCCCCGGAAGTCGCCATTCTCGGCGTGACCCGCTCACAGATGAAGCCGGTGTGGAATGGCCAGGAGTTCACGCCCCGGCTGATGCTGCCGCTGTCGCTGTCCTACGATCACCGGGTGATTGACGGGGCGCAGGCGGCGCGGTTCACCGTGACCCTGGCCGGGCTGATGAGTGATATCCGGCGGTTGTTGCTGTAAATTCCTCCACCCCCCTTTGCCAAAAGGGGGCTTATTCTCCAGCAGAATCTCTCTCATGTACGATGATGCACTCGACGACGATACCGATGATCTGGAAGCGCTGCTGCCGCCCAGCAAGAGCCAGCGCAAGCGGGAGGCGACGGTTTTACAAGAACTGGGTGAGCAACTGGTCAAGCTCACCGCGACGCAGTTGAAACGGATACCGTTGCCAGAAGACCTGCTGGCCGCGGTGCGGCTGGCCCAGAGCATTTCACAACGAGGCGGACACAAGCGGCAATTGCAATACATCGGCAAATTGATGCGGCAACTGGACGAGACCGATATTGAAGCGATCAGCGCTGCACTGACCACGATGCAGATCACCCGCCGATAATCCCGGAATTTCTGGAGAACCCTCCCCTGACCACCCCGCCCCTGTCCTGGCTGCTGATCCTCGGCGCGTTGATCGCCTTCGCGCCGATGTCTATCGATATGTATCTGCCCGGTCTACCCGCCATCGCCGCTGAATTCGGCGCGGAAACCTCGGCGGCGCAATTCACTCTTGCCAGCTTTTTCATTGGTCTGGCGCTCGGTCAAGCGATTCACGGACCGCTCGCCGACCGTTTTGGCCGTAAGCCGCCGCTGTATGCCGGATTGGCGCTCTATGTCGCCGCGTCCATCGGCTGCGCGCTGGCGGCGAATCTGACCACGCTGATTGTTTTGCGCTTCCTCCAGGCCCTGGGCGGTTGCGCCGGGATCGTCATCGCCCGCGCCATCGTCCGCGACTGCTGCGACGCTCATGCCTCAGCACGGGTGTTTTCCTTGCTCATGCTGATTATGGGGCTGGCGCCGATTCTCGCCCCGTTCATCGGCGGCTGGATTCTCTGGTTTGCCGGCTGGCGGGCGATTTTCGCCGTGCTGGCGCTCTTTGGGCTGGGTTGTCTGTTCGCCGTCTGGCGCTATTTGCAGGAAACACTTCCGGCGGACACCGTCGGCAGCGCCAGCATTGGCGCGGCGCTACGGGTGTACGGCGACTTGTTGCGCGACCGGCATTTCATCGGTTATGTCCTGACTGGCGGTCTGGCCCATGCCGGGATGTTCGCCTATATCACCGGCTCGCCGCATGTGTTCATCGAGGTGTATGGCGTATCCGCGCAAAATTTCGGCTGGCTGTTCGGCCTCAACGCCCTGGGCCTGATCGCCAGTTCCCAGATCAATCGCCACCTGTTGGCGCGCCATTCTCCGGACGCGATCCTGCGGCGAGCCAATCGCGCCACGGTCTTGCTGGGACTGGGGTTGCTGGCGGTCGCGGTCAGTGGTTGGGGAGGATTGCCGATGCTCTTGATCCCGCTGTTCGGCTACAGCATCAGCCTCGGTTTCACCGGGCCGAACGCTACAGCGAACGCCCTGGCGCATCAGGGAATGCGCGCCGGCAGCGCCTCGGCTCTGCTCGGCGCTTTGCAATTCGGTATCGCGGCTCTTTCCAGTACGCTGGTCGGGCTGGCCGGAGGAAGTTCAGCGCTGCCGATGGCGGCGGTCATCGCCGGCTGTGGATTGCTGGCCTATCTCACCCATCGTGCGTTGGTTTCCCCTTGGCTGGTTGATTCCAAATCCCATCAGGGGAAGGAAAATCTTTAACTTGTCCCCCCATCACCGCCGCGCCCTGACCCTGAGCATGGGCCTGGCCGCTCTGCTGTATCTGGGCTTTGTATTGTTTGCCGACCGTGAGGCAGTCTTTGCGGCGTTGCGACGGGTCGGTCTGTCGGTACTCGTGGCCATTTTCACCCTGTCGCTGGTCAATTACCTGTTGCGGTTCTGGCGCTGGCAACGCTATGTGGCTGCCTTTGGCCACGTCCTACCGTGGTGGCGACATTTTCTCTATTACCTGGCCGGCTTCACCCTGACTGTGACGCCCGGCAAGGCCGGCGAAGCGATACGGTCATTGTATCTGCATCAGCATGGTGTGACCTATGCCCAGAGTCTGGCGGCGCTGTTTGTGGAACGCCTGCTGGATGTGCTGGCGATGAGCTTGCTGGCGCTGTTAATCCTGCTGGCTCGGCCGGATTATGCCTGGCTGGTTGCCGTCGCCTGGGTGTTGACGCTGGGACTGGGCTGGCTGGTGACCCGTCCGTGGCTGCCAGAGAAACTGCGGGTTTGGGGACAAGGGCATCGCTACGGCCATCAGTTCGGCCAGTTGGCGCGGTTGCTCGATTCAGCAGCGGTGTTGCTGCGACCGGGTTATTTGCTGTTCGGATTAAGTTTGGGTGTATTGTCCTGGGGACTGGAAGGACTATCCTTGTATTGGATCGCTCAGGCGGTCGGTGTTGGGGTCAGCCTGGAAACGGGCATCGGCATTTACGCCATTGCGGTGCTGGCCGGAGCGTTGTCGTTTCTGCCGGGCGGCTTGGGCGGCACTGAGGCGGTGATGGGAGTGCTGCTGGTGGCCTTCGGTGCGGACGGTGCCTCGGCGGTAGCGATCACACTACTTTGTCGGATTGCGACGCTGTGGTTCGCAGTGGCGCTGGGCAGTGTGGCGATGGGGGTGTTGAGTGTCGGCGGCCGGCAACGTAACCCCGAATGAAAAACTTAAACGCGCTGAGGCACTGAGAGAAGCACCGCAGATGACCGACCACGATCACGGCTACAAACCGGGCGATTTGTGCATTCGATAGGTTGAATCCCATGAAATACAGATACACCATCCATACCGAGAGGGGTTGATGATGGCCGGCGAACACGGTTCCCGTCCGATTGTCAAAGGAGCGACCACACCCCTCACAGCGATACTTCTGCCGGGCCGACAGCGTCTTATCCCGTCCCGGCCTCGTCAATGTGGCAGCGTCACCGTGGGGACAACGCACCCTATCGGGCCACCGGGCCTGGCGAAGGGCCTCATCGCCTTTCTCGTAATCCGGCAGGTTTTGAAGGGAAATCATCGCCGGAGACCTTCGCTGACAGCGGTTTGGGAGTCGTTCAGTGTACCCGCCAACCCTGGTCGGAACGAACCGTCCTCAGCAGTCTGGAATCCATGTTGAGCCATATCCTTTACTATGACTGTTTCGCTGGCATCAGCGGCGACATGCATCTGGCGGCCCTGCTGGATTTGGGCGTGGATTACGATGAATTGGTGCTGGAACTGGCCAAATTGGGAGTGGACGGCTATGGCATACAGGCCCAGCGCGCCAGTCGTAAGGGTATCACCGGCACTCAGGTACGGGTGGTGGTGGATCCGAAGCAGCCTCATCATCGTAACTTGCGCCAGATCGAAGCGCTGATCGGAAATAGTTTACTGGCGGATGCCGTGCGGGCGCGGGCGATTACGGTGTTTCGCCGGCTGGCCGAGGCTGAGGCGCGCATTCATGACACCTCGCCGGATCAGATTCATTTCCACGAGGTGGGGGCGCTGGACGCGATTGTCGACATCGTCGGCGGCGCGATCGCTCTGGAGTGGCTGAACGTTGATCGGGTGCTGTGTTCACCGGTGGAACTGGGCAGCGGCATCGCGTATTGCGAACACGGCGTATTACCGGTGCCGGCCCCGGCAACGCTGGAGTTGCTCAAGGGCGTTCCGGTACGACTCGGCGCAGTGCCCTTTGAGGCGACGACTCCTACCGGCGCGGCGTTGCTGGCAACGTTCGTGGACGAGTTCGTGGAATGTCTGACTTTTTCCGTGAACCGGATCGGTTATGGAGTCGGTCATCGTGATGGGCCGATTCCCAATGTCCTGCGCGTTTGTTTAGGTGAGCAAGCGGAAACCGAAGAACAGGGTGAATTGTGGATGCTCGAATGCAATATCGACGACATGAATCCCGAGTACTACGACCATGTGCTGGACCGACTGTTGGCGGCAGGCGCACTGGATACCTGGTTGACGCCGGTGCAAATGAAGAAGAACCGGCCTGGAACGCTATTGAGCGTGTTGTGTCCACCGCCGCTGGTGCTACGCCTCAGAGAGTTGTTGTTCATTGAGACCACGACTTTGGGCGTGCGCGCCTACCCGGTGCAACGCACCGCGCTGGTTCGAGAAACGATTTCAGTAGCGACCCGCTATGGTGAGGTCGCGGTCAAGGTCGCCTATTTCCAGGGGCGACCGTTGCGCGGCAAGCCAGAGTACGAGGATTGTAAACGGGTAGCTCTGGAACAGGGCGTACCCCTTCATGCGGTTTACGCCGAGGCGCTGGCTGCCTTGAATAGCCTGATCGCCTAAGCCGCAATCCCGCTCAGCCTTAATAACGATTCAATTTGCGGTTCCCGCCCTCGGAATTCCACAAAACTGTCCAGCGCTGGACGCGAACCGCCCACTTCCAGAATGCTCTCCCGGAACCGCGTCCCAGTAGCGGTATCGAAAATTCCATGCTCTTCAAACGCGCTGAATGCATCCGCCGACAGTACTTCCGCCCATTTATAGCTGTAATAACCTGCCGCATAGCCGCCTGAAAAGATATGGGTGAAGGCATTGGGGAAGCGGTTATAGTCCGGCGGAATAATCACTGCAACCTGTTGCCGCACCGCATGGAGGATTTCCAAGACCCGTCCACCTCGCGCCGGGTCATAGTCCCGATGTAGCCGGAAATCGAATAGCCCGAATTCCAGTTGCCGCGCCAGAAAGAGGCCCGCCTGAAAATGCTTGGCCGCCAGCATTCGTTGATACAGTTCATCGGGTAACGGTTCGCCGGTTTGATAATGGCCAGCCAGCCCATCCAGCGCCTCTCGCGACCAGCACCAGTTTTCCAGAAATTGACTGGGCAACTCCACCGCATCCCATTCCACGCCATGAATCCCGGCCACCGGCAGATAATCCACCGTGGTCAATAAATGGTGCAGACCGTGGCCGAATTCGTGGAACATCGTCAGCACTTCGCTATGCGTCAGCAGCGCCGGATCGTCGCCCACCGGCGGTGTGAAATTGCACACCAGATAGGCAGCGGGCGTTCGCACCGTATCGCCCAGACGCCGCCGCGCCAGGCAACCGTCCATCCACGCCCCGCCCCGCTTGTGGGCACGGGCGTATAAATCCAGATAAAAGCGCCCGCACTGCGTTCCGGCTGAATCGACGATTTCATAAACCAGTACGTCGGGATGCCAGGTTTCCACGCCCTCCAGGGGACGAATCGTGACACCAAACAGCCGCTCGGCGACGGTGAACAGTCCGGGCAGAACGCGGGTGATCGGGAAGTAAGGCCGCAATTCCTCCTGCGATAATTGGTAGCGATGCTGGCGCAGCTTTTCCGCGTAATAGCCGATGTCCCAAGCTTCCAGCTCGGGGGCGTTGAACTGTTCACGGGCGAAGTCCTGTAACTCAGCGAATTCCCGTTGCGCCTGTGGTTTGGCGCGGTGGGCGAGATCGTTGAGAAAATCCAGCACCTGGTTGGGTGAATCGGCCATCTTGGTCGCCAGCGAATCTTCGCTGTAATCGCGGAAACCGAGTAATTGCGCCAGTTCATGGCGCAACGCCAGAATCCGCTCCATCACTGGACCGTTGTCCCACTGACCAGCATTCGGCCCTTGTTCTGAGGCGCGGGTGCAGTAGGCGCTGTACAGTTCCCACCGCAATTCCCGGTCATCAGCGTAATTGAGCACCGGCAGATAAGACGGCAATTCCAGGGTGAGCAGCCAACCGTCCAGACCGCGCTGCTCGGCGGTCTGTCGGGCTAAAGCGCGGGCGGATTCCGGCAACCCGGCCAACTGCGCTTCATCAGTGACAAGCTTCGTCCATGCCTGCGTCGCGTCCAGCACGTTTTCCGCAAACCTGGCGCTTAATGACGCCAGTTCCTGCTGAATATCCTTGTAGCGGGTGCGCTGTTCTGGCGGCAGGGTGACGCCCGACAAGCGGAAATCGCGCAGGGCGTCGTCAATCACCTTGCGTTGTGCGGCATCGAGTCGGGCGTATTCCGGGCCGTTGGCAATGTGCTGATAGGCTTGATATAGACCCTGATGCTGGCCGAGTTCGGTGTGATAGGCACTGAGCTTGGGCAAACAGGCGTTATAAGCGGCGCGCAAGGCGGCGGAATCTTGTACCGAATGGAGATGATTAACCGGCGACCAGGCCCGGTTCAGCCGGTCGTCCAGTTCCTCCAGCGGCTGGATCAGGTTCTCCCAGGTCGGCTCGGCGCTTGCCGCGAGTAATTGTTCAATGGCCGTGCGGTTAGCGGCTAAGAGCGAGTCTATTGCCGGTTCGACATGTTCCGGCTGAATAGCGGCGTAGGAGGGTAAATCAATCGCGGTGAGTAATGGATTAGTCATAGCCTGGAAGTCCTCGGTTTGAACATTGGACGTGTGCAGCAGGGTGATCCCGGCAAGCCGATGTCCTGCAAGACGCAGTCTGTATGAAGTAAGGGCGAATGGCGGGGTTTTAAACGCCCCGTTTGGCGCTCGATCCCCGTTCGCGCAATTCTCCGCGCAACACCACCCGCCGTCTGGCTTTCTCCGGCTGAGCAATGCGCTGCAACAGCAGTTCAATCGCGGCTTGCCCCAGATCATACGTTGGCTGGGCGATCACGGTGATACCCGGTTCCACCAGCCGGGTCCAGGGCATGTCGTCAAAGCCGGCCAGGGCTATCGATCCGGGAAAACGCAGTCCCGCCTCCTGCAACGCCTCAGTCAGACCCAGCAAAATCAACCCGCTGCTGGCGATCAACGCATCCGGCAGCGGACGGTCGTTTAGCCGTGCGGTTGCCGCAGCACGGGCGGCATCGACCGTCGCCAGCACCGCTTCGACCTGCGCCTCCAGCCCATGCGCCGCCATCGCCGCCGTATAACCCTCCTGACGCTGGCGACCGGTGGCGCTGGTCGTTCCGTAGAAAAAGAGGTTGCGCCGATGACCCTGCTCAATCAGATGCGCCGTGAGCCGGTACGCCGCATCGACGTTATCCAGCACCACGGCGTCGGCAACGGTCTCGCGCTCGCAGCGATCCACCAGCACGATGGGGAAGGGATAATCGTCAGCGCGGAAACCGGCCAGGGTCGGCAGCGTCGGCGACAGGATGACCCCGGTGACGTTTTCATCCCGCATCAGGTCCAGATAGAGCGCTTCCTTCTCCGGATTCTCGTCAGCATTGCCCAGAATGACCCGCATCTGGTGCTGATAGGCCACGTCTTCGACCGCCCGGCTGATTTCGGTGAAAAACGGATTGCGGATATCCGACACGATCAGACCGATGGTGTCAGTGCGGCGCGAACGCAACCGCCGGGCCGCCAGATCGGGGCGATAATCCAGCGCCTTGACCGCCTCCAGCACCCGCTGCCGAGTTACTTCGCTCACTCCGGCATGACCGGCCAACACCCGCGATACTGAAGCCACTGAAACTCCTGCCCATTTCGCCACTTCCTTGATCCGCGCCATGATGTACCCTCTGCAATAAAAAAAGTAATCGTTTACAATAAATTATCGCATAACAAGATTGAATTGTCGATGAATGTGGAATTTCAGGCCCTGGCTTTCTAAGCTCAGTAAACTGTCTGCAACTTTTTTTGCTTGACAGGCTTGATGTAAACGATTACAAATTATTTCCACAAAATGATGCTTGACCACCCGGAGGAAATGATGAAAACGATTACTCGATCCTGCATCCGGCTCGACGTGCGAACTCAGACCAAAGACGAAGCGATCCAGATGGCCGGCCAGTTACTGGTCGACGCCGGCTACATCGCTCCCGGTTATGTCAATAGCCTGTTCAAACGCGAGCAGGTCGCCAACACCTTCCTCGGCGGCGGGGTGGCCATTCCGCACGGGATGATCGAAGACCGCCACCTGATCCACCACACCGGCATCGCCATTTTGCAGGTTCCGAACGGCGTAGAGTGGAATGAAGGACAGAAAGCCTATTTAGTGGTGGCCATCGCCGCTCAGTCCGATGAACACATTGCTCTGCTGCGTCGCCTGACCCGGTTGATGCAGCAGCCGGATGCGCTGGACACCCTGTTCCACGCCGAAAATCCGCTGGTCTTGCTCGCCGCGCTGGGCGACGCCGCCGAACCGTCCATAGTCCCTGAATCCGCCGCGCCCGCCTGGCCCGCCGACGCCGAAATAGAATGGACCTTGGACTATCCGAACGGCCTGCACGCTCGTCCGGCAACCCGCTGGATCGAGACTGCCAAGCGGTTTCCCTGTGAACTGCGGGTTTATCTGGGCGACGAATTCGCCGACGCCAAGGCGTTGACCGGCTTGCTGGCGCTGGGCATCACCTGCGGTTCGACCCTGCGCCTCGCCGCTCGTGGAACTGATGCACCACGGGCGCTGAACGCTCTGCATGACACCGTGCGTCGCCTGTCCGCTGAAGAGAAGGCTGACGCGGAACGCGCCCGGCGTAATGCGCTGGCCGCCCGCAAGACCGCGCCGGACTGGACGCCCACCAGTGCGCCGGCGACCGTCTACGGCATCAGCGCCAGTCCGGGGCTGGCGGTGGGCAAGCTGGTGCGTTATCTCTCCCAGCGTTTCGAGATTGTCGATCAACCGGGCGATATCGTGGCGGAAGGCGAGGCGCTGGAGCAGGCGATGCTGGCGGTTCAGGCGGAACGCGAGACGCTGGAAATACGCACCCGCCAGCGACTGAGCGCCGCCGAGGCCGCCATTTTCGCTGCACAACGTGAATTGCTGGCCGATCCCGTGCTGGTGCGCGAGGCGCTGGCTACGATCATGCAAGGTCATAGCGCGGCCTGGTCGTGGCAACGGGCGCTGCGGGCGCGGATCGACGTGTTGCAAAAGGTCACTGATCCGTTGCTGGCGGCCCGGGCGATTGATTTACGCGATGTCGGCGAGCAGGTGCTGGCGCAATTGCTGGGCATCGAGCGACGGCAGATGATCCTGTCAGAACCGTCGATTCTGGTCGCTGAAGACCTGACCCCGTCGGATACCTTGCAACTGGATACCCGCCAGGTCGTGGGGTTAGCCACCAGTCTGGGCGGCCCGACCTCACATACCGCGATTTTAGCCCGCACCCTGGGTCTGCCCGCTATCGTGGCCGGAGGCCCCGCCCTGCTGACGGTCCCCGAAGGTGGGATCGCGGTCATCGATGGCGGAACCGGTTGTCTTTATGTGGACGTGAACGACGCCGATCAACGCAGTGTCGCTGAGGTCATTGCTCGCCAGGCCGCCGCCCGCGAAGCGTTGCGCGCTGTGCGGCATCAACCGGCCACGACCACTGACGGCCATACCGTGGAAATTGCCGCCAACGTGGCGAATCCCAAGCAGGCGGCGGCGGCGCTGGACGCCGGCGCGGAAGGCATCGGCCTGATGCGCACCGAATTCCTGTTCCTGGAGCGCAATACCGCGCCGGATGAAGACGAGCAGTATCAGGTTTATCGGGACATGGTGGACGTGTTGGCCGGTCGGCGGCTGATCATCCGCGCTTTGGACATTGGCGGCGACAAGCAGGTGCCCTATCTGAATCTGCCGCATGAAGAAAACCCGTTCCTCGGCGTGCGCGGCGCACGGTTGCTGTTGCAACGCCAGGATCTGCTATACGCCCAGTTGCGCGCCCTGTACCGCGCCGCGCAACACGGGCCGCTGTGGATCATGTTCCCGATGGTCACGCATGTCAGCGAGATCGAAGCGTTGCGCGGCCATTGTGAGTTGGCCCGTCAGCAGGTCGGCGGTCCCGAAGTCAAGCTCGGCATCATGGTCGAAGTGCCTGCCGTCGCGGTGATGGCCGACCGTTTTGCCGCGCTGGTGGATTTCCTGTCCATCGGCACCAACGATCTAACTCAATACACCCTGGCGGTGGATCGCCAGCATCCCGAACTGGCGGCGCAGGCGGACAGCCTCCATCCGGCGGTGTTGGAACTGATCGATGCTACGGTGCGCGGGGCGCGAGCCGCCAGTCGTTCGGCGGGCGGCGGCTGGGTCGGCGTGTGCGGCGGCTTGGCCGGCGATCCGCTGGGCGCGCGTATTCTGACCGGCCTGGGCGTGGATGAACTGAGCATGAGCGCGCAGGACGTTGCTCCGGTGAAAGCGGCGCTGCGTAACGATTCCCGGACGGCGATGCAGGATCTGGCTCGACGGGCCTTGCGCGCCCGCGATGCGCATGAGGTGCGGGCGCTATGACTCCCTCCCGTCCCCCCCAAGTCGTTACCGTGGCCCTCAATCCGGCGCTGGACCAAACCATCGAAATCGCCAGCTTGCAGGTCGGCGCGGTCAATCGCGCTGTGCGGATGCAGGTCGATGTCGGCGGCAAGGCGATTAATGTCGCTTCCTGCCTGGCCGATTTCGGCGTGAGCGCCGCGGTCGCCGGGCAACTGGGCCGCGACAACGCCGTGCTGTTTGATGAACTGTTCCAGCGCAAGCAGATCGCTAACCACTGCTGTTTCCTCGATGGATTGACCCGGATCAACACCAAGCTGGTGGATACGGTCAGCGGCGAAACGACCGATCTCAACATGCCGGGACCGGAGTTGACGCCGGAAGCAGCGGCGGCGTTGCTGGACGAGGTATTGGAACGGCTGGACCGGCTGGTGGAACACGCCGACTGGGTTGTTTTATCCGGCAGTCTGCCGCCGGGAATGCCGGTGGAGGCTTACGCGACCATCACCCAACGGGCGCAGGCGGCAGGCGCTGCCGTGCTGTTGGACACCAGCGGCGCGCCGCTTAAAGCGGCTTTAGCGGCGGGTCCACGCCTGGTCAAGCCGAATCGGCATGAACTGGCGGAACTGGTTAATCGGCCGCTCGACACGCTGGATGCCGTGGTCGCCGCCGGGCGGGAAGTACTGAACAGTGTGTCAGCGCCGGAGCAGGTGGTGGTGTCGCTGGGCGGGGAGGGCGCTTTGTTCCTGACCCGCTACGATGCGCTGCTTGCTCATCCAATATCGGTGGCCGTCACCAGCACGGTCGGAGCTGGCGATGCCATGGTGGCGGGTCTGGTGGCCGCCCATCTTGAGGGGCGGTCGCTCACCGAGACCGCGCAACTGGCGACCGCCTTCGCCGCCGCCAAGCTGACGCGACTCGGCCCGCATTTACCACCCCCGGATGAGGTCCGCGCTTTGGCCAGACAGGTCACTGTGACCCCCGTTGACTGAATAGCAAACCCAGAATAGAGGAGAACCGAACATGGCTCACATCATTGCCGTCACTTCCTGCCCAACCGGCATTGCCCATACCATTATGGCCGCGGAAGGACTCGAACAAGCCGCCCAAGCACTCGGTCATACGATCCATGTGGAAACCCAAGGCTCGGTGGGCGTCCGCAACGCCCTGTCCGAAGCCGACATCGCTGCTGCCGATGTGGTGATCATCGCCGCCGATACCCGGGTGGATACCGCCCGATTTGCCGACAAGCCGCTTTATGAAACGGCGACCGAGCCAGCGATCCGTAACGGTGCGGAAGTGATTAAGGCTGCACTGGCCAGCCTGTCCGCGTCATTGCCCCCCGCGCCCGCGGCGCTACCCGCCGTTACCAATCTGAAGATCGTCGGTATTACCTCCTGCCCAACTGGCATCGCCCATACCTTCATGGCCGCCGAAGGGCTGGAACAGGGCGCGAAAAGTCAGGGCCATGCGATCAAGGTAGAAACCCAAGGGTCAGTCGGGGCGAAAAACACCCTGACGGCGGAGGACATCGCCGCCGCTGATCTGGTGATCATCGCCGCTGACACCCAGGTGGACAAAACCCGTTTCGCCGGCAAGCGCCTCCATGAAGCCAGCACCAAGGCAGCGATTCACGACGGTGCGGCGCTGGTGCGCACCGCGATTGAACAAGCCAAAGTGCTGGGCGTTGAGGTCGGCGGCGCCAATAACGATCAGGTCCAACAGGCCAAGACTCAGCAGGCCGCCGCCCGCACCGGTTTCTACAAGCATCTGATGACCGGCGTGTCCTACATGATCCCGTTTGTGGTCGCGGGCGGTCTGTTGATCGCCATCAGCTTCGCCATTGGCGGCATCAACGTCTTCGCGGACGCCAACGCCGGAACCTTGGGCTGGACGCTTTTCCAAATCGGCGCGAAGGCCGGCTTTACCTTGATGGTGCCGATCCTGGCCGGCTTCATCGCCTATTCCATCGCCGACCGACCGGGCATCGCACCGGGCATGATCGGCGGCATGATCGCCAGTACGATTGGCTCCGGCTTCCTCGGCGGCATCGCCGCGGGCTTCCTGGCCGGCTACGCCGTGAAGTGGATGAGCGACTACATCCGGCTGCCGCGCACCCTGGACGGCCTCAAGCCGGTGTTGATTCTGCCGCTGCTCGGCACGTTGGTGGTCGGCCTGCTGATGTACTTCGTGGTAGGCAAACCCGTCGCTGTCGCCCTTGCTGAGATTACCGCCTGGCTCAAGGGGATGCAGGGCAGCAGCGCCGTTTTCCTCGGTCTGCTGTTAGGCGCAATGATGGCTTTCGACATGGGCGGGCCGGTGAACAAGTCGGCCTATGCCTTCGCCACCGGGTTGATCGTCAGCGAGGTTTACGCGCCGATGGCCGCCGTGATGGCTGCCGGCATGGTGCCGCCGCTCGGTTTAGCGCTGGCGACCGTGCTGTTCAAAAATCGCTTCTCGCTGGACGAGCGGGAGGCCGGCGGCGCGACGGCGGTACTCGGCATTTCCTTCATCACCGAGGGCGCGATTCCCTACGCCGCCAAGGACCCGCTGCGCGTCATTCCGGCGTTGATGATTGGCGCGGCGGTGACTGGGGCGCTGTCGATGGTGTTTGGCTGTGAATTGCGGGTGCCGCACGGCGGGGTGTTTGTGTTGCCGATTCCCAATGCTGTAACAAATCTCGGCCCCTATCTGATCGCGATTGTCGTCGGTACGCTGATCACCACCGGCGCGCTGTTCTTCCTCAAACGGCCCCTGGAAACGCCGGCTACGCTCAAACCGGCCCGCGCCTGATCACTGATGCTGTGGTGGAACCGTGGGAGTGCGCTCCCACGGCCTCCCGCGAATGGTCGTAGACGCCGTTCGCGGGTTTTTTTATGTTGGCGCGCTTTAGAGCAGCGGAGCCAACTTCTGATGCGCTCGGCGGGCTGAACCCTGCCCAGATGAGTCGATTTCACAACAACCCTCGAAGAACCATAATAATTCTTCAGGGGTTGTCATGAAGTTGAATACAGATATATATACAGGACTTTCGCTCAATCTTCTCGATCAAGCGGGTTGATACACTGGAATACGCGGATTACGTAACTCATGACGTAAATACTCACTCCAGAGGTTGTTTTTAACTTGGTAGAGGGTTGTCTTCAT
>JAKLIY010000033.1 GCA_022709365.1 Pseudomonadota bacterium
ATGAAGACAACCCTCTACCAAGTTAAAAACAACCTCTGGAGTGAGTATTTACGTCATGAGTTACGTAATCCGCGTATTCCAGTGTATCAACCCGCTTGATCGAGAAGATTGAGCGAAAGTCCTGAGAAATTCAGGAGCTGATCAGGCTGAATTCGCCAGCCGTTTCAATACGGCGGGTTGCAGGAGGGTGATATAGCCCTGCTCGACGGTCAGCAGTCCCTCGGCTCGCCAGACGCGCAGTTGCTTGTTGACGCTTTCACGGCTGGCGGCGATGCGGTTGCCGATCTCCTGTTGAGAGAGTTTGTCGGCGATGCGGATGCCTGCCGGCAACGCAACGCCCTGGATCTCGGCCAGTTTGATGAGCAATCGGGCCAGGCGGGTCGGCAGGTTTTCAAACACCTGCTGTTCGGTCAACACGCTCAAAGTGCGTATTCGCCGGCACAAGAGCGCTATGACACTGATCATGATGCGCGGGTGGCTTTCCAGGAACGGGATAAAGTCCTGGCGCGTCAGCGTGTACAGCGTGCATTTGCCGACGGCGGTTGCGTCAGCGCTGCGCGGGTGACCGTCCAGCAGGGCGATCTCCCCGAAGCACTCCCCCGGTTGGATCATAGTGAAAATCAATTCTTTGCCTTCTTCGGACAGGATGCTGATTTTGACCTGTCCCTGTAACACCAGCATCATGCTGTTACCGGGATCGCCCCGTTGGAAAATGAGCTGACCGTCGTTAAACCGGCGCTCTACGCCTAAAGAAAGCAGTTGATCACGTTCCGCCGCACTGATCTGGTCGAGCAGCTCGTGCTGGATGAGCGCGCGGTATTGATCGGAAAGCGGCATCGGTCAGTCTATTGGGCGGCGATGGCTTTTGAACTCATTCGATCCGGTATAGCGGCGGCTGACAACCCGACCTGTTCCAGCAGGGCGGCCCGCTGTTCGCGTAAGGAATGATTGAGCGGATTGGCCGCAATCTGTTCGGACAGCGCCGCCAGGGCGTCGTACCAGAAGCCTTCCTGGGCGTAGAGAAACGGCTGTTCCCGCTGGGCGATCTGGTTGAGTTGCGCGGACAGCACCGGGGACGGTTGAACCCGTTTGATCGTGCCGCTGGCGAGGATGTCGCTGGCGCGCTGATTAGGGTCGGTCACCGCAGCGATGGTCCATTGATATTCCACCTCGGGTTTGAGGGTGTAAGGGAGGCGCAGGGCGTGAATGCCGGATTGGGTAGCGGGGACTTTCAGCTCAACCAGCGGTTTGATGGAGTGGTCGTCGTTCAGGGTGAATTCCAGCGGCGCGGTCAACCCCTTCGACGAGTACCAGTACAGCGTCGGCTGGGCGCGGGTAGTCAGGCCGGTGCTTTCGGGAGCCAATACACTCAACACCAGATCGTTGTTGGAGAGGCCCCGGCTGGCGCCGCCGACTCGGGTAACGGGAGCGCCACGCAAGGGTGGTTTGTAAATGGGCGTTCGCTGGGTAGTCAACGGCGATTTCGCAGCTTCCGGGGTGGACTGCGCTTGCCCGGTTGCCACGAGCGGGAGCGCCAGGGATAAGCCGATGAGCAGGGGTGCGCGAAGAATGATCATGGAGCCTCCTCAATGCGATGGGTTTCAGTAATCGCCAAAGTTGGCCGTAGCGGCTGAGGATTGGGTAATGGGGGCAACCGTGAGCGACGCAGTGTTGGTCAGGGTCGGAGATTCAGCGGAGCAACCCGTTGTGCGGGTGGTGGCGGGCTGATCCGGGTCGGGTGGCCATCCGCCACGCCCTTGCACGATGAAGCGGCTCCGGCTGTCTGGGTCGCTGGCTCCGCAGCGGTGGCTCAGTTGGGCTGCGGCATCAAGATAGTTGTCAGGCAGGGCGGTCAGGCTACTGCTGAGGTCGGTATTTGGGGCGTTGATCGCCACTGTTCCGTCGTTGCCGATGACTTGCGAGGAGGCGTCGAGTACCTCGTTGACGCTAGCAGCGTCGTGCAGGAACACATCGGCGTTGATCTGAATGTTGCCGCCCCGGCCCTGCGTGGCTCGGGCGGTAATTTTGCTGCCGTTTAAAGCAACAAGGTTAGTGCTGTTAATCGTAACAGTACCACTGTCACTGAATTCATTACCGGCTACGGAAGAACTGATTTCAGCATTGTTGAGCAGCTTAAGGTGATCAGCGTTGACCGTGATATTGCCGCCGGACGTATAGTCGGCTCGGGCGCCAATACCCGTGTGGCCGCTACTGTCACCACCGCCGGCGGCATCGATCAACAGGTTCCGGGTTGTAAGCGTGATGTTGCCGGCATTGCCGACCGAGCAATCGCCGCAGCTATTGCTGAATATGCCTGAAAAAAAATGGATGTCGGAGGGTGCGTCATAGCCCTCGCCGACGATAGTGATTGATTCGTCAGCGGTTACATTGATGTCGCCGCCATGCCCCAAGCCCCAGGTGCTGGAAGAAATTTGGCCGCCGCCGGTCAGGGACAGACGGTCGGTGGTGATAGTGATGTTGCCGGCGTTCATGGAACCTCCTCCGTAGGCGTCCGCAAAGAGGGCAGCTTGAGGACCAGCTATCGTCACCGCCTCGCTAGCGTTGATCGTGATGTCGCCGCCTCGCCCTTCGCCGTCGCTCCAGGTAAAGGTGCTAATACTGCCGCCTCCAGTCAAGGTCAAGCGAGCAGTCGAGATCTGGATATCGCCGGCATAGCGTGCGGCGGCAGTGGATAGGCCGGTGATGTCAACATTGCCCACATAGTCGGGGTTGATCGCATCGATGTTGATGAACTCGGTGGCGGTGATATCAAGATCGCCACTGCGGCTATTATCCGCAGCAACAGAGGTGATCGCGCCGCCCCGGGTCAAGGACAGGCGAGTGGTGTTGAGGGTGATATTGCCGGCACGGCTAGCGTCTGACAGCGCATCGGCAATAATCCCGGAAGGCCGTAGTCTTTCGGCGTCAGCATCGAAATAAGCGCCGTCTATCTTTACGTCCTCGGTCGCAGTCACATTAATATCGCCGCCGCGCCCGGTTCCGGAAGTATTGGACTGGATTCGGCTGCCGTCGGTCAGCGTGAGGCGATTCACTTCAATGTTGATGCCGCGTCCGTCCCGGTCGCCGGTGGTGTTGGCCTGCGTCAATGACCGGCCCTGCGCCACGAACTGCCCGCCGCGAATAAAGATCGCTCCGCCGCCCTGACCGCTCGCATCCACATCGCCTAATTCCACTTCATCGATCTGGATGTGCTCGGCCGTCGTCCGCTCCACCGTAATCGCGCCCCGTCGCCCAAAACCCTGCATCGCCAAATCCGTATCGCTCGGAACCACTTCTCCCGCTGAACCGACCGAAGCCAGATTGATCCGCCCTGCCGGGGCGTAGAGCGTGGCATTGCTCAAGCTAATATCACCGCCAATCAGCGACAGGGTTTGTCCTTCCGGGACTTGGAGGAAACTCCCGGTGAGAGTGATCGGCGCGGGCGATTCGCCGAGAAAACCAAACGCGGCGACTGGCGCAACGGTTAAGAGACTGTTAGCCGGAGTACGGGCGTCGAAGCGTCCACCATCGTCCAGACGCACATAATCCGCCGTACTGGCATGGAATGCGCCATTCACATCCAACCGGGCGTTCTCGCCAAATAGCATTCCCGCTGGATTGAGCAAATACAGATTGGCCCCCGGAATAGTGGAGCGGATCGTTCCGTCGATGAACGACATCTGGCCGCCAGTGATTCGGCCAATGATGTTGCTGACTGAATGGGGGCCGCTGAAGGTAGCGGATTCACCGGTGTTAATCGAAAACTGGCCGAAGCTGTGGAACAGGTTGCCGCCGCGCTGCTGACCGAGGTCGGGAGTGATCTGATAATTCGGCCCCGCCAGCGCCCCGGCCCGGCCCAGCGTACCGTCCAGCGTAACCTGCGCCTGGACCGCGCTGGCTAACAATGCGCTGGCGACGATCAACCGCTTGCGATACTGCATGATATTTCTCCCCTATTACAACCAGTTGCCGATCAACAGAAACGGCGCCCAATAGCCTGGATGCTGATAGCGGCGATCCGCCAATAACCACAACTGCGCCTGTTGCAGCGCCTGGGCCTTGGACAAGTCCGGCTTTTGCAATTGCCGGTAGAACTCCGTCACCAGCAAGGACGTGGCCTGATCGTTGATGAACCACAAGGTCGCCAGTGCGCTGCGGGCGCCTGCCTTGACCGCAATACCCGCCAAACCCAGCGCGGCGCGGTCATCGCCAGCGGCGGTCTGGCAGGCGCTTAATGTCAGCAACTCTACGGGCTGATCCCGATACTGGCCGAGCGCCATGAATCGCTCCAGCCGATCCAGCGTCAGCTTGTCGTCAAAGGTCAGCAAAAAAGTGTTGCGCACATCACTGGCGAACTGACCATGCGACGCGACATGAACGATGGAATAGGGGGTTTCCTTCAGTTCCTGTTGAACATTCGCGATACGAAACGCCTCGTTCTCCAGCACCTTGCCGCCGTAAACCGCATGAATGGCGTCCAGTTCCCCCTGTACGTACTCAAGGGCCGGGAAGCCTTGCACCGCCTGGGTGAGACCGTTGAGCAACGGTTGAATCCGGTGGCGCTGGATCGGGCGCAGATCGGTCAGCGTCAGCCCTGGCGTCGTGGCGATGGCATAGCGACGGATGAGAAAATCCTGACCGTCGTGCAGGGCCGCCAGCGGAATCGTGCGCAAGGGATCATCCGGCACGATCACCAGCGTCTCGATCTGCCGGGCATCCAGCTCGCTTTGCAAGGGCCGGATCAGCCAACCGTACAACTGCTGCGCCAGCGGCAGATATTCGCGGCTGGTGCGCTTCTCCAGATAACGCCGGAACTCCCGCACCACACCGGTCAAGGTGTCGCGGTCTACTGATACGGCGATCTGCTGGAGACCGTGCGAAGTGCTGAGCAACAACGCCAACCGGTCGGGCAACAAAATCGGATAAAGAATGGCGGTGTGCGCCGGCGGCCGATCCAGAGCGACGGTGCGCGACTGCAAGAGAGCCACGCATTCATCCCGGAAATAATCCCGGACCTCTGCCGTTTTCAGCGCTTCCATGGTGTCGCGGGCCGCGCGCAAATCGGCTTCACGGGCCGCAGCGGTTGGCTGATGGGCAGCGCGTTGCAATAACAGATCGGCCAGTTCGGTAAAAGCGTCGCCGACGCTGGCCCGGAAGGAATCCGCATGACCGGTTTGCCCCGGAGCAAAGTCCGGGCGAATGGCCTGTAAATGATCGACCGTTTGTTGGTAAGCCAGAATCGCGCTGTCCGGGTCGCCCTGTTGCCTGAGCAAGCGCCCGATGGGCCATTGCCAGCGGTAGAGCAGTTCCGGGGCATCGGCCTGCTGGGCGGCGAACACCGCTTGCCGGTACAACGCCAACGCTTCGGCGGAGCGGCCCGCATCCTGTTGCAGTTGCGCTTGATAGCCCAAGGCGTAGGACAGGCTGCGTTGATCGTTCAGCGTTCGAGCCAGGGCGGCAGCAGCGGCGAAATCCTGAGTAGCCTGGGCGCGCTGCGCTGCGCTGGGCAGGCTGCGACGCAGTTGACCGATGGCCAGCAGATGAAAGGCTTTGTCGCGGCTGTCCGGCAGCGCCTGCACCTGACGGGCGGCTTCGGTCAGCCGCGTTTCGGTGGTGCGCGAATCACCGGCCTTCACGGCCAGACGTGCGGTATTGATCAACACCGTAGCAACCAGAGCCGGGTCTTGCGCCTGCCGGGCCAGCTTCAGACTGTCCTCATAAGCCGTGCGGGCAGCCCGTACATTGCCCTGATCAGCGTACAGGTTGCCCAAGTGATTCAAACTGGCGGCGGCGATTTGCGGCGCATTCGCTTGCCGGGCCAGCGTAATACTCCGCTCCAGTTCACGGTGGGCTTCATCCGTCGCGCCAGTCAGCCACAGGGTCTTGCCCAGTGCACCCAGCACGGCGGCGCGCCGGGCGGGATCGTCGAGCGACTCGGCCAGGGGTTGCGCCTTGCGCAGCACGGCCAAAGCGTTGCGCTGCTGACCCAAGGCTTGATAAGCGGCAGCCATTTCCAGCAGGGCGTCCACTTGTAGGGACGGGTCGCCGGTTTGCGCCGGCGCTGTCCCCGATGAAGCGGGATCTGTTGAAGCCGCTGTCGAGATCGGCGACCCGAGCGTCAACAGTGCGGCCAAGCTGATAGCAACCCAATGAGGTAAATACTTGAGAGCGTGATGGGTCATGGGGTGGTCTCCAGAATGCGCCGATGCTTCAGTACGCCGCCTGCACGAAAAAACTGACCCGCGAACTCAACCATCCTTCATCGCCGACATTGACTTCCCGGAAGGGATAACCCCAGTACACTGCCGCCTGAATCCTGGCGCTGGGATCCCAGCGGACGCCGACCCCGGCGCTGTAAATCGAATTGGGCGTCAGGTCAAATTCCCCCTTGTTTTTGGCGTAGCCATAATCGGCAAACGCCGCCAACTGCACCTGCCCCTCTTCAGGCCCACGACTGATCCCGGCTAACGGCAGGTGGTACACCGGCGCCCGGAATTCCAGCGAAGTCATGAAACAGCGATCCCGCACCAGGGTATTTTCCGGGTATCCCCGCACAGTATTCATGCCGCCAAGCGCACATTTCTCCATCGGTAACAGGGGATCGTCCGTTAATTGCAGGTTGGTCTTGAAAATGACCTGATAATCCCGCTCCCCAAACCGCCGCGCCCATTGAAACTGCCCCAGCCAAGCCACGAAGCGGCCATCCGGTTCAAAGTCATGCACGGTCGCTCCGGCAAGGTCCAGACCGAAACTAAATGTGGAGCGGGCGGCGATCACCTGGTCCAGTCGCCGATCCAGCCATTCCTGAACCAGCCGCGCCACCGCTAAAGTCGCCTCGCCATTGATCTCGCCGGGCGCGAACGAGAACGGAATGCCCAGCAGATAGGATTCGCTATGCCGCCGCTCCAGATTCACGCCCAGCGCCAGAGTCTGCTGCGGGGTCCGGTAAAACGGGTGAGTCAGGGCGATGCCGTAAGTTTGCAGTTGGCTGGTGATATCCAGTGTGTCGAAGCGATCCTCGATAACCGAGGTTTCGTTCTCCTCAACCCACACCTGCACGGTGGTGTCGCGGGCGTTCAGCGGCCGGGCGTAAAACACCCGCCAGTCATCCGTGCTGCTTTCCAGACTATGGCCATAATTCAACCCCAGAGTATCGCCGACGCCGCTCAGATTGCGGTCCAGGCCGTAGAGGTAAGCGCGGGTGGCGCCGACGCTGGGCGGATTGTTATTGGCCACCGCCAGGCCGATCTCATAGGGACGGGCTTCCTGCACCCCTAGCCGCAATACGCTTTCTCCCGGTTGAACGCCCGGCGCCAATTCCGCCTGAAGCTGGTCGATCAGCGGATTTTGCTGGAGGAGTTGCAAACGCTCCTGAAGGTCCTGAATGTTGAGTGGCGTTTCGCTCTCAGGCTGGAGACGGTTTTGCAGCCAGGCGGTGCGTAAATGAGTGTTGCCGGTCACTTCGACTTCAGCCAGACGCCCCTCGATGATCTGAATCTTCACTACGCCATCAGTGACCGGCTGGTCAGGAATGATCGCCCCGGAGTTTAAGTAGCCCCGTTCGACGTAATATAAGGTCAACTGGCGGCGCGCTTCCTGCAATTCCTCAGCGGTGATGGCGCGGCCCGTGTACGGCGCAGTCACTGCCGCCAGTTGTTCATCGGTGAAGACCGTGTTGCCGGTGAAGGTGAATTGGCGGACATCCATCCGTTCACGGGTGGACAATGGCGGTTCGGGAGAGGCCGGTTCGACGGGACTACCCGACAGGGAGGGCGTCGATTCAGCATAATCCGGGACCGGCAAACTCCGTGTGCTGGGCCGCTGATCCCCAAAGTTCGCCTCTTGGGCCACGGTCGTGAATGACAATAGTGTTATCAGGGCCAACGTGGCGCTCGGTAATAATCGATAGAGGAGTGGACAGGCATGGCGATGAGTCGCAGGCATCCATCCCGATGACCGGATAACAGTCAGCTTCTTCTGATGATATTTTTTTAATAAATAATCTAAGTACATAAACTTTCACTTATTTCTTTAGTCTTCATTAATTATAGAAAACTCAGAATAGATAATACAAATAAATTTTTTATAAAATAAATTCACCAGATTAATCAATTTAAGTTAACGAATGCTGTACTTATAAAACAATAAAGTCTTGGATAAGAAAAGTTCTGTTGAGTAGAAAAGCTACACGTTCTTTTAAAAAAACATCGTTCATGTAAATTTATAAGTACGCTGGACTTATTAGAGATATCATCAGGAATAAAATGACCATTTTACAAATAGTTGTGTCAAATTTTATGAGGCAGATTCATCGAACGCCGGGGGGGAAATCACTTTCAGCCGGGTGGGCAGACTGGCGTACCCCTGTTGTCGGTCTGCTGTTGGGTCAGTTCGTATTCGCCGCCCTGCTGGGTCTGACCCAAACCGGCGCGCTGCAAGCTTTGGAACTGTTGGTCTATGATCACGTCCTGCGCTGGCAACCACTGACGCCGCCCGATAAACGAATCGTCTTGATCGGCGAGACGGAAGCGGATATTCAGCGCTGGGGTCATCCACTGCCCGATAGCGTACTGGCCGAGGCGCTGGAACGCTTGGCGCAGGGGCGACCACGGGTCATCGGCGTGGATAAATACCGTGATCTTCCCGCGCCGCCCGGCAGCGAACGACTCGACCAGACGATCCGCAACCACCCGGAGATCGTCTGGGTGATGAAATTCGGCAATGCCGCCGCCCGCGAACCCGCTATTGCGCCACCGGCCATCTTGGCGAATTCGGATCGCATCGGATTTAGCGATGTTCCTCTCGATGAAGAGGGTCTGGTGCGACGGGGTCTGCTGTTTCTCGACGATGGCCGCCAGGTGGTCTCCGCTTTCTCTTTGATCGTCGCCCTGCGTTATCTGCAAGCGGAAGGCATCCGTCTCCAGCCGGACCCGGAAAATCCCGACCATCTGCGCTTGGGTCCAACCACCCTTCCGCCATTGGCAACCGATGAAGGCGGCTACGTTCACGCCGATACTGCGGGTTATCAATACCTGCTGGATTATCGGGGCCGGTTGAGCGCTAAGCAGATTTACACGTTGACTGAAGTACTGGAAGGACGAGCGCCAGCGGCGCAATTCACCGACAAAATCGTCTTGCTGGGCAGCATGGCGGTCAGTCTGCGCGATGATTTCCAGATGCCTGTTCGGCATTTTTTGATGGATACGCCATCGTCAACGCCGATGAGCGACCGTCCCGGACGGATCGCCGGCGTTGCGCTCCACGCTTTGCAAATCAACCAGTTGTTGCGGTTTGCGTTGGCCGGCGATGCGCCGATTCGCGGTCTGTCCCATCACGTTGAGATCGCCTGGCTGTGGTTGTGGTGCATGATCGGCTTTGGATTGACTCTGTGCCGGTGGCGCTTCCGGTGGCTGTTGGCGCTGATGGCCGGCGCGCTGGTCGCCTTGGGGGGAATGGGGCTACTGGCCTGGTCTCATCACGTCTGGCTGCCGTTAGCCACCCCAGCACTGGGACTCGCCCTGGTTGCCGCCTTATCGGGGGGGTATCGGTCCGTTCATGACTACGTTGAAAAACGGTTGTTAATGAACCTGCTGGTTCGCCATGTAGCGCCGGAGGTGGCCGATACCCTTTGGCGGGAGCGCGAGCGGCTGGTGGCGGGCGGGCGGCTGATTCCGCAGCGCCTGACCGCTACCGTGCTGTTCGCCGATATCCAGGGCTTTACCACGATTGCCGAGACCCTGGAACCGGCGCGGCTGATGGATTGGCTGAATGTCTATATGGAAGCGATGACGCAAGTGGTCATGACGCATGAAGGGGTCATCAAGCAATACGTCGGCGATCAGATCATGGCGCTTTTTGGCGCGCCGGTGCCGCGTCAGACCGAAGCAGAGATCGCCAGCGATGCGATGCAGGCGGTGCAGTGCGCGCTGGACATGGGTGAACGACTGCAACACTTGAACACCGCCTGGGCCGGGCAGCGCTTGCCGACCATCGCCGTGCGCATCGGTCTTTGCACGGGACCGCTGATCGCCGGCAGTCTGGGGGGTCGCCAGCGCATTGAATACGCGGTGGTGGGCGATACCGTCAACATCGCTTCGCGGCTGGAAAGTTTCGACAAGGAAGCCCACTTTAGCGCCGGCAGTGCGTGTCGCATCCTCATCAGCGCGTCCACCTTTCGCCATGTGGACCATCGATTTCAGGTAACCAACGTAGGACGGATCAAGTTCAAGGGTAAGCAACAGGAAATCACGGTCTATCGGGTCGATGGCCCCTCACTCACACCAGATTGTGCATCCGCTGCAGGTGCGTGTAGGCCAGACTCGACACTTCCCGAATGACATTGCCCCGCGCGTCTTTCCAGGCACCGTAGTTGCGCGCTGGACGGGCTTTTTCGATGATGCCGACAAAGGTGTACGGATAGCGGTAGCCATCGCGCCCTTGGGCGATGAGGATGCCCATGTCGCCGCAGAGCCGGGCGGTGGTGCCCGTCTTGTCAATGACCCAGGTTTGTCGCGCGACGCCATCAGCGCCGGAGTAAACCCGGTCGCGGTTGGGCAGATTCATCAACCGCTTCAACTCAGTGGAATAGGGAAGCTGGTCGTACCAGAGAGCGTGCAGGAAGCGGTGATAGTCAAGAGCGGAGGCTTTGTTGCGATACGTGCGGCCGCCGCCGGGGATGCGCTCGACGATCCGGGTGTGTTGGAAAATGCCCGGATGATTCCGTTTGAGGGTACGCTCCGCTTCGGCGGGTCCGGAATGGGGGCTGGTCCGGTTCAACAGTTCGATAAAATAGTTGGTGGCGCTGTTGTCGCTGTGCTGGATCATCGCTTCCATCCGGTCACGATGAAAAGGCGTGTAGTAAAGCTTCCCCTCATAAACCTTGTGGAAGAATGCCAGCGCGATGAAGGGCTTGACCATACTGGCGCTCTGATAGGGGTGGTTGGCGTTGATCGCCGTCAGATACTGCTGGGTGGTGAAGTCATAGACCAGCCAGGCGGTTTGCTCATTGGCGGCGATACGGCCGGTCTGACGCAAGTATTTGATATAGTTCTCGATATCTTCTGTAAGTACGCTCACTCTGGGGGCAGGGCGCACGGTTCGGAAGTCCCGGAGCAGCGCATCGTCCGGCCTGTAGCTACGCTGTGCTGCTTCGCTGAGCGACGGGATCAGCCCGCACGCGGTGGCCGCGAGCAGTGTTCCCATTCCGGCGAGGAACGCACGTCTGGACGGATCGGACGGCGGGCAGGACTCCATAGGGGAAACATCCGGCTGGAAAGACAGGGTGGATGTCATGCGGCGACCTCTAGTTCAAGAGAGTGGGGGTGGGCATGCAGACTAGCAACTGTGTCGGAAATTACCGCCTTGTGACTCAGCATTCAACCAGAATCAGGAATTATCTCAAAGGATGGCTGGCTTCACCCAAAGCAATGGAATTAGGAAAAACCCCAAGTTTATTCAAGAAATCCCTTATTTTACTCCCTGGCGTCAGGTCTTAAGATATGGTTGCCGGACATATTAGGAAATAAACCTCTAATTTGTAAAAATAAATAATGCGCCGATCCGGCCTAGCGCGGGGAGGGGCGGTAACGCCACTAACCACCGAAGCGAGGAATTGAACGAATGAAAAGCGAAATCGCCCGGCCGGTGAAGGCCAGACGGTATGGTAATGAGGGATTGATGCCTGTCGATAAGTACGGTTGTCCGTATCGCGGGGCTGCCTCGTGCGTGAGTGCGAGTGGCGGCAGTTACTGTGGCGGCTACGGGGGTGATGCACCCATTAAAGGAACACAGATTCACTCGGTCCGCTGTCTGGAAGAGAACAACGCTGATTTTGTACTCTATCGCTGGTTGAAGACGCCGCGCCGTTTGGCTTATCCCTTGTTAAACCGTTAACAATCTCCTGACTTCTGCACCCGTGGGTCGGGCTTTAACCTGACAGCCTGATACCCGACCCACTCTTCCTACGGCTCGACCTGAACCCGAACCTTCTGATCGTTCTGCCATTCCCCAACGATCTTTTGTCCATTCTCGTAAAGTACGCCCTGACCATGCTTGCGGCCATTGCGCCACTCACCCTCGTAGCGGTCGCCATTGCTGTAGTAATAGACGCCTTGACCGTTAGGTTGATCGTTAGCAAACTCGCCGACGTATTTGTCGCCGCGTTCAGCGTAAAGATAAGTCCCCTGACCACTCTTGCGGCCATTGCGCCACTCACCCTCGTAGCGGTTGCCGCTGCGGTAATAATAAGCGCCTTGACCAGTAATGACCCCATTGCGCCATTCGCCCACATATTTTTCGCCACGCCCGGCGTAAACGTAAGTGCCTTGTCCATGCATTTTCGCATTGCGGAAATCGCCGGAGTATTCGCTGCCATCGGGGTATCGGTAGGTACCCCGGCCATTTTCACAGTTGCCGCTGAGACAATTAGCGGCCTGTGAACTGGCTTTAGCGGTCTGAGTCTCAGGGGCGCTCGGCGGCGCCGGTTTCTCTTTCTCTTCAGACGGTTCAGCATCCGAGGCGGTTTCCGGAGACTGCCGTTCAGGAGCCGGCGTGGCCTTGGCGACTTTCCGGGGCAGGACTGCGGTGATTGAGCTTTCATCGCCGGGCGCGAGGTCGACCTTGCCGTTCCAGTCGGTATAACCCTCTTGGCGGACGCGCACCCGGTAGGAGCCGGGGCGCATCTCGATCTGCATCGGCGTCGTGCCGACCTTGCGGTTGTTGATCCAGATTTCGGCGTCTTCCAAATCAGCGCGGACGAACAACTGGGCCGGCGTTCCCGCCGGAACCTGTTTTTTCGTCGCCGCACGACCGGCCTCGTCGAGGATGCCCTGTGGCGAAGTCGTAATTTGCAGGCTGACGTCGTCGTTGGTTTTGGTTTTGGAGACTTGGGTATGACGATCCTGGGCAATAATCCGGGTCTCGGGCGTCGCGGGCGACTCCTCAGCCGGCTGCGGAACCGAAATCAGACTGATGGGCGGCACTGTCGGCGCCTGGGATTTGGGTTCGGCCAGCGGCGGTTCGGATTTAGGCAGCGGTTCGGATTTGGGCGGCGGTTCGGATTTGGGCGGCGGGGCGACGACCGGTTTGGGCGTTTCCGCCAGCGCCAGTTGCTCGCGCAGATGCGACATCTGGGGATGGGACGGGTTGAGTTTCTCGATCTGAGCCAGCGAATTGCGAGCCGATTTGATGTCGTTGCGTTGCAGGGCGGTTGCTGCCAGCTCTGTATAACGGTCGGCGATGCGATCCAGGCCGGCGAGCGCTTCGGCATTACCGCGATCCTGTTTGAGCACTCCGTTATAGCAGTCAGCGGCGTTGCCGCCCTTGCCCGCGGTGAGCCGGTTGGCTTGCAGGTGAGTTTCGCACTGCCGCAGCAAGGCGGCGATTCTGGCCGTGTCGTCGACCGGCGGTTTAACCGCAGGAATAGGTGGTGGCGGCGGCGGCGCGGTTTTAGCTTCGCGTAACTGCTTGCGAACGTCTTCACGCAGGGCCAGCAGGCGACGATGATCAGGCGCTTGTTGCAAACCCTGTTCGATGCGCAAGAGACTGCTTTCATAGGCGCGATTCCGCTGATCATCCAGCGCCCGCGCCAATAATTCGTCAGCCTTGCGTTGACGCTGTTCCGCTTCCGCTTTGGCCCGTTCCGCTGCCTCAGTCTGACGGCGGGCAGTCTCTTCTTTGGCCCGTTCCGCCGCCCCAGTCTGGCGACGAGTGGTTTCTTCCTGACGCTGGAGATCGGACTGTTGCTTGAGCAGGTCCTGTTTAAGGTTCAACAATCCAGGATGGCTGGGCATGGCCTGCAAGCCCTGTTCAATATGCACCAGGCTCATTTGCAGCGCGCCTTCCTGCCGGGCGCGCTGGGCCTGTTCCAGAAACTGCTCGGCTTGCAACCGCGCCTGCCGTTGCTGCTCCTGCGCCGCCGCCTGCCGGATTTGTGCCTCGACATCGACGGCTGGCGGTTCAGGGGCCGGTGGAGTCAGGATCGCAACCACCGGGGGTTCAGGAGCAGGCGGTGGGGCAGGCGTCGCAACCACCTGGGGCGGGGTCACTGGCGCAGGCGTTGCAACCACCGGCGATTCGATCACCGGCAGGGTGGGCCGGTACAGGAACCAGTAACCGCCGGCCAGTGCGGCGCTGGCCAGGACGGCAGCGGGCAAGCCGATTTTCCAGCCGAGCCGTCTTGGGGGGGGGCCGGCGGGGATAGACCGGACCGGACCGGTCACGCTGAGCAAGTCAAAAGTTCCGGCCTCGCTGGCGGCGAGGGCGGCGATGATCTCCTCACCACTCTGGAAACGCTCGTCAGGATCTTTATTCAGCAGTTTGTTCAGCAACGGCTGAAAGCGGCTTAGATGGGGCGGCAGCTTGGGAACGGGGGACGTGACGTGCATCATCGCCAGCGCGAAGCTGTCGTCGGCGGTGTAGGGGACGTTGCCGGTGAGCATTTCGTAGAACAGCACGCCGAAGCTGTACAGATCAGCGCGGGCGTCCACACCCTGACCTCGGATCTGTTCGGGACTCATGTAGCGCGGAGTGCCGAGCGACAAGCCCGTGCGGGTCATGATCGTGCTGGCACCCAGCGTCTTGGCGATGCCGAAATCGGTGAGTACCGCCTGGCCGTTTTCCCGGAACAGAATATTTTGCGGCTTGATGTCGCGATGGATAATGTTGCGCCGGTGTGCGTAATGCAGAGCGCCGACTATCGCTTTGGCAATCGACAGTGCTTCCGCCAGCGGCAGGCCACTGCGGATGCGTTGTTGCAGGGTGCCGCCCGGCAGGTATTCCATCGACAGATAATAAGTACCTTCGTGGGAGGCGATGTCGTAAACCGTGACGATGTGCGGATCGCTGAGTTGGGCGATAATGCGCCCCTCGCGCAGGAAACGCTGGGCGAATTCCTCATCGGTGGTCAATACCGGTTTGATAACCTTCAGCGCAACGTGGCGGTGCAGCGACTCCTGCAGGGCGAGATAGACAATCGCCATGCCGCCTTGCCCAAGTTCGCGCTCGATCTGATAACCTGGAATCTGCATGTTTGAATCCCATGTTTCTGTTGTCGGTGGCCGCATCCGGCGGCGTGTTCGCGCGGGATGCCGGGTCAGCGCGCGATGCGTCAGTCTGGATAGAGCCTGAATTTTAGGGAATCATCCGGGGAACGGCAAAACATTCTCCGGACCTTAAGCAAATTTTATACCTTTCATTACGCAAGGATCGTTCCCCCTATGTCTGGCAATACCTTTGGCAAACTGTTCACGGTGACCACCTTCGGCGAAAGCCATGGTCCGGCGCTCGGCGCGATGGTTGACGGTTGTCCGCCCGGTTTGGCGCTGGCTGAAGCGGATTTGCAACATGACTTGGACCGCCGCCGGCCCGGCAAAAGTCGGCATACGACCCAGCGCCGCGAGCCGGATGCCGTCCGTATCCTGTCCGGGGTCTTTGAGGGTCAGACGACGGGCGCACCGATCGGCCTGTTGATTGAGAATGTGGATCAGCGTTCGAAGGACTACGGCGAGATTATGGACCGTTTCCGGCCGGGTCATGCGGACTATACCTATCACCATAAATATGGTGTGCGCGATTACCGGGGCGGCGGCCGCTCCTCAGCGCGAGAAACCGCCATGCGGGTCGCGGCGGGCGCGATTGCCCGGAAGTATCTGCGCGAGCGCTATGGGGTGGAAATTCGCGGCTATCTGGCCCAGCTTGGTCCGATCCGTCCAGTCAAAATGATCTGGGCGGAAGTGGATAACAACCCTTTCTTCTGCCCGGACCCGGACACCGTCGCGGAGCTGGAAACGTTCATGGACGCGCTGCGCAAGTCCGGCGATTCCATCGGGGCGCGGGTGACAGTGGTGGCCAGCGGCTTGCCGGTCGGTTGGGGTGAGCCGGTGTTCGACCGGCTGGATGCTGACATTGCTCATGCGTTGATGAGCATCAATGCGGTCAAGGGCGTGGAAATCGGCGCGGGGTTCGCCTGCGTTGAACAGCGTGGTACACAGCATCGCGATGAACTGACGCCGGAAGGGTTTTTGAGCAATCACGCGGGTGGCATCTTGGGCGGGATTTCCACCGGGCAAGACTTGGTCGCCAGCATCGCCCTCAAGCCGACCTCCAGCATCCGCTTGCCGGGACGGACCATTAATCTCCACGGCGAACCGGTCGAAGTGGTAACCCAGGGCCGACATGATCCCTGTGTCGGCATCCGCGCCACGCCCATCGCCGAGGCGATGCTGGCGCTGGTGTTGATGGATCACGCCCTGCGCCACCGGGCGCAGAATATGGATGTGCGTTCGACGACTCCGGTGATTCCATCTTTAGTCCCTCCCCTGCTTGACTGAACCGCGCCGCTGTCCCGGTTCTCCAGCAATCCCCATGCCCCCTGCCCTCTATGCCCGTCTTTCCGGGTTCTATCTGTTTTATTTCGCTACTTTGGGCGTGTTGCTGCCCTATTGGGGACTGTACCTGCTGGCGTTGGGCTTCGCGCCGGCGCGGATCGGCGAGCTGTTGGCGATCATGCAGATCACCAAACTGGTCGCGCCCAATCTATGGGGCTGGCTGGGCGACCGCACCGGCCAGCGCATCCGCATTGTGCGCTGGGCCTGTCTGGCGACGGCGCTGAGCTTTGCCGGGGTCTACGCCGCTGGCGGCTCGTATGGCTGGCTGGCGCTGGTGATGGTGTTATTTAGCTTCTTCTGGAACGCGGCGCTGCCACAGTTTGAGGTGGTGACGCTGAACCATCTGGGTGAATACGCTCACCGCTATAGCCGGGTGCGGTTGTGGGGTTCCATCGGATTCATTGGCGCGGCCGTGGGGATGGGGCCGGTGGTGGGAACCTGGGGAGTAGCGACGGTGCCGATGGTGTTATTAGTGCTGTTTGCCCTGCTCTGGTTGAACAGTCTACTGACGCCGGATGCGGTGTGTGCGCTGGATACGCAACCGGCGCCGCCGATGGCTCAGGTGCTGCGTCGGCCCGCCGTGATCGCTTTTTTTGCCGCCTGTTTTCTCAATCAAGCTGCTCATGCGCCGTATTACGGCTTTTTCTCGCTGTACCTGGAGACGTTTGGCTATTCGCGTGAGTTCATTGGCCTGATGTGGGGATTAGGCGTCGCTGTTGAAGTGGGGATATTCGTCTTCATGCACCGGTTACTGCCACGCTTCGGACCACGCCGGTTGCTGTTGGCGGCATTGGCTATAGCGGCGCTGCGTTGGCAACTGATCGGCCATTTTGCCGGTGATTTGCCGGTACTCTTGTTAGCGCAGACCCTGCATGCCTTTACCTTCGGCGTCTTTCATGCGGCATCCATTCACTTGATCCAGCAGTTCTTTCCAGGATCATTGCAGGGTCGCGGCCAAGCTTTGTACAGCAGTTTGAGTTTCGGGGCGGGCAATGCCGTAGGGAGTTTGGCCGCTGGCTATCTGTGGCAGGGCTGGGGACCGGTGGCCATATTCGATCTGGCGACGGTCTGGGCGGCGCTGGGTTGGCTGGTGGCCTGGCGGGGTTTGCGGTAGTGAGAGGGAGCCGACTGGCGATTTTTTTTATGTTGCCAGTGGGTTATTTGGTTTACGCATCGCCATACGTTCCCGTGGGGAAATGCGGATACGAATGGCTTCGTCTAAACTATCGTGAAATTCAACAGCCAACAGTGAAGGAACTGTGAAATTGATCATACCGAACGCACGCACGACGATGACTTTCCTGATCGGGCTAGTCGTCCTGTTACTCGCGCCCGGCTGCGCCACTCCGTCGCGCCAGCCGGCGGTGCCTGAAAAATTGCAGAACCAGGCGCAAATTCCGGGCTTGGAAAAGGTCCGGTACCGCATCGGCAACCCCGATGATATCGCCGAGATGCAACGCGAAGGGATCGAGTCCATCCGGCGCGAGCAAGCCTACCTGGCGGCCAGCGGCCACTCGGGGCCACTCCCCCCGGCGATCTTTCTCGCTATTTCCGGTGGCGGCGACAACGGCGCGTTCGGCGCTGGGTTGCTGAACGGCTGGACAGCCGCTGGCGACCGACCGACCTTCAAACTGGTGACCGGCGTCAGCACCGGGGCGCTGACCGCACCCTTCGCCTTTGCGGGACCCGCCTACGACGCCACGCTGAGGGAGGTTTACACTAATATTTCCGCCAAGGATATTCTGGAGCCGCGAAACGTGTTGGCGGCCCTGACCGGCGACGCCATGGCGGACAATCACCCGTTGTGGGCGCTGATCGCAAAATATGTCGATCAGCCGCTGTTGGATGTTATCGCCGCCGAATACGCCAAAGGGCGCTTGCTCCTAGTGGGAACCACCGACCTCGATGCGCGCCGGGGCATCATCTGGAACCTGACCAAGATCGCGGCCAGCCGCGATCCCAAGGCGCTGGAGCTGTTTCGAACCCTGCTGGTGGCCTCCGCCGCCATTCCCGGCGCGTTTCCACCGACCATGATCGACGTCGAGGTCGGTGGCCAGCCGTATCAGGAGATGCATGTGGACGGCGGCGCCACGGCGCAGGTGTTCGTCTATCCGCCTTCACTCAACCTCCGGGACAAGTCGCGCCAGCTTGGACTCCAGCAGCGCGAGCGGCGGGTGTATGTGATCCGTAACAGCCGGCTGGACCCCGAGTGGGCGCAGGTGGAACGCAGCACCATGACCATCGCCGGGCGGGCGATCTCCTCGCTGATTCATACCCAGGGCATCGGTGACCTTTACCGGATTTATCTCACCACTCAACGCGATGACGTCGATTTCAACCTGGCGTATATCCCGGACAGCTTCAACGCGCCGCACAAGGAAGATTTCGACACCGAGTTCATGCGCAAACTCTTTGCCGTGGGGTACGACATGGCGACCAAGGGCTATCCGTGGCAGAAAAAGCCGCCGGGTTTTGCTGCTACCGCTGACTTGAGCAAATGACCCTGACTGCCAGCAGGCAGGACACCCTGAGCCGTTCTGCGATTCCCAACGATCGCTGGAACCTGGCGATTCCCACTTAAACCATGGCACATTTTCCCCGGCAGTTTCCTCCGTTTGTTGTGCGGCTGTTCTCTTTCATCCTCTTGCTCGGTGGGGTGGCCCTGTTCGCCCCCTGGGCGTACTCCGGCAACGAACCGATGGAACCTTTGCCGGTCGCGTTATCGGACAGCCATCCGCCATTAGCTCAGAACTCCGGCGGTTACGTCGGCGCGCAAACCTGCGCCCAATGCCATGCGGTTGAATATCAGCATTGGCAAGGCTCGCAACACGCCCAAGCCATGCAACCCGCTACCGAACAAACCGTACTCGGCGATTTCAAGGATGCCTCATTCAGTTATGGCGGCGTCACCTCCACCTTCTTCCGCCGCGATGGGAAATTCATGGCCCGCACCGACGGGCCGGATGGGCAATTGCAGGACTACGAAATCGCCTACACCTTTGGCGTATACCCGTTGCAACAGTACTTGATCGGCTTTCCCGACGGCCGCTACCAGGCGCTGGGCATCGCCTGGGACAGTCGGCTCCAAGACCAGGGTGGGCAACGCTGGTTCCACCTCTATCCCGACCAGAACCTCACGCATCGGGACCCCTTGCACTGGACCGGGGCGCAGCAGAACTGGAACTACATGTGCGCCGAGTGCCATTCCACGAACCTGCGCAAGAACTATGATCCTCAGCTCAAGCGTTTCAACACGACTTGGTCCGAAATCAATGTGTCCTGTGAAGCCTGTCATGGTCCCGGCGCCAACCATGTGGTCTGGGCGAAAAAGGAACGGGACTGGCAGAAGCTGGACAGTACGAAAGGACTGACCATCGCCCTCGACGAACGACGCAGCCTGCTCTTCAAGTTTCGCATGTTAGCCATGAAAGGTCTGAATCTGGCGACTACCGCCCTGAACATGCACCAACCACCTGGCGTGCTGTGGACTGCCAATCCGGCAACGGGTGGCGCTCCGCGCAGCACCATCGCCAGCCGCGAACTGGAATTGTGCGCCCGTTGCCACTCGCGGCGTGGACAGTTCTGGGAGGATTACGTCTTCAGCCAACCACTGCTGGATACTCACCGGTTATCGTTGCTAACGCCCGATCTCTACTACCCCGACGGGCAGATGAAGGACGAAGTGTTCAATCACGGCTCCTTTCTGCAAAGCAAAATGCAGGCAAAGGGGGTGAGTTGCAGCGACTGCCACGAACCGCACAGCGGCCAGTTGCGCGCCGCTGGCGGTAAGGTCTGCCTGCAATGCCACATCGCGGCCAAATACGAGTCGCCGCAACACCATTTTCACCCGGCCCATTCCAAGGGCGCAGATTGCGTCGCCTGCCACGCACCCGCCACGACCTACATGGTCGTGGACCCGCGCCACGACCACAGCTTCCGCATTCCCCGCCCTGACCTGTCGGTGACACTGGGCGTCCCCAATGCCTGCACGAAATGTCATAGCGACCAACCGGCACAATGGGCGGCGGATCAGGTGAAGAAGTGGTATGGCCAGGTTCCTAGCGGCCATCAACAGTTCGCCGAAGCGTTGCACGCCGGCCATATCGATGCTGCCGGTGCGCCAGAATTGCTGCGGGCCTTGTTGAAAAATACCGACCAACCCAACATCGCCCGCGCCAGCGGAGTAGCGCTGCTCGGTGACCGGCTCAATCCGGCGGCGTTCGAGGCCATCCGTCCCCTGTTGACCGATCCTGACCCATTGTTGCGCAGTACAGCCGCACGGGCGCTGGAGGCGTTGCCACCGGAGTTGAAGGTGCGTTATCTACTGTCTCTCCTCAACGACCCGGTGCGACTGGTGCGAATCGAAGCGGCGCGGGTGCTGGCAACCGTGCCGAAGGAAACTCTGAACGAGCAACAGTGTTTAGCGATCCAGCGGGGGGTAGCCGAGTACATCGCATCTGAGCAAACCAACGCTGACCGTCCCGAATCGTTTCTCAATATCGGGTTGATCCACGTCGATCAGCGCCAGTTTGAAAAAGCGGAGGACGCTTACCGCGCTGCCCTGGAACTGCAACCGGATTTCACCCAGGCGGCGGTCAATCTCGCTGACCTGTACCGGCTTCAAGGTCGCGATGCGGACGGTGAAAAGACCTTGCACCAGGCATTGGCCCTCGATCCGCAAAACGCCGCCGCGCGTCATGCACTGGGGTTGTTGCTGATCCGCCAGAAACGGCTGCCCGAGGCTCTCACCGCCTTAGCGGAAGCGGCCCAGCGGGGGGGTGACAACGCCCGCTATGGCTATGTGTATGCGGTGGCATTGACCAGCGCCGGTCAAGGGCCGAAAGCGATCGAGGAACTGGAAACCGTACTGCAACGCCACCCTAATGACCGTGACAGTCTGTTGGCTCTGGTGGCGCTCCAGCGCGATGCCGGAAACCTTGAGGCGGCGCGCAACGCTGCCCGTCGCCTCGCGACGCTGGAGCCGGATAGCCCTGAGGTGCGGGCACTGCGGCAACAACTGGGCGCACCCTTAACGAGGAGAAACCCATGAAGCCACACTGTCTGACCGTCGTCGGCCTCGCCAGCTCGCTGTTGCTGCTGTCCGGGGGCGCTGATCAGCCCACTAGATCTTGCCCGCCTGTTGAGCAATGAACGCGGTCTTGGCCGACAGTTCCAGCGAGCAGGTCCATTTGTAGGCGAGGTTGAGGCTGTTGGCGCAGGCGTAAACGCCATGGCCGCGCACGACGGCAATCGGGTAGTCGGCCAGAATTTCGGCGACCAGGCGCGGTGAGCGGGCTTCGTACTGGTCATAGGGAATGGTGAGCACCGGCACCCGGCTGAAATAGAGCTGTCCCTCGAAATCGGCCGGGAAGAATTCCTCGTTGTCCATGGTCATCGCCACCGAGTAGGGACCATGACTGTGCAGGACAGCGCGGGCGTCGGCATTGGACTGATAGACCGCCAGATGGAGACGGGCGTCCATCGACGCGCCTTTGCCAATCACGCCGTCCGGGCGGCATTCGATCAACTCGCCGCTGCTCAGTGTGTCAGCGCAGCAGCCGGTCGGGGTAATCCAGAAGGCGTCGTCCTCCCGCACCGAAGCGTTGCCGCTGTGGGAGTCGTTGAGGCCGTACTGACGCAGCCAGTGATAGTGTCGTACCAAGTCGTCTTTGATGTTCATGGGGTGATTATACCGGAGAAATCAGGCCGAAATACGCCGGGTCAGGCCGTTGGAACGCACGACCGGTTCAATGCGCTCCACGCCGGTCTGCAATGCGCCGTCCGCATGGAGTTCAAACCAGCGATAACCAGGGGGCTGATCATCCACCTGGGGTTCCGGGGTGCGCGGTTTAAACTGAACACAGGTCGCAGGGGCCGCCAGCAGGTGAACCGAATTCCGCAGGTCGGCGAATTCCGCGTGAATGTGCCCCCAAACTACCGCTCGCACCTGGGGATAGCGGTCCAGTACCGCCAGCAGCGCATCGCCATTGCTGACCGTCATCGTGTCCAGCCAGGGTGTCTGACTGGGCACCGGGTTATGGTGCAGACACACCATCGTGTGCAGTTCGGGATGGATCGCCAGCACGGTATCCAGCAACGTCAGTTCGCCATAGGCCAAATGCCCATCGGGGACGCCTGGAAAGCTGGAGTCCAGCAGTACGAATTGCCAGCCGCCAGCCACAACATGTCGCTCCCGGCGCACTCGCCCATCGCGTAGCATCCGGCTCATGATCGCCGGGAAATCGTGATTGCCCGGCAGGCAGTACACCGGCGTTTTCAGTGGTTCGAGTACCTGGCGCACTCGATCATAGGCCTCCGGGTCATCGCCGACCAGGTCGCCGGTAGCCAGCACGAAATCGGGTTGGGGATGCCGGGTCTGGATGCGTTCCAGTACGGCATTCAGGCTGGCGTCTACGTCCACGCCCCACAACCGGCTGCCAGGTTGAGTTTTAAGGTGAAAATCACTGATTTGGATGACTCGCAGGGGGGCGGCAGTCGACATATCGGCATTCCTTGAAAATGAAAAAGAGACAAAGAGCTTACAAGGATTTTATGAACACTTTGGAGCGGCGTTGCCAGTTATACAACGCCTGTTTACCCATGGGCAAATCGCCGACCTCAGCCGGTTCAAAGCCGCGTTCGCGGAACCAGTGAGCGGTGCGGGTCGTTAACACGAACAGCCGGTGTAACCCCTGATCGCGGGCCTGACGTTCGATGAAGCGCAGTAACGCATCGGCGCGGCCATTGTTGCGGTAATCGGGATGGACGGCAACGCAGGCCAGTTCGCCCAACCGTTCCTCCGGGAAAGGGTAAAGCGCCGAACAGCCGATGATCATGCCGTCGCGCTCGAGCAGAATAAAGCGGCTGATTTCCATTTCCAGCCGCTCCCGCGACCGGCGCACCAGCGTCCCGTCTTCCTCCAGGGGTCGAATCAGTTCCAACAGGCCGCCGACATCATCAATGGTTGCGGAACGCAGCCCTTCATAAATGTCAGCGGTGATCAGCGTACCCACCCCGTCGCGGGTGAACAGTTCCAGTAACAAGGCGCCATTCACCCGCCGATTCAACAAATGAACGCGGCGCACGCCGGCCTGGCAGGCGCGCAGGGCCTGCTGGAGATGGCGGGTGGTTCCTTCCGGCAGATCGGGGCGTTCGGTTAACAACCGTTGGGCGTCGCTGGGGCTGAGTTCGCGGATGGGGCGATCTGTTGCGGAATCGCGCAGTTCGGGAATCTCACTCAACACCAGCAGCTTGTCGGCCCGCAACGCCATGGCGGCAGCGGTGGCGACATCTTCGGCGCTCAGGTTGAAGATTTCCCCGGTCGGCGAATAGCCCAGCGGCGACAGCAGCACGATCGCGTCCTGATCCAGCCACAGGCGGATGGCCCGGTCGTCAATGCGCCGCACTTCGCCGGTGAAACCGTAATCCACGCCGTCGCGCACTCCCAGCGGCCGGGCGGTGATCAGGTTGCCGGACACGACGCGCAACCGGGCGCCGTGCATCGGTGAATTGGCGACGCCCATGGACAGGCGGGATTCAATGCGGATGCGTAGCCGGCCTACCGCCTGTTTGACGTTGGGCAAATCCTCTGCTTCGGTGATGCGTAAACCGTTCGCGTAGCGCGGCTCACGGCCCGCCTCCCGCAACCGCGCTTCGATTTGATAGCGTGCGCCATGCGCCAGCACCAGACGGATGCCCAGACTGTGCAGCAAGGCGAGATCGTGAATCAGGCTGGAGAAGCTGTCGGCTTCCACCGCCTCACCGCCTAATAGCACCACAAAGGTCTTGCCGTGATGGGCGTTGATGTAGGGGCCGGCCTGGCGGAACCATTGAACAAAGGGATCGGGATGCATGTTGTGGCTCGTGGAATTCAACGCAGTTCTGGCTGGAGCGTCAGCCGATGTTGAAGCGATCCGGGTTCCAGCGGCGTCGGTCGACCCATCGTCCAGGCGTCATGCCCCGTGCGATAGTAGGGCGACAGGGGATGGCCGCTTTGCCCGCCGGGGGCATGGAGAATCGCTGTGGCCTCCCGGCCCGGCGCGACCACCAGCCGTTCCGATGCGCCATTAGTGGGGGTCTGAACCCGGGGCATATACAGATCGCCCGGCAGGGATTGCGTCGGCATGTCCAGCCAGCCGCTCAGCCAGGGCAGAAGGCGGCTAAAGGGATGCTGGATGCGAATGGGTTGCGCATCGCCCCAGGTTTTGGTCGCCAGAGGCCGCCCATCGGCGATCAATTCCGCCAGCGTCGCGTCCGCCGCATCCTGGAGCAGCGCTGGCCAATCGGCATAGCGCGGATCGAGCAGGTGCGGGGGTTGCCGGGAAACCAGTTGCCATAACGGTCCCTCGTGTTGCCGGAATGAGCTGTAATCGAACCGGGGGTCCGCTTGCTGACAGGGCGCAATTAACGGCGCAAACGCCCGTTCCCGGACCGCCAGGCGGAAGGCGCGCACCGCCCGGTAACCCACCGAATCCGGCGTCGCCCGTCCGCCCCAGTCCAGTACGAAGTTCCGCAGTGCTTCACGCCGGGGATCAGCGCGCAACCATTCCGGCGTCAACGTCGCCAGCAGCAGCGTGCGCCAGCGCTCCAGAAACAGCGCCCGGTCATCGAGTTGCAGCGCCAGAAAATCCGCCTCGGCGAATTGTTCGCGGGCCAGCAGTCCATCACGGATTTGTCGGGCGCGGGCGCCGAGTGCGTAGCCGCCATCGCCGATCATCGCCAGCCACGCTCCATCCACAACGCGGCCATTCGCCGTCCAGAGCCGGCCACTGGGCGGATCGACGATCTGCGGATAGTCGGCGGGTTCCAGCCAGCCCGACCAGCCGCGCTGGCCATCGGCCCAGGAGGATGGCAGGCGACCGTTATGGCCAAAACGGCGTGGAATAGGTCCGGTGAGAGTCCAGGCGATGCGGCCATCAGCGCTGGCCAGCAACAGATTCTGCGCCGGCATACCGACGCGATGGGCGATGTCGAGCGCCGTTTCCAGCGTCTCCGCCTCTTCCAGCGCCAGCAGTCCCAGATTCACCGCTTGCGGATCATGGGCGACCCAGCGCAGCACCCGCCGCCGCCCCTGATGATCGCGATCCAGCACCGGTCCCCAGACGGTTTCCAGAATGTCCAGCGTTTCCGCCGGAGCATCCTTGACTGTGATTGTTTCCCGAACGGTCTGGAAGGGGCGCGGACCGTCTGGCGTCCGGTAGATATCATCGCTCTCGCCGGACTCCAGCAACACCAGATCGGCCCAGTCGCCCTCGCTGTTGGTATAGCCCCAAGCCAGATGACCATTGCTGCCCGCGACCAGGGCGGGCGTACCGGGCAGCGTCACGCCGGAAATTCGCCGTTCACGGCCCTCAGTGTCGGGATACAGGAAGGTGGCTCGATACCAGACGTTGGGAACGCGCAGCGTCAGGTGCATGTCATTAGCCAGCATCGCCCCGCCATGATTGGTTAAATGTCCGGCTACCGCCCAGTTATTGCTGCCCCGTGGTGGATCCGTCGAGTCAGAGTCAACGAAAACTCCCCTCTCCCCTCGTGGGAGAGGGGTTGGGGGAGAGGGGGGAGCGTGGGCGAGAGCAGTTTGCCGAGAGGGGATAGCCGCGTTGAAGACGTCTGGGCCGGGCGGCGGCCGGGCGGCTAACGGTTCGCCTTGCAGCGGCGCGTCCCATTCGGTGCCGACCGGATCGAGGAACTCCGCGAGCACGGGCGGTAACTGGTCGTGTAGCAATCCCCGCGCCGATTCACGCGGCCATTGCTGATCCTGAAGATCGAGATACATGGCGTAGACGACCAGCAAGGTGTCTTCCGGTCGCCAGCGTTGTGGCGTTGTTCGCAGCAGCCCGTACTCAAACGGCGTTGTCGATAGCGCGGCAAGCCCCGCATTCACGCCCTCAGTGTAGGCGGCGATCAGCACCTGTTCCACCGTGGGCAGTGTGACCAAAGCGTGTTGGGCGCGATGGCGGAGCCGATGCACACGATGGGTCCGATCTATCTCCAGCGCCGCCGTGCCGAACAGTTCAGCCAATTCACCCGCCGCCCGGCGTCGCGTCAAATCCATCTGAAAGAAGCGTTCCTGGGCGTGGACAAAGCCCGTAGCGCGGGCGACATCCAGCCGGTTTATGCCGCGAATGGCGGGGATGCCCAGCGCGTCGCGCTCGATAGCAACCGATGCGCTCAGTCCGGACAGGGTCGTGGTTCCATCCAATAGCGGCAGGCTGCCGTGCAGCAGGATATAGAGTCCGATAACCGCACCGACCAGCAGCGCCAGTAATATACCGCTACTCCATAGTATCCGGCGTCGCCAGGGAGAGTTTTCCGTCATTGCTGAATCTCAATCGATGGTAAACCGGGCGAAGCCAGCGGACCTTGCGCCCTGTTCCAGGGCAAGCTGGTCGCTGCCAATCGCTGGTGTATTGCCTGGGCCAAGAAAGCCGCCTGAGCTTCTTAATCAGTCAAAGCCGGGTTGCCAGGAAGACGACAACCCGGCTTATGGCTAAGGACGAGCCAGCTCCAGCAATGGCCTGGCGGGAATCGTTGCGGTTAAACGACTGGCGGCGCTGCTTGAATCGTCAACGCCACTGGTTTTAGCGATGCTGCCCTGGAAGCTGGCGGCGCAATTACGGTACTGGCAACTGCCGAAGTATTCGTAATTGATCGTGATGGCGACTGTCTGGCTGGGGAAATTGCCTTGGTAGCTGAAATACGACTCACCGCGACAACTGGCTGTTGGGTTTTGCACCAGACGTGAAGAAGTCAACACAAAATTGCCCAGCGCATCGACAGTTCCAGTTACGGGTAGTTGACCGCCTTCCGTTCCGCTGATTTGGGAATGGCTCTGGGTCAGTTTCAGTTCGCTCTCCACCGGGGAACTCACCGCAAACGCGCAACTGTTGCTGGTCAGCGAAACTTGCGAATGGTAAGTACCGCCAAAATTGTCCTCGGGCGGGCTGCCGGCGGGAACGATCTGGGTGATGACGAAACCCTGTACCTCAGTGCGCCAGTCCAGCCGAACATCGTAAGTCTGGCCATCAGCAGCCAGGTTTTTCAGGTAGATAGACCGCGTGTCCAACGAACCCGTCGCGCCAACCAGGCTGATTTTCGCCGGATCAGCGATGTAGGATGTGTTGAAGCGGGCGACACTGAAGCTGACCGACTGCTCCCGGCTGGCGTTTTCCCGGTCTACCGCCCGAATTCGGAGGGCGTGTGGACCGGACGTCAGACTAGAGTAATTAAACGCCATGGAGAAACCGGCGTTATTAGAGTCGGGATAATTGGGATAAGCGCTGCCCACATCAGTACGTCGGCCACCCACCGGAATGTTGGTCGTGAGCGCGCCATCGACATACAGCTCCACCCGACTGATGCCTGCCGATCCCACAACCCAGCCGCGCAGATTGGCTACGCCACTGTAGGCGCTGTTGGCCGCCGGTTCCTCGACGAAGAGTACGATGTCACCGGCCCAGGATGGGGAAACGGTCATCAGGATCGAACCCAGCGTCAATGCACCAATGGTTAACTCGCTGATTTTTAATAGAGTCATTTCAGGCCTCCGGCTATCTTTCGTATACTGAACATGATTGAGCATCATCGTCGAAGCAAATTCGGTTTGGCAACTGCTGGAGCAAAAAACGAGAGCTGATGGCCTGAAAGTTGTCAGCCATTGTCCGCCGGGTGTATCGCGCAAGCGGTCTCTTGTTCGCTTATGAAGAAGAGGAGTCGGGGGTAAAGGGATATTGCAGCACAACATTTTGAATAATCTGGCTATTTATCTGAAATTAGGATGTTTATTCTAATTTTTGCGATTAGGTTTTTCGCATGGTGCGACTTGCCCATAGGTCATTGAACGATCAACGCAACCCAGGATTACGCCCATGCCCACTTACACCGCACCCGTGCGCGATATGCAGTTCATCTTGCATGAACTGCTCAAAATTGACCGTTATGACGACCGGATTCCCGGTTTCGCTGAAGCGACGCCGGATACTGTGGCGGCGATTCTGGAAGGCGCTGCCCAGCTCAGTCAGGAAGTGCTGCAACCATTGAACACCATCGGCGACCGGGAAGGCTGCCGACTGGAAAAGGGCCAAGTCATTACCCCGACCGGTTTCAAAGAAGCCTATCAGGCCGTCATTGAGGGCGGCTGGACCGGCCTGATCGGCGACCCGGAATATGGCGGTCAGGGCTTGCCTTACGTGCTGGGGCTGGCGGTCAGCGAGATGATGGCTTCAGCCAACATGGCGTTCACCATGTACCCCGGCCTGACCAGCGGCGCGATGGAAGCGATTGAAATTGGCGGCACTGACGAACAGAAGGCGCTGTACCTGCCGAAGATGGTCGCCGGACAGTGGACCGGCACCATGAACCTGACCGAGCCGCATTGCGGCACCGACCTGGGCCTGTTGCGCACCAAGGCCGAACCGCAGGCAGATGGTAGCTACCGGATTACCGGCACCAAGATTTTCATTTCCGCCGGCGAGCATGATCTGGCTGAAAACATCATTCATCTGGTGCTGGCGAAAATTCCCGGTGGCCCGGAAGGGGTCAAGGGCATCAGCCTGTTCATCGTCCCCAAATTCCTGGTCAACCCCGACAGCAGCCTCGGCGACCGCAATGTGGTGAGCTGCGGGGCGCTCGAAGAGAAAATGGGCATCCACGGCAACGCCACTTGCGTGATGAACTATGACGGCGCAGTTGGTTACCTGGTCGGTGAAGCGCACAAGGGTCTGCGCACCATGTTCATCATGATGAACGCCGCCCGGCTCGGTGTCGCGGTGCAGGGTCTCAGCCAGGCGGAAGTCGCCTATCAGAATGCCGTCGCCTATTGCCGGGAGCGGCTCCAAGGTCGTTCACTGCGCGGCGCGAAGTTCCCCGACCAAGCGGCGGACCCGATCATTGTTCATCCCGACATCCGCCGGATGCTGATGACCGCTCGAGTGTTCCAGGAGGGGGCGCGGGCGCTGGCGTATTGGGCCGGTTTACAGGTAGATATCATTCGCAAGCATCCCGACCCGGAGACCCGGCGCAAGGCGGAAGATTTGCTGGGCCTGCTGACCCCGGTGATGAAAGCCTATTTCACTGACATGGGCTTTACGTCCGCTAATCTGTGCCTGCAATGCTTCGGCGGCCACGGCTATATCGCCCAGTGGGGCATGGAGCAGTTTGTGCGCGACGCCCGCATCACCCAGATTTATGAAGGAGCTAATGGCATCCAGGCGCTGGATTTAATTGGCCGCAAGCTGCCCGCTAATAAAGGTCGAGCCATTCAGTTCTTTTTCGCGCTCATTGGCGGGTTCTGCGAGAAGTACGAAGACAACGCCGCACTGTCGCCGTTTGTGAAACCGCTGACCGAGGCGTTGGAGCGACTGGTCGAAGCGACGCAATGGTTGATGCAGCACGCCATTTCCAACCCGGACAATGGCGGTGCGGTGTCAATGGATTATCTGTACATGATGGCGCTGGTAACGCTGGGCTATCAGTGGGCGCAAGTGGCGCGCATTTGCGAAAACCAGCTCTCCAACCCCGACGATGACAGCTTTGACCGGGCGTTTTACCAGAACAAACTGGTCTGCGCCGAGTTCTTCATGGAAAAAGTGCTGCCGGACACCATGGCTCATTTGGCCAAGATTCAGGCTGGCGCCGATTCACTGATGACCCTGCGGGCCGAAGCTTTCTGAAGGTTCATTTTCCAGCCGTTTCCCCCCGGCTGCCCCCTGTCACTGGTCTCGATAGATCAGCGGCGGGGGATTTTTTTGGCCATCGGGTTACGCCGTGAAGCACCATGCCCTCGGTCAATCGATTGACCTGTCGAATTCGGACGCCCCGAGTGCAACATGGCTGGTTTCAAGACCAGGGCCGCTTAGCGGATTCTTGTGAAAAAAGCAGGAAAACCCCTTCGCCCGTGTATAATGGCGCGCTTTAACCCGATCCTGAGCGACCGTCCCCGCGCCGGTTTTGACCGTCAGCGCCGGCCTGATTTTCTCAATTCGCCACGAGCGCGACGCGGGGCAAGGCCAGAACTCAATGAGGAATCCCCATGGAAAGCATCCTGAACATCCTGATCCCCACTGCCTCCGCCCAGGCTGCTGGCGCTCCCGGCGGCGAGATGGGCCTGTTGAACCTGCTGTTCCCCATCATTCTGATTGCCGCTTTCTACTTCCTGCTGATCCGCCCGCAGACCAAACGCGCCAAAGAACATAAGCAAATGGTCGAATCGATGAAGAAAGGCGATGAAGTGGTCAGTGGTGGCGGCATCCTGGGCCGGATCACCGAAATCGGCGAAAATTTCGTCCAATTGGAAATCGCTGAGGGCGTCCAGATTCGCATCCAGAAGCAAGCGATCAGTACGCTGATGCCCAAGGGCACCTACAAGGGCAATCTCTAATCCTCATCACCCATCGCGCTACACGGGAACCGCCGTTTCATGGCTAATCCGTATACCCTCAATCAATACCCCTGGTGGAAATACCTGCTGATCGGCCTGATCATGCTCTGGGGCTTGATCTTCGCCCTGCCTAACCTGTTTGGCGAAGACCCGGCAGTGCAGATTTCCGGCGCCCGCGCCAACATTGCCATTGACTCCGCCTTCCAAACCCGGATCGCCGATCTGCTGGATGCGGAGCAATTGCCCCACAAGCGGGTGGAACTGGAAGATGGCCGCGTGCTGGTCCGTTTCCCCGACCCCGAAGGGCAACTCAAGGCCGCGGACATCCTCAGGGACCGGCTGGGCCGCGATTATATCGTCGCCCTCAATCTCGCCTCTTCCGCACCTGGGTTCCTGCGGGCTATCGGCCTTAATCCCATGTACCTCGGTCTCGACCTGCGCGGCGGGGTGCATTTCCTGATGCAAGTCGACATGGACGCCACGATCAAGCAGATCGAAGACAGTTATGTCGAGGAAATCCGCAATCAGTTGCGTGCTGAGAAAATCCTGTACAGCACGGTAGGCCGCGCCGCCAACGGCGGGGTACAAGTAGAGTTCAAGGACGAGGCCGAGCGTAATAAGGCTGCCCAGGCGCTACGCAAAAATCTGGCGAACCTGCAACAGGACAAACCGGGGCCGCTCAGTCTCCGGCTGACCCTCGGCGAGCGTGAAATCAAGGAAAAGCGCGATTTCGCCCTGCAACAAAACATTACGACCCTACGTAACCGGGTGAATGAACTCGGCGTCGCCGAGCCGATCATTCAGCAGCAGGGTAGCGACCGCATTGTGGTGCAGCTTCCCGGCGTCCAGGACACCGCCCGCGCCAAGGAAATCCTCGGCGCTACGGCGACTTTGGAATTCCGGCTGGCCGATGAGGAAAACGACTGGCATCAGGCGGCGTCTACCAACCGTATTCCGTTGAACTCCCGGCTGTACAAGGATCGCGAAGGCCGCCCGGTGCTGCTGCAAAAGCGGGTGATGCTCACTGGCGATTCCATCGTCGATGCCTCCTCCGGCCTCGATCAGCAGAGCAGCAGCCCTGCTGTTTACGTGACCCTGGATGGCAAGGGCGCCAAGCGTATGGAAGACGCCACCAAGGACAACATCGGCAAGCGCATGGGCGTGGTGTTCATCGAGAACAAGACCGAAACCAAGCGGGTTGATGGTGCATTGAAGAAGACGGCCTTCACGGTGGAGGAAGTCATCAATGTCGCCACCATCCGCGACCGCCTGGGCCGGCGCTTCCAGATCACCGGACTGGACAGCACCCGCGAAGCCCGCGACCTGGCCCTGCTGTTGCGGGCCGGCGCGCTGGCCAGTCCCATTGAGATCATCGAAGAGCGCACGGTCGGCCCCAGCGCTGGCAAGGAGAACATTGCCCAAGGCTTCCGCGCCGCCGCCATTGCGCTGCTGGTGATCGCCATATTCATGACCGGGCGTTACAAGAGCTTCGGTCTGATCGCCACCGCCGCGCTGGCCGCCAATGTCGTCCTGCTCATCGCCGCGCTGTCCATGCTGCAAGCCACCCTCACCCTGCCCGGCATCGCCGGCATCGTGCTGACCATGGGCATGGCGGTGGACGCCAACGTGCTGATCTACGAGCGTATCCGCGAGGAACTGCGCAACGGCAACAGTCCGCAGGCGGCCATTCACGCCGGCTTTGATCGCGCCTTCGACACCATTCTTGACTCCAACCTGACTACGCTGATCGCAGCGATCATGCTGTTCGGCTTTGGCACCGGCCCGATCAAGGGCTTCGCGGTCACGCTCAGCATCGGCATCGTGACCTCGATGTTCACGGCGGTCACCGGCTCGCGGGCGCTGGTCAATCTCATTTACGGCGGCCGCAAGCTGCAAAAGCTGACCGTCTGAACGGAGCGGGATAAGGTTATGGAGCGATTCAGTCTTTACAATACGAATATCGACTTTCTGCGCTGGCGCAAGCTGGCGATGGGCTGGTCCATTGCGGTGCTGCTGATCGCGGTCGGCGCACTGCTGGTCCGGGGCATGAGCCTGGGGCTGGACTTCACCGGCGGCACGGTGCTCGAAGTCCAGTATCCGCAACCGATGGAAATCCCCAAGGTCCGCAATACCTTGGCCGAGGCCGGCTTTGGCGACGCCCAAACCCAGCACTTCGGCACCTCGCACGACGTGCTGATCCGTATTCCGCCCCATGGCGGACAGAGCAACGCCGCCACCCTGAGCAACGACGTGCTGCACGCCCTGCAGAGTGCCGAGGGTGGCGCTGGCGCAACCATGGCGCGGGCGGAATTCGTTGGCCCGCAGGTGGGCCAGGAACTGGTGGAACAGGGCGGACTGGCGGCGCTGGGCGCGCTCGCGGGCATCTTGATCTATGTCATGTTCCGCTTTGAATGGCGGCTGGCGGTCGGCACCATCGCCGCCACCGTCCATGACGTACTCTTCACTATCGGCTGGTTTTCGCTGTTCCAGATCGAATTCGATCTGACGGTGCTGGCGGCAGTGCTGGCGGTGATCGGCTATTCGGTCAACGACACAGTGGTAGTGCTGGACCGCATTCGTGAAAATTTCCGCAAGCGGCGCAAGGGTTCCGCGCAGGAGATCATGAACGTATCGATCAACGAAACGCTATCGCGCACCATCATGACCAGTTTCGTCACCCTGTTGTCGGTCATCGTGATGTACTTCTTCGGTGGGGTGGTGATGCACGGCTTCTCAGTCGCCATGATCGTCGGCATCGTGGTCGGCACCTACTCATCCATTTACATCGCCAGCGCGACCGCGCTCTATCTGGGCATCAGCCGCGAGGATCTGCTGCCCCGCGCCAAGGAAACGGCGGACGAACGGCCCTGAAACCCGCGAAATCGACGTTTCGCACGCAGTTTGGGTGAATTTAGCCTAAAGTATCCTTCTGGATAATGAAGATTCTCATGCCGTAGGAGGCCCGCATGGATATCAAAAAGGCACTGGTAGTGGATGACTCCAAAGTCGCCCACCTGACCTTACGCAAACTGCTGCTCGAACGCGGTATCGAGGTCGACTGGGTTGGATCAGGCGAGGACTGCGTTAAATACCTGGAAGGAAAAAAGCCGGATATCATCTTTATGGACGTGATGATGCCCGGCATGGACGGTTTCGAAACCAGCCGCACGATCACCAGCCAACACCAGGGCGTTGCGCCCATCATCATGTGTTCCGCCAACGCCACGGATGAGGACAAGCGGGACGCCCGGGACAGCGGCGCGGTTAGTTTTCTCTCGAAACCCTACACCCCGGAACAGCTCGATGGCGTCCTGCACACCATCAGCGCGGGGACGGCGACTATCTCCATGGAAGAGCCTGCAGCCGTGGCTATTCCCACGCCGCGTGTCGTCGAAAAAGAGCCCCTGGCCATGGAACCCACCAAACCGCCGGTCGCTCTCGAAATTCCATCAGCTCCGTCGAAACCAGCAGCGACTGAAGCCGGTCTGTCCGTTGCTGACATCGAGCAGATCGCCGAGCGCGCTGCTTGGGCGTCCGCCGAAAAGGTCGCCCGCGACATCATCCAGGAATTGGTGCCCAACCTGGCGCGGGAAGCGGCTACCCAGGCCGCGCGCAGCATCTCCGAGGATCTAGGCCGGCGGGCAGCGCATGCCGCGGTGCGCGCCGCTCAGGAAGCCGCCAAGCAGGTAGCGACTGAAATCGCCCGTGGTACTGCGGAACGGACAGCGCGCGCCGCGGCTCAGGAAAGCGCCCGGGCAGTGGCTGAGCAGACAGCTCGCGAGGTCAGCGAAGGGGTTTCGCAGCGCAACGTTGCGCGTGGACTGGAAGTCAACCGGGACGAGTTGCTCAAGGAAACTGAAGATCAGGTTCGACGCCATAGTCAGGAAACATTGGTCATGGCCACGGGTTCCCCGGAATTCAAGCAGCAGATCATACAAATGGTTCGCTCTGGCATCCAGCCGATCATCGAGACCATCGCCCGGGAAACCTCTGAACGCTCTATTCAGCAAGCCGCGGCCAATTTCTCGCAGGGCGGTGGACCGACTCAGTCGCGCGCTACGCTGGCGCTGGTCGTAGGCATTATCGCCATCCTGGTTTCCTCTGCCGCTATTGTCGGCTCGATCCTCAAGCTGTTCTGATGCCCTGCTGATTCCCCCTCCCTTTAGGGGAGGGCGTGAACTTTGCGATTGACTTAAACTTGGCCGGTCCATGTCCTCCTGTCTCCGAGTCCGACGCGGTTCGCCTGGGCGGAGACTATCCGATTCAGCCCTTGGAAACGCCACTTTGAACGCCGACTTTCAACGCATCAAACGTCTGCCGCCCTACGTCTTCAACATCGTCAACGACCTGAAAGCTCAGGCCCGCACGCGCGGCGAGGACATCATTGATTTTGGCATGGGCAACCCCGATCAGCCGACGCCAAAACACATCGTCGATAAACTGGTCGAGGTCGCCCAGCGCGACGATACGCATCGCTATTCCGTCTCACGCGGCATCCCCCGCCTGCGCCGGGCTATTTGCCGCTGGTATGAAACCCGCTATGCCGTGAATCTCGACTTCGAGTCCGAAGCCATTGTCACCATCGGCTCCAAGGAAGGTCTGGCCCATCTGGCCCTGGCGACCATGGGGCCGGGCGATGCAGTGCTGGTCCCTAACCCGGCTTATCCGATCCACCCCTACGGCTTTGTCATCGCCGGGGCCGACATCCGCCATGTACCGCTGGCGCCCGGCGTGGATTTCTTCGCCGAACTGGAAAAAGCCATTAAAGATTCCTGGCCGCGCCCGAAGATGCTGGTGCTGAACTTCCCGGCTAATCCCACGACCCAATGCGTGGAACTGGACTTCTTCGAAAAAGTGGTCGCTATCGCCCGCGAACATGAAATCTGGGTGATTCACGACCTGGCGTATGCCGATCTGGTCTTTGATGGCTACGTCGCCCCGTCGATTCTGCAAGTCCCCGACGCCAAGGACATCGCCGTGGAGTCTTTCACCCTGTCCAAGAGCTACAACATGCCGGGCTGGCGAGTGGGCTTCATGTGCGGCAACCCGACGCTGATCGCGGCACTGGCGCGGATGAAGTCCTATCTCGATTACGGCATGTTCACTCCGATCCAGGTGGCCGCTATCGCTGCGCTGGAAGGGCCACAGGAGTGCGTCGGCGAGATTTGCGAGCTGTACCGCAAGCGCCGCGACGTCCTTTGCGACGGTTTGAACGCCCTGGGCTGGCCTGTCGCCAAACCCAAGGCCACCATGTTTGTCTGGGCACCGATTCCTGAACCGTATCGGGCGCTCGGTTCGCTGGAATTTTGCAAGAAACTGTTGGCTGAAGCCAAAGTCGCCGTGTCGCCCGGCATCGGCTTCGGCGAATATGGCGATGATCACGTCCGTTTCGGACTGATCGAGAATGAACATCGCACCCGGCAAGCGCTGCGCGGCATCCGTGAGATGTTCCGCCGGGATGGTCGTGATACCTATGCGCCAATCCTGGCGTCAGCGGCGGGAGCCTGAATCATGAGCGTCTATCCTCCAGTCAAAGTCGGCCTGCTGGGCCTGGGTACGGTCGGCGGCGGCGTCACCCACGTTCTGGCCCGTAACGCCGGAGAAATCAGCCGACGCGCCGGGCGGGAAATCCTGATCACCCACGCTGCCGCCCGCAATCTGGACACGACGACAGCGAACACCACTGGCATGAAACTGACCGGTGAAGCGCTGGAAGTGGTGGACGATCCCGAAGTGTCGATCATCGTCGAGCTGATGGGCGGCTATGAACCCTCGCGCAGTCTGGCGTTGCGGGCGCTGGCCAACGGCAAGCACGTCGTCACGGCCAACAAGGCGCTGATCGCCAAACACGGTAATGAAATCTTCGCCGCCGCCCGCAATGCCGGCATGATGGTGGGTTTCGAGGCGGCAGTGGCCGGCGGCATCCCGATCATCAAGGCCATTCGCGAAGGACTGGCCGGCAACCGGATTGAATGGGTGGCCGGCATCATCAACGGCACCGCCAATTTCATCCTGAGCGAGATGCGCGACAAGGGCCGCGACTTTCCGGAGGTGCTGGCCGAAGCGCAGGCGCTGGGCTATGCGGAGGCCGATCCGACCTTCGATATCGAAGGGATCGACGCCGCGCATAAGCTGACCATTCTCGCTTCTATCGCCTTCGGCATTCCCTTGCAGTTCGACCAGGTTTACATCGAAGGGATCCGCCGCATCACCCGCGAAGATGTCGCCTACGCTGAGGAATTCGGCTACCGCATCAAGCATCTGGGCATCGCCCGCCGTGATGAGCGCGGCGTGCAACTACGGGTTCACCCAACGCTGATCCCGGAACGGCAACTGCTGGCCAATGTGAATGGCGTCATGAATGCCGTGCTGGTCAAGGGCGACGCCGTCGGCCAGAGTCTGTACTACGGGGCCGGGGCCGGCGCGGAACCGACCGCTTCGGCAATAGTCGCCGACATCATCGACGTGGTGCGCACCCTGACCGCCGATCCCGACAACCGGGTGCCGCATCTGGCCTTTCAGCCCGACGCGCTGTCCAATCTGCCAGTCTGGCCGATGGCTGCGGTGGAAACCGCCTATTACCTGCGGTTGCAAGCGCAGGATCGGCCTGGGGTGCTGGCCGAGGTAACGCGGATTCTCGCCGACCGCGACATCAGTATTGAGGCGCTTCTGCAAAAGGAACCCGCGCCAGGGGCCAGCGATGTACCGATTATTCTGCTGACTTATGAGGTGCAGGAACAACGGATGAATGAAGCCATTGCCACCATTGAGGCGCTGGCCAGCATTCGCGCCCCGGTCACGCGCATCCGACTGGAACACCTGGACGCAGACTGACGGTGGCGACCACTTTGCATTTGTTGATTCCTGGCTTGCTGGGACCGTGGCCGGTTGAGCTGATGGTTCCTCGCCCCACAGCGCCAGCGTTGGAATGGTTGCTGGCGCGGGCCGATGTCGCAGAAATGCCAGCATCCATGGACGCCGTGCTGTTTCACCTGTTTGGCGTACCAATCCCCGCCGAGACGGATTTACCGGTGGCGGCGGTGACAGCGCTGGCGGATGGCGGTGAACCGGACAATGGTTGGTGGTTGCGGGCGGATCCGGTGCATCTGCGCCCTGATGTGCAGGGCGTTTTGCTGGTCGATGCCCGGGCGTTGGCGATTGAGTCCGTCGAAGCGGCGGCGTTGGCGGCGGCGTTTGATCAGACCTTCGCTGCCGACGGGTTGCAACTACACGTCCCCTGCCCGGATCGCTGGTATCTGCGCCTGCCGGAGGATCCCGGCCTGCGCACCTATCCCTTGTTCGACGCGATTGGCCGCGACATCAACCCCCTGCTTCCCTACGGGCCGAATGTCCGGCGCTGGCATACCTTGCTGACTGAAGCGCAGATGCTGTTCCATAGTCATCCGGTCAATCGGGCGCGCGATGAACGTAACCAACCGATGATTAACGGCCTGTGGCTGTGGGGGGGCGGCGTCCTCCCAGCGGGCGCTCAGGCCCCTGCCGCCGAGTTGTACGCCGATGATCGGTTAACTCGTGGCTTGGCGCGACTCGCCGGCGTTGCGGTTAGCCCGGTTCCTGAAAACGCCAGTGATTGGCGGGAAGTGTCCACGCATGACACGGACAGTCTGGTGGTGCTGGATTTGGCGCGTTATGACCGGACGGATGGTGATCCCCTGGCGTGGGTGGATCATGTGGCCGCGATGGAGCGGGACTGGTTTGCCCCCTGCCGGCGGTTATTGCAAACCGGCCAACTGGCGGCGCTGCATCTACATTGTGGTCGAGGTCGCCGGTATTCAGTGCCGCGCGCCGCGCGCTGGCGATTCTGGCGGCGGAACCGACCGGTGATTTAGAGGCCCATAGAGAATCGTCATGTTCAAGACCTTATTCCGGCTGCTGATTCTGGGACTTTGTGGCGGACTCTCCATCGCTAGCGCCGCTGAACGCCTGCGCATCGCGACCGAAGGCGCTTATCCGCCCTTCAGCTTCACTAATGAACAGGGCCAATTAGCAGGCTTCGATGTGGACATCGCTCAGGAGTTATGCCGCCACCTCGAAAAGGACTGCGAGATCATTATCGTTCCGTGGAATGAATTGTTGCCCGGCCTGGCAGCGGGACGTTATGCCGTGATCGTCGCCAGTATGGCCAAGACCCCGGCGCGGGAGCAGCAAGCCGAATTTACCGACTCCTATTACCGGACCCGCAACGTGTTCATTGGCCACCGCGACACGGGTATAACTGAGGTCAGCCCGGAGACCGCGCACGGCAAGATTCTGGCTACCCAAGCCGACACGACCTACGCCGACTATCTGCAAAAACACTACCCGGCGGCTACGCTCAAGTTCACGGCGACCATCACCGACGCTTTCGCCGCGCTGAGTCGGAGTGAAGTCGCCCTGGTGTTGGCCGACAATTTATCCGCCTTCGAATTTCTGCGCTCCACGGCGGGACAGGAACTTGACATCATCGGTCCGCCACTGGCGATTAACGAGACCAGTGAAGCCGCCTATATCCAAGTCCGCAAAGGCGATATCCCGCTACGGGACGCCATCAACGCCGCATTGCGCAAGCTCTGGCTCGATGGGACCTACCATAGAATTAATGCCCGCTACTTCCCCTTCAGTATCTACTGACGAACGCGCCAGCGGGAATCTACTGGTATGCACACCGCATCGTCAGCCCGGAACGAAAACCGCCGACCGCGCCTGGTTCCCACCCTGTTGCTGGGGGCGATCATCGCTGGAGTACTGGGTGGCGTGGCCGCCACCGTACTGCTGAATGTCCAGCATGACATTCTGCGGCTGGCCGAGGAGGCGACCCGCATCCTGTTGCCGGATATCCAGGCCGAAGTTCGCACCGTCGTTAACCTGGAACGGTTGAAGGTATTCGGCGAGATCGTCCAGCATAGCGATGACCCCGCCGAACGGCGCGAAGCCCAGTTGGCAGCGCGGATTCTGGCGATGGATGCGGTCTACGAAAAAGACGCCAGCATCAAACACCAGGTCAATCAGGTCTACGGCATCATCGAGCGGATGGCGACATACCGGGCGCAACAGGACGCGGTTCGCCGACCGACCGAACCTGCGCAGAAATCGCTTCCAGACGGCAAAGTGGTATTGGCGAATGACTGGCAAGAAGCCAGCGCTATCCTGGAAAACCTGGTCCAGCATCTATCCGTCGACGCGGCGGTCACTGTCTTCGAGGGCAGCGCCCGCATTGCCCGCCAAGCCAAGCGGGCGATGCTGGTGGTCGTTCTGGTGTCGGGCGGCTTGGCGCTACTGTTCGTCATCATGATCCTCTTCGTCCAACGGGCGGTTGTTCAACCGATCCTGCGCACTACTTACGGCCTGAAGCAAATCCATAACCAGCCAAGTGTCCTCCGGATGCGACGCGAGCGCTTGCAGGAACTGGACGATATCGCCAGCGCCGTTGGTGCATTCGGCGCAGCGCTCAGCCAGATCAACGAGCGCACCGCTGATTTAGAGCGGGAAATCGCTGAGCGCCAGCAGGCGCAGGCTAAATTGGTGGAACTGGCGACGACTGACAGCCTGACTGGTCTGCATAACCGCCGCCATTTCATGGAAACCGCGACCCAGGAGTTCGAACGCGCCCGGCGCTACCGGATGCCGCTGTCCCTGCTCATGATCGACGCCGACCGCTTCAAATTGATCAACGACCGCTTCGGTCATCACCTCGGCGACGAAGTACTCAAGGTGCTGGCGATGACCGGGCAGCGCCAATTACGCGAGATCGATTTGTTCGCCCGGCTCGGCGGTGAAGAATTCGCCATTTTGTTGCCCCAAACGGATTTCGTCGACGCCCGGGTCGTTGCGGAACGCCTGCGTCAGGCGATTGCTGGGCATACGATCGACACAGAACAGGGTCTCCTGAATTTCACCGTCAGCCTGGGCCTGGCGAGTCTCAATCCGGTCACGGCTGATTTGAATGATTTGCTGCGCCAGGCCGATGTCGCCCTGTACCAGGCCAAGCAAAATGGCCGCAACCGGGTAGAACCCGCAGTCATTGGATAACCCAATGCGTAAATCCATCGTCCGCCGCATGTGCGATCTAGCACATGACCTGCCGGTTCCGCCGTTGCTGCAACGCATTTACGCGGCTCGCGACCTGCATACGCCCCACGAACTGCAACGGGAGTTGCGGTTGCTGACCTCGCCGGGCGCGCTCCTGAATATGGAACACGCGGTCGAACTGCTGCACACCGCGCTGCGCGAGCGCTGGCGCATCCTGATCATCGCCGACTTCGACGCCGACGGCGCAACCAGTTGTTCGCTGGCGGTGCGGGCGCTGCGGGCGCTAGGCGCTGCCTGGGTCGGTTATCGGGTGCCGAACCGCTTCGAACACGGCTACGGCCTGACGCCGGAAATCGTGGCGGTGGCGGCGGAAGAGCAGCCCGATCTGCTGATTACCGTGGACAACGGCATCTCCAGCCATGAAGGGGTGAAGGCCGCTCAAGCCCGGGGCATGAAGGTGCTAATTACCGATCACCATTCACCGGGTCGGGAGTTGCCAGCCGCCGAGGTAATCATCAATCCCAATCAGCCGGGCGATGTATTTCCCAGCAAGAATATCGCCGGCGTGGGCGTCATTTTCTATGTGTTGATGGCGCTGCGGGCACGGTTGCGGGAAGTGGGCTGGTTTGCCGAGCACAGGTTGGCCGAACCGAATCTGGCCCAGTTTCTCGATTTGGTGGCGTTCGGCACGGTGGCCGATGTGGTGCGACTGGACCATCACAACCGCATTCTGGTCGAGCAAGGCTTGCGGCGGATTCGTCAAGGCCAGTGCATTCCCGGCATCACCGCTTTATGCGAGGTGACCGGTCGCCCGCAGTTTCGACTGAGCGCCGGTGACATCGGCTTCTATCTCGGTCCCCGGCTCAATGCCGCCGGTCGGCTGGAAGATATGAGTCAGGGCATCGAATGCCTGCTCAGCGACGATTTGGAGACCGCCCGGAGCATCGCCCGCCGGTTGCATGAAATCAACCGGCAGCGCGGTGAGTTGACTGCCGAAATGGAAGCGCAGGCGCTGGCGCGGATCGAGCAGTTAGCCCCGGATGCCAGCACCCTGCCCTTCGGCTTGTGCCTGTTCAATCCCGAATGGCATCAGGGCGTAGTCGGCATCATTGCCGGGCGGTTAAAGGAGCGGTTAAATCGGCCCGTGATCGTGTTCGCCGCCGATCGCGACGGCAAAATCAAGGGATCAGGCCGCTCGGTGCCGGGAATGCACCTGCGCGACGTCCTGGCGGCAGTGGCGACGCAGCACCCGGGGCTGATCAGCCATTTTGGCGGTCACGCCATGGCCGCTGGACTGACCTTGGCGATGGAGCATTTCGCGGCGTTCAACCAGGCGTTCGATGCCGAAACCCGCCAGTGGCTCAGCGATGATGACCTGCAGGGTCGGTTGCTGAGCGATGGTGAGTTGGCCCCGGCGGAGTTTTCCCTGGAGATCGCTGAACTGTTGCGTCAGGGCGGTCCTTGGGGTCAGGGCTTTCCCGAACCGCTGTTCGATGGAGTGTTTGAAGTATTGTCCCATCGAGTGATGAAGGAGCAGCATTTGAAACTGTCGCTACGGCCACTGGGTGCGGGATTCACCTTGGAAGCCGTGGCGTTTAATCAGGTGGGTGTTTTTGTTCCCGGCACGGCGCGGGTGCGCATCGCCTACCGGCTGGATGTGAATGAGTGGCGTGGCGAGCGTCGGTTGCAGTTGCTGATCGCTCATCTGGAAGCAGCTTGAGAGGCTATACAAGCTCAGTCTGTTGTTCTCTATCAATGTAGGTGCCGTCATGCGTGCCGGCGCCCTTCAGCGCCGCCAAAACGAACACGCACCTGGTTGATTCGGTGTCCGTCCATGCTGACGACTTCAAATTGATAACCTTCCAGTGCGAACTGCTCGCCGCCACTGGGAACCTCTCCCAATTGGTTAAGCACCAGTCCGGCTAAGGTGTGATAGTCAGAATCTCTGGGCAAATCCTCGTACTGCAAAATGTTTCGCAGTTCATCCAGAGGCAGGCTGCCGTCCAGCAGCCAGACCCCGTCCTGTTCTTGCACACTCGGTATGTCAATGTTGGCGGTATCCGCCAAGTCGCCGGCGATGGAAGCCAGAATGTCAGACGCGGTGACGATGCCTTCGACGCCGCCGTACTCATCCACCACCACCGCCAGGGGAATCGGATGCTGACGTAATTGCGCCAGCACCTTCAGGGTGTTCATGCCCTCGTGGACGATCAATGGCTCACGGAGCGCCGTCTGGAGGTTCAGTGGCTCGCCCGCCAGTACCCCGGCGAGTAAATCACGTCCCTGCACCACGCCTTGCAGGTCGTCCAATTCACCCCGGCAAACCAGATAGCGGCTGTAGGGATGTTGTTGCAGGGTTTCCCGTAGTTGCTGCGCGTCGGCTTCCATATTCAGCCAAACGATGTCCAGACGCGGAGTCATCAGTGCCGGGATGGGCCGCTCGGCCAGATGCAGGACGCTGCGGATCATGGCGCGCTCCGTTTGATCAAACAGGAACGCGGGGTTTTCGACACTGCTGGCCAGCGCTGCCACGTCTTCGCCCACTTCAGCCGGTTCCACATGTCCACCCAGCAGGCGGAGTACCGCCTCGGCGGTACGTTCCCGCAATGGGCGCTTGCCGGCCAGAAATCGGCGGCGATTGAATTGCGCCCACTGGTTGAAGACTTCGATGAGTACCGAGAAACCAATGGCGGCGTACAAATAGCCCTTGGGGATATGGAAGCCCAGTCCTTCGGCCACCAGACTGAACCCGATCATTAACAGAAAGCCCAGGCAGAGAATGATCACGGTGGGGTGGGCGCTGACAAAGCGGGTCAGCGGCTTGCTGGCAATCATCATCAGCACAATGGCAATGATCACTGCGGCCATCATCAGGGGCAGATGTTCGACCATCCCCACAGCGGTGATCACGGCATCGATGGAAAATACGGCATCCAGCACCACAATCTGCGCCACCACCGGCCAGAAACCGGCATACAGCTTCGGCCCGTCGTGATGCTCGTCGCCGCCCTCCAGGCGTTCATGCAGTTCCATGGTGCCTTTGAACAACAGGAACAACCCGCCGATAGCCAGGATCAGGTCGCGGCCGGAGAAGGGTTGACCCAAGAACGTGAACAACGGTGTGGTCAGGGTGACCAGCCAGGAGATGCTGGCCAGCAACACCAGGCGCATGACCATCGCCAGGGTCAGGCCGATAATCCGCGCCCGGTCGCGCTCCGCCGGCGGGAGCTTGTCAGCAAGAATGGCGATGAAGATGAGATTGTCGATCCCTAGGACGATCTCCAGAATGACTAGAGTCGCCAGACCGAGCCAAATGGTGGGATCAGCAACCCATGCCATCATGAACATTGCTCCTTGGAATCATCAGAGGTGATGCGCATTATTCACTCTCCAATCCCTGCAGCTCAGCAAACCGCCAGTCATTTTTACCGGCCCGTTTAGCCTCGTACATGGCCGCATCCGCCCGCCGCAGCAACGCCATCCCCATATCCAGATTCGCCGGCCATTCCGGGCGATAGAGCGCAATGCCCACGCTGGCGGTTACCGTTGCCGTCATTTCACTCAGCGACACGGGTTCCGCCAGGCGGGCGATCAATTTACGAGCGACGGCCTCAGCCGCATCCGCCTGCTCCAAATCCGTCAGCATGATAATGAACTCATCGCCGCCCAGTCGAGCTGCGGTATCCGTAGCACGGATGCATTGGCGCAGGCGCTCGGCCACCTGCCGGAGTAATTCATCGCCCATCTCATGGCCGAAAGTATCATTGACTTCCTTGAAGCCGTCCAGATCCACCAGCAGCAGCGCCAACATTCGCCATTGACGCCGCGCCTGTTGCAAGCTTTTACGCAGATGTTCAAACAACAGGTTGCGGTTGGGCAGTCCGGTCAGACTGTCAAAATTGGCCAACTGCCAGTTGCGCTGGCTTACCTCGGCCAGCATCCGGGTTCGCTCCACGACCCGGGCTTCGACCTGTGCTTCCAGATTCCGGTCATAGTCCTGCAACAAGGTTTCCACCCGCTGGCGCTCTGCTTCAGCCTGTTGATAGTCGCTGATATCGGTGGTTGTGCCGCGATAGCCCCGGAACTCGCCGCTGTCATCGAATAACGGCAATCCGCTGTTGCGCGTCCACACCGGCCCTTTCCGGCCCGGCAGCCGGATACGGAGCATGACTTGCTGAAACCGTTGACGCTCCTGGAGGGCTACCCGCAGGGCAGCAAACCCTGTATCCAATTCTTGCTGAATGATGTACTCCCGCCAGCTTTTTCCCAGTTGATTGCTGAAAGTGTCTGGCGTTCGGGAAAAATGCCCACGTAGATCGCACAATCGGCCCTGGTCATCGAACTCCCATAGCAGATCGTTGGAGGCTTCGGCCAAGTCACGGAAGTGGGCAATATCGGCCAACCGCGCCTGGGACACCGCTCCGGTCAACAAACCTGACGCGGCGATGACGGCCATCGCCATTTGATACTGAAATGTCAAGTCAGGCTGTCCGGCTTGGGTGGCCAACGCCATGATGCCTAACTGGTACAGGAACACTGTTAGTGCGATACCCTGTGCACTATGGGTTGCCGCGATCCAGGTCAATATTGGCAATAGCAACAAGGTCATGAATGGATAGGGTTGGCCCAGCCATTGCGGGTGGGACATCCACAGCAACACTCCCAGTAATACGACCGACAGCCCCCCTTGCAAGAGGCTCAGACCGACCGACGGCGATTCAATATCCGGAACGGTGTCCAGTAAACGTCCGGATTCCCCCCGGCCCCACCGACAAGCGATAGGCGCGACGAACAGCAGCACCAGCGGCGTGAGGGTGGCAATGCCGATAAAATGACCCACCCAGTTGCGCCCTACCATCTCCAGCCACGGTAGACCCGGCGGCGACCAGCCCGCCGCCTGCGATAAGGGAGCGTCCGCCAGCGCCGCGAACAGCGCACCGAGCACCGCCGCACCCAGAAGGGCGGCGACCCGGCGGGGATCGTCAAATCGCCAGGCGCCAGGTCGCTGCCCACCGGGACGATGGCGCAGGATGTAAGTGGCAACCAGGTAACCCAGCAGTGGCGCCAGACTGGCCGCCAGGTTATACGGCCAAAGTTCCCCCGACCAGGCGGGCCACCCGGCGAACAGGGCGGCGAGCAGGGGTAATGGCAGCGCCCGGCCTCCATAGTCCAACAGCAGGGCAAAGGTTAGACCGGCGCAAGGCACCCAGAGCGCAACCCCGGTGATTTGGTTGAAGGCCTCGGTTATATGCCAAAGCGTGATCCAGACCATGACATAAGCTAGCCCCAGAGCCGCTTTTCGTATCCATAAGCGCTGGATAGGCATAGCATTGTTCATGTGTTCCGTAGCGTCCATCATCAGCGTGATCTCCCGAGTTACCCAATTGCCGAATTGCCAATATACAATCGTCTTTTAATTTATACGACCCTGCACACCGTCTATAGTGCCAGGACTTTCGCTTGGAGTTCCAGGTTGTTGATTGTTTTGGTATAATCTCGACATGATAACCAAACAGCAATACGTTCAATATTTGATTAGCACGCCAGTCAATTATACGTGCACGAATCTTGCGG